>CAJFVX010000016.1 GCA_904420585.1 Candidatus Howiella intestinavium | reverse complement strand
TGGTGGGAGCGGGTGGATTCGAACCACCGAAGTCGAAGACAACAGATTTACAGTCTGCCCCCTTTGGCCACTCGGGAACACTCCCATATGCACTTGAAAAAATGGTGGAGCTGGTGGACGGATTCGAACCCCCGACCTGCTGATTACAAATCAGCTGCTCTACCAGCTGAGCTACACCAGCAAACAGCTTATATACTATAGCACACGGCCCCGTTCCTGTCAAGCCTTTTTTGAGAAAAACCTTCCCGGCGCCGGTTTCCCCTGCACCGGGAAGGTTCTTATTCATCAGGCTGAAAAGCCGTTCGTGCCGTGCTTCTGCATCCAGTGGTAGGTATGCTTCTCCCCATCCACCTCGTAGACGGCCGGGATGGAATTGTCCATCCAGTCCAGAGGCTTCATGCGGGTCTTCTGCTCCGAGGCCAGCCGGAAGGCCTCCTTTAAGGCCGGCTTCATCTCCTCGGTAACGGCCGACGGCTTCATGGAACAGAAAAGAGGCGTGCCCGACAGGGCGATGAGCTCCAAAAACTGTTTGTTCATCTCCCAGTCGATCTGCTCGGTGATGCCCACGCAGTCGGCGTCGATGTGGAAAAAGGCCTTGTGCTGGGCCAGCCGGAAGGCCAGGGTGTTGACCCCCATAATCATGGTCCGGTCCCAGTTGGCCCCGCTGGTGTCGTCCCCGCTGCGGTGCATGTGCATCAGCCCCGCCCCCAGGTGGCCCACCACGTTGCAGCCCAGGATGACCGCCGAGCCGGCGTTCTCCAGAATGGTCCGGTAGACCCCCATAATGGCCTGGGCGTTGGTCTGGGAGCGGTCGTGCCAGGCCCAGTTGTCCCGCATGCGGATAACATCCAGGGGCTGGAAGGCAAAGGTGCCGATGGCGTCGATGGTGGCAAAATCGAATTTTACAAATTCATAGCCCCAGCCCACAACCCGGCGGACGTCCTCCCCGATGAGCGCCAGGGCCTCCGGCTCGGTCAAATCCAGGTACCGGCGGTCCCGGTCGCAGCGCAGCCGGTTGTCCAAAAACATCTCGTTGGTCTCTTCCGGCCGGATCCAGATGCCCGGCTTTACCCCCATCTCCTTCATCTGCCGGGCAAGGCCCGGCATGTCGGGGAAGCGGGCGTTGCCGGTTTCGTAGGGCCGGCCGGCGGCCCCCTGGCTTAGGGCCAGGGGCTGCCAGCAGTCGTCGATGACCATATAGGGCCGGTTGGGCAGGCCCTCGGTCAGCTCGGCCAGCAGGGCGGTGTCCCGCAGGATTTCTTCGTGGGAGGAGTTGCCGTAGGCGTAATACCAGTTGTTGCTGCCGTAGACCGGCGCCGGCGGGGCCAGGGGGTCCCGGCACATAAGGCCGCAGAACCGGTGAAGGAAGGTAAAGGCGTCCTCATCCTGAGAGGTCTCCTGCACCAGGGCGGCCAGCTCCAGGGTCCTGCCCGAAAGGATGACCCCCTTGCCGCCGCAGCGCACATCCAGCCAGAGGGTCACCCCCTGGGGGTCGGTCATCCAGAAGGCAAAGCAGTTGGGCCGGACCTTTACCCCCAGCCCCGCCGTCTCGTTCCCATGGGACACAAGGCAGTACCAGGGCATGAGCCGGTCGGGCACAAAGCCCCGCCACTCCAGGTTGCCGTAGCCCCGCTCGAAGGCGTCCCCCATAAACCGGACCCCCGGCTGAAAGCTGCCATGCCAGCGCAGCTCCAGGAATTTCACGGGGGTCTCCCCCGCCGTCATGGACACCGCAAAGCCGTCCTTTTCTGCGAAGGACACCCGCACGTCGCCGGCGGCAAAGCCCTCCCCTTCCAGCGCGGCCATACGGGCCCCCTCTTCGGTCAGCACCCGCAGGCAGTCGGGCCGCCGCAGGATATTTACATCTAAAACCATACCAGTACCCTCATTTCCAAGTAGAATGAACCATTCCTATCATACCTGCCGGCAGGTCTCCCGTCTACCCCCAATCGGCAAAAAACGGCCCCATCCGGCCACTTCGTTTTTTCTCTGCAATTTTTTTGTACGAATGTTACTTTCCCCGGCCGGGTTTATTCCCGCGCACGGTTTCAATATCCGCACAGAATAGGCCCCCGGCCGCAGAAATACGGCCGGGGGCCTTGCTGCAGATTCAGTTTTCCGGGCGGGCAGTAAGCCCAAAGGCCTTATTTGTCAGCCGCCAGTTTCCGGCAGAGGGCCATAACGTCTTCGATGCGGATTTCCCCGTCGCCGGTCAGGTCGCCGCGGTTGATTTCGTCCTGGTTGGGATCACTGCCGGTATTCTTACGGGCAATAACCCGGCAGAGGGCCATGACATCCTGAATATCCACCTTGCTGTCATTATTCAGGTCGCCCTTGATGATTTCCGCCACCAACTCCACTTCTGCCTCTGCGGTCTGGCTGCCCCAGGTCAGGGTCACCGTGGCGGTGATGGAGCATGCGGCGTCGGAGGTGGCCTCGGTCTTCTCGAAAGCGGTTACCTCGGCGGTGATGCCCGCGTTGGTGATAGCCCCCTGGGCGGCAGCCAGCAGGGTGTCGGCGGTGGTGTCATTGTCCGCCTGGATATCCTCCAGGGCCGTCTTTACGGCTTCGGCGGCTTCCTCCAGGGTCTGGGCGTGGGCAGACAGGGTATAGCTGCCGTCCGCCGCTACAACGATGTCCTGCTTTTCAAACTGCTGCACGGTGGCGCCGTCCACCTGGAAGGCGATGGACACAGGGGCGCCCATCTCGGCAAAGACGGCGGCGTCGCTGCCGGCCTCCTCGGCCAGGGCGGCGGCCACTTCGGCCGGGATGGCATAGGCGCCTTCCGGCTTGCCGCCGTCGGGGTCGGCCGCAGCGATGGTCTCGGCCGAGCCGGCGATATAAGCCTTGCCCTGGGGCCCTTCAAATACCTGGTAGAGCACACCGCTGGCCTCGTCCTCCACCGTGGCGCCGGCGGGGATGCCCAGGGTCTTGGAATCCCACTTACCATTCTGGCTGTAGACGGCGTAGGCGTAGCGGAAGGTGTTGTTGGTCAAATCGGCGTTCCGGCCGTTGAAGCCGGGATAGCTGGTGATGCTGGTTACCTCCACATTCTTATCCTTTTCCAGCGCCACGTCGTCATGGCTGCGGACGCTGTCCCAGTACACCTGGTAGACCTTACCCTCATAGGAGAAGGAATTGCCCAGGACAGCCTCGCTGTAGCCGCTGCCCGAGAAATATCCCTTCTGGGTAAAACTCATGCCCACAAAGGGGGCCGTCAGCATGGCCCAGTACCGGTTTGCCTGGTTAAAGGGGTTGCGGACGTTGTCGGTGGCCACCGTGCCGTTCTCCCCGTCAATCTGCACCAGGACCATTTCGCCCCAGCCGCCGTCGATATTGTAGCTGCCGGAGGTGCGGCCCACGGCGTAGCCCTCCACCACATACTCGTACTTCAGCTCGTCGGCCATAGCGTCGGCCGTCTGCTGCCGCTCTTCCGTGGTGGCACTGTGCATCCAGGGGGTGCTGGTGTAGCCGCTGGAGCGCCAGGTGGAGGGGTTGACCGTCACATTAAAGTTATCGGCCGAATGGGAAACCGTCTCGGCGGCGGCGTCCAAATCCGCCAGCAGGTCGGCGCCCACCTGGTTCTTGTCTTCCTCCGACATGCCGGCCACAAAGGGCACCATCTCCCGGACGATGGGGGCGTCCCGGTAGGTATTGGTCAGCTTTTCCAGCTGCTCGGTGGCATAGTAGACCGGGTCGATTTCGGGCACCCTGGCCTCGGCGGCAATCAGGACGTCGATGTTGGACACCAGGGCCTGCTGGTCGGCAGTCAGGGCCCGGTAGGCTTCCCGGGCGTCCCGCACCGCCTGGGTCTGTTCGGTGGAATTATAGTCGGCGATGGCCGCTATCTTCTCGATGACCGGGGTGACCGCCTCCATATTGACGCTCAGTTCGTTGACGGTCAGCTCGGCAATCTGCAAATCGTACTCGTTGAGCACATGGGCCTTCTGGGCGACGGTCAGGGCATTGTACCGCTCCCGCAGGGCCTTGAATTCCTCCAGGTTGTCGTACTGCACCCGGCCGGTGACGGCGATGTCGGCCGCCAGGGCCTGGCCGACCGTATCGGCCTCGCCGGAGACAAAGTTCACCCGGTAGCAGGCCGAGTACCTGTCGGTGGATACATAGATTTCGGCGTAGGGCTTTTCTTGGGTGGCCTGGGTAATCTGCACATCGGCAGCGGGGTCGGCCGCCGTGGCCGTAACGGTGGGCAGGCTGCCGTCGGTGACCACCGCGTAGTCGTAGATGCTGTCGGTCAGGGCTACGGCGGTATCCCCGGCCTTCAGCCCGGACAGGTTGGCCTCGCTGTAGGACGCCACAAAGTGGGCGGCCGCGTCGGCGATGTAGGCATAGCCCTGGTCGTTGGGATGCAGGCCGTCGGGCATGAGGTCACGGAAGTTGTCGGCTATCTGCCCGAAGTTGGTGGGCTCATACAGGTCCAGGATGGGGCAGCCGTACTCTTCGGCGATTTCGGTGAGCATGGGGATGATGATTTCGGGAACCCGCTCATCCCGGCCGGCCCAGCCGTCGGTGCGGTAGGGATAGGTGACCACTACGGTGGGCTGGCTGTCCAGGTTCCGGTAGTCGTTCATCAGGGCGATGTAGCTGTCATGGAACTCCTGGGGATAGTCGATGCCGGTGCGGTTCCAGGCGTCGGCGTCGTTGGAGCCCACGAACATGAGCACCAGGTCGGGCTCGCAGGTTAAACTCTCCCGGTAGCGGTCGGTGGTGCGGTAGGGATAGTCCCCCCGGTCGGCCACGGTGGTGCCGCCCACGCCCTTGTTGATGACGGTATAGCCATCCCCCAGCAGCTTCTGCAGCTGGGCGGGATAGGAAAATTCGTTGCTGTTGCTGGAACCCACGCCCTCGGTGGTACTGGAACCCACGCAGAGGATGCGGAGCTGATGATCCTCGTCCTCGGCCAGCAGGGCGGCTTCGGCCGCCTCCAGCTTTTGGACGTATTCGTCCTCCACGAGGGTCCGCTGGGAGGCCGACAGGGCGTTGTACTCCGCCCGGGCCAGCATGATGAGGGAACGGCTGGTCTTGGCGATTTTATCCGTGTCAGGCAGCAGGTCCAGCCGGGCCTTCAGCAGCTGCACGTCCTCGTCGGAGGAGGTGGCCTGGCTTTCGGTCATGACCGTCACCTGCAGGGTATAGGTCCGGTCGCCTGCGCCGGCAGCCACATAGGTAACCGGATTTGCATAGGAATCGGTAAAGTCCTGCTCGCTGCCCGAGGCGGGGGTGACCTCCGCTTCGCAGGTGAAGGTGGGGGCCAGGCGGGCCACATCGGTGCCGTCGGCCACAATATAGGTCAGCTTCATCTGGTTGGCCGAAATCTTGTCGGACGTGCTGCGCACAACCTCCACCCCTTCACCCAGGGAAAAGTCGGTGATTTCAATGCTGCCTTCGTACATAGTCACTTCGCCCGAATCCTTATCCTGCACAAAATAGGCCTTCTCAAAATTCTGGAACAGGTTGCCCTGGTCGTCCAGAGCGGCGGCGCTGGTAGGGGCGCCGGTGACGGCAAACTTATCGTCCCCGTCCCAGGTCTTCTGCCAGGCGTTGAAAATCTCGCCCGAGATGACGTAGGCCCCAGAAGCGCCGGTGGTCAGGCCGGCGATATAGCTGACGCCGGTGGTATCCCCTTCCACGCCGGCCGAATCGTAGCCGTAGAACACCTGATAGGTTACGTCGCCCTCGGTCTTGGCGCCTTCGCCGCCGTTCCAGCCGGGGTTCATCAGGTTCCAGGCGCTCTCGGCATAGGCGTATTCCATGGCTTCCTTGATGGTGTCGTTGGCCGCGCCGGTACCCACCCCCACATTGCTGACGGTGGGGGCCGTCTCGGAGCCGTCGGCCTTTACCCTCCAGGTCTGGTTGCGGAAGGTCTGGTAGTAATACACCGTGCCGCTTTCATCCTCTAAGGCCACCTGGTTGCCCAGGGCCGCGCCGCTGGCGGCGCTCGGCTGCCGCTGGGCCATATAGCCCTTGACCGTAAAGGCCATGCCCGAGAAGGGGGCGCTCATCTGGGCCCACAGGCGGTCCTGGCTCCAGGGATTGGTGGTGTTGTCCGACAGGCTGCCGTCGCACTGGACGCCGGTGGTGTCGCCCTGGTTGTGCACCCGGCCGCTGACGCCCACATTATAATTGTAAAAATCCAGCTGCCGGTTGTACTCGGTGCTGAAGGCGGCCAGGGTCTCGGCCTTTTCCTCGTCGCTGGCGTTGGACGCCCACTCGCCGCCCGCGTTCCAGTAGAGGCCGGCCAGTTCCACCAAATCGATGTCGGCGCCCAGGCCCACGTGGAAGCCAGCAAGGCCGGTGCGCACGTTGTTGCCGCTGCCGTCGGAACCCCAGTTCTGGCTTACCTCCAGCTTATAGTAGGCATAGCTTTCGGTGTTCTCGATGGTGTAGACCTTCTGCTGGCCCCGCTCGGTAAATTCCTGGTTCACCTGGGTATCCAGCAGCACCCAGTCGCTGCCGTTTTTCGAGCCGAAGAACTTCCAGTCCCGGGGGTCCCGGGTTTTGTTCTCGGCCTCGTCGCCCATGGAGGTGTTGTTCACCGAGGTCAGGGAATAGGTGGTGACCACACAGGCCATGTCGGCGGTGCTGGGCTGGGTCTTGCGGAGCTTAAAGGAAAACCAGAAGGGGTTTTCGGCCGAAATCAGGTTGTCCCCGCTCATGTCCCGGCTCCAGGCCCCGGTCTCCTTCTTATTGTCGAACAGGCCCTGGTTGGTAAAGTTGTTTCCCTCCTCCAGGTTGCCCTAGATGGAGCCGGTGTCCGCAAAGACGGTGACGTCGCCCTTCAGATAGTCGGGCTGGCTGGAATTGACCTCCAGCGGGTTGACCTGCACCGTCCCGGCGTCCCCTTCGGCCGCCCAGCCGGTGAGGGGCGTTCCGGCCGAAAAGACCGTGGTGGCCAGCGTGACGGCCGCTAAGGCCAATGCCGCCCGCTTGCGTATGTTCCTCTTCATTTCCTATACCTCCTGCTGCTGTTTTGCCGCTGCCTTTTCCCCGGCCGACGCCTGCCGCTCCAGCCTCCGGTTGCGGAAGTAGAAGCAGAGGTCCAGCGTCACGAAGAAAAGGTTGATGCAGTATACGATGATGACATAGTCGGGTCGGAAAAAGATTTTTCCCAAAAGTCCTACCACATACCCCAAATCGATTAAAATCAGGAAAAGCAGGCTTTTCCCTCCCGTCTGCCGGGATTTATAGGACTTATAGGCCGATATGGGCCAGGATACCCCGAAACATATCAGCATGATCGCTTCCGTAATCTCCGCCATACCATCATCCTTCCTCAGCTTGTCGACAAAGCCGGCAAGCCGCAGAAGAGGGGCGCGCCCCCCTTCTGACATCCCCCCTGCAAATCCCGCAGGAGCGGGATTTGTCGTGTGTCTGGGCCTTGGGGGTAGTCTAACCTTTCTGTTTTTCTATTGTAGCAAAGGGAATCTTTTATGTAAAATACCAACCCCGGTATGCTGGGTATACTTTTGAAGTTATAGACAGCATACATTTCATATACCCCTCACGGCAGCAGGGGCAGGAGGCCCTCCCGGATGATGCGGGCCAGATGGCCGTAGCCTTCGTCGGTAAAATGCAGGCCGTCCTCGTTGTGCCACCCAGGGTGTTCCAGGGTAACCTGTTCCAGCTCTATCACCGGCAGGTTCATTTCCCGGCCCAGGCTGCGGATAATGGGGTTGGCGTACCGGTGTACCCATTCCTGCCGGCCGTCCCCGTTGTGGCAGGCCGTCTGCTCCAGCAGCACCACCCGGGGCCGGCTGGGCAGGGCTTCATAGGCCCGGATGAGGTCAGCGTAATCCGCCCGGAAGATTTCGGGGGTAATCCGGGCCCGCTGGTTGGCGTCGTTGCCCCCTAAGAGGATGGTCACCAAATCCGGCCGGAAGGCCTTGCCCTTTTCGAATTCCGGCCGCTCCCAGTAGGAGCCTTCGCCCCCGTGGGCGGTTTTGGCCGCCGGGGCGCCGGCAGCCCCGGCGTTGCAGACGGCGTACCCCGGCCCCAGCAGGGCGGCCAGCTGGCCGGGCCAGCCGTATTTGGCCTCGTCCGAGGCGCCGCAGCCCTGTACGATGCTGGCCCCGGCGCAGGTGATGCGGAATGGTTCTTTTTCCATGCTTTCTCCCTCCATTGGTGATGGATTTCATGAACGATAACTTGTATTATATACCTTTTTGGACTATAATCAAGGGGAGGTGATGGGTATGGAACTGTTGCAGCTGCAATATTTTGTCACGGCGGCCCATCTGGAGAATATCACCCAGGCGGCCCGGCAGCACGGGGTGCCCCAGCCGGCCATGTCCCAGACCATATCCCGGCTGGAGAAGGATTTGGGCGCCCGGCTGTTTGACCGGCAGGGCAACCGGCTGCATCTCAACGAGAAGGGGGCCCTTTTCCTCTCTTACGCCGAAAAGGCCCTGCGGGAGCTGGAGAGCGGGGCCGACGCCCTGCGGGAGGGGGCCGGGGAGCTGACCGGCCGCATCAGCTTATTGGTGCTGGAGAACCGGAACCTGATTATCGATTTGGTGGCCGCCTTCATTCAGGCCCATCCCAAGGTGCATTTTTCCATCAGCCACACCTACAGCGCCGGGCCCCAGTTCGCCTGCGACTTATGCGTGGCCGCCCGCTGCCCCTACCCTCACATGGACAAAAGCACGGCTTTGGTGGAGGAGGAAATCCGGCTGGCGGTGCCGGCGGGCCATCGGCTGGCCTCCCGGGAGAGGGTGAGCATCGGGGATTTGGAGGGGGAACCCCTCATATCCATGCCCCCCGAATCCTATTTGTACCGGACGGCGGCCGGCTGGTTCCGGCGGCGGGGGGTGCCCATGGAGGTGGCCGTCATCTGCGACGACCCCTTTTCGGTGCGGCGGTACGTGGCCATCGGCATGGGTGTGGCCTTTGTGCCCGCCCGCTCCTGGCAGGGCCTCATGGGGGACACGGTGCTGCTCTCCCTGGAGGAAGAGGGCTTCCGGCGGACCACCCGGCTCTTCTGGGCCGAAGGGCAGTATATGCCCATAGCCGCCCGCTCCTTCCGGGACTTTATCCTGGCCGAAGCCCCCGCCAGGCGGTAGGGGACGGCCTTGGCTCTGCCCGGCTTTGCAGCGGGGGACGCGGGGCTGCCGGCTGGATTCTGTTTATACTGTGCGCTTTTGTATTTCTCCCGCAGGATAAGATTTACATATTGGGACACCGACCGGTCGCCTGTATCCGCTCCATCATATCCCCGTCCAGCGTCAGGCCCCTTTGACTTTCAAGGGTTTCATGACATGACCTCCCAATCAATATATCCAATGGAATTGTACCAGATGAGTTGGAGAGGGTTACCCATGGACGGGTAGCTGGGTGAAAAAATACGCCCGGCGGCCTTTGGGGGCTGTCGGGCATCGGTTTATCCCGCCTTGCAATGGCAGGAGGGGTGTTGTATCATGGGGACATCATCTGTAGATTAAGGAGGCGGACAATATGGTTATCCTGCTGACCGGCGCTTCCCACACGGGGAAAACCCTGCTGGCCCAGCGGCTGCTGGAAAAGTACAAATACCCTTATCTGTCCATCGACCATTTGAAAATGGGGCTTATCCGCAGCGGGTACACCTCGCTGACCCCCGAGGACGATGGGGAGCTTGTGGATTATCTCTGGCCTGTGGTCCGGGAAATGGTCAAGACGGCCATTGAAAATGAGCAGAATCTGATTGTGGAAGGCTGCTATATCCCCTTTTCCTGGGAGAAGGATTTTGACGACAGCTATTTGTCCCATATCCGCTACCGCTGCCTTGTCATGAGCGAGCATTATATCCGCAGCCATTTTGCCGACATCAAAATGCACGCCAGCGACATCGAGCAGCGTCTGGATGACCAAGCCTGCACCCTGGAGGCTGTATTGGCCGACAACGCCTATTATTTGGATATGTGTAAGGCCCACGGCTGCCCGTATATCCTCATCGACGGCGACTATCCGGCGGATATGGAAGTTTAGCCGGCGAACTCCCGGAAGGGTTTCGCGTCCTGCGGGGCGCGAGCCGGGGTCTTGCCCCGGCACCCCGCCCGCTTTCCCCAAAAAAAGCGGGCAAAAAACTTTTTGTTTTCCCTATAACAACGGCGTCCAAGGGGCTGCAAAGCCCTTTGGACGCCGTTGCAGTTTTTGCGCTTTCTACAAAGCCATTTAAATCGCAGAAACCGGCGACATGCGCGTCGGTTTCTGCACACGACAAATCCCGCTTCTGCGGGATTTGTAGGGGGGAATGTTAGAAGGGGGGGCTTGCCCCCTCTTCTATATCTCGACTTAGTCGACAAGCTGATTTTGCCGGGCTAAAGCGCGGCAGATGGACATGACGTCCTTGATATCTATGCCGCCGCTGCCGTCCATGTCGCCTAAGAGCAGCTCCTCGTCTGTGGCCGACTGGCGGGCCAGCACCCGGCAGGCGCTCATGACGTCCAGGATGTCCAGCTTCCCGTCCTTTGTCAGGTCGCCGGGCAGGTAGACGGTCACCTGGCAGACGGCCTCGGCCCCCGAGGCCGTGGTTACGGTTATCCTGGCGGTGCCGCTGGCAAGGGCGGTTACCAGGCCGTCGGCGTCCACCGTGGCCGCAGCCGGGTTGTCGGAAGTCCAGGTCAGGGCGTCGCCGGCGGGCGCAGCCGCAGCCGTCAGCCGGCCGGTGCCGCCTACGGGCAGGGTCAGGGCGGTTTTATCCAGGGTCACGGTGGGCGCGGCCTGCACCCCTACCGTCACCCGGCAGCTGGCCTCCGCCCCCGATGCCGTCCGCAAGGTAATGACCGCCTGGCCGTCCCCTACGGCCGTCACCCGGCCGTAGGCGTCTATCACGGCCACCGCCGGGTCGCTGGAAGTCCAGGTGATGGAATCGCTGCGGGGGGTTATCTCCATCTGCAGCTGGACGGTGTCCCCCGCCTCCATGGCAAGCGTACTCTCGCTGAGGGCGGCGGCGGGCTTTACCGGCTCCTGGGCGGCGTAGGCCTCCTCCGACATGGTGGACAGCCGGATGCAGTCCAAATCCGCCCCGTAGGCGTAGGCGCTGCTCTTTGAAACCGTCAGGGTGTTCTGCCCGGCCCGCAGGGGGACGGACAGGGTATACCAGAAATAGGCATTGTTCCCCCGGCCGATAATCTGCTTATCAAAGGTTTCCCCGCCCACCGACACCTGCAGGCCCGACTGGGTCTGGCGGTCGGTACCCTGGGCGGCGTAGAGGGCCAGGGTATAGGTGCCGTCGCTGGGCGCCTCCACTGTAAAGCTGACCGAAGCGCCGTCGGCGTTCAGCCCCGTGACCTTGGCTCCGCCCGAAAGGTACCGGGCGTCTCCTGTTGTCACGGCCGCGCCGCCCGAAAGGGCGCCCGTCTCGGCCTCCAGGATTTCCGAGGGAATAACATCCGTGCCGCTGGGCTGCTTTATCATACCGGTGGAGCCCAGGGGCTTTTCAAAGGTGGGGACGCCCTTTTCGTCAAAGGTGAAGGTCTGGAGGTAGACCCGCCGGCTGTACTGGCTGCTGGAGCCGTCCCGGCCGTGGAAGAGGATATAGTTTTCGGTGCCGTCGGGGGAGGTGGTAAAGGAGGGGTGCCCCACCGAATAGATGCCCGTCTCGGGGTTGGACTGGAAGACGGCGTCGGCCGACTTCATCCAGCTGGCCGCGTCCATGGGGTCGGCCCCCTTCTTTAAGGTCAGCACCCCCAGCCGGTAGTGGGCGCCGTTGCTGAAGTGGTTGGCGCTGTAGACGATGTTCACCGTGCCGTCAGGGGCGATGACCGCCGCCGGCCCCTCGTTGACGTAGGGGTTGGTGGACAGCCGCTCGAACTCCTCATCCGGGTAGCTTATCATGACCCGCTGGGAATCGATATGGGTGGGGCTGTCCATATGGGCGATGTACAGGGCCTGTTCCCCGTCCACGTTTTTCTCCCAGCCCGACCAGACAGCGTAGAGCTCCTCCTCAATCTCCACCACGGTCATGTCGATCATCCACTTGTCGGTGGCGTCGTAGATTTGGCCCACAAAGGTAAAGGGGTCCTGGGGGTCCTGGCTGGTGCCCTTGAGCACGTAGCCCCGGTGGTTATTGTTGTTGCCGCCGTTGTGGTAGGCCGCGTAGTAAATGTACCACTCCCCCTGGATGTAGTGCAGTTCAGGGGCCCAGATTTCCCGGGTGGGTTCCCCGGCCGCCTCGTCGGGGGTATAGACCTTTACCGGGTTGGTGTTCAGGTCGGTCAGGTCGGCCGACTTGCAGACGTAGAAGGCCCCGCCCTGGGTATTGATGTAGTAATAATAGCCGTCGTGGTAGGTGACCCAGGGGTCGCCCCCGTCGTTGATGACCAGGCTCCCCGAGGCGTTTTCATCGTAGAAGTCCACATTGTAGGTAAAGGTATAGCCCGGATGGCCTTTGAGGGCGAAAACCACCTTCCCGGCCTGGTTGAAGCCGGCCGGCTGGGTGACGGTGATGTCGTAGATTTCCTCCAGCCCCTGGCCGCTGTAGCCCAGGGCCGGCAGGGTATCCCCGGCAATCGATACATCGTAGTCCCACTTGTCCCGGGTAAAGCCGGAAAGGGGCGTCCCGTCCAGGGTGACGGCGGCGTCGGGGGCCGGGCAGGCAAAAAAGCGGATATAGTCCAGCTCACAGGTGGAGCTTTCCCCGCCGTCGTGGGAGAAGGTCAGGGTGTTCTCCCCCTCCCGCAGGTTTACATAGATGGGGAATAAGAACCAGTTGTCCCCAAACTGCTCCCCCTCGGGGATGTCGAACTTGGCCGTCCGGGCGGCGGATTCCTCCCCGTTTACCCAGTAGCGCAGCCCCGGGTCGGCGGCGGAGGAGAAGCTGTCCAGGGCCACCTTCACCAGGTACTCCCCGTCGGCGGGGGCCTCCAGGGTAAAGGTCGCCGCCGCGTCGGTATTGTCCAGGCCCGAAACCCACTCGTTGCCCGAGCAGGTGGCGTTGAGGTAGGAGCCCTCCCGGGAGCCCCGGGTCACCGCGCTGCCGGTAAGGACCGCGTCCTCGGCCTCGTACTGCATAACCGTGGTGCCCTTGTCCTGGAAGCGGGCCATATAGTGTTCCTCGTCGCAGAACCAGACGGTGTAGGTATAGGCGCAGTCGGGGCTGTTCCGGCAGGTAAGGGTTACGGTGCCCGCCTGGTTGAGGCCGGCCGGCTGCTCCACCTCCACACCGAAATTCCGCTGGGAATCGGCCAGTTCACAGGCAAGCTCCGGCAGGTCGGCCGAATCGGCCAGGTAATAGTATGCCTGCTGCTGGATGTCCAGCTCGGCGAAGGCCTCCCCGTCGGCCGTCAGGCTGGCGGCCGGGGTGGGGAAAGACCAGAATTTGATAAAGTCTATCTGGGTATAGGATTTCTCCTCCCCGGTGTGGCTCACCGTAAAGGTGTTTTCCCCCGCCTGCAGGTCCACATAGACGTCGTACAGCCGCCAGGTCTCCCAGCCGTAGTTGTGGAACCGGACGATTTGGGCGTTTTCCTCGTCGCCGTTGGTCCAGTACCGGTAGCCGGCGTTGACCTGGTCGGAGCCGCTGCCGGTACACAGCTGGATAAGGTACCGGCCCGCCTCGGGGGCCTCCAGGGTAAAGGTCACGGTGGAAGAGGTGTCGTCCACCTTGCCCACGCAGGCAAGCCGGGAGGCGGTAAAGTAGTTCTGCATCACCTGGCACTGGCCGGTGATGGCCGCGTCCTCAGCCTGGAGCATCTGCACCACCGAGCCGGGCACCGACGAGGTGGTGGTGACGGCCGAGACGGCCGGCCCGCCGCAGGCCGAAAAGACCAGGGCGGCCGACAGGGCGGCGGCCATGAGTTTCTTTTTATGCATGGTTTTCCCACTCCTTTGTACTGCGGGCGGCCGGCATCCGGCGCCCTATTGCCTTCATTATACCATCGGGGCCCCGGGGATTATATTGCGATTCAGCGCATACCCATTGCGGGCCGGCGCATTTTAGGTCTCCCGCGTCCCCCGGCCTTTGCCCGAGGGGGAGGCCCCGTAATATTTCCGGTAGGCCCGGTAAAAGGCCGAGTAGTCCCCGAACCCGCAGGCCGCCCAGACGGCCGTGGGAGGCTCCCCCGCCTGCATCCGGCGGCGGGCCAGCAGCAGCCGCTTGACGGTGATATACTCCCCCGCCGAGCAGCCGGCGGCCCGGCGCATCAGGCGGGTTATCTGGGACTTGCTGAGGAACAGGTCGGCCGACAGCTTCTCCAGGCTCAGATGCCCGGTCAGGTTCTCGTTGATGTAGGCGATGATTTGGGCCGCCCGGCCGCTGCCGGCTGCCGGGTCGGCGTTTTTCTGCTTATAGGCCCGGCGGATTTGGGCCAAAAGGGGAAAAAGGCAGCAAATGATATGCAGCCGCTGCTCGCCCCGTTCAGGCTGGCGCCGGGACATCTCCCGCAGCAGGTCCATAGGGGAGCCCTCCGGAAAGGCCTTGGCGTGGTATAGGTTTTCCCGCCCCAGAGGCCGGCTGAAAAAAGGCTCCAGCAGCAATCCTTCCGGGTCGCTGCCGGCCAGGATAGCGGGGGAAAAGTTAAAGGAAATGCGCTCGTAGGGCTGGGATGTGTCGATGGAGAGGGTGTGGAACTCCGCCGGCCGCATAATGAGGATATCCCCCGGCCCCAGGGGATAGGGCGTCCCCTCTACGGTATAGACCCCTTTTCCCCTGATGAATCCGTAGACCTCGCACATCTCGTGGGCGTGGCGGAAAAAGTCCCCCGCCGCCGGCTGCTTATCCAGGGCGTGGTGGTAGTAGAGGTCTTCGTTTTCAAATTTGTAGAGAAAATGCATGTCCCCTTCCCCCTTTTCTGCCCCTATTATAGCCCCCGGGGCGTCGGACTGCAATATGGGGATACGGGCAATCGGCATAAAAAGGCGGCCGGAGGATATGCCTCCGGCCGCTTTATACTGCCCGTATACTTGGAATCCGGGCCTATTCCGAAATCGTCACCCCGTCCTTTTTATCCTCGTCCACCAGGCAGACCCAGGTATTGCCGGCGTTGACCTGCACATCCCCGCCGCCGGCCGCCTGGATACGGATGGGGGCATCCGCCTCCGCCTTGGACCAGGTGATGTTGGCATAGCCCCCCTGAGAGACGTACAGCCCCTCGCCCCCCGTCAGCTCGGTCTTCACATGCTCCCCGTCGGAAAAATCCTCCACCGGGGCGTAGAGCACCAGGATGTTCTTTACCTGCACCCGCTCCTCGGTTTTATAGTCGATGGAGGCATTGCCGCTCTGGCTCTTGCGGTACTTCTGGGTGTCCGCATCATAGGTAAAGCCGGCGGTGTACTGGGAGGAGAAGGGCACTTCCAGTTCCCCGCAGACCCCATCCCCCGGCGCGGCCGGCTCCTCGGGCGGCAGGAAGGAAAGCCAGGGTTTTTCCTCCCCCTTCAGCTCCAGGCGCTGGCCGTCTTTCCAGTTTTCGGCCAGCTTCTTGCCGCTGGTGTAGAGGGTGTGCTCGGTGGCCTTGCCGTTTTTCAGCCGGTAGGCCGCCGGGTCCAGGTTGGTCAGCAGGTCCAGGTCCTCCACCCCCAGGTCGGACATGCGGTCCTTACAGTAGGTGGTATCCATGCCGGCGTGGATGTAGAGGGCGTCGTGGCCGGCGGCCAGGTCCACATAGGAATACCGGGCCGAGCGGACGCAGCCGATTTCGGGCATGTTGGCGGCGTCCTTGAAGACGGCCATGAGCCGGGTGATGCCCCCTTCCACGTAGGTTTCGTAGATGATGTCCGCCTTGGCAAGGCCGGTCTGCACGTCCCAGGCGGCCTTGATGTTGTTGACCATCACCGCCGCCGGCCGTTTGCCCACGGCGCTTTCGTCCAAATCATAGGTACCGGTCAGGGGGTTCAGGATGCCTTCGTGCTGGGGCGCTTCCGACACCGGCTCCGACTGGGGGGTTGCGGCCGCCGTCTGGCTGCTGCTTTCCGCCGGCAGGTCTTTGGCGCAGCCGGCGGCCGAAAGGCCAAGCCCCAGGGCCAGGGCGGCGGATAAGAACATGCGTATGGCTTTTTGCATGGTTTTTCTCCTTTTAGACACTTCTTTGGCCGGCCCCTTCCCGTCGAGGGAAGGGGCCGGCCTCCTGTTTCCGCCTTTTTGAAAAAAGGCGGCGGGGGAACTTTTTTATTTCTGCAGCAGCTGGCAGACCAAATCGCCCATTTCGGCGGTGGATACCTTCCGGCAGCCCTCTTCCCAGATGTCGGGGGTGCGGGCGGTCTCCAGCACGGCCGAGACGGCGGCCTCGATTTCGTCGGCGGCTTTTTCCATGCCCAGGGAGTACCGCAGCAGCATGCCGGCCGACAGGATGGTGGCTAAGGGGTTGGCGATACCCTTACCGGCGATGTCGGGGGCCGAGCCATGGATGGGCTCATAGAGGCCCAGGCTGCCGTCCGACAGGGAGGCCGAAGCCAGCATGCCGATGGAACCGGCGATTTGGGAGGCCTCGTCCGACAGGATGTCCCCGAAGATGTTGGAGGTGACGATGACGTCGAACTGCCGGGGATTGCGCACCAGCTGCATGGCGGCGTTGTCCACGTACAGATGGTTCAGCTCCACGTCGGGGTATTCCTCGGCCACCTGCAGGACGGTTTCCCGCCACAGCCGGGAGGACTCCAGCACATTGGCCTTGTCCACATTGGTGACCTTCTTGTTCCGCTTCCGGGCCACGTCAAAGGCCACCCGGGCGATGCGCTGGATTTCGGGAACGGTGTACATTTCGGTGTCGAAGGCGGCGGGCTGGCCGTTTACTTCCCTGCGGCCCCGCTCCCCGAAGTAGATGCCCCCGGTCAGTTCCCGGACGACCATGATGTCCAGAGCGTCGCCGATGATTTCATCCTTGATGGGGGAGGCCGACTTTAAGGGCCCGAAGATGACCGCCGGCCGCAGGTTGGCGTAGAGTCCCAAAGCCGCCCGGATGCCGAGCAGGCCGGCCTCCGGCCGCAGATTGCCAGGGAGGGTATCCCACTTATAGCCCCCCACGGCCCCCAGCAGCACCGCGTCGGATGCCTTACAGGCCGTCACGGTTTCCTCCGGCAGGGGGAGGCCGGTGGCGTCGATGGCCGCGCCGCCCAGCAGGGCGTCGGTATAGTCTATGGAGAAGTCATGCTTTTCGGCCTGGACGTTCAGGACTTTGACCGCCTGTTCCACGATTTCCGGGCCGATGCCGTCTCCCTTTAAGAGTGTGATTTTGTAGTTTTTCATGCCGAATCATCCCATTTCCAAAAGAATTGCAGTTTTTATTATAGAACGGATGGCCGGGAATTACAACCATGATTTGGGACGGGCCGCATTCCCTTTTCCCTTGACAGGGCCGGCCGGCCGGCGGATAATAAGGATATCGGCCGCATACAGACGGCCCCGAAAGGAGCATGCCCTATGAAAGCCAAGCAGGGTCTCTATATGGACCTGGCCCGGGACATCCTGGCGCGGGAGGTCCGCCCCCTGCCCGCCCTCACCCAGCTGCCCCCGGATTTTTACCAGCGCACCGCCATAGAGGTGGCCAGGGACCTGCTGGGAAAGTACTGCCTGATACAGCGGCCGGGTTTTCCACAGACCGTCTGCCGGATTGTGGAAACCGAAGCCTACATGGGCGTTGCCGACAAGGCCGCCAACACAAGCGGCGGCCGGCGCACCCCCCGCACCGAGATTCTGTACGGCCCCGGGGGCGGCGTGTTTATTTATTTGACCTATGGGATGTACCACTGTTTGAATATTGTCTGCAACCGGCCGGAAATCCCCGAGGCCGCCCTCATCCGGGCGGTGGAACCGGTGCAGGGGCTGGACGCCATGTGCCTTGCCCGTTTCGGCTGCACGGCTGTGGAAATTGTGGAAAAAAAGGGGCCGAAAACCCTTTTGGGGCTGACCAACGGCCCCGGCAAGCTCTGCCAGGCCCTGGGCCTTAGCCGTAAGGACAGCGATATCAACCTTTTCAACAGCTTTTTCCACATAGCGGAGGAAAAGCCGGCCTCCGATTTCCAGATGGTGGAAACCACCCGCATCGGGGTGGAGTCGGCGGGAGAAGACGCCCTGCTGCCCTATCGGTACTATATTGCCGGCAATCCCTTTGTGTCCAGGCTGTGATTTTTGCAAACCACGAGAGAAAGAATCCCCGGAGAGGAGGTTATAACCTCCCCTCCGGGGATTTTTATTCCCGCCTTCCCCCAAAAAGGCGGCCGAAAAACTTTTTTATTTTTGCCTGCGGCTGCGCAGCTCCTTAAAAAAATCCGACAGCAGCCCGCTGCAGGCGGCGGCCTCCACCCCGCCGGTACAGGCCGGCCGGTGGTTATAGGGCAGGTCGAAAAGCTGGATAATCGAGCCGCAGGAACCGGCCTTGGGGTCTTCGGCTCCGTAGACCACCCGGTCCAGCCGGGCGTTGATGATGGCCCCGGCGCACATGGGACAGGGCTCCAGGGTCACATAGAGGGTGCAGCCGAACAGCCGCCAGCCCCCCAATCTCCGGCAGGCCCCGTCGATGGCTTCCAGCTCGGCGTGGCGCAGGGCGTTTTTATCCGTCTCCCGCCGGTTCCGGCCGGTGGATATCACCTGCCCGTCCTTTACCACCACCGCCCCCACCGGCACCTCCCCGGCAGCGGCGGCCCGGCGGGCTTCCTCTATGGCCAGGGACATGTAATAGGCGTCTTCCGGTATCACCATATCCCGCCCGCCTTTACAGCATAAACTGGGTGGCCAGAATGGACAGCACCAGCAGGCAGAGGGTTACAATCATGGCCGGCTGAGAGGCAAAGGCCTTATACCGCCCGGAAGCCGACAGCTCGCAGGGCGAGGGGTGCAGCCGGAAGGCCGCCGGCTGCTTTCTTACATAGACCGCCGCGCCTATGAGGCCCAGCACAAGGCAGAGCAGTAAGAACAGCAGGCTGGCCAGGTTATAGGCCGTAGGCGTCAGGTCGGCGGCCAGGCTGTTGAAGAGGGTGGCCAGCAGGTTGTTGAGGAAATGGGCCGCAATGGCCGGCCACATGGAACGGGCGGCCACCGTGATATACCCCAGCCCCAGGCCCACCACCACGGCGAAGGGGGCCTGCACCAGGTTGCCGTGCATCAATCCGAAAAGCACCGCCGAGACCACAATGGCGAAGCCGTCCCCAAAGGGACGCAGCAGGCCCATGACCACCCCCCGGAAGGCGAATTCCTCCACTAAGGCCGGCAGGAAGGCGCTGGCCAGGACGGTCAGGGCGTATCCAAAAAAGCCGGCGGGGTCTTCCATCTGGGGCTGGACGGGGGGCATGCCGAATACCGAAAAGGTGGAGCCCAGCAGGTTGGTGGCGAAGTTCCCCAGCATACACATGCCAAGGCCGATGCAGACCAGGGGGACAAACCGGGAAGGCTGCACCCTGCCCAGCTGTATAATCTCCCCCACCCGGCGGCGGGATACCCGGGCCCCTATGACAAAGGGGAGGGTGAACAGCAGGGCGGATAAAACTACGCTCTGCACATAGACCCCCGCCGGATCGGTCAGCAGGGCGTAGGCCTCCTCCCCGGCCGGGCCCAGCAAAAGCAGGACGACCGACAGCAGCAGGGAGATGCCGAACTGGAGGATATAAAAAAGCAGAAAGCTGACCCCAACCCCCAAAGCCGCCTGCCGGATCCCCCGCTTTTCCCAGTAGGAGCGGAAGGACAGGCCGCCCCAAAGCGGCCGGCGGGGCCCCGGCGCCTGATAGGGACCGTATACCGGGTACTGCATACTGTATCACCTCATATTTTATCAGACCGCCTAAAAAAAACGGCAGTTCTTTTCATTGGGGGAACCGGCGACATGCCCGTCGGTTCCCCCGCAGGACAAATCCCGCAGAAGCGGGGTTTGTAGGGGGAATGTTAGAAGGGGGCTTGCTCCCTCTTCTACAGCTTGTGGACAAAATCCACAAGCTGCTTTGCCGCATATGTTTTTATTATATACGCTCTGTGTCCCCATGTCAAAAACTCATTGTAAACTTTCAAGATTTCTTTTGTATAATTTTACGACAATTTATTATGAAAAACGCCGCTTGTTATTTATTTTGTCAGGTCGTATAATAGATAGTGACATCTGGAATAAAGTTCCAATTTTATCTGACGAGGGGGATTGCAGTATGGATCTCATGTGGCTGACGCCGGCAGCGGCCGTCATCGCTCTGCTTTTCGTAGGCTTCACGGCCCGGCGGGTTTTGAAGTATTCGCCGGGCTCGGCCAAAATGGCCGAGATTTCCGGGGCCATCAGCCGGGGGGCTGCGGCTTATCTCAAGCGGCAGTACTCGGTTGTGGCGGTTTTCTTCATCCTTATGTTTGTGGTGCTGGGGATTATGGCCTTTGCGGGGTATCTGACCTATTATGTGCCCTTCGCCTTTGTCACCGGGGGATTTTTCTCGGGGCTTTCGGGGTTCATCGGCATGAAAATCGCCACGGCGGCCAACGCCCGGACGGCCAACGCCGCCAGGGAGGGCCTCAACCGGGGCCTGCGGGTGGCTTTCTCGGCCGGCGCGGTCATGGGGTTCACGGTGGTGGGCCTGGGGCTTTTGGACCTTTCCATCTGGTATTACCTTCTGCGCTACGCCTTCAGGCTGCCCATTGAGGAGGTCACCGGCGCCATGCTGACCTTCGGCATGGGGGCTTCCTCCATGGCCCTCTTCGCCCGGGTGGGCGGCGGTATTTTCACCAAGGCGGCCGACGTGGGGGCCGACCTGGTGGGCAAGGTGGAGGCCGGCATCCCCGAGGACGACCCCCGGAACCCGGCCGTCATCGCCGACAACGTGGGGGATAACGTAGGGGACGTGGCCGGCATGGGGGCCGA
The DNA here is from genome assembly GCA_904420585.1 of Candidatus Howiella intestinavium. Lineage (GTDB taxonomy): Bacteria > Bacillota > Clostridia > Oscillospirales > Acutalibacteraceae > Howiella > Howiella intestinavium. The sequence goes on along the minus strand of CAJFVX010000016.1, from coordinate 47,244 downwards.
CCTGTATGAATCCTATGTAGGCTCCATTATATCGGCCTCGGCTTTGGGTGTCGCCGCTTTTGCCAATATCGACGCGGTGGACGGCATCCGGGCGGTGACTATTCCCATGGCCATGGCGGCTTTGGGGGTGCTCTTCTCCATTTTGGGCACCTTCCTCGTGCGCACGGGGGAAAAGACCGACCAGAAGACCCTGCTGGGGGCTCTGCGGCGGGGCACCTATTTCAGCGCCATCGCCATTGCGGTGGCCGCCTTCCCCCTGGTGTGGTTCATGCTGGGCAAGGAATACATGGGCATTTACGGCGCGGTGATTTCCGGGCTTATCGCCGGGGTGCTCATCGGGGCCTGCACCGAATATTTTACCTCCGACAGCTATAAGCCCACCAAACGGCTGGCCGGTTCCTCCCAGACCGGGGCGGGGACCCTGGTTATCAGCGGGCTTTCCCTGGGGATGCTCTCCACCTTCGCCCCCATCCTCATCATCGCCGTTTCGGTGCTGGTGTCCTTTTTCCTGTCCGGCGGGGCGCACAACAGCGACCTGGGGCTTTACGGCATCGCCATTTCGGCGGTGGGCATGCTCTCCACTTTGGGCATCACCCTGGCTACCGACGCCTACGGCCCGGTGGCCGACAACGCCGGCGGCATCGCCGAGATGGCCGGCCTGGACCCGGAGGTCCGCCGGCGCACCGACGCCCTGGATTCCCTGGGGAACACCACGGCGGCCACCGGCAAGGGCTTTGCCATCGGCTCGGCGGCCCTGACCGCCCTGGCCCTCATCGCCTCCTACCGGGATAAGGTGGTATCCCTGGCGGGGGACGCCTCCATCCTGGATTTGAGCATTATGAACCCCCGGGTGCTGGTGGGGCTATTTATCGGCGCCTGCCTGCCCTTTGTCTTCGCGGCCCTGACCATGGATTCGGTGGGCAAGGCGGCCCAGAGCATTGTGGTGGAGGTCCGCCGGCAGTTCCGGGAGATAAAGGGGCTGATGGAGGGCAAGGCCAAGCCCGATTACGAACGGTGTGTGGGGCTCTGCACTTCCTCGGCCCTGCGGCAGATGATTCTGCCCACCGTCATCGCGGTGGCCTCCCCTGTGGCCACCGGGCTGCTGCTGGGGGTAAGCGGCGTATGCGGCATGCTGGGCGGGGCCACGGTATCCGGCTTCCTGCTGGCCGTCTTTATGGCCAACGCCGGCGGGGCCTGGGACAACGCCAAAAAGCATATTGAAGGCGGCGCCTACGGCGGAAAGGGCAGCGACGCCCACAAGGCCGCCGTGGTGGGAGATACAGTGGGCGACCCCCTGAAAGACACCTCCGGCCCCTCCATCAATATTCTCATCAAGCTGCTGTCCATGGTGTCCATTGTGTTTGCCGCCGTGGTGGTGCAGTATCATCTGCTGTAAGCGGTTTTCCGCCGGTGGATTTGGCCCGGCGCTTTGGGGATTATGCGGCCGGGATTTTCAAAAGGCGGGAATGGGCGGCGGCCCGGATGTGTCCGGGCCGTCCCTTTCTCCGCAAATCGGGAATTTTTGTGAAAAAGGGCTTGACAGCTTTTGTTTTTTCAAGTATAATAGTTTCGTTCTATGGCGGTATAGCTCAGTTGGCTAGAGCATGCGGTTCATACCCGCAGTGTCATTGGTTCGAATCCAATTACCGCTACCAAGGCCCTGTGGACTTTTTCCGGCCCCCAGGGCATTTTTGGCCCGATGGTCAAGCGGTTAAGACACCGCCCTTTCACGGCGGTAACACGGGTTCGATTCCCGTTCGGGTCACCAAAAACAGGCAGTTTTCGGACTGCCTGTTTTTCTTTTGCATTTTTCTGTATGTTAGTTATCCCCCTCCCGGCGGAAGCGGCTGGGCCGCCGCCCCTTTGCCGGTCAGTTTTTCCCTGACGGCGGTCTCCCTTCTAGTGGACTTGCTGTTGGCAGGCCGGACGGCGTCCGCAAGGAAAGGGCGGCCCGCCGACCTCTGCGTGGAACCGCTGGGCAAGGTGCGCAGCAGTCCCCGGGGCGGTTTGCCCAAAAGCATCTGCAGGCAGGGGGATGGGGATACTTCGATGCAGCGCTGGGCGCTGCATAGGGGAACCCCCGGCGAGGGTTCCCCGCGGGAAAACCTTCCCCCGGAAGGTTTTCCCTCCCCTCCTGCGCTTTGTATTGCATAAAGGAATTTCGCGTCCTGCGGGACGCGAGCCGGGGTCTTGCCCCGGCGCCCCGCCCGCTTTTGAAAAAGCGGCCAAAACTTTTATGTTTACCGAAAAATACAATGAGAGCTATTTGCATCGCAGAAACCGGCGGCATGTGCGTCGGCCCCAGCATACGACAAGCTGAAAGCCTGCGCGGGAGCCATTTGGCCGCCGCGCAGGCTTTCGGTTTCTTATTCTTCCGGCCGGAAGGTACAGCTGGCTGTAAAGCACTGGCCCCGGGGATGCCGGCCGCTGTAGTAGGCCGTATCCCCCTTCAGGGCGGTTTCGATTTCCAGGCTTTCCCCCAGCCCCGCCTCCCCGGCAAAGTGGATTTGGAAGCCGGTGGGCACCTTGCCCGCTATGCCGCCGGGCATATAGTCGGTCAGGAAATCGGCGTAGATGGTATTGTTCAGATGGCCGTTATAATCCATATCCGAATCGTACAGCCTCCGGTCGTCCGCCTTTTCCATCCCCTCCGGCAGGATAATCTTTCCCGGCGGGGGACAGGTATTCTCCTTTTCGGGCAGGAAGACGAAGCCTTCAAACTCCTTGATGGTGGACGGCCGCACCAGCCGGTGCTGCTTTGTATCAATCAGGGCGAAGGTGGTGGCGCTGTCGATGAGCACATTTCCGGCCTCGTCGCAGAACCGGTAACACCGCAGGTACTGGGCTCCCTTCAATCCCCTGCACCAGGTGGACAGGCGGATATGCTCCGCAAACACCGGCGCCCGGTAGATGACGCTGGCCGTCCGGACGAGGACAAAAATGACCCCCAGGGTATCGTACAGGTAGGTATAGGGGAGCTGCGATTGTTCCAGATGCTTCTCCCCCACCTCCTGCTGCAGCTTCAGCTGGTTGGACAGCCGCAGCCGCCGGGTGGGGCCTACATCATAGGATGCGATGGTGTACTGCCATTCATAAGCGCCGGTCATGCCGGCCGGATTTTCGGATGTCGCCATGGATTCTCCCCCTTTGGAAAAGGGCCCGGCGGAGGCCGGGCCGGGCTGTTCCCATCTGTCTTGCTGTAATATATCGGCTTACCGGCCGATGACGTCGCAGCCCATATAGGGCCGCAGGACTTCGGGGACGGTTACCGTGCCGTCGCCGTTCTGGAAGTTCTCCAGGATAGCGGCCACCGTGCGGCCGATGGCTACCCCCGAGCCGTTGAGGGTATGCACCAGGCGGGCCTTTTCCTTGGGGCCGTCCTTGAACCGGATGGAGGCCCGGCGGGCCTGGTAGTCCTCAAAGTTGGAGCAGCTGGAAATCTCCAGATACCGGCCGTAGGAGGGCATCCACACCTCGATGTCGTAGGTCTTGGCCGAGGAGAAGCCCAAATCCCCGGTGGACAGGGCCACCACCCGGTAGGGCAGGCCCAGCATCTGCAGCACCCGCTCGGCGTCGTTGGTCAGCTTCTCCAGCTCGGCGTAGGATTCCTCCGGCCGGGCGAACTTCACCAGCTCCACCTTGTTGAACTGGTGCTGCCGGATAAGGCCCCGGGTATCCCGGCCGGCCGACCCGGCCTCCGCCCGGAAGCAGGCCGAATAGGCGCAGTACTTATAGGGCAGCTTCTGCCCGTCCAGGATTTCATCCCGGTGCATATTGGTCACCGGCACCTCGGCGGTGGGGATGAGGAAATAGTCCATATTGGCCAGCTTAAAGGCGTCCTCCTCAAACTTGGGCAGCTGGCCCGTGCCGGTCATGGACGCCCGGTTGACCATGAAGGGGGGGAATATTTCGGTGTAGCCGTGTTCGGTATGGGTGTTGAGGTAAAAGTTGATGATGGAGCGCTCCAGCTTGGCCCCCTGGCCCTTATAGAAATGGAAGCGGGCGCCGGTGACCTTGGCCGCCGTCTCCGGGTCCAGTATCCCCAAATCCGCCCCGATGTCCCAATGGGCCTTGGGCTCGTAATCAAACTGCGTGGGCTCTCCCCAGCGGCGCACCTCCACATTTTCGCTGTCGTCCTTGCCCACCGGCACACTCTCGTGGGGGATGTTGGGAATGCGCAGAAGCAAATCCCGCTGCTTTGCCTCCAGCTCGGCCTGCTCGCTTCCCAGCTCCTTGGCTTTAGCGGCCAGCTCCTTCATGCGCTCCATAATGGGGGCCACGTCTCCCCCCTCCTTCTTGATGCGGGGGATGTCCTTGGAAGCCGCGTTCTGCTCGGCCTTTATCTTTTCGGTCTGCCCCAGCAGCTCCCGGCGCTTGTCGTCGATGGCCAGCAGCTCGTCGATGACCCCGTCCATATCGGCGTTCCGGGTCTTCATGGCCGCCTTTACCTTATCCGGATTGCTGCGGATAACTTTGATGTCCAACATACTCCTTCAACCTCTTTCTCTTTATTCTCAGGCTGTGAAAAGCCTGAAACCATGTCTCTTTAGCGCCGAACCGGCGGCATGCAGGCCGGCCCGGACACAGGGCAAGCCCCCCGCCGCGGCGGGATTTGCCGGGGGAACAGCAGAAGGGGCTTGCCCCCTCTTCATACTCCTTGCCCTTCCCTTTATCAGAGCCTTACCAATCCGTCCCCGCCAGCCGGGCGGCAATGGAGGCCAGGTCTTCCTTGCTGTAAAATTCGATTTCCAGGGTGCCCTTCTTGCCGTTGCCGGAAATTTTCACCCTCCGGCCCAGTTCGGCCTTCATGGCCAGTTCCAGCTCCTGATAATAGGTGTCGGCCGGCTCCTTTTTGGGGGCGGCCGCCGCCTTTTCCGGCTTTTTCTTCCGGCTGGCCAGCCGCTCGATTTCCCGCACCGACATGCCGGATTTGGCCATCTTTACGGCCTTTTCATAGGTCTCCTTATCCGATATGGACAGCAGCGCCCGGCCGTGCCCGGCGGTGATTTCCCCTTCCCGGACCATCTGCAGTTCCGGCTCGGGCAGATGTAAGAGCCGCAGGGCGTTGGCCACCGCCGGCCGGGATTTTCCCACCCGCTCGGCCGCCTGCTCCTGGGTCATGCCGTAGTCCTCCATAAGGGTCCGGTAGCCCATGGCCTCCTCCACCGGGTTCAAGTCCTCCCGCTGGAGGTTTTCGATGAGGGCCAGCTCCATGGCCGCCGTATCGTCCAGCTCCCGGATAATCACCGGGACGGTGGCCAGCCCCGCCATCCGGCTGGCCCGCCAGCGGCGCTCCCCCGCCACGATTTGGTAGCCCCCCGACGGCAGCGGCCGCACCAGGATGGGCTGGATGAGCCCGTGCTTGCCGATGCTGTCGGCCAGTTCGGCCAGGGCCTCCTCGTCAAAATCCTTCCGCGGCTGGGCCCGGTTGGGTTCGATTTCCGACAGCCGCACCTCCACGGCCGCCTGCTCGTCGCCGGCGTTCTCGCTGAACAGCGCGTCCAGCCCCCGGCCCAGTCCTCCCTTTTTTGCCATTCCCTTCACCTCTTCTTGTTCTGCGCCAGCAGTTCCTTTGCCAGGGCGTTATAGGCCTCGCTCCCCTTGGAGCGCCCGTCGTAATACTGGATGGGCTGCCCAAAGCTGGGGGCCTCCGACAGCCGCACCGCCCGGGGGATGACCGTGGCAAACACCTTCTTGGGGAAAAAGCGCTTGACCTCCGCCACCACCTGCTGGGTCAGGTTTAACCGGCCGTCGTACATGGTCAGCAGCACCCCCTCCAAATCCAGCGGAGGGTTGTACAGCCGCTTGATTTGCCGCACCGTATTCATCAGCTGGGACAGGCCCTCCATGGCGTAGTATTCGCACTGGATGGGCACTAAGAAGGTATCGCTGGCATTCAGGGCGTTGATGGTGATAAGCCCCAGGGAGGGCGGGCAGTCCAGGAAAATGTAGTCGTATGTATCCCGCACCTGGGAGAGGGCGGCCCGCAGCCGGGATTCCCGCTGGGCTAAGCCGATGAGCTCCACCTCCGCCCCGGCCAGCTCCATATTGGCCGGTATCAGGTCTACGTTTTTATAGGGGGTGGTGTGGATGGCCTGGCCGATTTCCGTCCTGCCAATGAGCAGCTCATAGGAGCCGATTACCTCCCGCTTGTTGACCCCGTAGCCGCTGGTGGTGTTCCCTTGGGGGTCAATGTCGCACAGCAGGGTCTTTTTTCCCTCCAGCCCCACCGCCGCCGCCAGGTTGACCGCCGTGGTCGTCTTGCCCACACCGCCCTTCTGGTTGACGATTGCAATAATTTTTCCCAATTCCGCTCCTCCTATACCCAAAGAGCCCTTTATCATTCAAGAAAACCGCCCCATTCGGATAATCCGGGAATACGGCGGCTGTGCTTGTATTATAGCACACTCCCTCCCAAAGGGGAAGGGGGTATGGAAAGATATTCCCCTGTTTCACGTGAAACAAAACCGGCGGCGTTTCACGTGAAACATTCCAGCCGGGCCGGTATGGCCTGCTGCTCATATCGGGGAAAAGGCGGCCGCCCTTTACTGCCAGATGTCCCCGGTTCCTAAAGGGAGGCCGGATAAAAGCGCAAGCGCCGCCCTCCCCCTTTCGGGAAAGGACGGCGCTCGCTATATGGGAATGAATATGGGTGGGTAAAGGAAAGGGCTTAACCAACTTTCTGCCCGCTGGTCTTTTTGGGGATAATCACGGTGTACTCGATATAGTCGTCGGTTTCGCTGCGGGAGGTCTTGGCGTCCACCCCCGACTGGCGCATGGTGGAAACCACCTTGGTAATGCTGTTGACAAACAGCCGCACATCCCGGATAAGGGGAATCCGCTTGGGGGCCGGGGCATCGGCCGTCTCCTGGGCGGGGGGCTCCAGCATTTGGTCGATGAGCTTGTCGGTCTCGCTGACCGTCAGCTGCCGGGCGATAATCAAATCCAGGGCCCGCTCCCGCTCCTTGGAGTCGGGCAGCCGGACGATGGCCCGGGCGTGCCGTTCGCTCAGGCGGGCCGACAGGATGCGGTCCCGCTGGGCGGCGGTCAGCTTCAGCAGCCGCAGCTTGTTGGCCAGGGTGGACTGGGCCATGCCCAGCCGCTCGGCCGCCTCCTGCTGGGTGATGCGGTAATGCCCCACCAGCCGGGCGATGCCCTCGGCCTCCTCAAACATGGACAAATCCCGCCGCTGCAGGTTCTCCACCAGGGAGAGGAGGGCGGAACGCTTATCGTCCACCTTGTGGATGATGCAGGGCACCATCTGCATACCGGCCATCCGGGCGGCCCGCAGCCGCCGTTCCCCGGCGATGAGCTCATAGATGCTTTCGCTGAGCTTGCGCACGGCCAGGGGCTGCAATATCCCGTTGCAGCGGATGCTCTCGGCCAGGCCGGCCAGGTCGTACTCGTCAAAGTTCCGGCGCGGTTGGTTTGGATTGGGCCGGATGGAGCTGACAGCCAGCATCATCAGTTGGCCTTCCGGCCGCTTATCCCGACTTTTGATGGAAAACACAGCTTGTCCCTCCCGGCGTCCTTTTGCAGGGGCTTTCCCTTGCAGGCTTTATTATAGAGCATCCGGGATGAAATTTCAAGAATTTTCCATTTTCAAATTTCGCGCCCTTTCCCCTTGCTACTGCATTCCGTCCAGGGATTTTTTGCGATTTGGGCCGGATTCCGGGGGTACTTTGTCGGGGTTTGCGTTCTTTTTTCTATGCGGATAACCGTCCGCCCGTCGCCCCCCGGCAGGGTGTAGGAAAACACCTGGGTCTGCCCGCCGCCCAGAGCCTGGACAGCCCGGCCGGCTTCAGCCGATTCGGCCTGCCCGTCGGGGCCTTTCAGGGCGCAGAAGCAGCCGCCCTGCTTTACAAAGGGCAGGCAGTATTCGCTGAGCAGGGGCAGCCGCGCCACCGCCCGGGCGGTGGCCAGGTCATACCCTTCCCTGTGCGCTTCCTGCCGGCCGGCCTCCTCGGCCCGGGCGTGCACCAGCTGGGCCGGCAGCCCGATGGCCTCGCAGACCGCCTCCAAAAACCGCAGCCGCTTCTGCAGGCTGTCCAGCAGGGTCAGCCGGATGTCCGGCCGCAGGATTTTTACTACCAGGCCTGGAAATCCCGCCCCCGTTCCCACGTCGATAACCCGGGCGGCGGGAGGCAGTTCTACATATTTGAACAGGGCGGCGCTGTCGGCAAAATGCTTGACCGCCACCGCCTCTGGCTCCACAATGGCCGTCAGATTCATCTTCCGGTTCCATTCCACAAGCAGGGCCGCGTAGGTCTCCAGCCGCCGCCGGGCCGTCTCGTCCAATTCTATGGGTATCTCCATCTCCCGGAGACTGTTCTCCAGCAGTTCCATGGGAAAATCCATATTCTTGCCGCTCCTTTCAACCCAGAATGTTTCTATGCTTCCGCCCCGCCGTCCATCTGCTTCCGCTTTTCCAGCCAGATAAGCAGCACGGATATGTCCGCCGGGCTGACCCCGGAGATGCGGGCCGCCTGCCCGATGCTCCGGGGCATGACCTTTTGCAGCTTCTCCCGGGCCTCGCTGCGCAGGCCGTCTATGTGCAGGTAGTCGGCGTCATCCGGCAGCAGCCGGCATTCCAGCCGGCGCATCTCCTCCACCTGGGCCATCTGCCGCTTGATGTAGCCGGCGTATTTGATTTCGGTTTCCACCCGTTCCTGGATGTCGGCGGGCAGGTCGGGACGGCCGGGGTCAAAGGGGGCCAGGCTGGCATAGTCCACCCGGGGCCGGCGCAGCAGTTCTTCCAGCCGGGCGCCGGTGGCCATGGGGGATGTTTCACGTGAAACAAGCAGCCGGTTGAGTTCGGCCGAGGGGGATAAGGTGGTCTGGCGCAGCCGGGCCAATTCGGCCTCCTTTTGGGCCTTGCGCTGCTGGAAGGCCTCCCAGGCGGCGTCGTCCACCAGGCCGATTTCCCGGCCCAGAGGGGTCAGGCGCTCGTCGGCGTTGTCCTGCCGCAGCAGCAGCCGGTATTCCGACCGGGAGGTCATCATGCGGTAGGGGTCGGAGCAGCCCTTGGTGACCAAATCGTCCACCAGGGTGCCGATATAGGAATTGGAACGCTCAAATAATACAGGAGGCAGGCCCTTTACCGCCCGGGCGGCGTTGATGCCGGCCACCAGTCCCTGGGCGGCGGCCTCCTCGTAGCCGGAGGAGCCGTTGAACTGGCCGGCGCCGTAGAACCCCGGCAGGGATTTGCATTCCAGGGTGGGGGACAGGGCCTGGGGGTCGATGCAGTCGTACTCGATGGCGTAGGCGTTGCGCATAATCTGCACATGCTCCAGCCCCTGGATGGTGCGGTAAAAGGCAATCTGCACGTCCTCGGGCAGGGAGGAGGACATGCCCTGCAAATACATCTCCTCGGTGTGCAGGCCGCAGGGTTCGATGAAAAGCTGATGCCGCTCCTTATCGGGGAAGCGGACGATTTTGTCCTCGATGCTGGGGCAGTACCGGGGGCCCACCCCCTCGATTTTGCCCGAAAAGAGGGGGGAGCGGTGGAGGTTGGCCCGGATGACCGCTTCGGTCTGCTGATTGGTATAGGCGATGTGGCAGACCACCCAGTTCTTTCCCGGGGTTTTTGTGGTAAAGCTGAAGGGGGTCACCGGGTCGTCCCCCTCCTGCACCTCCAGGCGGGAAAAGTCGATGGAACGGCGGTGGACCCGGGCGGGGGTGCCGGTCTTGAACCGGCGGAGGGGGATTTGCAGTTCCTTCAAGGAGGCCGACAGGGCGGTGGCCGCAAAGGTGCCGTCCGGCCCCCCCTCATAGGAGACATCCCCCACATAGATGCGGCCCCCCAAGAAGGTGCCGGTGGCCAGGATGACCGTGCGGGTATAGTAGACGGCCCCCAGCCGGGTGGCCGCCTCCCAGCAGGGCGCCTCCGCCGGCCAGTCCCCCAATTCCGGAACCTTCCGCCTGTCCGCATCCGATACCGGCCGCAGGGAGATAATCTCAGCCTGCCGCAGTTCCAGATTCTCCTGCTTCTCCAGGGCGTGCTTCATGTAGGTGCTGTAGTCCCGCCGGTCGATTTGGGCCCGCAGGCTGTGTACCGCCGGGCCCTTCCCCCGGTTGAGCATCCGGCTCTGCAGGAAGGTGGCGTCGGCCGCCTTGCCCATCTCGCCCCCCAGGGCGTCTATCTCCCGCACCAGGTGGCCCTTGGCCGTCCCCCCGATGGAGGGGTTGCAGGGCAGATTGCCCACCCAGTCCAGATTGATGGTGAAGACCGCCGTCCGGCAGCCCAGCCGGGCCGCCGCCAGGGAGGCTTCTATCCCCGCGTGGCCTGCACCGATGACCAATACATCATATATCCCTGCAAAATAGCCCATTTTATCACACCTAGTATATTTTATGTGGTTGTAATTATTTCAATAGGTATATTTCGGTTTCCAGCCAATACCGGACGGGTAAATGACCTGGGATAGGGTTTGGCATCCCGCCATTGGCTGGAAAGGCAAATCCAAACCGCTTCCATTTTATACAAATCGTTGTTTTTATGCAGTATAAATCTACTGTCAGGAATTCTACTTGCCCACGCAGAACCGCTTGAAGACCTCATCGGTGACGGCGTTGGTGACCCGTTCCCCGGTGAGGGAGAGCAGGGCGTGGAGGGCGTCGTCCAGGCAGACCCCCACCGCGTCCAGGGTGGTGCCCATTTCCAGGGCGTCCAAAGCCTCCCGGACACTTTCCCCGGCCGCGGCCAGGCAGTCCCGCTGCCGTTCGCTGGCCAGGATGCCCGCCGCCGGGTCCAGGCCGGCCACGCCGGCCACCTGCTCCACGGCCTGCCGCAGTTCTTCCATCCCCCGGCCGGCGCCGGCGGCAATCTGCACCACCGGGCAGCCGGTGCGCTCCAGTTCCGTCAAATCCAGCCGGACGGGCAAATCGGTCTTATTGACCACCGCCACAGCCGGGCGGCCGGATAGCAATGCCAAAAGTTTCCTGTCCTCGTCTTCCAGGGGAAGGGAGGCGTCGAAGACGGCCAGAATCAGGCCGGCGGAGGCCAGGCGCTCCCGGGCTATGTCCACCCCCATGGCCTCGATGGCGTCGGCCGTCTGCCGCAGGCCGGCGGTATCGGCCAGGCGCAGGCGCACATCCCCCAGCAGCACATCCTCCTCCACCACGTCCCGGGTGGTGCCGGCTTCCGGGGTGACGATGGAACGCTGGCAGCCGGCCAGCAGGTTCATAAGGGTGGACTTGCCCACGTTGGGCCGGCCGGCGATGACCGTCTCCACCCCCTCCCGCAGGGCCCGGCCGCCGTCGTAGGTGGACAGCAGGCCTTTTATATCCGCCAGAATATCGGCCAGCTCCTTTTGCAGGGTCTGGGCTTCCAGGGCGGGGATGTCCTCGTCGGGGTAATCGGCCCAGGCGGCCATGGCGGCCGCCACAGCCAGCAGCTTTTCCTTAATCTCCCCCACCCGGCGGGAGACCGCCCCCCGCCGGCCGGACAGGGCGGCCCGCAGGGCGTCCTCCCCCTGGGCTCCGATGAGCTGCATAACCGATTCGGCCTGGGCCAAATCCAGTTTGCCGTTTTCAAAGGCCCGGCGGGTAAATTCCCCCGGCTGGGCCAGCCGGGCTCCGGCGGAGAGGGCGGCCCGCAGGAGTTTGCGCACCAAATAGACCCCGCCGTGGACCGACAGTTCCACCACGTCTTCCCCGGTATAGCTGGCCGGGGCGGCGAAGACCAGGGCCACCGCCTCGTCGATTTCCTCCGGCTGCTCACCGGGGGTGAAGGCCCGGCCGTAGAGGGCCGTATACCCGGCCGCCGAGAGAATATCCCCCCGCCGGCTGCGGAAAATCCGGTCGGCAACCTGCCGGGCGGCGGGGCCGGAAAGGCGCACCATCCCCACGCCGCCGCTGCCCAAAGGCGTGCTGATGGCCGCAATGGTATCCTGCAAAACAATCTCCTGCCTTTCCTAAACCTTCACGCGAACGTGCCGTCTGATAGAGAATATGTAAAAGTATAGCAAAAAAGGGCGGAACCCCCGCCCTTTATAATAAGAAAAGTTTTGGGCCGCCTTTTTCAAAAGGCGGGCGGGGCGCCGGGGCAAGACCCCGGCTCGCGTCCCGCAGGACGCGAAATCCCTTTGCCTGCATAAAGCGCAGGAGGGGAGCGAAAACCTTCCGGGGGAAGGTTTTCGTGTGGGGGAACCCTCGCCGGGGGTTCCCCGATGCAGCGCCGGGCGCTGCATATATCCCGCGCTTTTTCACGGAGGGGCTTTGCCCCTCCACCCCACCCCCTTCCAGGGGCGGGCACCCTTTTGTCGCTTCGCGACATTTCCCCTAACAGGGGAATCTCTTTTTTGAAAAAAAGCGGCCAAAAACCTTTTTATTCGCCCTTCTTGTCAATCCGACCGTAGAGGGGGGCGTCGCCCGCGTCCTGCTTGGCCGGAACCGGTTCCTCCTTGGGGGCGGGCTTTGCCGCCGGGGCCGGGGCGGGGTTTTCGGGAAGAATCACCGACTTGCCGGCCGCCTTGGCCTCAAAAGCCTCGATTTCCGAACGGTTGCGCTGAGCGGTTTCCTCCCCGCCGTCCTCCTCCCGGTAGTTCCGGAAGCCGGGCCGGCTTCCCCGTCCCCGGGGGGCCTCGCTGCGCTGCTTGGAACGGGCCTTTTCAAAAGCGCCGCTCTCCCGGTCGGGACTGATAACCACCCGCCGGCCGGCCCCTTCGCCGATAGAACTGGACACCACGCCCTCGATGGTCTGGACAGTGGTGTGGATAATCCGGCGCTCATAGGGGTTCATGGGCTCCAGAGTGCGGTTGCGGCCGGTGCGCAGGACCTGTCCGGCCATGCGGCGGGCCAGGCTTTGGAGGGTCTGCTCCCGCTTCTGGCGGTAGTTGCCGGTGTTGAGCACCAGCCGGTAAAAGCCGCCTTCGCCGCTGTTGGCGGCCAGGGAGGCCAGATACTGCAGCGCGTCCAAGGTCTCCCCCCGGCGGCCGATGATAACCCCCAGCCCCTGGCCGGTCAGGTCGATTTGGGAACCGCCGTCAATGGGGCTGATGGCCATGGAAACCTCCTTCAGCTCCATAATGCGGAAGATATTCTGTAAGTAAGCCGCCGCCCGTCCGGCCGGGGTATTGGGATCCACTTCCGCAGCAGGCACTGCCGGACCGGTGGTCTGGGCGGCCGCCGGTTTGGCCGGCTGACCCGGACGCTCGGCCGGGGTCGGCTTCTGCTGGGCGGGCTTGGAATTCTGGGGTTTTGCCTCCCGCTGGGGCCGGGCCGGCTTTTTCTCCTCTTTGGCCTGGGGTTTCGCCGCCGGCTTCTGCTGAGGCTTTGTCGCCGGCTTTTTGGCCGGGGCGGGCTTGGGGTCGGGCACCTCCATGCTCACCCGCACCTTGGCCGGGGAGCCGCCGAAAAGGCCAAGGGTCTTGCGCTTGGGCATGGCCAGCACTTCGATTTCAATATTGTCCTCCGGGCCGGCGCCTAAAATGGCCACAGCCTGCTCTTTCGCTTCTTCAATCGTTGAACCGGTACCGATTGCTTCTTTCAACAATGAAATCTCCTCCTCGCGCGCCTGTGCGCGCTGCCTTTCTCTCACCGCCGGGCCGCCGCCTTATCATCCGGTCTTTTTATCCGGCCGCAGGCAGGGCGGGAATAATCCTTTTTTACTCGGCCTCCACCTTCTGGGGAAGCTGCTGCATCCGCTTTTCTTCCTGCGCTTTTCGTTTGAGGGCCAGCTTGGCCTGATCCATGGCGATGATTTTGTTGGGGCTGTAAATATAGGACAGCACGGTCTGGATGGAACCCGACACCAGGTTGGAGCAGGCCCAGTAGAAGCCCACGGCCCCCGGCACGGTAAAGGCGATGACAAGGGAAATCAGGGGCATGGTCAGCATCATGGCGGCCATGTTGGGGGCGTCGGGATTGGTCTTCTTCTGCATGTGCATGGAGATGATGGAGGTCAGCATGGCCGTGGCAAAGGACAGGATGGGAATAATCCAGATGGCCTCAAAGCCGCCGAAGATATTGATGGTGAAATGGGGGCTCTGGGTCAAATTCAGGCCCAAGAAGTTGAAATCCACCTTGTCCCCGATTTCGGCCAGCTGGGGCACGGTGGCCTGCAGCTGGGACGAGGCGTTAACGATGTTCAGCTCGGTGACGGTGGCGGCGTTCTCGATGCCGTTCAAGGAGGCGTAGGCCGTCTGAGCCTGGCTGATGACGTCCGACGACAGACCTACCAGGAAGGTGAGGGGCCGGTTTACCGCATTGTAAATACCCCATAAAAAAGGCAGGCGGATGAGCAGCGGCAGGCAGCCGCCGGTGGCGGACACCTTTTCCTGCTGGTAGAGCTTGGTCAGCTCCTCATTGTACTTGACCTTGTCGTTGCCGTACTTCTCCTTAAGCCGGTCCATTTTGGGCCGCAGCTTGGCCTGCTTGGCCGTGCTCCGCTGGGTTTTGATGCTGAGGGGAATGAGGATCAGGTTGATGACCAGGGTCAGCAGGAAAACCGCCGCGGCAAAGTTGCCGCCGGTGAGGTAACCCAGCATCTCCAGAACCCAGCCGATGGGCCGGTTGATGATGATATCGAAAATATTTCCCATTTTTACCGCCGTTTCCCCGCGTATTCTCCCCTAGGACAACGCGGCTGTTATTAAAATATCTATGGGAAGGGAGACCCTGTGGGCCTATCCCTGTTTTTCCTTTTTTCTCTCTTCCCGCCGCGCAAGGCGGGCCTTCCGCCGTTCCGACGGTTCGGGCACCGGGTCGTAGCCGAAACTCCCGAAGGGGTTGCAGCGCAAAATCCGCCAGATGGCAAGGCCGCAGCCCTTGATAACCCCGTGCTTCTCCAACGCCTCCAAAGCGTAGTTGGAGCAGGTGGGGGTAAAACGGCAGTGGCTGGCCGTCCGGGAGGAAATCCCCAGCTGATAAACCCGTATGAGTTTTTTTAAAATCCACTTCACAGGATTTTCCATCGTGCTATGCGTCTTCTTTCGGCCCCGCCGCCCCTTTCCCGGGGATGAGGCCCAGGGAGATAAGCTGCCGGCGCATGGCCTTTTCCAGCTCGGTGCTTTTGGTATTGGGGGTCCGGGTGCGGGCCACAAAGACCAAATCGTACCCTCCCGCCACCTGGGGGCATACCTGCCGCCAGGCCGCCAGTATCACCCGCCGGGCCCGGTTGCGCCGGACGGCGCAGCCCACCTTCTTGCTGGTGGTGACGCCAATGCGGCAATACCCCGCGCGGTTTTTCAGTGCATAGGTAACCAGCGCCGGGTGGACTTTGGACTTCCCCCGGCCGTACAGCCGGCGGAATTCCTTATTCAGTTTCAGTGTATCAAACTGCAAGAGAACCCCTCCCGCATCCCCGCGGCCGAGCCGCGCCGGTATCCGGACGGAGCCTCCGCCCATGCTTTTTCCAAATCGGGGGAGAGGGTACGGGGCCAGTCGCCGGCCCCGCCCGCCTCCGGCTTTTCTGCGAGCGCTGCGCCCGCAAAAAAGGAAAGACCACCGAGGTGGCCTTTCAGCTTGTCGACAAAATCAACAAGCTGTAGAAGAGGGGCAAGCCCCCCCTTCTAACATTCCCCCGACAAATCCCGCCAAAGCGGAATTTGTCGTATGCAGAAACCGACGCACATGTCGTCGGTTTCTGCAATTAAAATGGCCTTCATTGGGTTTTCGACAGTCTAAAAGACCACCGAGATGGCCTTTAGTAGCTCAGAGACTTTCTGCCCTTGGCTCTTCTCCGGGCCAGCACCTTGCGGCCGTTCCTGTCGGCCATTCTCTTGCGGAAGCCGTGCTCCTTCTTGCGGTGCAGCTTCTTGGGCTGATACGTCCTCTTCATGCGCTTTACCTCCATCCTCCGCGCGGGATCCGGGAAGGCTCCGGCAGCCGGGCGCCGCGCGGACGGGCAGCCGGTGCTTGTATCAAAAGGAAAGGTCTTCCCTTGTAGACATAACCTATCAATATAGAATTATACTGTAAACGCCTAGAAAAAGTCAATAGACATTTTTTTATTCGGCCGGAGAGTTTTCCGGCTTTTCCCCATATCTTGTGGAAAAAGGCGGCAGACCCCAGGGCCGGCCGCCTCTTCTTGTGTCTATCTTTTTTCCTTTACAGCAGGTGGGCCCGCAGTTCCTCCCCGCTCTTGGGGGAAAGATAGGCCGGCGGGAAGTCAAAGACCGTCTTGCAGCCGGTCTGGCCCTCTCCCGCCATGCGGCAGGCGGCCCGGGCGAAGGCCAGGAGCACCGACGAGGTGAACTCGGGGTTGGAATCCAGCTTGAGGCTGTATTCCACCACGTGGCTGTGCTCCTTGGCAAGACCGGTCTTGCCGGTGCGGATAACCATGCCGCCGTGGGGCAGGCCGCTGTGGTCCCGCTGCATCTCTTCGGCCGAGATGAAGTGGACGGTGGTGTCGTACTGGTCGAAGTAGTTGGGCATGGTCTTGATTTCCCTTTCAATCCGGGCGGTGTCCGCCCCCTCTTCGGCCACTACGAAGACCTCTCTCGTATGCTTCTGGCGGGTGGTGAGGGAAGGGTTCTCCCCCCTGCGGACGGCCTCCACCGCCGCTTCCACCGGGATGGTGTACTGCCGGGCGTCCTTCACCCCGTCGATGCGGCGGACGGCGTCGGAATGGCCCTGGCTGACCCCCCGTCCCCAGAAGGTGTAGTCCTCCCCTTCGGGCAGGATGCACTGGGCGTACAGCCGGTTGAGGGAGAACATGCCGGGGTCCCAGCCGCAGGAGATGACGGCCACCTTGCCGGCGGCCCTGGCGGCGGCGTCCACGGCGGCGAAGTGCTCGGGGATGCGGGCGTGGGTGTCAAAGCTGTCCACCACGTTGAAAAGGGAGGCCATGGCCGGGGTCTGCTCCGGCAGGTCGGTGGCGCTGCCCCCGCAGAGAATCAGCACGTCGATGGCGTCCTGCATCTTTTCCGCCTCGTCCACCGAAAGCACCTTGGCAGAGGGGGTCTGGATGGAAAGGGAAGCCGGGTCCCGGCGGGTAAAGACGGCCGCAAGCTCCATATCCGGGTTCTGCCGGACGGCGGCCTCCACTCCCCGGCCCAGATTGCCGTATCCCAGAATACCGATGCGAATGGTCATTGCAACATCTCTCCTTTTGTAAAATCCCGGCAGCAGGGGCGGCCGGTTTATCCGCCCCTGTCCCGGCCCGGCGGGGTGAAAAGGACAAAAGCGGCGGTTTTTCTCTCTTCCCGGGGAGGCGGCCGGGCATATCCCCGGCATCCCCTGTCCGCAGGCTTTGGGGCATCCCCTTACAGCCTGCCGGCGGAACAGCAATTCCGAAACTATGGATATTATACCACAACCCGCCGGATAGAAAAGGGCGGCCGCCGCCAAATTCTGCCGGTTAGGCAGGACAAATTTCTATGAATTTTGCCGCAATCCCGGCGGCTGGAGCCTACTCGTCCACGGTGGGGGCGGCCTGGAGCACCCGGTTGGCCACCCGGCCGGCCACGGTGATGCCCGACCCGGCGTTCTCCACCACCACCACAAAGGCGTAGGGCTTATCCTCCCGCTGGGAGAAGCCCACAAACCAGGAGTGGGGGGTCAGGTTGTCCCCCACCTCGGCCGTACCGGTTTTGGCGCAGAGCTCCAAATCGGGGAAGCTTGCGTCCGAATAGTTGCTTTGGACGTTGTTGCGCATAAGGGCGGCCAGGGTGTCGGCCGTGTCGGCGTCCATCATGCGGCTGCCCTTTCCATCGGCCTTCAGATGCACGGGGATGCCGGCGGGGGTAGTGATGGATTCCACCAGATAGGGCTTCATGGGCTGGCCGTGGTTGGCGATGGCCCCCATGAAGACCAGGTACTGGAAGGGGTTGGCCATGTCGTTATACTGGCCCATGCCCGACCAGGCCAGTTCGATGTCCCGGGCGGCGCTCACGTCGTAGGAGCTGGCGGTGCACTTGATGCCGTCCATGTACATGGACTGGTTGAAGCCCAACTTTTCGGCGGTTTTGGTCATGGTATCCCGGCCCAGCTCCACCGCCAGCTGGGCAAAGGTGGCGTTGCAGGACTTGGCCAGGGCGTCCTTGAAGCTGATTTTCCCGTGGTCGTGGAGGCAGGACACCCACTCCCCGCCGATTTCCACCCCCCTGTCGCAGGTAAAGGTCCGCTCCTCGATGTCGGGGATGTTCTCCAATGCGGCGGTGGCGGTGACCAGCTTAAAGACCGAGCCGGGGGCGTAGGTGCCCGACAGCAGCCGGTTGACGTAGAGGCCGGTGGACTCGCTGCCCTCCTCGGGGGGGTTGTTGGGGTCGAAGGAGGGGGTGGAGGTCATGCAGATGATTTCCCCCGTCTTGTAGTTGTAGACCCCCACCGTGCCGGCCCGGTCCCCCAGGGCTTCGGCGGCGGTGGCGCAGAGGTCGGCGTCCAGGGTCAGCTGCATGTCGTTGCCCCGGCCGCTGACGTTATAGGTGCCGTTGAGCAGCTCGTAGCCGGTGAGCTGCTGCCAGAAGACGTTCTGCACGCCGGTGGCGATTTTGCCCCCCAGGTCCCCCACCGCGTGAAGGGTGGCCTTTCGGATATCCCGGTCGGCCGCAAAGCTGCGGACGCCGTCGGTCGTCTGGGCCAGGACGGCCCCCTTCCGGTCGGTGATGGTGCCGGCCTTGACCAGGCTGCCGTTTTGATAAATATGCCGGTTTGTGGGATAGGCCGCCCAGTTGTCCCCCCTGGTCACAAAGCTGATGAGGAAGATGGCCGTACCCAGGGTAAAGGCCAGGACAAAGACCATCATCACAAGGGCCCGGCCGCCGATTTGCTTCATAGAGAATCCACCTCCGGATGGGAAATACAGGTTATACCAAAGGCGCGGCCTGCTTTTTGGCCGCCGCCTTAAAGAAGGCGATGATAATCCAGCTGGCCAGGACGCTGGAGCCGCCCACGCTGACAAAGGGCATGGTGACGCCGGTGAGGGGGAGGATGTCGGTGGCGCCGAAGGCGTTTAAGGCCGTCTGGAAGAGGAACATGCCCGCCGCCGCGCAGACGGCGATGGCGTAGTAGGCCGACTGGGCGGACCTGGCCAGCCGCCAGGCGTAGAGGGCCAAAAGCACAAAGCAGGCCAGAGCCGAAAGGGCGATAATCCCGCCCCACTCCTCAAAGACCACCCCGAAAACCAGGTCGGTGCTGGCGGCGCTGACCGTATCCAGATAGCCGTTGCCGCCCCCCACGCCCAGCAGGCCGCCGCTGCCGATGGCCACCAGGGTGCGGGTCTGCTGGTAGCCCGAGGTGGAGGCGTACTGCCACACATGGCCCCAGGCCTCGAACCGCTTGGTCACGTGGGGCATGATGAGGACGATGCCTGCCGCCCCCGCCCCCGCCAAGGCCGTGATGCCGGCGATAACCCGCCAGTCCCCCGAGCGGATGACGATGATAATCATCATGGTCACAAAGAAGATGGCGGCGGCGCCGAAGTCCCGCATGAGGCCCAGGGCCCCGATGCAGGCGGCCGAGAAGCCTAAGAACAAAAGCAGGTTGCGGGTGGTCAGCAGCCGCTCCAGGGTGGCCGCCCCGGCGAAGATAAAGGCGATTTTCACAAACTCGGAGGGCTGGAAGGAGATGGGACCGATGTCGATCCAGTTTTTGGCGCCGTACCTTGAAAATCCGAAAACCAGGTTGAGGGCCAGCAGCCCCAGGGCCGCCCCCCCGGCCAGATACCGCAGCCGCATGGTCAGGCGGGTATTCTGCAGGATTTTATAGAGTACGAGGAAGGCCACAAAGCCGGCGGCGGCCGCCCCCAGCTGCTTGAACATAACGGCCGATACCCCGGCCGCCCCCTCCTTGCTGCTTAAGGTCGAGCAGACGGCCATCCCTAAGGTGGAGAGGAAGAAAACAGGCATTTCGGCCAAGGGGGGCGGGCCGTTCTGCCGGCTGTTCACCCCGTAGTAGAGAATCTGCCCGAAGAAGAGGACTAAGAAGGATATGGGCAGGAAAAGGGGCATATCCTCCCGAAAGCGCAGCATGAGCTGGACGCACATAATCAGCTGGAAACAGCCCAGCAGGGCCGACAGGGCGGCAAAGGAGGCCTTCTTGGGCTTCTTTTTCCTTTTGGGCTTTTTCACAAGGCCTACGTCCTCCTGCCGGGGGGCCTCCAGGTAGAGATGATAGCCGTTCAGGGTGATTTTATCCCCCGTCTTAAGGGGGGTGGGGCTGTCTATCCGTTTGCCGTTTACGGCCACGCCCCCGCTGGAGCCGGTGTCGCTGATGCGCCAGCCCTCCCCCTCCACATAGGTCAGCACGGCGTGCTTGCGGGAGATGTTGGGCAGGTTCAGCACAATGTCGCTGACCCCCCGCCGGCCGATAGAGGATTCATAGGAGGTCACCGGCAGTCGGTCCCCGTCCTCGGTGACCAGGACGGCCAGCACCGCCGTCCGGTGGCGCAGGGAGAGGAAGCAGCGAATCCACTGGAGGATAAAGAGCAGGGCCAGAAAAGCCAGCGCCCAGCGGGACGCCGCCAGATAGTATGTATACATTGCATCGAGGAGCAAGCCGCATCCTCCTTTCGGGGTTTATGGGAAGAAAGCGGGCCGGCCTTTCCCCTCTGGGGAAAGGGAGGCGCGCTGCGTCAATAAAAATATCATACCATCTTTTTCGGCGTTAGAAAAGGGCTATTTTATGAATGAAGGCCGGCAAACCCCGCCGGCAGGGCAAAAAATTCCCCGGCCCGGGGGGTCGGGGGGATGGCCTTTTCATCTTTTCCGGTTCCGCCGCAGCACCGGCGGCATTTTGGCGTCCATAAAAAATTTGTAGGCGGGCACGTCCAGGGCCTCGGCTATGCGGAAGAGCACCTGCAGGGAGGGTTCCTTGTCCACATTCTGCGCTTCGATATGACCCACATACCCTTCGCTTAAATCCAGCTTTTCGGCCAGTTCCGCCTGGGAATAGCCCCGCAGCCTGCGGTAATAGGCCAGATTCCTGCCCAGCTGCCTGTATTTATCGGCATACGCCCGATTGATTTTTGCCATAGCCACCCCGTCCTTTGCCCTTTCGACCACATTTTTGTGACATACACTCTCTTATATGTGGTAGTATACCACTTTTTTTATCAAAACTCAACTATTCTTGTCGATAAATCGGAAATTTGGTCATATAAAAAGGGAGAAAGCAAGACTGCTTTCTCCCTTTTGTTTATGCGGGATGGATTTACTTTTCCTCAGCCGTATCCCCGGGATTTTCTTCTCCCTCGGCTTCCAGGGATTCGGCCTCCTCCTCGTCGTGGGCGGCCCGGGCCACGGTCAGCAGCCGTTCGCCCTCCTGCACCCGCATGACCCGCACGCCCTTGGCCGGCCGGGCGAACATACTGATTTCGGCCACCGGGATGCGGATAACCACCCCGTCGGAGGAGATAAGGATGACGTCGTCCTCCTCGTCCACCACCTTGATGGCGGCCACGTCGCCGTAGGCGGCGGTGCGGTAGTTGGTCAGGCCCTTGCCCCCCCGGGACTGGACCCGGTAGTCGGTCAGGGGACTGCGGCGGCCGTAGCCGGTTTCGGTGACCGTCAGCAGGGTGGCGCCCTCCCGCAGCACCGACATGCCCACCACCTCGTCGGGCTGGCCGGCGGCGGAGAAGTCCTCTTCCTCCTCGGCGGTATCGGGCAGCAGGGTTTCCTCCTCCTCGGCGGCCTGGACCCCCCGCAGGCGGATGGCCCGCACGCCCCGGGCGGTACGGCCTAAGGGCCTGGCGTCGGTCTCCTTAAAGCGGATGGCCATGCCCTGCTTGGTGGCCACAATCAGCTGGTCGTCGCCGCCCGTCAGCCGCACCCAGCGCAGCTCGTCCCCCTCGTTGAGGGTGATGGCGATGACCCCGCCCTTCCGGGCGGTGTTGTAGGCCTGGAGCTTGGTGCGCTTGATTAAACCCTGCTTGGTGACCATGCAGACATACCGCTCCTCGTCGAATTCGGCCACCGGCAGGATGTTGGTGATTTTCTCCTCCGGCTGCAGGGGCAGCAGGTTGATGATGTTCATGCCCTTGGCCGTGCGGCTGCCCTCGGGGATTTCATAGGCCTTCATGCGGTAGACCCGGCCCAGATTGCTGAAGAGCAGCACATAGTCGTGGGAGGAGCAGACATACATATTCTCCACAAAGTCGTCTTCCCGTGTGGACATGCCCAGAATCCCCCGGCCGCCCCGGTGCTGGGCCGCATAGGTATCGGCCGGCAGGCGCTTGATATAGCCCGCCTTGGTCATGGTCAGCACGCATTCCTCCACCGGGATTAAGTCCTCGATGTCCACCTCACCCGACACGGCGGTGATTTCGGTCCGCCGCTCGTCGGCGAATTTATCCCGCAGGTTTAAGGCCTCGGTCTTGACGATGTCCAGCACCCGGGCGTGGCTGGCCAGAATATCCTTGTAATCGGCGATTTTATCCAGCAGCCCGGCCAGTTCTTCCTCGATTTTCTCCCGCTCCAAACCGGTCAGGCGGCCCAGGGGCATCTGAACGATGGCCGTGGCCTGGGGGTCGTCCAGCCCGAAGCGGGCCATAAGCTTTTCCTTGCCCTCGGGGATGGACTTGGAGGCCCGCAGCAGGGCGATGACCTCGTCGATAAAGTCCAGGGCGATTTTCAGTCCCTCCAGGATATGGGCCCGCTCCTCGGCCTTGCGCAAATCGTACCGGGTGCGCCGCTCGATGATGGTGCACTGGTAGTTGATGTAGTCCTGGAGCATCTCCTTTAGGGTCAGCACCTTGGGCTGGCCGTCCACCAGGGCCAGCATGATGACCCCAAAGGTGGTCTGCAGCTGGGTAAAGGCAAAGAGCTGGTTTAAGACCACCTGGGGATTGGCGTCCTTTTTCAGGTCGATGACGATGCGGATGCCCTCCCGGTTGGAGTAGTCCACCACGTCGTCCAGGCCGTCGATGCGCTTTTCGGTGATGAGGTCCAGAATGGACTTGACCAGGTTCTGCTTATTGACCATATAGGGGATTTCGGTGACGATAATCTGGAACCGGCCGTTCCGCCCCTCCTCGATTTCGGTCCGGGCCCGGACGGTGATTTTGCCCCGGCCGGTGGCGTAGGCCGCCCGGATGCCCGCCCGGCCCATAATCAAAGCGCCGGTGGGGAAGTCGGGCCCCTTGATGTGCTCGCAGATTTCCTCCAAAGAAGCGTCGGGGTTATCGATTAGGCAGCACATGCCGTCGATAACCTCCCCCAGGTTGTGCGGGGGGATGTTGGTGGCCATGCCCACGGCGATGCCCGAGGAGCCGTTGACCAGCAGCTGGGGGAAGCGGGCGGGCAGCACCTTGGGCTCTTTGAGGCGGTCGTCGTAGTTGGGCTCAAAGTCCACCGTTTCCTTGTCGATGTCGTCCAGCATATGCAGGGCGATTTTGCTCATACGGGCCTCGGTGTAC
Organism: Candidatus Howiella intestinavium; assembly: GCA_904420585.1. Lineage (GTDB taxonomy): Bacteria > Bacillota > Clostridia > Oscillospirales > Acutalibacteraceae > Howiella > Howiella intestinavium. Next base: position 23,948 of record CAJFVX010000016.1, on the reverse strand, counting down.
CGGTAGGCGGCGGCGGGGTATCCGTCCACCGAACCGAAGTTGCCGTGGCCGTCGATGAGCATATACCGCAGAGAAAAGTCCTGGGCCATGCGCACCATGGCGTCGTAGACGCTGGCGTCCCCGTGGGGATGGTACCGGCCCAGCACGGCCCCCACCGTATCGGCGCACTTGCGGTAGGCCTTGTCGGGGGTCAGGCCGTTTTCATGCATGGTGTAGAGGATACGCCTGTGCACCGGCTTCAGGCCGTCCCGCACGTCGGGCAGGGCGCGGCTGACGATAACCGACATGGAGTATTCCAGAAAGCTTTTTTCCATCTCGTCCACGATTTCCACCGGGACGATTTTCTGGTTCTCCGAAATCTTTGCGAAATCACTCAAGTTCGTTTCACCTTATTTCTTTCTCTGCACAGCCCCGGCCGCCTGGGCGGCGGCTTCAGGGCTGCTCGGTTTCCTCTTCGGTCTCCTGCCCGGCCTTTTCCAGAATGGCGGCGGCGGCAGGAAGGCTCCCCTCCGGCAGCCGGCGGATGGGGATAATCAGCATGATGCCCGCCTCCGGCTCCAACAGGAAAATATCGTCGTTCTTCTTCACCGGCGGCATGTCCCCAAGGGAGAAGGTGTCGTCCATCCCCTTGTCCGGGATGGCCACCCGCAGCCGGCCGGGTTCCAGCTCAATATGGATGGTCTTGCCGTCCACCGCGCTTTTTACGGCCTGCCGCTGCACCATATAGGGGTAGAGCCAGACGGTGCCCAGCAGGATAAGGCAGGCGGCGGCTAAAACGTAGTTCAGCACATTGGCGGGATTGGCGAAAATGCTGGAGATAAAGATGGCCAGCCCCAGCAGGGCCAGGCAGGACTGGAAGACGTGCAGCCCCACCCTGTCCTTCAGCCGGCCGCTGAGGTGCAGGGCGGATTTGATGTCGCCGGCCTCCAGGGCGTAGTCGGCCTGGATGACGCCGTTTACAATCTCCTTGGATTCCTCCATACGTCACATCCTCCCTTTCGGTTTTTTCTGTGCAAAGCCTTTGGGCCGGGGTGCCGCTGCCCGGCTCTGCCGGCAGGCGGGCTAAATATCCAGGTTCTCCACCCGCAGGGCGTTCTTCTCGATGAATTCCCGGCGGGGCTCCACCTCGTCCCCCATGAGCATGGTAAAGGTGGCGTCGGCCTTTTCGGCGTCGGCCATTTCCACCTTCAGCATGGTGCGGAATTCCGGGTCCATGGTGGTTTCCCAAAGCTGTTCGGCATCCATTTCGCCAAGACCCTTATACCGCTGGACGTTGGCGCCGCCCCCCAGCTCGGCGATGTACTTATCCCGCTCCTCGTCCGAGAAGGCGTAGAAGTGCTTTTTGCCCTTCTCCACCTTGAAGAGGGGGGGCTGGGCCAGATAGACGTGGCCCTGCTCGATGAGTTCGGGCATATACCGGAAGAAGAAGGTCAGCAGCAGGGTGCGGATATGGGAGCCGTCCACATCGGCATCGGCCATGACCACCACCTTGCCGTACCGCAGCTTGGAAATGTCGAAGTCCTCCCCGATGCCGGTGCCCAGGGCGATGACCACCGGGGCCAGCTTCTCGTTGCTGTAGACCTTATCCACCCGGGCCTTTTCCACGTTGAGCATCTTGCCCCACAGGGGCAGGATGGCCTGGTAATTCCTGTCCCGGCCCTTGACGGCCGAGCCGCCGGCCGAGTCGCCCTCCACGATGTAGAGCTCGGTTAAGTTCATGTCGTCCGAAATGCAGTCGGCCAGCTTTTCGGGCATGCGCACCTTGGTCAGCCCCGTCTTGCTCCGCTGCAAATCCCGGGCCTTCTGGGCGGCCTCCCTGGCGGTGGAGGCGGCCACGGCCTTCTCCAGTATCATCTTGGCGATGGGGGGATTGTCCTCCAGGAAAGCCGACAGCTGCTCGTTTACCAGGTTGTTGACCATGGTGCCCATGGAGGTATTGCCCAGCTTGCCCTTGGTCTGGCCCTCGAACTGGGCGTCGGTGAGCTTGACGCTGATGACCGCCACCAGGCCCTCCTGGATATCGTCCCCCCGCAGCTTGGGGTCGTTGTCTTTTAATATCTTAAACCGCCGGCCGTAGTTGTTGATGACCCGGGTTAAGGCGTTCTTGAAGGCGGTTTCGTGGGTGCCCCCGTCCACCGTGTGGATGTTGTTGGCAAAGCTGATGATGTTGGTATCGTACCCATCGTTGAATAAAAGGGCGATTTCGGCCGTGCTGGTGCCCTTTACGGCCGACAGGTAGATGGGGTCGGGGGTCAGCTTTTCCCGCTTGGATTTTTCCATTAAAAATTCGCAGTAGGAACGGATGCCCCCCTCGTAGTGCAGCAGGTCGCTGCGGCTCTCCATATCCGGCCGCTTATCCGACAGGTGGATGCGCACCCCGGCGTTTAAGAAGGCCTGTTCCCGCAGGCGGGTCAGCAGCACGTCGTAGTCGTAGACGGTGGTGTCGGTGAAAATCTCGGGGTCGGCCTGGAAGGTGATGGTGGTGCCGGTTTCATCCGTATCCCCCATGACCTTCAGGTCGTACACCGGCTTGCCCCGCTCAAAGCGCTGTTTGTAGATATGCTGGCCGTCTTTGACCTCCACCTCCAGCCAGGTGGACAGGGCGTTGACCACCGAGGAGCCCACGCCGTGCAGGCCGCCGGATACCTTATAGCCCGAGCCGCCGAACTTACCGCCGGCGTGGAGTACCGTGAGCACCACCGTCACGGCCGGGATGCCCAGCTTGGGATGGATGCCCACCGGGATGCCCCGGCCGTTGTCCTCCACCCGGATGATGTTGCCCTCCAGGATGTCCACCACGATGTTGTCGCAGTAGCCGGCCAGGGTTTCGTCGATGGCGTTGTCCACGATTTCGTAGACCAGATGGTGCAGGCCCTTTTCCCCTGTGGAGCCGATGTACATGCCCGGCCGCTTGCGCACGGCCTCCAGGCCTTCCAGCACCTGGATTTGGCTGGCGTCGTACTCCTCATGGGCCTCCCCGGCCCCGGGGACGCGTTCCATTTCGTTGTTGTCCAAACTGGTTCCCTCCTGTGTAAACAGCTGCGGGAGAGGATGCTCTCCCGGAGGTTTGTTTGATGTCTGTATAGTAAGGCGGATAAAACAAAAAATATTTTTCCTTAAGGGTGGGCGGGACGAGGGTTCCCCACGGGAAAACCTTCCCCCGGAAGGTTTTCCCGCCCCTCCTGCGCTTCTGGTTGTATAAGGGATTTCGCGTCCTGCGGGACGCGAGCCGGGGTCTTACCCCGGCGCCCCACCGCTTTCCCCCAAAAAAGCGGGCAAAAAACTTTTCTTTTTTCCCTTAGCCGATGCCGGCGGACAGGAAGCCTGCCCGTTTGAGCAGGGTAGCCGAGGAAATCTGGGAAAGATAGACCACCCGGCCGCTTTCCCGTTCCCCATCCCGGCAGACGATAAAGGACTTGGGCAGTTCCAGGGTGATGTTGACAACGTCCCCTGCCTTCTCGGCCCGGGATAAATAGTCCCTGGTATGCTTGGAAATGGTGGCCGTATCCAAATCGAATATGCCCACCACATCCTCCTTGCGCACCACCGTATCCTGCCCCAGATGGATGTACATGCCCCGTCCTCCTACTCCGCTTGGATTTTCCCGGCCTGCATATGGAAGCTGCGGCCTCCCGCCAGCTTCTGTATGGGCGCCGGGTCACAGCAGGTGATGAAAACCTGCCAGCCGTCAATGTGATTGAGAATATAGTCCTGCCGGGCCCCGTCCAGCTCGCTCATGACGTCGTCCAGAAGAATCACCGGTTTTTCCCCGGCAGCGTCCCGCAGAACCTCCGCCTCGGCAAGCTTTAGGGCCAGTACCGCCGACCGCTTCTGCCCCTGAGAGCCGAAGCTGCGCACGGGCAAATCGTCGATGGCGATTTCCAAATCGTCCCGGTGGGGGCCCACCGACGTGGAGCCGGTGCGCATATCCTCCTCCCGGGCGGCGGTCAATGCCTCCAGCAGCCCCGCCGCGTACCGTTCCGACCGGACGGAGACCGATTCGGCTGTCCCTTCATCCGCCGTCGCCCCATGGGCGGGCTGGTAGGCAAGGCTCAGTTTTTCCTTTCCCCCCGAAAGCCCGGCGTATATCCCCGGGGCATACCGCCCCAGGGCCGCCGCGTACCGCCGGCGGTATTCGGTCAGCCGGCCGCCGAACTGGGCGATGGACTGGTCGAAGATGTCGATAAGGCTTTCCATCTGCCGGTTGTACCGGGCGTCCTTCAATGCGGCGTTGCGCTGGGTCACCGCCCGGGTGTAGCGTTTTAATATCTCGATGTACTTGGGCCACAGCTGGCCGATGGCGATATCCAAAAACCGCCGCCGGGCCGCCGGGCCGTCCTGGATTAAGGACAGGTGGGCCGGAGAAAAAATCACGGCGCAGAAGCTGCCGGCCAGCTGGGTGGGGGATTTGAGTTCCACCCCGTTGAGCACGGCCTGCCGCCGGCCCTGTACCTTCAGTTCGGCCTCCTGCTCCCGGCCGGCCCCGTAAAAGGTCAGCCGCAAACGGGAAAATTCCCGGTCAAAGCCGGTCAGCTCCCCGTCCTTGGAGCCCCGGAAGCTTTTGGCCCCCGTAAACAGCCAGATGCCCTCCACCAGGTTGGTCTTGCCCTGGGCGTTGTCCCCGTAAATGAGGTTGACCCCCTCGGCCGCCTCGATGGAATCGGTGACAAGGTTCCGGTACCCTTCATATTCCAAACGGATAACCCGCACCCTGTCTCCCTCCTCTTACCCGGCCGTGACCTCGATTTCGGTATCGCCGAATTGCACCCTATCCCCCGGCCGCAGCTTCTTGCCCCGCATCCGGCAGTCTTCGCCGTTGACCGACACCTGCCCGTCCAGGATGACCATCTTGGCATGTCCCCCGGTGGAAACAAGGCCGCTGAGCTTTAACAGGGCGTCCAGGCGGATAAACTCGGTTGTAATAGCCGTCTGCTTAGATTTCATTTTTCAACCTCACCGGCATGACCATGAACAGGAAGGTATCCCCCTCCACCGGCCGGATGACCATGGGGGCGAAGGCCCCGTTGAACTCCATGAACACCTCGTCGGTCTCGGCCGCCCGCAGGGCGTCCAGCAGATACCGGTTGTTGAAGCCGATTTCGATGTCCGCCCCTTCCAGGGAGGCGCCGCACCGGTCCACCGCCCGGCCCATGGCCGTGACGCAGGAGAACTCGATGCCCTCGCTGCTTATCTGGCAGCGCACGGGGCTTTTCAGCCGGTCGCTGATAATCAGGGAGATGCGCTCCACCGTATCGGCCACCTCTCTGGTATTCACCCGCACGGTGGAGGCGAAGGCCTTGGGGATGGTGTTGTGATAATCCAAGAACTCCCCGTCCAGCAGCCGGGAAATCAGGGTATACCCGTCGATTTCAAAACTGATATGCCGCTTGCCCACCCGGAGGGTCACCGTCTCGGTCTCCTCGGTAATCAGCTTGACAACCTCGCTCATGGCCTTGCCGGCCACGATAAACCGCATATCGTTGTCAGCGGCCAGGGCTTCCTTGCGGATGGCCAGCCGGAAGCCGTCCACGGCCACCAGCCGGATTTCCCCGCCCGATACCTCAAAGAGAATACCGGTATGCACCGGCTTTGCGTCGTTCTGGGCCACGGCAAAAATGGTCTGCCGCACCATGCTCTGGAGCACATCCCCCGGCATATCCAAAGCCTTACTCTCGGTCAGAGAGGGCATTTCGGGGAACTCGGCGGTGGAGATGCCCAGAATATCAAATTTGGCGCTGCCGGAAGTAATCTGACACATGAGCCGCTCATCCACCGTCAGGCTGACCATATCCCCCGGCAGCCGGCGGACGATATCCCCGAACAGCTTTGCGTTGAGGATAACCTCCCCCTTTTCCTCCACCCGGGCGGCCAGCTTTTTGGTCATGCCGATTTCCAGATTATACGCCACCATAGTCAGGGTCTCCCCCTCGGCCAGGAGCATGATGCCCTCCAGGGCCGGAATGGTGGATTTGGTGGACACGGCCCGGGAGACATGATTCACCGCATCACATAATGTCATCCTGTCGATTGCAATTTTCATTTTTTCATCCTCCGCGCTCTATAAGTAAGGGATAAAAATAGTCGTATTAGTAGGGGCTGTGCAAAATGTGGAAAACCCCCCTGAAGCCGCCGTGGGCCTCAAAAAAGTTTCCAGACCACCCCCCGGATAACTTTGGAGGGAAAAGTGGAAAGTTCTGTCGGCTTTTCCACCCTTCCACACCCTGTGGAAAAGGGGGATGTGGAAAAAGGAAAACTATGGGGAAAACCGGAACTTTATGGAAACCAAACGCAACCAGCAAAAGGAAAAGTTTTTTGGCCGCTTTTTTTGGGGAAAGCGGGCGGGGTCAAGGGGCAAGACCCCTTGTCGCGTCCCGCAGGACGCGAAATCCCCCATGCATTCAAAAGCGCAGGAAGGGCAGAGAAAACGTCCCGGTGGGACGTTTTCTCGCGGGGAACCCTCGCCCCACCCACCCTTAAGGAAATAAATAAAAGAATTTTTTCCCTCTTTCCGGCGGTCCAAAGGCTACTGGTCCTGCAGATTCTTAATAATATCCTCCACAATCTCCCGTTCATGGGAATTGTTCTTCAGCTTGCGCTCAATCTCCTGCATGGCGTAGACCACGGTGGAGTGATCACGGCCGAACTCCTTGCCGATGGAGGTGTAGGACATGCCTGTGACCTCCCGGACAATATACATGGCTACCTGCCGGCCGTAGGAGATGGGCGCATCCCGCTTTTTGGAGCGGATGTCGTCGTCGTCCAGCCCGTAGGTGCGGGCCACCTCGGAAACAATCTTGTCCACAGTCACCGGCTCGGGCTGGTTGTCGTTGCGGATATCCCGGATGGCGGCCTGGGCGATGGTAACGGTGGTCTCATGGGCCCCCTGGATATGCAGGTAGGCCTGAATCTTCTTGACCACGCCCTCCAGCTGGCGGGTGTTGGACTTAATCTGCTCGGCGATGTAAAAGATAATATCCTCATTCAGGTCAAAGCCCAGCAGCTGGGCCTTGCGGCGGATAATTCCCACCCTCGTCTCGAAATCCGGCGGAGCCACGTCGGCCAGCAGGCCGCTTTCAAACCGGGAGCGGATGCGGTCGTCCAGGGTCTTGATATCCCTCGGCGGCCGGTCGGAGGTGACCACCATCTGCTTGCCGGCCTGGTAGAGGGAATTGAAGGTATTGAAAAACTCCTCCTGGGTGGACTCCTTACCGGCGATAAACTGGATATCGTCCATCATGAGCACGTCGGCCGTGCGGAACTTGTCGTGAAAGGCGTTGATGGTGCCCTGGTGCAGGGACTGAATCAGGTCGTTGGTAAAGTCCTCAGCCCGGACGTAGAGCAGCTTTTTCTCGGGGAACTTCTCGGCGATGTGGTGATAGATAGCCAGCAGCAGATGGGTCTTGCCCACGCCGGAGGGCCCGTAAATCACCAAGGGGTTGTAGACCACCGACGGGTTCTCGGCCACGGCCATGGAGGCGGCGTGGGCGAACCGGTTGGAGGACCCCACAATGAAGGTGTCGAAGGTATAGGGATAGTCGGCGGTGGGCAGGGGAGACACGGCCTGGGAGGGGCCGCCGGGAGGGACGATAACCCCTTCCTCGTTCTGCACCACCAGGTTGATTTTCACCGGGAATCCCAGCACCTCCTCAAAGCAGTCGGAGAGCAGTTTGCTGTAATTCTCTTCGATGATATTCCGTTTAAAGTCGGAGGATACGCCCAGGACAACCTCCCCGGCCCGCAGCTCGATGGGGTTGATAATCTTAATCCAGGCGTTGAAGCCAACCTCGGAGATATGCTGCCGGCAGGCCTCGCAGACCGCCGACCAGACGTCGGTTAAAGAATCCATTTGCTTCATTCCTTCTTCTATAGAATATAAAAAAACAGCCCGGCAAACCGTGGAAGAGGGGCAAGCCCCCCTTCTAACATTCCCCTTACGAATCCCGCAAGGGCGGAATTTTTCGTATCCAAACCGACGCACATGTCGCCGGTTTGGATGATTCCATAGGAATATCCCGGCGGACTGTCTATACACCCGTATCCCGCAGTTCAGAGGAAAGAAATACAGGTAGGCGGCCATAGGCAGGGGATTTCCAGCTGAAAATACACATCATCGGCGAATCGGAAAAACCGGGCGGATGCCGCTGTCAGCCCGCATATGCCATGCCGTATAAAAACCCTTATAATTTTATCATATTTTGGCTTGTTTTACAAGGATAAAGGGGGGATATCCGCAAAAAAAGAGTAAAGAAATAAGGACGAAATACGGGCATATTTGAGCTATGCATCCCTATTGTAGCATAGCTGGATTTAAAAATCAGGTCTAATCGGTCAAACCGGTCACAAAATTTTCAAATCAGCGAAAAGTCCAATTTATCCTCTGAAAAATCCAATAAAAAAACGCCCGTTCCCGAAGAAGGAGGGGGCGGGCTATTTTCCGGGATAGATATAGTAAAGGGAATGGTGCAAATCCCGGCTGATGGCGTTTTTCAGTTCTTCTAAGGAGCCGAATTTGGTCTCGTCCCGGAGAAAATGCAGCAACTCCACCCGCAGCCGCCGGCCGTACAAATCGCCGGCGTAGCCGATGATGTGGGTTTCGGATAAGGCACGGTCGGCCCGGAATGTGGGGCGGAGACCTACGTTGGTCACCGAAGGGTAGTACCGGCCGTTGATGCGGGTGCGGGAGGCGTAGACCCCAAAGCGGGGCTGTAAAAGGCCGTCGGGCAGGATTTGGTTGATGGTGGGGAAGCCGATGGTGCGTCCCCGCTGGTCGCCCCCTACCACCTCCAGGGTGAAAAAGAAGGGGTGGCCCAATAGGGAGACGGCCTCCTCGGTTTTCCCCTCTATGAGAAGGTTTCGGATGCGGCTGGAGGAAATGGGCAGTCCCCCGGCCTCTACCGGGGGCACAGCCTTGATTTCGATGCCCTTTTCCGCCCCGTAGGCTTTTAAGAAATCCGCGTCCCCGGCACCGTTTCTGCCGAAGCGGAAATTGAAGCCGCAGCAAAGGCGTCCCACCGGCAGCCGGGTGCAGAGCATATGGAGAAAATCCTCCGGGGAAAGGTCCCGGATGGACGCAAAGTCCAGGGAGAAGACGGCTTTTACCCCCCATTCCTCCAGAAGGGCGTACTTATCCGCCGCCGTTTGCAGCAGGGGAGGCTGCTTGTGTTCCAGAACCTGCCGGGGATGGCCGTCGAAGGTCAGCACGGCGGGGATGAAATCCCCCTGCAGCACCTGGTCTATCACCGCCCGGTGGCCCAGATGTAGGCCGTCGAAGGTGCCCAGGGCCAGGGCCACCGGCCGGGGTGTATCCAGTTGCAGACGGTGGGTGATAAGCACGGAATCAAACCTCCTGTATATCTGATTTCGCGTCCTGGGGGACGCGAGCCGGGGCCTTCCCCCGGCGCCCCGCCCCTCTTCCAGAGGCGGGCACCCTTTTGTCGCTGCGCGACATTTCCCCTAACAGGGGAATCTCTTTTTGAAAAAAGCGGCCAAAAAACCTTTTTATATCTGTATGATGCATTGGACGGCCAGCTGCTCCTTGTCCCCGTCGGCCCGGCCCATGCCGAGAAAGCGGTTACCAGGGCCGTAGACCCGGTAAAGGGCGCCATGGGCGGGATTCTGCAGGGAGAGGCGGGCAAAGTCCAGCTGTCCGCCGTTTAAAAAGCGCCCGGCCTGGGCGGCCGATACCTGCAGGGCGGGGTATCCGGCCACCGCCCGGTCGGCCGGCAGCAGATGGGCTGCCGGGCCGTCGGCCTCCAGCTGTTCCAGGGCTACGGCCTCCCGGATGGAGAAGCCCCCGGTGGCCGTCCGCCGCAGGGCGGCCATGACGCCGCCGCAGCCCAATTCCCTGCCGATATCGTCGCAGAGGGTGCGGATGTAGGTGCCCTTGGAGCAGACCACCCGCAGCCGGTAGGTATCGGGGCCGCAGGCTTCCAGAAGTTCCAGCTCCCGGATGGTCACCGGCCGGGGCTTCCTTTCCACCTCTTTGCCCTGCCGGGCCAGCTCATAGAGCCGGACGCCGTCCTTTTTCAGGGCCGAGTACATGGGCGGGGTCTGGAGGATTTCCCCGGTAAAGCGGGGCAATACGGCCTCCAGTTCCGCCCGGCCGGCCGCCGGACGGGTTTCCAGAATCCGGCCGGTTACGTCCAGGGTGTCGGTGCGCATCCCTAGGCGCAGGACGGCCTCATATTCCTTTTCGGTTTCCATAAGCAGGGAAACCAGACGGGTAGCCTGTCCCAGGAGGACTGGCAGCAGGCCGGTGGCCATGGGGTCCAGGGTGCCGGTATGGCCCACCCGTTTTTCTCCCGTCAGCCGCCGCAGGGCCGCCGCCGCCCCAAAGGAGGTCATACCCTCCGGCTTGTCCAGTAAAATCAATCCAACCATAAACGGAATCCTTTAAAAGAAAAGTTTTTGCCCGCTTTTTTCAAAAAGCGGTGGGGTGCCGGGGTAAAACCCCGGCTCGCGTCACGCAGGACGCGAAATCCCCTAAAGCGCAGGAGGGCCAATCACATCCCCGCTTCTGCAAGATACCGGCCCGCCGTTTGGGCCAGGGTATCCTGCACTTCCTCTAAGGAGCCTTGCAGCTCGCACCCGGCGGCCCGGGCGTGGCCGCCGCCCCCCAGCTCCCCGCAGAGCCTGGATGCGTCCACCGGCTCCAGGGTGCGGACGGAAATTTTATACCGCCCCGCTTCCTTTTCCCGGACGGTGATGCCCACAACCACCCCTTCGATGGTGCGGGAGAGGGTGGTGATGCCCTCCAAATCCTCCTCGGCGCAGCGGGACGCCTCCCGCATGGCCTTTGTGATGGTCACCATGGCGATGCGGCCTTCGTGGTAGAATTGCATGGAATCCAGGGCCATCCGCTCGATTTCCACCCGCTGTCTCGTCTTGGTGTCGAACATGATGCGGTTGATTTCGGCGGCGTCGGCCCCCATCTCCAGCAGGTCGGCGGCGATGCGGTGGGTGCGGGCCGTGACGTTGGAGAATTTAAAGCAGCCGGTGTCGGTGGAGATGCCGGTAAACAGGGCGTCGGCCATCTGCCGGCCGGGGACAACCCCCATTTCCCGGGCAATCTGATAGGTGATTTCGCACACCGCCGACGCCTCCGCGTCCAGATACAGCCGGTGGGCGTACCGGGTGTTGGACTTGTGGTGGTCGATGCACAAATCGATGTCCGGATATGCTTCCCTAAGGCTGCCCAGCAGCTTGGGGTCGGCCACGTCGGAGGCCACCACGGTTTTGGGGGTGCAGTCCGGCTGGGTGAGGCCTTTGTAAATGTAGGCGTACTTTTGGGGAATGGGGTCGCCGCAGCGGAGAAAAGCCCGCTTGCCCAAAGCCCGCAGAAGCAGGCAGAGGCCGGCGGCCGAGCCGATGGTGTCCCCGTCGGGGGAGGCGTGGCAGAGGACGACAAAGTCCTCCCGCTCCCGCAGAAAGGCGCAGGCCTCCTGTAAAGTTATATTTTGGGATTTGTTTTGCATCCGTTCCATGGCTGCGCTCCTTCCCGTAGGTTGTCCCGCCAACCGGCGGGATAAGCAAAGAGAGCCGGGAGGGATTCCCGGCTCGAGGATTTCGCGTCCTGCGGGACGCGAGGAGGGCTTTGCCCCTCCACCCCACCGCTTTTTTGAAAAAAAGCGGCCAAAAAACTTTTTTTCAACCGGACTTTGCGGGAGTTGTTGAAAATCTACTCCTCGTCTTCCAGGGAATCGATAATCTGGGCGATGTGGGCGCTTTGGACGATGGAATCGTCCGCCACAAACCGCAGTTCGGGGGTTTTCCGCAGGGACAGGCGCTTGCCCAGTTCCCGGCGGAGAAACCCCGCCGCGCTTTTTAACCCCTTCACCGACCGGAGGGTGGCCTCCGGCCCGTCGATGGCGCTGACGTAGACCTTGGCGTAGGATAAATCCCCGGATACATCGATTTTTACGATACTCAGCAGGCGGCTTACCCGGGGGTCCTTGATTTCCCGGAATAAATCGGACAGCTCCCGCTGGATGTCGGCCGTAACCCGGCCCAGTTTAAAAGAAGGCATGGGAATCCTCCTTCCTGTTTATGGGGCTTAGTCCCGGTATTCCTCCACAATGTAGGCTTCCAGGACGTCGCCCTCCTTGATGTCGTTGAACTTCTCCAGGCCGATGCCGCATTCGTAGCCCTGGGCCACTTCCTTGACGTCGTCCTTGAAACGGCGCAGGGAGCGGATTTCGTCCTCGGTGACCACAATGCCGTCCCGCACCACCCGGATTTTGGAGTTCCGGGTTACCTTGCCCTCGGTGACATAGCAGCCGGCGATGGTGCCCACGCTGGAAATCTTGTAGGTGGTGCGCACCTCTACCCGGCCCTGTTCCACATCCCGGTACTTGGGCGCCAGCATACCCTTCATGGCCGCCTCGATTTCCTCGATGCAGTCGTAAATCACCCGGTAGAGGCGGATGTCCACCCCATCCCGTTCGGCGGCGTCCCGGGCCACCGGGTCGGGCCGGACGTTGAAGCCTACAATGATGGCCCCGGAGGTGCCGGCCAGCATGACGTCGGACTCGTTGACCGCGCCCACGCCGCCATGGATGACCCGTACCCGCACCTCGTCGTTGGAGATTTTCTCCAAACTCTGCTTGACCGCTTCCACCGAGCCCTGTACGTCGGCCTTGACGATGATGTTGAGCTCCTTCTGTTCCCCCTGCTCCAGCTGGGAGAAGAGGTTATCCAGGGTGACCTTCTGGGCGGCGTTGAAGACGGCCTCCTTGGCCTTCTGCTTGCGCTGCTCCACCAGTTCCCTGGCCAGCCGCTCGTCGGACACGGCGTCGAAGGTGTCGCCGGCCTCGGGGACTTCGGCCAGACCGGTGATTTCCACCGGCACCGAGGGCCCGGCCTCCTTCATGCGTTTGCCGTTTTCGTTGGTCATAACCCGCACCCGGCCCACGGCCGTGCCGGCCACCACAATATCCCCTTCGTGCAGGGTGCCGTTCTGGACAAGCAGGGTGGCCACAGGGCCCCGGCCCTTGTCCAGCCGGGCCTCGATGACCGCGCCCTTGGCCCGCCGGTCGGGGTTGGCCTTCAGCTCCAGCATGTCGGCCACCAGCAGGATGTTCTCCAGCAGCTGGTCGATGCCCTCGTGGGTCTTGGCCGATACGTTGACGCAGATGACGTCGCCGCCCCAGGCCTCGGGCACCAGCTCGTGCTCGGTCAGCTGCTGCAGCACCCGGTCGGGGTTGGCCTCCGGCTTATCCATCTTGTTGACCGCCACGATAATCTGTACATTTGCGGCCTTGGCGTGGTTGATGGCTTCAATGGTCTGGGGCATGATGCCGTCGTCAGCCGCCACCACCAGCACGGCGATGTCGGTGACCATGGCGCCCCGCTGGCGCATGGAGGTAAAGGCGGCGTGGCCGGGGGTGTCCAGGAAGGTGATGTCCCGGCCCTGGCACTTGACCTGGTAGGCGCCGATGTGCTGGGTGATGCCGCCGGCTTCCCCGGAAGTCACCGAGGTGTTGCGGATGGCGTCCAGCAGGGAGGTCTTGCCGTGGTCCACGTGGCCCATGACAACCACCACCGGGCAGCGCTCCTTCAGGTTCTCGGCCGTATCCTCGGTGTCGTCGATAATCTGGTCCTCGATGGTGACCACCACGGCCTTCTCCACCTTGCAGCCCATTTCGGTGGCCACCAGATAGGCGGTGTCGTAGTCGATGGTCTGGGTGACGGTGGCCATGACCCCCATGGTCATCAGCTTTTTGATGACCTCGGCGGCCGTCTTCTTCATCACCGACGCCAGCTCGCCCACCGTGATTTCCTCCCCGATGGTGATTTTCAGGGGGGTCTTCTTAATCCGTTCCAGCTGCAGCCGGCGGAGCTTCTCGGCCTCGGTCATGGTGCGCTTGGCGCCCTGGGGCCGGCCGTAGGTCTTGGAGCGCTGGTTGATTTTCTGCTTGCGCTGCATATTGTCCTTCATGGAGCCGGCGGGGGCGATGCGCTCGTACTTCTCGTTGTACTTCTCCAAATCCACGTTGGAGGCGCGGGTATCCACGTGCAGCAGCTCGGCCGGGCCCCGGTTGGGCTGCTGGCCGGGCTGGCTCTGGGGACGCTGGGGCAGGGCCTGGGCCTTGGGCTGATTGGAGTTCCGTTTCTTATGATTGCCATTCGGCCGGTTTTCATTCGGCCGGTTGTCCCCCACCCGCTGGATGCGGCCGGGCTTCTGGGCCTGCCGGTTCCCCTGGCCCTGGAATCCCTGCTGCCCGCCCTGCCGGTTCTGCGCCGGCTGGCCCTGGGCTGCCGGCCGTTGGGGCTGAGACTGGGCCGGCCGCCCCGCCGGATTCTGGGCAGGCTGGGCCGGGCGGTTCTGATTCTGGGGCTGTGTCTGGGCCTGGGCTGCCGGCTGGGCAGGCTGAGCCGCCGGCGCAGCCTTCTCGGCGGTTTGGGGAGCGGTTGCGGCTTCCTTTTTGGGCGCCGGCGCAGCTTCGGCCGCAGGGGCGGCCGGCTTCTCGGCCGGGGCCTCCTTGGCGGGAGTCTCCGCTTTGGCGGCTTCCGCTTCCCCCGCTTCCTTTTCGGCCGCGGCCTGGGCGCGGATTTGCTCGGCCAGCTCCTGCTGCTTGCGCAGCATCTCGGCCTTTGCGGCCTCCTTTTTGGCCTTCTTCTCCTGGCGGGACTGCTCCCCCTCGGCAAAGTAGGCGTCGAAATTCTCCACCTGGTTGTGCTGGGTCATGTGTTCAAAGACCATGTCCAGCTCGTTTTCCTCCAGCGCGGTCATGCTCTTTTTGGGCTCGTCGAAGTATTCCTTCAGGACTTCCACCATATCCTTGGTGGATACGTCGAAATCCTTGGCCACCTCGTGCACCCGGTATTTCATCATCATTCTGCATCATCCTCCCCGCATGCAGGGCAGCGTTTGCAGACCGCCCCGGCAAGTCCGTCATCGTCCACCGACAGGATGCCGGCTTTGGCTCCGATGGCTTTGGACATGGTTTTCATATCGAATGGTATGCGTATGACCCTTTGGACCGGGTCAGGCGGCCCGCCGGTATCCCCTTCTCTGGGGGTATGGCCGATTAGGTAACGGATTTCCTTTTCGGTTTTCTTGGAAAGGTCGGCCGCCGCCACAATCAGGCGGGCTTTACCGCGCCGGACCGAATCGGCCGCCGCTTCATAGCCGATGGACAGTTTACCTGCCCGCCGGGCGATGCCCAGCATGTTCAGCAAAGGGTCGTTCAAACAGGGATTTCCTCCTTACGGGACGGCCGCAGCCGCCGGAAAAGTCGGGAAAGGGACTGCCCTTTTCCCATCTGTTGCTATTCTATGCCGCCCGGCCCCGGTTTTCCCATGGGGCCTGCAAAGGGCGGGGGAACCGCCTAGGATTCGTCGGCGGCCAGTTCCGCTTCCATTTTCTCATATATCTCGTCGGGAATTTTGGACGACAGGGCCCGTTCCAGCCGCCGGGCCTTCCGGGCCTTCTGTAAGCATTCCGGGTTCCGGCAGAGGTAGGCGCCCCGGCCGGGGGCCTTGCCTTTTAAGTCCAGGGAAATCTCCCCTTCCTTATTCTTGACCACCCGCACCAGCTCCCGCTTGGGGTACATCTGCCCGCACCCGGTGCACATGCGCATGGGTACCTTTTTCTGCTGCATGCCGGCCGCCTCCCTTCCGCGATTTTCCGTATTTTATTCTGCGTCGGTATCCCCGTTATCGTCGGCGATGGGGCTTTCGGCCTCCTGGTCCTCGCCGTAGAAGCCGCTTTCGGGCCGGATGTCGATTTTCCAGCCGGTCAGGCGGGCGGCCAGGCGGACGTTCTGGCCCTTGTTGCCGATGGCTAAGGAGAGCTGGCCGTCGGGCACGGTGGCCCGGCAGGACTTGGCCTCCTCGTCCACAATTTCCACCTGCAGCACCTTGGCGGGGGAGAGGGCTTCGCTGATAAAGGCGGCGGGGTCGTCGGAGTACTTGACGATGTCGATTTTCTCGCCCCCCAGTTCCTCCACAATCTGGTTGACCCGGGCGCCCCGCTGGCCGATACAGGCGCCCACGGCGTCCACCTCGGGGTTGGCCGACCAGACGGCCAGCTTGGTGCGGGAGCCGGCCTCCCGGGACACGGCCTTGATTTCGATGGTGCCGTCGAAGATTTCGGGCACCTCCATCTCAAACAGCCGCTTGACCAGGCCGGGATGGGTGCGGGAAATCATGGCCTTGGGACCCTTGTCGGCGTCCCGCACGTCCACGATGTACACCTTGATATGGTCGCCCTCGGAAAGTTCCTCCCCGGGCACCTGCTCCGCCTTGGGCAGCACGGCCTCGGAATGGCCGATGAGCAGGGTGGCGTTGCCCGTCTTGGGGTCTATCCGCTGGACCGAGGCGGTCACCAACTCCCGGTTGCGGCTCTGGAATTCCTGGAGGGTCTGGCCCCGCTCAGCCTCCCGGATGCCCTGGCGGATGACGTGCTTGGCCGTCTGGGCCACGATGCGGCCGAACTGCATGGTATCCAGCTCGATTTCCACAAAGTCCCCCACCTTGGCCGAACGGCTGTACTTGGCGGCGTCGGCCGGCAGGATTTGGGCGTAGGGGTCTTCCACCTCTTCCACGACCTCCTTGCGGACGTATACCCGGAAAAGGCGGTTTTCGGGGTCCACGTCGCAGAAGACCACGTCCCGGCCGCCGTATTCCTTTTTGACGGCCACCACGATGGCGGCCTGGATTTTCTCGGCCAGGTACCCCGCAGGGATGCCCTTTTCCTTTTCCATTGCGGCCAATGCCTCAAAAAATTCGTTGTTCATCTTTTCCAAAGCCCTCCCAGTTTTGAGGATTTCGCGTCCTGCGGGACGCGAGCCGGGGCCTTGCCCCGACACCCCACCGCTTTTTAAAAAAAGCGGGCAAAAACTTTTTTCCTTTAAAAATCGTCGTCCTTGAGATTTACCCGGGAAATATCGGCTTTTTCAAACCGATAGGTTTCCCCCTCCGCCTCCAGTTCCACGCCGCCGTCGTAGCCGGTCAGGCGGCCGGTCCATTCCTTTTTCCCGTCCTTGGGGCGGATGAGGCGAACCCGTATTTCCTCCCCCAGAAAGCGGGTGAAGTGTTCGGGGCGGGTGAGCTCCCGGCCAAGGCCGGGGGAGCAGACCTCCAGATAGTAGGACTGCTTGATGCAGTCGGCCTCGTCCAGCAGGGGGTCGACGGCCCGGGACATGGCCTCGCAGTCCTCGATGCCCACGCCCTCCGGCTTATCGATAAAAATGCGCAGGTACCAGGACGCCCCTTCCTTGACAAAGCGCACGTCCCAGACGGTGAGTCCCAGGGCCTCGGCTGCGGGCCGGGCCAGTTCGAAAACCCGGTCGGTGGTTTTGGATGCCGCCAAGGGCTTTCCTCCTTTCGCGGGCGTGGCCGCCCTAACAAAACGAAAGAGCGGGTCGCCCCACTCTTCCTACATACATCATCTTCTATACCTTATCATACCCGGAAAAAAATTGCAACCCCTTTTTGCCCGGAAATCCCGGGTTTTTTCGGGTTTTTCCCTGTTTTTCCGGGGATAAGAGGCCTGTTTACCGGAACCGGGCGGGGTCGGCGAAGCCCAGCAGCTCCTTAAGGCCGCCGCAGCCGGGGAGGCCCTGCAGGCGGGAGAGGCTTTCCTCCGCCCGCCGGCGGTACCGGCAGACCACCGGATTGTTCACCGGCACCTGCCGCCGCACCCGGGCCAGCACTTCCTCCGTCTGTCCCCTGCGGGCGGCCTCAAGGAGCCGGGGCTCGGCTGCAAAGGCCAGGATAACCGGCAGGGTGACCACGCCGTTCTGCAGGTCGGCCCCCGTATCCTTGCCCGCCGCCGGGGCGCGGTAGAGGTCGATGTGGTCGTCCCGCATCTGGAAGAGCATCCCCATGCGGCCCCCGAACCCGGCGGCCTGCCGCTGGATATCCGGCCCGCGGCCGGCGGTATAGGCCCCGGTGAGGGCGGCCAGGGCGAAGAGGGCCCCCGTCTTGCCGGCGATAATCCGCAGGTAGGCCCGGAGGGTCAAATCGTAGTTGTACCGGTTGCGCTGCTGGAGCATCTCCCCCCGGCAGAGCCGGGCCATGGCGGCGGACAGAAAGGAAAGGCAGGCCCCGGCGTCGGCCGGCAGGCCTTCCCCGGCGGGCAGGCAGAGGGAGAAGCAGCGGGTCAGCAGGAAATCCCCCGCCAGCACGGCGGTTTTGCCGTCGAAGGCGGCGGGCAGGGAGGCAATCCCCCGGCGGGTTTCGGCCCCGTCCAGCAGGTCGTCGTGGATGAGGGTGGCCAGATGGAGCAGTTCGATGGCGGCAAGGCGGGGCGGCAGGGCGTCGGGGACGCAGCCGTCCTCCCCCAGGGCGGCCCGAATGCCCAGTTTCGCCCGCAGCAGCTTGCCCTTTGCCTTTCGCAGATGGGCGAAGGGGGCGGAAAAAACGCCGGTGGGGTCTTCTAGGGCCTTGTCCATGCAGGCCGTGACCGCCTCCAGTGCCTGTTCTTCGGTCAGGCGCAGGGCCATGGCAAAACCTCCAAAAAGTTTTTTGGCCGCTTTTTTTCAAAAAAGCGGGCGGGGTGCCGGGGCAAGACCCCGGCTCGCGTCCCGCAGGACGCGAAATCCTTTATGCAATACAAAGCGCAGGAGGGGCGGGAAAACCTTCCGGGGGAAGGTTTTCCCGTGGGGAACCCTCGCCGGGGGTTCCCCTATGCAGCGCCCGGCGCTGCATATACAGTTTACCTGTGTATCTTATCAGGCAGCGGGATAAGCAGGCGGGCCAGAAATCCCACCAGCAGCCCGGCGATAACCCCGGCCAGCAGCAGAAAGGGCAGATAATATATAAGGGCGAACAGGGGCAGAACCAGCAGGGCGGCGCACCATTGGCCGATATTGTGGCTGACGCCCCCGGCCAGGCTGACCCCCAGCACCGAGAAAAAGGGCAGCCTTTTGCACACCGCCATAACAAGAAGGCTCAAAAGCCCTCCGGACAGGGAGTATACAAGGGACATGACACTGCCGAAAAGCAGACTGACCAGCAGCATCCGGGCCAGGTTCAGCAGAAGAGCCGGCCGCCAGCCATTGCGATAGAGGACAAAAACCGAGATAATATTGGTAAGGCCCAGCTTGATGCCGGGGATGCCGAAGTTTAACGGCAGCAGGGTCTCCAGCCAGCTTAAAATGAGGGCCAGGGCCAGCAGGTTGGCGTAATAGGCGGTTTTTCTGGCCATGGTTATCCCTCCTTGCGGCTACTGTACCACTGCGTCGGGGCCGCTTTCTTCGCCGCCGGTAATCTCCACGGCCACCCTGCCCGGCAGGCAGACAATGGACTGCCCCTGCCGGCTGATTTCCCCCTGCTTAATGCAGATTTGGTCGGGGCAGGCGGCCCATTCCATGTGGGCCCTGCCGTCCTGGATAATGAGCCGGTTGGTCACCGTCCCGTCGGCCTGCCGGATTTCCACCGTCCGGTCTTCTGACAGGGGGTAGCTGCCGTATTCGGCCCCGTCCAGGGTGACCACCGCCCGGGCCCCCTCTGTCCTGAAAAGGATAAAAAGGGCAAACAGGATGGCGGCCAGCAGGATAACACCCAAAAGCAGGAGAAAATCCCCCCGTTTTAGGAGGGGGCGGATGTTTCCGGTTTTGTCCATCCCCTCTCCCCCTTTATATCCATCAATCGTTATACAAATACCATTTGCGCACAAAGGGCAGGCGGCTCCACCAGCGCTTTAAGGCCGGCAGGGCGTAGTAATCCAGCCCCAGGGTGGAGCCCGAGCCGAAGAGCAGGGCCACCGCCGCAAAGAGCATCCACCAGGTGCTCATATATAACCCGGTGGTCATGATAAACATGGCCTGCAGCCCCAAAGAGTAGGCGTTGGAAAAGAAGGTAAACAGGCCGAAAATCAGGGAAAAGCCGATGAACAGCTCGCTTACCACCACCAGCACCTGAAAGAAAAGCTGAACCCCGTCCGACGCCAGGATGACCTTCTGGACAAACCAGTCCATGGGGGCGAACTTCATGCGGAAGGCGTAGTCCTCCCCGTGCACCAGCAGGGCGTCGAAGACCCCCAGGATGTTATAGTGGAAAACGACCTCCCCGGCCGCCGCCTCCGCCCCGGCCGAAGTGGCCGCCGTGGCCGAGGACACGGCCTGCCCCCCGTTCAGAATGGCGTCGAAAAACCCGTCGGCGCCGCCGAAGAAGGCGGCCAGCCGGGGCTGGGACAGCCAACCCTCTCCCAGTTTTTTAAACCCCTCCACCAGCCAGTAGGCCCCCAGGTAAATCCGTAAGGGCGCCAGCCAGAAATTGGGGGTGCGGGCGGCGAAGTGGCCGCCTAAGATGCTCCGGCGGCTGCGCATGGAGAAAAATTCGTGCCGCAGGTAGGTGAGCATCTGGTTCCAGCCGGCTATTTTTACAAAGTATACTATATTGATAAGGTGTTTGGCAAGCATGGCCAAAAAGGAGGGCAGGGAAAACATCCGGCCGGGAAACCCCACCCGGGCCGTGGCGTACCGTCCCCCCACCGACACCATGACCCCGTGGAACACCGGCCGGTAGGCCTCCTTATCCCCCTTGCCGGTGATGTCGCAGACAAGGTTGCGGGCAATGGCTGCCGCCGTGTGCTCGGCGTTCTCCACCATCTGGGGCGCCGGGCGCGCCTCCCCTTCGGGGATAAAATAGAGGTTGTCCCCAGCGATATAGACCTCCTCCCTGCCCTCGGCCCGCAGGTAGGCGTCGGCCTTGAGCCGCCCCCGGCCGGCGGAAGGCAGGGAAGCCGTCAGGGCCTGGGCTATGTCCGAGCCCTCCACCCCCGCCGTCCAGATGACCGCCCCCGCCGGCTCGCTCCATTCCTTCTCCCCGGTTTTAAAGGAGATGGCGTCCGGCCCCACCTTGGTTACGTTGGTGCGCAGGAAAAGCTGACAGCCCATCTTTTTCAGGCGTTTTTCCACTTTGGCCGACAGCTTCTCGGGCAGCACCGGCACGGCCCGCTCCAGCAGGTCGGCGCAGATAAGGCGGGGCTCCTCCCCCTTTATGCCGAACTCCCGGCAGAGAAAGGGGATGTACTCGGCCAGCTCTCCCGCCATCTCGGCGCCGGTAAAGCCGGCCCCCACCACGCAGAAGGTGAGGATGCGCCGCCGTTTGTCCGCATCGGGGATGCCCGCCGCCTGCCGGAAGCAGGCCCGCACCCTCTCCCGGATACGCAGGGCGTCGTCATAGGACCAGAGGGGCAGGGCGTGCCGGGCCGCCCCGTCCACGCCGAAGTAGGCCGGCCGGGAGCCGGCCGCCACCACCAGGTAGTCGTAGCTATACTCCCCCGCCTTCCCCCGCAGCTTTTTACCCGCAAGGTCGGCCGACAGGATTTGGTCCAAGACGACTTCCACCTTCCGGCCGGCGAATATTTTGGCAAAGGGCACCCGCACGGCCGATTCCTCCACCCGGCCGGCCGCCACCTCGTGGAGCTCGGTCAGGAGGGTGTGGAAGGGATTTTTGTCGATTAGAGTGATTTCCACCTGG
Organism: Candidatus Howiella intestinavium; assembly: GCA_904420585.1. Taxonomy (GTDB): domain Bacteria; phylum Bacillota; class Clostridia; order Oscillospirales; family Acutalibacteraceae; genus Howiella; species Howiella intestinavium. The sequence continues at coordinate 2,516 of CAJFVX010000016.1, read as the reverse complement.
TTCTTTTTCAGTTTCCGCGCCAGCTTCTTGGCTGTCAGGACGCCGGCGTAGCCGCCGCCCAGGATGACGATTCGTTTGGGCATATCCTGTTCCTTTCCTCTTTGGCTGATTGTTCCCCCGGCATGCCGGGCAGACTGATGATGTCGGCCCGCGGCTTGACGGCGGCGGGAACGGCGGCCTATAATTAGCGCAGGCTGTTACAAGCGCAAAAGCTGCAAAAAGCAATGTTAAAGTTTTCGTCCACCTTTTTTAAAAGGTGGTGGGGTGCAGGGGCAAAGCCCCGCAAACAGCCGTGAAACGGCTTCAAAAAGAGTAAGCAGACAGGGGGCGCAGCCCCCGATTCTGCGATCCTTTACGCACATATTGGTTTTTTCGACAGTCTGCGCTTGTTGCCATAATCGACAAGCGATTTTCCGATAGAAAAGGGGGAAACCATTATGAAAAAAACCGCGTGCCGCACGGTCTGCCTGGCCCTCTGCGCCGTGCTGTCCCTGACCATTGCGGCGGGCTGTGCCGAAGAGCCGGCCGCCAGCCGGTCGGGCACCCGCTATCTTTTCGACACGGTCATCACCGTGACGGTCTACGATTTTTACACCGATAAATATTACAGGCAAACCGGCCGGGAGCGCCCCGACCTGGAGGCGGCCCTGGCCGGCGCCCTGGATTTATGCGAACACTACGACGATTTATTCAGCCGGACCAAGGCCGGCAGCGACGTATCCCGGATAAACGCCTCCGCCGGGCAGCCGGTGGAGGTGGACCCCGAAACCGCCGATTTGCTGCAAAAGACCCTTTCCTACAGCCGGCTGACCGACGGGGCCTTTGACGTGACCATCGCTCCGGCCAGCACCCTTTGGGACTTTGCAGCCGACGACCCGGCCCTCCCCGACCTCGCCGAACTTGCCGCCGCGGTGGAAAAGGTGGACTACAGCCGGCTGGAAGTCGACGGGAATACCGTGACCCTGCCGGCGGGGTGCATGGTGGATTTGGGGGGCGCGGCCAAGGGCTACATCGCCGACCGGGTGGGGGACTGGCTGGAAAGCCAGGGTGTGGACTGTTACCTTTTGAACCTGGGGGGCAACGTCCTTGCGGCGGGGGGCAAGGCGGATAGGGCCGTGGACAGCCCGGAAGCCCTTACGCCCTTTGCCATCGGCCTGCGCAAGCCCTTCGGAACCACCAGCGAGCTGGCCGGGGAGGCCGGCATCGCCAACGGTTCGGTGGTGACTTCGGGGACATACGAAAGGTGCTTTACCCTGGACGGCCGGCTCTACCACCACATCCTGGACCCGGACACCGGCTATCCGGTGGACAACGGCCTGGACAGCGTGACCATCTTTTCGGAGGAGTCGGCCGACGGGGACATCCTCAGCACCTCCCTGTTTGTGCTGGGTCCCCAGGCCGGCCTTGCCCTGGCCGAGTCCCTGGAGGGGGTGGACGCCCTGTTCTTATTGTCCGACGGCAGCCGGCGGATGACCAGCGGCCTTACGGAGGACGCCGACGGGGACATCCGCTGGCAGCCGGCATAAGAGGCGCTGCAGCCCAGCCGGCCGGAGCGGCGGGGCCGCTTGGCCTGCGTAAAAAGGCCGGGTGAACCGCTGCAAAGCCATATACCCCAGCGGTAAAGCGGGCGGCCGGCTTGGAATATGGGTCATGCGGGGCGGCGGCCCGCAGAGAGGCAAGCCGGGGCGGGCGCGCTGGGATAGGGGGGGCCTGTGCCGCCGGACGCTGTCCCGGCGGGGTCGGGCGGGAACCAGGCCGCCGGGTTTCTATTTTGCTTTGTCCAGGGCCTGCCGGGCCAGGGAGATGAATTCGCTGACGGCGATGGTGCAGCCGGATATGGCGTCGGTTTTGCCGTCGCTGCCGGTGGGGATGTTATCCAGCCCCTTTTCCACGGCGGCGGCCTCAAAGGCGGCCACCTCCTCATGCCATTCGGCCGCGGCGCCCCCCTTTTCCTTCATGCCGTATGCCCCGCTTTGGGAGAGTTCCTTTTTGCTGCCCCCGTCGGCGGTGACCTGGTCGCAGGAAAGGGAGGCCAGCCGGCCGTCCTTCACCGTGGCGGTGACCACCGTCTTATACCCCTGGTCGTCGTAGTCTCCCTCGGCGGTATAGCTGCCGTCCTTATAAAGGGTGCTGCCCTCGCTGGCGCCGCCGGCGGAGGCGGGGGCGGACGCAGAGGTGTGGCTGGCGGTCGAGCTGCCGCCGGAGGCGCCCTCGTCCTTTTTGGAGGAACAGCCGGCGGCGGAGGCGGTCAGCAGCAGGGCGGCCAGGCCGGCCGCCAGCATCCCTTTGGTTATATACATGAAAAAGACTCCCTTCTGGTGCGGCCGGGCGGGCCGCTTTTTGCCTTTAGTATTTTCTGCGCCGCGCCGGATATTCCCGGAAAGGGGGATTTTGCCGGCGGCGGGCGGAATATACCGGGAAAAAATAAATTTGTGTACGATTGTCAATGATGTGAGACTGAAAAAAGGCGAGAGAGATTTAGAATTTAGGAGAACGGTTTTGCAGAGTCCCCACGG
>CAJFVX010000015.1 GCA_904420585.1 Candidatus Howiella intestinavium | reverse complement strand
TTCACGACCCGCGTAATGACCAATTTTCGTTACGGAAAGAATATGATTATTTACTAGATCACGACTATGAAAATATTATCATCGATAGGCAAGGAGGCAACTGATATGGAAAATAAAATTACTGACCTTATGACAATTAGAAATATAATCAAACGATTGCAAGGCAAACAGACAACAAGGAGGAGTACAAAATGAAAATTGGTACCTGCGTTCACTTGAATTTCCTAGAGGAGATGCCGCAGAAATTCGAAACATTGAAACGAAACGGCTTTGATTCGTGCCAGCTGCTTGCTTGGAAGCCGGAACTGTGGACGCGCGAAAACGCTGCACAGTTAGCAGAGTGGCTCAGTCAATATGGGATCACCGTTTCCGCTTTCTGGTGCGGGTGGGAAGGCCCCGCCGTGTGGGATTTTTACGACGGCCAAATTACCCTGGGGCTGGTGCCCCCCGAATACCGGCAGATGCGGGTAGAGACGCTGTGCGCCGGGGCGGATTTTGCCAAGCAGCTGGGAATTTCCGATGTCGTAACGCATATGGGTTTCATCCCGGAGAATCCCAATGATCCGAATTTTAACGGCTTTTGCGTGGCGGTGCGTACCGTGGCGCAGCATTTGAAGGACAACGGGCAGTATCTTTTGTTTGAAACCGGCCAGGAAACGCCGGTGACCATGCTACGCTGCTTTGAAAAGGTTGGGATGGATAATCTAGGAGTCAATCTGGACACCGCCAATCTGATCCTTTACGGCAGAGCCAACCCGGTCGACGCCCTGGATGTTTTCGGCCGGTATGTCCGCAACATCCACGCGAAAGACGGCTTTTACCCCACCAACGGGCACGATCTGGGACAAGAAGTGCGTCTCGGGGATGGCAAGGTGGATTTCCGGGCGCTGTTTACCAAGCTGCGGGAGCTGGGCTACGACTCTTATGTGACGATTGAGCGGGAAATCGACGGCGCACAGCAGGACAAAGATGTATTGTACGCGAAGGCTTTCCTGGAAAATACGATTAACGAAGTATATGGAGGGTGATTCTATGTTGAAGGTTGGACTGGTTGGCGTCGGCGGAATCAGCGGGAACCATATTCCGGCTTGGGAAGAAATGGAGAATGCAGAGTTGACGGCACTGTGCGATGTCCGTCCGGAGCGGCTGGAAATGTATCCAAATAAACGGCACTATACGGACTTTGAAGAGATGCTGCAAAAGGAACAGCTGGACATTTTGGATATCTGCCTGCCCACCTATCTGCACGCGGATTACGCTGTCCGCGCGATGGAGCAGGGCATCCATGTGCTGTGCGAAAAACCGATTTCTCTGAAAAAGGAGGACGTGGACCGGGTTTACAGCACGGCGGAAAAGAACCATGTTCAGTTTATGGTAGCCCATGTTTTACGGTTTTGGCCGGAATATGCGCAGATAAAGGAGATCGCCGACTCGCAGAGATACGGCAAACTGCTTTCCGGTCACATGACGCGCGTGAGTGAAATCCCGCGTTGGAGCTGGGACGGCTGGATGACGGACGAGGAACGGAGCGGTCTGGTGCCTTTTGATCTGCATATTCACGATCTGGATTTTCTGGTATACGCATTTGGTGCGCCTAAAGCGGTAAAAACGGTTCGTGTCAAGCGCCCGGATCAGGACAGCTTAAGCGCCATTTATGAATACGACGGCGCTTTCATCAGCGCGGAGTCGGCTTGGTATGCTCCGACAGTGCCGTTTATCGCCACATTCCGCTTTCAGTTTGAAAAGGCGGTGGCCATATACGACGGCCAAAAGCTGACGGTTTATGAAATCGACGGCGCCACGCGGGATCTGTCGGCAGGAGAGCAAGGGGGAGCCGGCGTGATCAATTTGCCGAAAACGGACGCCTATGCCAACGAGATCGCCCATTTTGCCGATTGCGTCGCGCACAGCAAACCGGTGGACAGGATAAAGCCAGATGAGCTGAAAACCGTGCTAGCTCTCCTGAGAGAGTTTTAATTTCGGCGATAATGCCAATTGCATCAGATGATTTGTAATCGTTAAACTTATTTTGATAACCTCCAAGAGTAATTTTGATACTCCGATCTCAAAGCCAAACTCTCCTTGATCGAGAGTTTGGCTTTTCTATTTTCCTTTAAAAACGAAGTAATTTATGCATTTGAAAGCGTGGTGGTGTCTCTAAATCACTAAACGGAAGTACCAAATTCGATGAGACGGTACTGCGCCATCAGGGGGCAAATGCTTTGGTGGATGGTCACCTTAGTCTTTTGTCATCTGGTTTCAGGAAGAAACCGACTGTTTCCCTTCTGATTGGTTGCCGCTCGCCTCCGTCCCGTTTGGATTTTCAAAATTCAAACGGAACGGAGGAAATACAGGTGTACGCACCAAGAAAGGTATTTATAAAAGAAAATGGCGAATATCTGGAACTTACATACGAAGCCTATTGTACCCGCTGTGAAACCGACCCCTTCTACCAAAACAGGCGATTTCTTCCCCTGCACGGGATGCTGATGGAGGTTTCGGAGGAGGAATACGTGCAGTTCTATCGACAGAAGAATCGTCAGAAATACCTCCAATTGAAGCTGCCTACGACATGGCCGGGGAATGGACCACCGATTCCGGCGCAGCCATCCAGGTTGCGGTAAGCGATACCCTGGCCGGCATCCAGTCCATCACCTACACGGTGGACGGACAGCAGTATACCGCCGGGGAAGAGCGCTTTACCATCACCGACCTGCCTGACAGAGACTATGACGTGGTCATCACGGCCACCGACTTGTCCGGCAACCAGACCTCCGAAACCGTCCATGTGAAGAAGGACGCCGTGGCGCCCTCCCTGTCGGTCACCGGCAATGCCACCGCATGGACCAACGAGGATGTGGAACTGCAGATTGCCCGGAATGCATCCAACGTTTCCGGCCAAACCCTGTACGTATCCAAGGACGGCGGCGCGGAAACCGAGCTGCCGGCCGGCACCGAGAGCTACACCGTTTCGGAGAACGGAGAATACACCTTCCGTCTGGTCACCGGCGCGGGCCTGGAGGCCACCTCGTCCGTGACCGTGCATACCATTGACAAGGATGCCCCCACCCTGGAGGTTACCTACGACAAGGCCGGGGAATGGAATACCGATGAGAAGGTTTCGGTTTCCGTACAGGCGGCTGATGAGGCTGCGGGCATCCGGACGGTGGAATACGTGATAGACGGCCGGTCCTACACCTCCGACGAGGCGGAATTCGTCATCACCGACCTGCCCGACGGGGAATACACCCTTTCGGTCACGGCCATAGACGAGGCCGGCAACCGTTCCGAGACCTGGCAGGCCGAAGTCAAACGGGAAAGCGCCCGGCCGGGTATGAGCATAAAGGCCGATCCCGCCGGCCCCACCACCGGCGCCGTCGCCCTGACGGTGGATCTCTTAGAGCAGTACGCCTCCGGCGTGAGCCTGTATGTGTCCAGGGACGGCGGCAAAGAGGAAATGCTGCCGGCCGGCACCCTCACCTATCAGGCCACCGAAAACGGCACCTACACCTTCCGCCTGGTCACCGGCGCCGGACAGGAAGCCACCGCTTCCTACACGGTCAGCCAGATTGAAGAGCCCGACGACCCGGTCAAAACCGGCGACGGCGGCATCCTGCCGGTCCTGGTGTTCTTCGCGGCCGCCGGTGCGGTGACAATCGGCGCCGTAGCGGTTAAACGCCGGCGGAAAGACGCTTAGGCCCTTCCCGCAGCGAATCCCGCGCACATAGTTAAGCCCCTCTGGAAAACCCGCCATACGGGTATCCAGAGGGGCTTTCCCTTTTTCCGTGGACACACCTATCCGGCGGGCTGCGCATCCCCGCAGATTTTACAGGCCCGCTCCTTCCCCGCTGCCCGGGCCTGTTCTATACCGCCGCTTTGCACCGCCTCATCCTTTCTGTCCCGAATGTACTGGCAGGTGCGGGATACATGGTAAACGCTTCCCTGCTCCGTCCAGTATACCACGCCGGTTACCGTTTCCCCGGCGGAGGAGGCGGCCGTTTGGGATGTTTGGACGGTCTGGGCCGGTATTTCCGCCGACGGCTGGGGCGGTGTCTGCCGGATAAACAGCAGCCCCAGGCAGGCCAAAAGAAGCAGGCTTCCGGCCAGAACGGGCAGATGGAATTTGGGCAGGTGCTCCCGGCGGTTCCGTCTGCGCTGCTTGCGAATAAAACCCCAAAACTGCTTTAAAATCTGCCGTTCTTCCTCCCGGCATTGCCTGTGGGTATATTCGGCCACGCGGGTAAGGATGCGCCGCGCCGTCGACGCCTCCAGCCCGGTTATCCGCCGGATGTCCTCCAGCGTGGTAAAGCCTGCGGCATACAGCACCGGCGTCGGAGCCATCTCGTATACGTATTCCTCCGCTGCGCGCTCTTCCGCCGCCGTCCTTTTCTCTGCGGCATGGGCCAGCAGGTCGTTGTGCCCCGCGGCAAAATGCCCGATTTCATGCAGGATAATGTGGTTTTCCCGCGCTTTGGACAGGCCCCGGCGCATGAAGATATAGGCGTGGTTTTCCGTCTGTACCGAAAATCCTTCCTTCCGGGCCTTCAGCTCATCCAGCCCCAGCCGGTGCAGCAGCACGGCGCCCACCTCGTAATCGATGATTTGAATCTGCATTTCCTGTGCCAGTTCCCGGCCATGAACGGGAAGTTCCCGTATCCCGTGCGCCTTTAAAAATCCCCATACGTCGCTTCGTTCCCTGCACATTTCTTCCATCCCCCTGTATGCGTATTTGTGTCACACTCTCTTTTTAGCATACATCGTTTCTGTCGAAATGTGTAGAATTTTAAACACTATCAATCGCCTTTTTTTACATTTTCCAGTGCCCGCGCCGGCCGCATGATAATCTGTCTGCCGGCGGGCATACTCATACAAAAGACAAAAATAACAGGCGGTGGGAATATGTTCCGATATTATATCAGCCGGCGGGAAGACCGGGACTGCGATCTGATTATCGTGCTGGACAGGCAGGATGTGGAGTTTGCTCTGGAATTTTTCACGAACCGCGACAGCCCTCGCGTCTACCGGGACTTTCTCACCTTTCTCAAGGAGAAAAACCAGCAGGTGCGCATCAAGCTGGTCAAGGTGTTCGTTTCTGGTATCCTGGTTTCCTCCATTCCCTTTTCCCTGTTCACCGCGGTCTACGCCCAAAGCCAGCCGGGGTCCTCTGTGGCGGAGCAGATAGCCGCCTCGGCCTACTCCGTGTCGGCCGGGACAAAGTTCAGCATGGCCTATTTGTACGGCGGCACGGTGGACCGGCAAATCGAACAGGTGCGGCTGGCCGGCACCCTGAACACCGTCTCCCCCGGCTATTTTGACATCGATAAAAACGGGGCCTTACAGGTTGGTTCTGTCAGTCAGAAGCTCATCGACGCCATGCACGACATGGGTATCCGGGTGGTGCCCATGCTGAGCAATCACTGGGACCGGAACGCCGGGCGGCTGGCCCTGCGGGACCCGGCGGCCCTGGCGGAACAGATTGCCGGGTATGTGGAGCAGTACGGGCTGGACGGCGTCAATGTGGACATCGAAAACGTCACCGAGAAGGAAAGGGACGCCTACACCCTGCTGGTGAAAACCCTGCGGGAGGTTATCCCGGCCCACAAGGAGGTATCGGTGGCGGTGGCCGCCAATCCCAACGGCTGGCAGACGGGATGGCACGGCTCCTACGACTATGCCGCCCTGGCCCGGTATGCCGACTACCTGATGATCATGGCCTACGACGAAAGCTGGGAAGGCGGTGAAGCCGGGCCGGTGGCCAGCCTCTCCTTCGCCGAGCGCTCCATCCAGTACGCCCTGCGTTTCGCCCCGGCCGAAAAGCTGGTGCTGGGGGTCCCCTTTTACGGACGGGTCTGGAGCGGCGACGGCCGCTTTACCGGGCAGGGTATCACCCTAAACCGTCTGTACGAACTGCTGGAAGACTATGCGTCTGTGCTCTTCTATTCGGAAACCCATCAATCCCCCATGGTGGAAATCACCGTAAAGGAGGGGGATCCCATCGTCTCCCTGGGCGGAAAGACCCTGTCGCCGGGGAAATATACCATATGGTTTGAGGATGAGCGGTCTTTGGAGGCCAAAACCGAACTTATCCACGCCTACAACCTAAAGGGCCTGGGCGCCTGGGCCCTGCATCAGGCCACCGACAGCATCCTGGGCAGCCTGTCGGGCTGGCTGGCCGAACCCGAGACCGACGGCGCTATGCGGTACGGCCGGGTCACCGCCACTTCCCTGCGGGTCCGGCGGGGTCCCTCTTTACAAAGCGAGGTCATAGGCTACTATGTCCAGGATGAGCGGGTGGAGGTGGTAGGCGAAATAAACGGCTGGTACCGTGTCAGGCTGTCGGGCGGCGGCTACGGATACGCCAGCGCGGATTATATCGAACTGGAGGAAACGTCTGCTGTTACAGAGCGTACCGGCTACGCCGCAGGGGATGGGGTCTGGGTGCGCACTACCCCCTCGGGCGAGCTGCTGACCAGTCTTTCCTTCGGGGAGGCCTTCACCGTCCTGGGCGAGCAGGAGGATGGCTGGTACCGGGTACGCCTGGCCGACGGCAGAGAAGGGTTTGTCCATGCCGACTACGTTTCCTTTACCGTGCCCGTCCGGGAACGTACCGGCTACGCCGCAGGGGATGGGGTCTGGGTGCGCACTACCCCCTCGGGCGAGCTGCTGACCAGCCTTTCCTTTGGGGAGGCCTTTACCGTCCTGGGCGAGCAGGAGGATGGCTGGTACCGGGTGCGCCTGGCTGACGGCCGGGAGGGTTTTGTCCACGCGGACTACGTCTCCTTTACCGTGCCCGTCCGGGAACGGGCCGGCTATGCCGCAGGGGATGGAGTTTGGGTACGCAGCACACCCTCGGGCGAGCTGCTGACCAGCCTTTCCTTTGGGGAGGCCTTTACCGTCCTGGGCGAGCAGGAGGACGGCTGGTACCGGGTACGCCTGGCCGACGGCCGGGAGGGTTTTGTCCACGCGGACTACGTCTCCTTTACCGTACCTGTCCGGGAGCGGGCCGGCTACTCCTCCGGCAGCAATGTACGGGTGCGCAGCGCCCCCTCCACCTCCGGCAATATTCTGGCCCACCTCTCCTTCGGGGAAGCCTTTACCGTCTTGGGTGAACGCCAGGGCGACTGGTTCCAGGTTCGACTGGCGAATGGCACCGAAGGGTTTGTCCACGCGGACTATGTATCCTTCACTGTTCCCATCCGGGAGCGGGCCGGCTACTCCTCCGGCAGCAATGTGCGGGTACGCAGTTCCCCCTCCACCTCCGGCCGCATACTGGCCCACCTTGCCTTTGCGGAAGCTTTTACCGTCCTGGGCGAACGCCAGGGCGACTGGTTCCAGGTCCGGCTGGCGGATGGCACCAAAGGCTATGTCCACGCAGACTACGTCTCCTTCACCGTGCCCGTCCGGGAGCGGGACGGCTACTCCTCCGGCAGCAATGTGCGGGTGCGCAGTACCCCCTCCACCTCCGGCCGCATACTGGCTACCCTTTCCAAGGGACAGCGTTTTACCGTCATCGGGGAAAAGGAAGGAAGCTGGTACCGGGTGCGGCTGCAAAACGGAACGCTTGGATATGTCCATGCAAACTATGTGGCCTTTTAGAAACAGGCCGCCTGACAGAAAGAGCCGCCCGGCGCGTGTATGCGCCGGGCGGCAAAGCCTATATAGAATTTACAGAATGATGCAGATAAGGCCGCTGCAGCCCTCGTTGATAACCCGCTCCAGGGTCTCCTGCAAACGCATACGGGCGTCCGTGGGCATGTGGGCCAGCTTGGTATGCAGCCCCTCGTTGACCAGTTCGTGGAGGCTCTTGCCGAAGATGTTGGAATCCCAGATTTTGGTGGGGTCCTCCTCAAATTCGTTGAGCAGGTACATAACCAAATCCTCGCTCTGCTTTTCCGAGCCCACAATGGGGGAGATTTCGGTGGTGATGTCGGCCTTCATCATGTGGATGGAGGGGGCCGACGCCCGCAGGCGCACGCCGTACCGGCCGCCCTGCTTCATGATTTCCGGCTCCTCCAGGCTGAGCTCTTCAATAGACGGCATAACAATGCCGTAGCCCGTGGCCTCCACCTCGTCCAGGGCGTCCTTGACCTTCATATAGGCCCGCTTGATTTCGGCCAGCTCCTGGATGGTGGACATCAGCTCCTTTTCTCCCGGGATATCCAGCCCGGTGGTTTCGGCCAGCACCTGGTAGAAGAGCTTCCGGCCGATTTCCACCTGGATTTTGGCGCAGCCCTTGCCCAAATCCACCCGCAGGGTGCGGGACTGCTCCACATGCTCACACTGGCAAAGCCGCTGCTCCAGCTGGTCGATTTCCCGGATGTGCCGAAGTTTTGCCGCCTCCTTGCGGATGAGGCCATAGAGCTCCGAACGCAGCCAGTGGTCGGGGGCAAGGGTGGTAATCCAGCGGGGCAGGGCCACGCCTATCTCCCTGACCGGGAACTCGAACAGCACCTTGGCGATGATGTCCCGGATGGTGTCCTCCTCCAGCTGCAGGCAGTTGACCGGGATGACCGGCACGCCGTATTTCTCCGACAGGGCGGCGGCCATATCTTTGGCCTCCTGCCCTTCGGGATACATGCAGTTGAGCAGGACAATAAAGGCCTTGCCGATTTCCTTCAGCTCCCCGATGACCCGCTCCTCGGCCTCCTCGTACTCGGCCCGGGGGATGTCGCTGATGCTGCCGTCGGTGGTGACCACCAGACCGATGGTGGAGTGCTCGGTGATGACCTTCCGGGTGCCGATTTCGGCCGCCATATTGAAGGGCACCGGCTCCTCGAACCAGGGGGTCATGACCATCCGGGGCTGGTCGTCCTCGATGTAGCCTAAGGAGCTGGGGACGATGTAGCCCACGCAGTCGATGAGGCGCACGTTAAAGGTGGAATTGCCCTCCAGGGTTACCTCCACCGCCTTTTCAGGGATAAACTTGGGCTCGGTGGTCATGATGGTGCGGCCGGCCGAGGACTGGGGCAGCTCGTCGTTGGCCCGCTCCTTCTGGTAGGCGCTGGTGATGTTGGGCAGCACCAGGGTGTCCATAAACCGCTTGATAAAGGTGGATTTCCCCGTGCGGACCGGGCCGACGACGCCGATGTAAATATCCCCGTCGGTACGCTCCGCAATGTCGTGATACAGGTTTCTTTCTTCCATATGTCCTCCCCCTTGCGGGTATACGTCCGGCGACCCGGGGCCGCAGGTTTCCCGCTTTGATGTTGGGCGGGACCGAGACTGCCGCCCCGGCCGCCCCTGCGGGACCCTTCCGCCCCGCCTATGCCGTCATACCGCCTGCCCGGCGGAAAATTTACACACAGGGAATCAGCAGCATACGCTTATCCGGCAGCGCCTCGCAGTCCAGCTCGTTGACCATGGAGATTTCGTCTGCGGAGGTGTTGTACCGCCGGGCGATGTCCCAGATGCGCTCCCCCGCCTCGGCGAAATAGATGAGGAGAGCCAAATCCTCCTCCCGCTGCTTGGGCGCGTCCTCCCTTACCTCCACCCCGGTCACCAGGGGCACCTTGGTCACGTTGAAGACGGCTGCGGTGATGTGCAGTTCCACCCGGGCCTCGGCCTTTCCGCCGGCCGACAGGGTGCAGGCCGCCGCCACGGCCTCCACCTGGGGCTCGCAGCGCATACAAGTGGGGGCCTCCTCCATATTGTGCCGGTAGGAGAAGTCCACCGGCCGCTCGAAATAGGCGGGGGAGCCGTCGGCCCCGTAGCCCAAAATGCAGATGAGCACCGTGCCGTCGATAAGCAGGCCCTGCTCCTCGCTGCGCACCGACGTAACCTGGGAGTCGCACCAGACGTCGGCCACCCCCGAAAGCTCCCCTTCGGAGAATTCCAGGGTCTTTTTGCAGAGGAAGCTTTCGTTCACCGAGCAGATGAGCTTTTCAAAGGCGATTTCCTTTTTCTCCACCGTCGTCTCAAACCGGGTGGAATAGGCGTCAAAAATCACCGGCAGGTCGGCGTTGCAGAAGGCCTGCACCGTGACGCAGACCTTGGCCGACAGGCTGACGCTCCTGGCCTCCCCCGTCACCCCCGTGCGGGGCTTTACCTCTAAGGAGGCCACCTCCAGCGCGGCCTCGCAGTCGCAGCTTTCGTTTACCCCCTCGATGTCCACAATCTGGCTTAGGGGGATGGAGGTCTCCAGCTTCTCCGGCCGGCCGCCCTCCTCGGGGCAGTAGAGCACCTCCACCAGCAGTTCCCCCTTGACCACCGCCTTGTTGCTGATGATTTTACACTCGGAGGAAAGGGCCCGGGCGTCGGCCCGCAGCAGGGAGCGGATGGAGGATTTATCCTCCTCCAGTTCCAGCTCCTCCTCCACAATCATGTACTTTTCCGCGGCCGCCATGGGAGTGGTGGCCGGCGCGCTGCCCCGGAGCAGCTGCATGTCGGGGCTGTCCAAATCGGTCAGGATATCCGAAAGGCGCCGGCTGACCACCCGGCATTTTAAGGTCAAAGCCCCGTGTACGTCCAGCTTGCGGGGGGTTACGGGCCGGCAGTTCATATAGGCGGTCCCTACCTGCACATGGACCGAACACCCGCCCTCGGGGGCGCCGCCCAAATCCACCGTGCGGGCAAAGGGGGACTCGTAGGCGTAGCTGCACAGGTTTCCCTCGGTGTCGGCGTAGATAAGGGCGATGGAGGCCCGGCCCTCTATGCTCATGGTGGAGCCCTCCACCGACCGGGAGGACACCCAGGGCGTCACACGGCACTTGAGCACCCGGGCGATGTCGGGGCAGTAGTCCGGCAGGGTGAATTCCACGTCCACCGGCTGCTCCAGGGCCTGTTCAAACAGGGCTTCGTTGGCGGCTACGCCCTGTGCTGTCTGTCTTAACTCCATAGTACCTACCTCTCCTTACATCATTCTTACTGCATTCTTATTCATGTCCCGTCCCCAATATGCGGGAATCGGCGGGACAGGCTGAAAATTTTCTTCTATACTGCGGCCGTCTCCAGAAAGACGGTCTGCACCTGCTTTCTGCAGCCCGGCGGGGAATACTGCCAGGCGTCCAGGTGGCTGCCCTCGTAAAAATACCGGATGGGGGGCGATGCGTAATCGGCGTCAAAGGCGTCGATGAGAATCAGCTTGACCTTCATCTTATCCGGCAGAAGGCTCTTGATGTAGACGCTGGCCTGCTGGCCCGGCCTGACCCCCGGCCGGGGCTCGGCCAGGCCGGCCAGGTTGGGCATCAGCTCCACGAATATGCCGTAGTCCTCCACCGAACGGACGATACCCGACACCGTCTCCCCCTGGGAAAAGCGGGCGGCGTTTTCCTCCCAGGTCCCCAGCAGCTCCTTGTGGGTTAGGGAAATCCGCCCGGCCTCGTCGGTCCCCCGCACCACCGCCCGGATGTCGTCCCCCACCGAAAAGCGGTCGGCGGGATGGGCGATGCGGGAGACGGATATGGCGTCGATGGGCAAAAGGGCCGAAATCCCGCAGCCGATGTCGCAGAAGGCGCCGAAGTTCTCCAGGTGGGTCACCCTGGCGCCGATGACGTCCCCGGGGCGCAGGCCGTCGATATAATCCCGCTGGCAGGCCTCCTGGGCCAGCCGGCGGGAGAGGACGGCGTAGAGCTCCCCCTTCCGGTCGGTGCGCACCCCCGTTATGACAAAGCAGACCGGCTTGTTGACCCGGGAGATGAGGGCGATATCCCGCACCCGGCCGTCGGCGATGCCTATGGCCCCCTCCTCCCGGGGGATGACCCCCTTCATGCAGCCCAAATCCACCACCAGGTTGTGGGACGCATCGCAGACCGAGGCCCGCGCCTCCACAATTTCCCGGGCGGCTGCGGCCTCCGCCACGGCTGCCGGCGTGCGGAAGAGGGTCCGGCGTTCCCCATCGCCGGTGAGCCGGCCTTCCGGTAAAAATCTTTTCATTTCTTCTACCTCCCTTTTGGCTGTCCGATGTAAATATATGAGCCGCAGAAAGGGTTTAGAAGACCGTTTCGGCCCTATGGACGCAAAAAGGCCCTCGGGGGTATTTGTGCTCCCCGAGAGCCTTTTGTCCTATATGATTCCGCCTATCTCAGCAAATCCGCACCCAGTCGATGCCCAGCAGCTCGGCCGTCTTTTCCAGCAGGGAGGCTATGTGCCCCACCCCCATGGCGCAGTGATGGGTAGGCGCTTCGGCAAACAGCCGGCTGTAATAGGTATCCACATCCATAGCAAACCGGATATGGGTCTGGGTATTCCCGATTTGCAGGGTGGGGGCGTCCATGGCCTCGGCCTCGCTGATGATGCACTTCAGCCGGCCGGCCGCCGTCTGGGTGACGCCGAAGAGGGTGACCGGGCCAGGCCGCACCCGGGCCTCCACCGATACCCCCGCTCCCCGCTTGCCGTGGTAGATCCGCATGGAACGCAGCAGGGGCTTTTCGGCGGCGATGCGGATGTGGAAGGGGCCGTCGTGCCCCATGATGATGGTATCCCGGTTGTAGTCAGCGGCCACGATTTCCGAAAAGCTGCCGCCGGCGTCCAGCAAATCGCAGATTTTCATGGCCACCGCCGTTTTCATATCCCCCTCGCCGGCGCAGGGGACGCCCGCCGCCGTCAGCAGGGAATTGCCCACGATAAGCCCCGCGCCCATGCGCTCGTACAGGTTGCCCCCCGCGCCGTGGTAGTAGTAGGTAAGGGCCGACAGCCCCCTGCTCTCCACCAGGGCCTGCTCCCCGCAGGCCACCCGGGCGGCCCAGGCCAGTTCTTCCCTCTCCGGCCGCGCCACAATGGGGTCGGCCGCGTCGGCGGCGGGCATCTGGAAGAAGCTTTCTATCTCGGCCAGCTTTTCCCACACATCTTCTTGGGAGGCCCGCTCCATGCAGGCGTGCAGATCGCACATTTCCAAAGGCTCGATGTGGATTTTTAACTCATTTTGCAGCTGGGTGAAGTCGCTGTATAAATCCAGCATCCCGGCGTAGTTCCCGCCCAGGAAGCCGAAGCGGGCTCCTGTCAGGTTCCGCTTTACCGCCGCCGCCCGGACATATTCCCCTATCTCCTGCCAGGCCCGCCGGGCAGCCGGATGCCGGGCGGTGTTTTCATCGGCCGCGGCCCCTGCAGAGGAGGTGTCCATACCCAAAAGCCCGTTGACCGTAGCCGCCTTGATGCCGCACCGGCCCAGGGCACAGGTGAACTCGGGCACCGGGCAGGCGCCGCAGTTGGCCAGCCACTCCCCTGTGCCGGTGACGTCGTAGGCCATGGCGGCCGTGGGCTGCAAATTGAGAATCACCACCGGCGCGCCGCAGGCCTGGTGGACAGGCAGGACAGAGGCCGAGGTGCAGTAGGTGCCGGCGTGGAGGAAAAGCAAATCCACCCCTTTTTGGGCAAAGTATTCCCCCGCCGCCCGGCCGGAAGCCGGGTCGTCCACCAAGCCGAAGTAGCAGACGTCGCAGGTTTCTTCCAGCTTTTCTGCAATAAAGCCGCCGTAGTGCAGCAGCCGTTCCCGCAGGCCGGGAAACTGATCCCAGTAGGCCCGCAGGCCAACCGTGTACAGGCCGATTTTCGCCCGCTGCCGGGCTACAGGATGCTTCATGTGAATTCCCCCATATTTTGGATTTCTGTTTGCAAATTTGTATTTCTTATTTATAATAGGATACAGATACATACAACTGAGGAAGGAAGGCGCCCTATGCGTTTTTTTGAAACCTACACCACCGACTGGACGGACGATTCAGTGCGCATCATCGGCACCCCCAGCCTGACCGCCAAGCGGGCTTTTTTCCACGTGCAGGAAATCGGGCACTTCAAAACCCTGCCCGGCTACTACACCGAGCGCTCCGCCCTGCCCTCCTACCTGCTTATCTACACCCAGTCGGGAAGCGGAAAGCTGCAGTACGGCGGCCGGCAGTATACCCTTGCCCCCGGCAGCGCCATGTTTATCGACTGCATGGAGCACCATATATATAAGCCCGACGGCCCCGCGCCCTGGGAATTTGATTGGGTGCACTTTTACGGCGCTACCAGCGACGGATATTACGCCTATTACCAAAACCACGCCCAGCCGGCGCTGGATATTCCGGAGGGCAGTCCCCTGCCCGGCATTCTCCGGCAGCTGCTGGAAGTCAACCAGGCAACCCCACCCCAGATGGAGCTGCTCAACTCCCGGCTGCTGCTGGATCTTGTGACCGAGCTTATCCTGGCAAGCCTTGCGGCCGGGCCGAAACAGGAGGACGGCGATATTCCCGCCGTTATCCGCCAGGCTATAGAGTTTATCGAACGGCATTTCAGCGAGCCCTTGTCCCTGGACGACATGGCCGCCGCTGTATCCTTCAGCAAATACCACCTGTCCCGGGAGTTTAAAAAGTATACCGGCGACACCCCGGGCAACTACCTCATCCGCTGCCGGGTGAGCCGGGCCAAGGACCTGCTGAAAAATTCCGATTTGTCCATCGGCGAAATCGCCGAGGCGGTGGGGATGCCCAACGTCAACCATTTCAGCGCCATTTTTAAAAAGCACGCCGAATGTTCTCCCCGGGACTTCCGCAAGCTGTGGCGTTCCAAGTGAGATGCCCTATAGACAATATCCCATAGGCGCGCCCCGGCGCATCGCTGCGGAACCTAGGCTTTTACAGGCCCTCTGCATACAGGCCCGACCGGCTGGTCACAGCCGGCCGGGGCTTTTTGCATCTGGTCGCTGCTTCTTTCCGGCCAATACCCTGCATATGGACATGATATCGTCGATAAGGAACCGATTATCCCCGTTCATGTCCCCCCGCAGCATCTCGTCGTCCGTAGGTATGCTGCTGGCCGGGGCCGCTTGCCCCCGGCCAGCAGCAGTCGGTCAGCATCAGGAACAAGCTCCGCGTGGCTGCTATCCTATGCCCCTAGTATAGCCCGTGATTTTATCTAATTCCACTCCCTATATTGCGCAAAAAATACAGTATATTGCTGTGTAGCTGCTGCAGATGTCGGCTGGGCAGCAAAAAACGCCCGCCCTCTGCCGGGGGCAGAGGGCGGGCGTATCCTATGCGCCAATGGGCTTATTTCATGATAAAATCCACGCCGGTTAAATCGGCGCGATCTTGAGAGGGAGCCGCATGGAACAGTTTGCGGTAGGCACGGTAGAAGGCGGAATAATCGTGAAACCCGCACTGGGCGCTGGCCGTTACCGCCGGCATGCCGCCGGCGATTTTGCTCCGGCAGAGCATGAGCCGCTTGATTTGGATGTACTCCCAGACCGACGACCCGATGGCCTGCCGGAACAGCCGGTTTAAATGGGTTTTGCTGATATAAAACCGGCTGCTGATGCTGGAAAGGGAGAGTTCGTCGCACAGGTGCAGATTGATGTATTCCACAATCTCGGCCGTGAGGTCGGGGGGCCGCTGGGGTTCGGGGCCCCACTCCAAAAAACGGTTGCGGATTTCGCAGAGGATGGGGTAAAGAAAGCTGGAAAAGGCAAGGGCCCCCTCTCCCTTTGCGGCCAGGCGCTCCATGCTTGCAAAGCAGGCCTCCACACAGCTGCCGTGGAGCTCGGCCGCCGTGTAGAGGTTCCGTCTGCCAAGCCCCCGGTTCAAAAAGGGCTCCAGCAGCCGGTCGCCTCCCGGGATTTGCCGCACCGCCTCATCCCGGAAGCTCAGGGCCCGGCGCTCGTAGGGCCGGTCGGACTGGATTTGCAGCTTGTGGGTTTCCCATGCCCGCATGAGCATAATGTCCCCCGGCCGCAGGGGGTAGGGATTTCCCTCCACCAGATAGCTGCCGTGGCCGGACATAAAGCAAAAAAGCTCGTGGGTATCGTGGGCGTGCATGGGGTACTCCTCCGGCGCCGGGACATCGTCTATACTGTGGTGGTAGACAAAATTGGCGTCGCTATATTCATAGATGCGCCGCAAGGCCTCCCCCTCCTTCCCCGTTTTTCTTTTATTTTAGCAGCCCGTGTTTAGATATGCAATATCAATTTGGTTTATTCGACTATTGAATTGAATATATAAACGTATTAAGATAAGAACAGAGCAAAAAAGCTACAAAGGAGGCAGAAAATTTGAAAAAACTATTATCCGTTGTGCTGAGCACCCTGATAGTGGGGGGCGTTTTGCCTATGTCTCTGCCGGCCTCGGCCGACAGGGTGCTGTCCGAACGGTACATCTTTGAAACCGAAAACATGGCGGCCGAGGACATCGCTTACTACGACGGGGCCACACAGGATTATTTCGACTACGGCAACGGCGTATCCGGCAGCTACATCCGGGTGGAAAATACGGCCGGCGTGGTGGGAAACTATGTGGAGCTGACCCTGGATATCCCTGTGGAAGGCACCTACGACCTCTCCTATGTCTACCGCATCCATCCCACCAGCGGCACAAACCAGCTGTACCTCAACGGGCAGGCCGTGGGGGAACCCCGGAATTTCAACGACCGGACCTACGGCAACGAAAACGATATGGTCACCTTCCTTGCAGAAAATGTGACGCTAAGGGAAGGGGAAAATATCTTCCGGCTGGAGACCACCGCCCTGTCGGAAACCGGCGGCGACCGCATTACCGTGGACTATATCCTTGCGGCTTCCACCGAGAGGGAGACGATAGGCTATGATAAGCCGGTGGCCTTTGTCTCGGACATGGACTATTTTGATTTGCGGCAGCACGCCGAGCCGGATCATATCGACATGAATTTCCAGTCGGGCGGCACCCTTACCTTCGATTTGTGCACCTGTAAAAACCAACCCATTCTGCTGGACGGGGTGGAGTATACCAAAGGCTTCGGCCTGGAGCCCAACGACAGAACCACCGCCGTGCTGGACATCCCCATTCCCGACGGCGCCGAAAGTTTCCAGACAGCCGTAGGTATCAACGACCACAAAAAGGGCAGCAGTTACGACCAGAAAAATACAGTCAGCCTGTACATCGACGGCGTGTTGGTTTATGAAACCGACCCCCTTACCTTCACCCACTGTGAATCCATTTCCCTGCCCATTCCCTACGGCGCCGAAACCCTCACCATCAAAGAGGACTGCGGCGGCACCAGCGTCAACGACCACATCTGTTTCGGGGACGCCCGGTTTGAACTGGGCAGCGCCAACGATACATCCCTGTACGACTATGAAATCCAGGGCGGCCGGACGCTGGAAGACGGCCGGGACATCTACCTGCTCATGCCGGCCGGCACCGACCTTACGGCCCTGGAGCCCGCCTTCCGGCTGGCCGACGGCGCTTCCTGCGATAAAGCATCCGGCCAGGCCGTGGATTTCACTGAGCCTGTATCCTATACGGTCACGGCGGCCGACGGGCAGACGGCGGTATATACGGTAACGGTGTACGCCGACGGGGAACTTACAGAGGACGAAGCGGCGGCCGTTTCCCAGGCTGAGGCGGCCATCGGGGCCATTTCCACTAAGGTTTCCATGAGCGACCGGCAGGCGGTCGAGGAAGCCCGGGCGGCCTTTGACGCCCTTTCCGGCCGGGAGAAGCTGGCCGTATCCAACTACGAAACCCTGCTGGCGGCCGAGGATGCCATAGAAACCCTGCTTGCCAATCCCATCCGCATCTCCTGCGTGGGAGACAGCATCACCTGGGGCGGGGTGGCCGAGAAGTCCTATCCCGTGAACCTCCAGGAAATCCTGGGGGAGGACTACTGGGTCTACAACGGCGGCGTGGGCGGCACCACCGTCTCCAAAAACGGGAACTATCCCTACTGGAGCACCACCTCCTACCAACGAAGCAAGGAGTTTAACCCGGACTATGTGCTGATTATGCTGGGCACCAACGACGCCCAGGTGGCCAACTGGGACAACTGCAAGGATAAAATCGAGGGGTACTTCCGGGAGCTCATCGCCGAGTACACCGCCCTGGAATGCGATCCCACCATTGTGCTGGCCTCCCCGGCCTGGTACTACCTGGACCCCTCCTCCGCCCGCTATACGGCCATCAATGTGACCATATCGGATATGGTGGAACGGCTGGCCGCAGAATACGGCTTTACCTTTGTGGACATAAGCGCCGTCACCGAAAATCATCCCGAATGGTTCCAGCGGGACGGCATCCATCCCGACGACAACGGCTACCGGGCCATTGCAGAGGCCTTTGCCGAAGTTTTTGCCGGCCAGAGTGACGCCACCTTACAGACGGCCCGGCTGGACGGGGAAGTCCTGGCCGACTTCTCAAAAACCGACAGCTGCCAGGTGCCGGTGGACGGACCGGTGGATGTGGAGGCCATCACCTTTGCAGCCTCCGGTAGGGTGGAGGTCTCCAGCCGTGTGCAGGGAACCGAAACCATCCTGGATATCACCGTCACCTCCCCCAACGGCCGGTATCAAAACAGCTATACCCTGACCCTGGTGGACGAAAGCGGCCAGTCCCAGACCCTGGAGGAGGCCAAGGCTGCGGCCCAAGGAATTTTGGGCAGCTTCAGCGCAACCAACGCCACCACGGCGGAGGATATCTTGGCCGCTGTGAAGGCGGCCGTGGATAACCAAGCGATTGACATCGCCTGGACAGAGGACTTCCAGAAGAAGGAAGCCACTGCGGGCGCGGCCGGCAGCATCACCGGCGCCATCGGTCTGACCTATGAGGGAGAAACGGCCCAGGTCACCCTGTCGCTGGTTATCCCCGCCCTGGATGCAATCCTAAAAGGGGACATGAACGGCGACGGCAGTGTGGACATCACCGACGTCATGGCGGCCTGCAGGGTTCTGGCCCGCAAGGCGGCCGACATCCCGCCCACCCCGGAAGAGCTGGCCCGGGGGGATGTGGACGGCCGGGACGGCATCACCATCTCGGACGTCATGGCCATCTGCAGAATCCTGGCCCGCGGGGCTTAGGAAATACCGGTTGTACTGCGGGGAATGTTCCCGCTGCATAACGCCTCCTGTTCAAAGAAAAACGCGCCTGAAACCACGGCTTGCAAAGCCCGTTTCAGGCGCGTTTTTCTGTCTGCTGCCAGCCTGTTTTGTGCAAGTACCGCCTGCATATGGGAAATCCTCCCATGGGCAGGCGGTACTTACATCCGGCCGGTTTGTCCCGGCCTCAGCTTATCGGCAAAGTCGACAACCGGGATTCCAATGGCTTTCATTGGGTTTTTGACAGTCTGAAGCCGGGGCCTTCACAGACCCCGGCCTGCCAGTTCTATCCTTTTTACCGGCCCGCAGCCCTTATCAGTACCGCCGGTATCCCCGCACCCGCTGCCGCTTGCGTCGCCGGTGGCCGGCGATAATCCGCAGGATAATCAGCGCGATTACCAGCAGCAGGACCACCCCGATAACCACCTGGAACCAGAGGGTATGCAGCAGATTCCGGCCCTGCTGCAGCAGGTACAGGGGCAGGCTCCGCTCCACCGATTCGGCGGCCACCAGGTTGACCGTTCCCAGCTCCTCGCCGGCGTAGATAATGGTGGCATAGCCCATGCTCTGCCCCTTTTCCACCGGGGCCTCCACCCTCTCGGCCGTGGGATGCACCTCCACCCGCACGGTGGAGGCGTCGGCCTCCTTGGGGACGATGGCCGAAAACTCGGTTTCGGGCACCAGGGTCAGATGGTCCTTGTTCCAGGCCAGGTCCAGCCCCACTTCCCCCACCGGCTCGGCGGTGTCTAACAGGGACTTATATTCAAAATTGTCGTAGGCCCAGTTGTAGAGGTTCCGGCTGTCGGGAAATTCCAGCCGCACCTTCTGGTTGTTTTCGCCGTATACCGGACACTTCATCAGGATGCAGAGGTAATTGTATCCGTCCCGGGAGTTGGTGGTAATCAGGCAGCGGCCGGCGGGATCGGTGTACCCCGTCTTGATGCCGTTGGTCCCCTTGTAGTAGGAGGAGGTGTTGGGGTCCTGGAGATAGTTGGTGGTCACCAGGGTTTTCTCTTCGCTTTTGTTCGTGGCCGGCATGGTGTATCGCACAGTGGAAGCCACCTCCATAAACACCGGCAGCTCCATGGCATGGAGCACCAGCTTATACATGTCCTCCACCGTAGTATAATGATTTTCGTCGTGCAGGCCGTGGGGATTGACATAATGCGTACCGGTCATGCCCAGCTCGGCCGCCCGCTCGTTCATCATCTGCACAAACCGGTCGATATTCCCGCCGCCGTAGTGCTCGGCTGCGGCGTTGGCCCCGTCGTTGGCCGACGCCATCATCAGGTTGTACAGCAGCTGCCGGGCGGTCAGCTCCTCTCCCGCCTTTAAGCCGGTGACGGAGGAGTCGGTGCCTTCCAGCAAATCCAGCGCCTCCTCGGACACGGTGATAATCTCGGTATCCAAATCGGGGGTGTTCTCGATGACCAGCACCGCCGTCATAATCTTGGTCAGGGATGCGGGATACAGCCGCTCGTCGATGTTCTTCTGATACAGGATGCCGCCTGTATCCAGGCTGACCAGCATGGCCCCTTCGGCCGACACCTCGAAGTCGGTAGGCTGGAAGGCCGAGGCCGTAAGGGAGGGCGACAGGGGGCCGAAAAGGACGCCGGTAAGAAGGGTCAGGACGGTAAGCAGCGAAAAAAGCGTTTTTTTCATGGAAATCTCCCCGAAAATATTGTATGATAGAAGGCATGATACAGAGCCTATAAACAGACAGCCGCGGGAAGGGCAGTCTTTCCCTTCCTGCGGACCGAACGGTATATATTAGTATAACAGGTCTAAGGGCAAATGAAAAGAGGTTGTCATAAAATCGTAAGACTTTCTTTGGGCGGCCTTTTGGGCAGATTTGCCAAACCCGCATCCCGGCGGGGATTTTCACTCTGGGAGGTCTTAACATGGTTTACGTCACGGGAGACATGCACGGGGAGGACGCCCGCTGGTACGACCGGCAGCTGCGGCGGCTGAAAAAGGGCGACACCCTGCTCATCTGCGGGGACTTTGGCTATGTGTGGAACGGCAGCAAGCGGGAGAAAAAGGATTTGGAGTATCTGGGCAGCCGGCCTTACGCCATCGGCTTTCTCGACGGCACCCACGAAAACTTCGACTTGCTCAACTCCTACCGGCAGACCGTCTGGAACGGCGGGCGGGTGCACCGGATTTCGGGCACCCTCTTCCACCTCATCCGGGGACAGATTTTCACCATTGAGGGCCAGCGGTATTTCGTCTTCGGGGGCGGGGAAAGCCCGGATAAGGAAATCCGCCTGGAGCAGCACAGCTGGTGGCGGGAGGAACTCCCCTCCCCGGCCGAAATGGCCGAGGGGGCTGAAAACCTGGATGAAGTGGACTGCAAGGTGGATTATATCCTGACCCACGAGCCCCCTTCCCTTGTCAAGAGCGCCATTCTCCTGCGGTCCGGACGGACCGACCGGGTCAGCAAGCTCAACGGCTATCTGGAGGAAGTGGACCGTTCCTGCACCTTCCGCCACTGGTACTTCGGCTCCATCCACGAGGACCGGACCGTCACCCCCCGGCATACCGCCCTGTTCCGGAAGATTATCCCCGTAGGGGAGGATTTCACCGACACCGAGGACAACAACTTCCTGCGCAGCATGTTCGCCGGCCGGCGGGCGGCCGTCCGGAAGGCGGCCCAGCCCCAGACGGCCCGGCCGGCGGCGCCGGAAGAACCGGCGGAGGATACAGCCCCCGCCAAGCCGGCCGGCTCCTTTGCCGCCCAGGTGAAAAAGGAAATCGCCGAGGGCACCCTGCCCACCGAAATACCGGCGGATGAAACCGGCGGCACAGGCGGACAGGGGGTTCCGCAGAACGGCGCGGAAAAGCCTGCGGCGGCGCAGCCGGCCGGGGAAGATGCCCCGGCGGCAGGCGGCGGACAGAATACTGCCGATGCAGAGGCGGAAAAGGCCGCCGGCAGTGGGGACGGACCGGCCCCGAAACCCGAGGCGGATGTCCCGGCGGAGCACAAAGGAGACGTCCCTGCAGGCGGGGAAGCGGAAAACACCCCCGGTGAAGAAAATGCATCGACGGCAGCCCTGAAAGCCCAGGATGGCAGGGCGGCGGAGGCCGACGCTCCGGCCAATCCACCCCAGGTCCAGGCGGCCGGGCATACGCCTGCATCGGATATGCATACCCCGGAGAAGGGCAGGGAGAAAGCCCCCTCCGGCGCGGGAGCGGAAGACGCACCCGCCGGCACAGAGGGGCAGCCGGTGGTCTGGGAGACGCTGGACGATATAGCCGACGTCGCACCGGCACCGGATACAGATACCCCCGCACCCACCCCATCATCCCAGGAGGATCAAGCATGAAACTGCTGCATACGGCCGACTGGCATCTGGGGCGCATCCTCTACGGGCGCTCCCTGATTGAAGACCAGCGGTATTTTATCGACCGATTCCTTTTCCCCCTCATCGATGCCGAGCGCCCCGACGGGGTGCTGCTGTCAGGGGATATTTTCGACCGGCAGATAGCTCCTGTGGAGGCCATCCGCCTGTTTGACGATTTCGTCACCCGGCTGTGCTTAGACCGGAAAATCCCCCTGGTGGCCATCGCCGGCAACCACGACGGCGCCGACCGGCTGGGACTGGGGGCCAGGCTCTACCGTTCGGCCGGATTCTACCTTTCGGCCCGGCTGGAGGCGGACATCGCCCCCGTCGTCCTGCAGGGGGAAGGCCGGGCGGTACATATTTATTCCCTGCCCTTTTTCGACCCGGCCACGGCCCGGGACGTACTGGGCGACGATACCATCCGGGGCTACGGCGACGCCTACAGGGCCGTGCTGGACCGGCTGCGGGCGGGGCTGCGGAAGGACGCCTGCAACATCCTGCTGGCCCACTGCTTTGTGACCGGCGCCGCCGTCAGCGACAGCGAAAGCCCCCTCTTTATCGGGGGCAGCGGAGAAATCGACCCCGCCCTCTTCGCTGGCTTCGACTATGTGGCCCTGGGCCATCTCCACCGGGCCCAGAAGGCGGGAGGCGGACAAATCCGCTACGCCGGCTCTCCTCTCAAATACTCCTTTGACGAGGAGAGGCACCAAAAGTCCGTCACCATTCTGGACACCGACAACCCGGGCGCCGCCCGCACCATCGGCGTCCGCCCCCTGCGGGATATGCGGACGGTCACCGGAACCCTGGAGGAGCTGCGGCAGGCGGCCCTGGCCCCGGAGAACAAAGGGGGGCGGGAGGATTACATCTACGCCGTCCTCACCGGGGCGCCGGTCTTCGAGCCCATGACCCGCCTGCGGGAATTTTATCCCAACGTGCTGGGGGTGGTCAACGGGGCCGACCTCTTTGCGGGGGAGACAGCCGAACGGTCGGCCCTGCGGCAGAACCTGCGCCGGCGGGACAGCCTGACCCTTTTTGAAGAGTTCCTGCGGCAGATGTGCGACACCGAGCCCACCGACGACGACCGGGCCGTATTCGCCGAAATCAGCCGCTCCCTCTTAGAGGACGCAGGGGAAGCCGTCCCGACAGCGGATACGGGAAAGGAGGCGGAGGCATGAAACCCGAATCCATACGCATGCAGGCCTTCGGTCCCTATCTAAAGGAGACCTTCTGCGACTTTGCCCCCCTGTACGCCGCCCGGCTGTTCTTAATCACCGGCCCCACCGGCGGGGGAAAGACCACCATCCTGGACGCCATGAGCTTCGCCCTGTACGGCAAGGCCACCGGCAATCTGCGAAGCTTTGCGGACATGCGGAGCATATCCGCCCCGGACGACCTGGACACCGAGGCCGAATTCATCTTCACCTTAGGGGACTGCCGGTATAAGTTCCTGCGCCGCTACCACATCCACCAAAAGCGCACCGGCGGCCGGGAGGAACAGATTACCGCCGAATGTCACCGGTACGAAAAGGACGGCTGGGCCCTGCTTAGCTCCGGCGCCGAGAAGGTGACCAAGGCAGCGGCCGAGCTGCTGGGCTTTACCCACAGCCAGTTTTCCCAGGTCATTGTGCTGCCCCAGGGGGAATTCCGCCGGCTGCTGCTGGCCTCCTCCAAGGAGAAGCTGGAAATTTTGCAGGTGCTCTTCGCCACCTCGGTCTGGCAGCAGGTGGCCGCCGCTGCGGCCGAGCGGCTCAAAAGGGTAAAGGAAGAACTGGAAACCCTGCAGACCGGCCGGGCCGCCCAGCTGGAGGCGGCGGGGATCGAGTCCCCCGAGGCCCTGGCGGAAGCCTGCGCCGAAGGCCGGAACCAGCTGGAATCCGCCCAGCAGGCGGCGAAGGAGGCCCAGGCAGCCTTTGACCAGGCCTCCAACGCCCTGGAGGCCGCCAAGTCCCTGGCCGAAAAGTTCGACCGGCTCCAGGGGCACCGGAACCTGCTTTCCAGCCTCCAGCGGCAGGATGAAAAAATGGACGAGCTGCGCCGCCGGCGGGATACGGCCCAGAAGGCCCGGGAGCTTCTCCCCTACCTGCAGCAGAAAATGGCGGCGGAGGAAGGCAAAAAGGCCAAACGGCAGGCCCGGGAGGAAGCCGAAACCGCCCTGCAGGCCGCCCGCACCGCCTACACCGAAACCCTGCGCAAATGCGAGGGCATCCCCACCCTGCGGGAGCGGCAGCAGATGCTGCGGGAAAAGGCGGCGGGCATCGCCGCCCTGCTGCCCGACGCCGCCCGGCTGGACGAACTGGCCAAAGAGGTGCTGTCCTTAAAGCACGCGGCCGAGGAGGCCCGGCAGCAGGCCGAAAAGCAGAATATCCGGGTGCGGAATCTTATCGACCGGATTGAAAACGGGGAAAAGTACATCAAGAACTTATATGAAAGCCACATCCTCCCCCAGCCCCAGCTGCAGCAAAAGCTGAACGAGGCGGCCGAGGCGGTGGACAACCTCCGGCGGCGGGCCGAGGGGATGGAGGCCATCGCCGGCCTGCAAACCGAAAAGGCGGCGGCAGACCGGCGTCTGGACACCGCCCTTAAGCTGCTTTCCAGCAAGGAGGCCATCGCCGAGAGGCTGGAAAAGGCCTTCCGGGAAAACGCCGCCGCCGAACTGGCCGCCACCCTGTCGGAGGGAACCCCCTGCCCGGTCTGCGGGGCCACCCACCATCCCGCCCCCCATACCGGCGGGGCGGCCGGAGGCCACGACCGGCTGGAGGAAACCCGGGCGGCGGTGAAGAAGGCCCGGGAGGAGGCCGACGCCTGCCGGCAGACGTCGGCGGGCATCGCCGCCAAACTTCAGGCGGCGGAGGAAGGCCTGCGGCAGGCCGACGCCGCCTGCGCCGGTTTACAGGTAAGCGATATTGCGGCGGCCGAAAAGCAGCTGGCCGCCGCCAAGTCCCGCCTGGAGGAGGCCCAGTCCAAGGGCGCTTCCTACGGGCGGTACCAGGAGAGCCTGGAGGGGCTGAAAAAGGAGCGGGAGGAGGCCCAGGAGGCTGTCACGGCCGCCGAAGGGCGCCGGGCCGAACTATCCAACCGGCTGGCCGCCCTGTCCGCCTCCCAGCAGGATATCCTGCGCAAGCTGCCGGCCGGGATGGATTTGGAGCAGCTGAAATCCGCCGAGCGGCAGGCAAAGGAGCAGGCCGACAGCCTGCAAATCCGCATCCAGAGTTTGGAAAAGGACCGGGAGGAACAGGGGGCGGAGCTGTCCCGCCGGGAGGCGGCCGCCGCCGGCGCCCGGGAGGCCTTTAAAGAAGCCGACGAGCGGTATCTGGACGCCCACCGGGAGCTGGAACGGGCGGCCATGGCCGCCGGCCTCTCCCCCGACGCAGACTTTGGCGGCCTTATGCTGGAACCGGCGGCCCTCAGCGACCTGGAAACCCGCATCCGGCAGCACGAAACCACCCTGCGGCTGACGAAGGAAAAAATCGCCGAACTGGAAGAGGCCCTGGCGGGCAAGGAACGGCCCGACGCCGAATCCGCCGCTCTCCGCAAGCAGGAGACAGCGGCGGCCCTGTCCCAGGCGGTGGAGCGGCAAGGGCGGCTGTCCGCCCGCATGCAGCAGCTGGACATGGCGGCCGAACGCCTGTCCGGCTTTGCGGATGAACAGGCCCGGCTGGATAAAGAGTACGGCCGGGTGGCCCGGGTATCCGACTTCATCGGCGGCAAGAACCCCCACCGCACCCCCCTGCACGGCTTCATCCTGGGGCTGATGCTGGACGAGGTGGTGGAGGCCGCCAGCCGGTACCTCTCCCGCCTGAGCCGGGGACGGTACCAGCTGGTGCGGGTGGACGCCCAGGGGGGCGTGGCCCTGCGGGGGCTGGACATCGAGGTCATCGACGCCCACACCGGCGGCCAGCGGCGGGTCTGCACCCTTTCGGGGGGCGAGCTGTTTTTGGCCTCCCTCTCCCTGGCTTTCGGGCTGGCCGAGGTGGTGCAGGCCTACGCCGGGGGCGTCACCCTGGATTCCATCTTTATCGACGAGGGCTTCGGCTCTCTGGATGCCGAAACCCTGGAGGCCGCCATGAAGGCCCTGGCCGACATCCAGAAGGAGGGCCGGCTTGTGGGCCTCATTTCCCACGTTTCCGAGCTGCGCAGCCGGATCCCCGCCCGCATCGAGGTCGTCCCCGGCCGGGACGGCAGCACCCTGGAGGTAAAGCCCCTGTAAATTTTTTCATGTGGCATCTGGTCGCATAATGCCCACAGAACAGCGACAGGGGGATAAAATAGAAATACCTGTATGTATTCTTCAATTTTCTGCAAAGGGGTCTTGCCCATATGTCCGCCCTTCGCTCCTGCTGTTTCACCGGCTACCGGCCGGAAAAGTTCCCCTTTCCCCTTAAGCCGGGCCATCCGCTTTACAATGCATTTGAAAACAAGCTGACCGACGCCATTTTCACCCTGGCGTCCGACGGCTTTGTGCGGTTTTATTCGGGCGCGGCCCAGGGCTTCGATCTGCTGGCAGCCGAACTGGTACTGCTGGGGCGCAGCAGCCACCGGCTGCCCATCCAGCTGTACTGCGCCGTACCCTTCCGGGGACAGGCCGACAGCTGGGCCCCTGCCTGGAAAAAACGGTATGACGCCGTACTGGCCCAGGCCGACCATGTGGAGTTTCTCTCGGACGGCTACTTCCAGGGCTGCTACCAGCGGCGCAACCGGTTTATGGTGGACAACAGCCAGACGGTGCTGACCTATTTTGACGGGAAGCCGGGCGGCACGGCCAATACCCTGGCCTATGCCCGGCGCACCGGCACCCCCGTCATCAACCTGGCCGATTTTGACATAGACGCCTGCCTGGAGGATATCCCCGTCCAGTTTGAAATCGTGCTGTAAGGCTGCTTGTCCGTATTTTGCCCTCCTCCGCCCCTCCGGTAAAGCCGGCGGGGCCCAAAGCCCAATGAGAGCCATTTGAATCGCAGAAACCGGCGACATGTGCGTCGGTTTCTGCACACGACAAATCCCGCCAAAGCGGGATTTGTAGGGGGGAATGTTAGAAAGGGGGGGCTTGCCCCCTCTTCTACAGCTTGTCGACTTTGTCGACAAGCTGGCCGGCGGGGCCTTTTGTTTCTTTCCCTCTCCCCGGAATTGACAGCCCTTTGCAGGTAATGCTATAATAAAGAAAAATTTGTGATTTTGTGGGATTTTTTGCCTGAAAAGACTTGGATGAGGAGGGACGAACATGACAACCACGCTGTTGGTACAGACCGACCGCATCCTGCATAACATCGAGTTGCTGCAAAAGCATATGGACGGGGCGGGGGTCATCCCCGACCTGTCGGCCAACGCCTGCGGCCTGGGGGATGTGGCGGTGGGCCAGACGCTGGCCCGGGCGGGCTGCCGTCTTTTCGCCGTCTCCCGGCTGGAGGAGGCCGAGCGGCTGCTCAATGCCATCGCCGGCATACAGGTGCTGCTGCTGACCCCCTACAGCAGCGAGGCCGAAGCCATCCGCATCGTCCAGCGGGACATCATCGCCACCGTGGGTTCCAATGAGGCGGCGGTGCTCCTGTCGGGCGTGGCAGGCCGGATGGGCAAGAAGGCCCGGTGCCATGTCCGGTTTGATTTGGGCAACGGCACCTCCGGCTACCTGCCCGCCGACGCGGCCAAGGCGGCCAAGGCGCTGAAATTCCTGCCCAATTTGTCCATCGACGGGGTGTACGGCATCCTCACCGGCGAGGAAAAGGAGAAGCAGGCCCGGATGCAGTACGAGACCTTCCAAAAGGCCCTCCAGGCCCTGGGCCGGGAAAAAATCCGCTACGGCATGACCCATATCGCCTCCGCCCTGGCCGGCCTCAAGTTCCCCTGGGCCCGGATGGACGCCGTGCGCATGGGGGTATCCCTGACCGGCCGGCTGCCTGTGCGGGATAAATGGGGGTTAAAGAAGGTGGGCCGGGTGGTCACCGAGATTGTGGACATCCGCTGGCTGCCCAAGGGCAGCCGGATACCGGGGGGCAAAATCCACCGGGCTACCCGGGCGGCCACCCTGCCTGTAGGCTATGCCGACGGATTGTTTATCGAGGGCGGCCGGTGGATTTCCAAGCGGAAGCGCTACTGTGAATTCCAGGGCAGGCGGCTGCAGGTGCTGGGCCGGCCGGGCTACACCAGCACCATGGTGGACGTCACCGACGTCCCCTGCAACGCCGGCGACCAGATTTCCTTTGAGGTCCGCCCTTACGCCGTGCACAGCGGGATGCGGCGGGAATATGTCTAGGGCGCCCTTATGGGAGGCCGTGCGGCAGTACGCCCTGGAAGGCGCCGCCCGGTTCCACACCCCCGGCCACAGCGGGCGGGCCGGCCGGGCCCTGCCCTCGGCCTTTGCCGGCATTCTGCCCTGCGATGCAACCGAAATCCCGGGACTGGACAGCCTCTATGAGGCCGACGGCCCCATCGCCCTGGCCGAGGAAGCCGCCGCAAGGACCTTCGGGGCTGCCCGCACCCTCTTTTCGGCCGGCGGCTGCACCCTTGCCATCCAGGCCATGCTGGCCCTGGCCCTGCAGCCGGGGAATAAGGTAGCCATGGACCGCCGTTCCCATCGGTCGGC
The DNA here is from genome assembly GCA_904420585.1 of Candidatus Howiella intestinavium. GTDB lineage: Bacteria > Bacillota > Clostridia > Oscillospirales > Acutalibacteraceae > Howiella > Howiella intestinavium. The sequence goes on along the minus strand of CAJFVX010000015.1, from coordinate 26,791 downwards.
CATCCACGCCTGCGCCCTGCTGGACGTACAGCCCCACTGGCTGCTGCCGGGGACAGACGGGCGGATTTCGCCTGACGCCGTGGAAGCCTGCCTGGGAAAAAACGACTGCCGGGCTGTATACATAACCAGCCCGGACTACTATGGGCGGCTGTGCGATATTTCCGGCATCGCCGCCGTCTGCCGGCGGTACGGCGTCCCCTTGCTGGTGGACAACGCCCACGGCTCCCATCTGGCCTTTCTGGCCCCCTCCCTCCATCCGCTGCACCTGGGCGCCAGCATGACGGCCGATTCGGCCCACAAAACCCTGCCGGCCCTCACCGGCGGCGCTTTTTTGCAGATAGACGACCCGGCCTTGGGGGCCGACGCCAAACATAAAATGGCCCTTTTCGGCTCCACCAGCCCCTCCTACCCGGTGATGGCCTCTTTGGACCTCTGCCGGGCCTGGCTGGAGGAGGAGGGAAAGGCCGCCTTTGTCCAGCTGTCCCAAAGGGTGCAAAACCTGGAGGCAGCCTGCCGTGCGGCGGGCCTGCCTGTCGAAGAGGGCCTCCGGGACCCGGTGCGCCTGACCCTGCGCACCGGCGCGCTGGGCATATCCGGCCAGGACGCGGCGGCCTGCTTCCGGCGGCAGGGCTGCCAGTGCGAGCACGCCGACGGCGACCGGGTGGTCTTTATCCTGACCCCTTTCCACACCCCGGCGGAACTGGCCCGCCTGCAGGCGGCCGCCCTGGCGCTGCCGGGCGAAAAGGATTTGCCCCGGGCCGACGGGCCCATCCGGCCGGCCTTTTCGTCCTTTCCGGCGGCCGAAACCCATCTGTCCCTGCGGGAAGCCCTTTTCGGCCCCCGGGAGGAGATAGACACCGCCGCTGCTGCGGGCCGCACGGCCGGGATGTCCGCCTGTCCCTGCCCGCCGGGCATCCCGGTGGTCATCCCCGGGGAAAAAATATCCGATGAAGCCGTACAAATCCTGTTACAGGCTGGCATTTTAAGGATAAAAGTGGTAAAATAAGGATGGAACCGGACAGGCGGCGGTTGTACTGTGCCTTCCGGCTGCATAGTCTTCATTAGGGGCCCCGCCCCGCAACATAGAATCCGGCCTGCCGTTTGCCGTAAGAACGGCGCTGCATCCTTGGGGATGCGGAGGAGGAGCAGACTATGAAACTCATATTCGCCATTGTCGGCAGCGACGATTCCCACGCCGTCTCCACCGCCCTGACCCGCTCAGGATATTCGGTGACCAAGCTGGCCACCACCGGCGGCTTTTTGAAGGTGGGCAACACCACCTTCCTCATCGGCGTGGAGGACGACCGGGTGGACGGCGCCATCGAAATTCTCTCCAAATACTGCCGCAAGCGCACCCAGGTCATGCCCGATACATCCATTTACGGCGGTGAGTTCGCCTCCATGCCCATTGAAGTCACGGTGGGCGGGGCCACCATCTTTGTGGTGGACGTGGACCGCTTCGAAAAGCTGTAAGCCCACCGGCTGCAGACCGTCGAAAAAACCATTTAATCGTCCGGGCCGGCGATATGTGCGTCGGCCCCAGCATACGACAAATCCCCCTTTGGCGGGATTTGTCGAGGAAATGTCGAAGGGGGCGTGCCCTCTTCTGCGGCTTATCGGCTTTGCCGACAAGCCGAGGCCGGGGCGCTGTGCCCACCGGCTGTACGCCTTGCGGAGAAAGGGCGGCGGGGCTTGCGACGGCCTGCCGTCCTCTTTTTATAGATAAAGGAGAAACATCCATGGACAAGCTTTCGGACTTTGTGGGGAACGCGTCGGTCAAGGCGGCCCTTTCGGGTATGCTCCGCACCGGCCGCATCCCCCACGCCGTCATCCTGGAGGGGGCCGGCGGGCTGGGCAAAACCACCCTGGCCCGCATCCTGGCCGCCGCGGCCGTCTGCTCCGGCGAAGGGGATATTCCCTGCGGGCAGTGCGGCAACTGCCGTCTGGCGGCCGAGGACATCCACCCCGACATCACCTTCGTGCGCCCGGCCGGTCAGACCCTGTCGGTGGACGCCGTCCGGCAGGTGCGGCAGGACGCCTACACCCTTCCCCACCAGGCCCCCCGGCGGGTTTTCGTCTTTCCGGCGGCCGACGCCATGACCGAACAGGCCCAGAACGCCCTTTTGAAAATCCTGGAGGAGCCGCCGGAATACGTGGTCTTCCTCCTTTTGACCGAAAGCGCCGCCCGGCTGCTGTCCACCATCCGCTCCCGCAGCACAGTATGCACCCTGTCACCCCCCGGCCGGGAGGCGGCGGCGGCCCGCATAGAGGCCCTGGCCCGGCGGCAGGAAGAGGGGGCGGCCGCCTGGTCAAAAGAACAAATCCTCGCCGCCCTGGAGGCCGAAGGGGACAACATCGGCCGGGCCCTGCAGCTGCTGCAGGCGGGGGAAAGGCCGGCGGAGGAACAGGCGGCCGACGCCATTCTGGAACAGGCGGCCGGTGGCACCGACCTGGAACTTTTAAAGGCCGCCTATACCCTGGAAAAAGACCGGAAGACCGCCCGGCTTATCCTTAGCAGCCTGCTTTGCAAAATTCAGGAGGCCTTGGTGCGCAAGTCCGGGGCCGGCGGGACGGCCGACTACCCCGGCGCCCGATTGTCCCGGGGGGGCCTTGTGAAAATGGAGGAAACCGTCCGCAACGCTCTGAAGGGGCTGGATCGCAACGCGAACCTTTCCCTGCTCTCGGGCTATTTATGCGCTTGTTTTAAAGAGGCGGCCGGGTTATAATAGAAAAAGGCCCTGTCTTTTATCGGGCCGCCGGCCGCAGGCAGACAGCGGCGGAATTTATAAAAAGACCGGCCGGGGTCATCCCTGCCGGCAGGAGGATATATGGCAGAAGTTATCAGCGTTCGATTTAAGGAAGGGGGCCGGGTGTATTACTTCGACCCGGCCGGCAAGCAGGTGCCCCGGGGCGGCCGCGTAGTGGTGGAAACCGCCCGGGGGGCCGAGTGCGGGGAATGCGTCCGGGAAAACTGGGACGCCCCTGAGAGCCAGATTGTGCAGCCCTTAAAAAAGGTGGTGCGGCTGGCCACCGACGCCGACATCAGGCGGGCTGAGGAAAACCGGCGGCGGGAAAAGGAAGCCTTCGGCATCTGCGAGAAAAAAATCCTGGAACACAAGCTGGAAATGAAGCTGGTGGATGTGGAATACACCTTTGACAACAGCAAAATCCTCTTTTACTTTACGGCCGACGGCCGGGTGGATTTCCGCAGCCTGGTCAAGGATTTGGCGTCGGTCTTCCGCACCCGCATCGAGCTGCGGCAGATCGGCGTGCGGGACGAGGCCAAAATGCTGGGGGGCATGGGCATCTGCGGCCAGCCCTTCTGCTGCTCGAGATTCCTGGACGATTTCCAGCCGGTTTCCATCAAGATGGCCAAGGAACAGGGGCTTTCCCTCAACCCGGTGAAGATTTCCGGCACCTGCGGCCGGCTGATGTGCTGCTTAAAATACGAGCAGGACGCCTATGAGTACCTTTCCTCCCTGACCCCCCGTCCGGGCACCCCGGTCATGACCGAGGATGGCCGGGGCGTGGTCACCGACGCCAATCTTATCACCGGCAAGCTGAAGGTCCAGCTCAACGACAGCGACGCCCCGCCCCGGGAGTACCACCGGGACAATGTGAAGAACCTGCGGGAGCGTCCCCGCCCGGCCGCGGCGCCCAAGGAGGATGCCGCCGGGGAAAACGAGCAGGCGGCCCCGGCCGAAAAGCCCCGGTCGGGCAAGGCGGGCCGCTCCGGCGGGAAGCCGGCGGGAGATGACAAGCGCCGGCAGAACGACGGCAGGCGCACCGGGCGGCCCGGGTCCCGCAAGGGCGGGGATAACCGGCCCGGCTTCCGGAAGAATCCGCCCCAGAACGCGCCTAAGTCCCCGGAAAAGGCCGAAAAGACCGGCGACTGAGTCTCCATGCATACATCCATCCCGGGCGGAACGTGCCGCCTGGGCTGTCCCTATGCCAAGGCCTGCTTTTCCGGCGGCCCCCTGTTCCCGCAAAATATTTTCGGGCAATTTTTTTCCGCCTGTCCCCATAAAAACCTTGCTTTTTAAGGGGAATGTGATACAATAAAGGTAATCTAAATTTCTGGAGGTGCATCACCCATGGCATACGTGATTTCCGACGAATGTATCAGCTGCGGTTCCTGCGAGGCTACCTGCCCCAACTCGGCTATTTCCGAGGGCGACGGCAAGTATGAAATCAACCCCGACAACTGCATTTCCTGCGGCGCCTGCGAGAGCGCGTGCCCTGTCGGCGCGATTTCCGAGGGCTAAGCGATAACCTGCCTCCCGCCTGCGGCGGGAAATATGCGTGTATTTTCACGTAAAAATTCCGGCGGCGTGCAGAACCTGCACGCCGCTGCTCTTATTTAGGGAGGCCCTATGAAAAAATCGGATGCCATTCGGCTGGAGCCCCTGGGCGGCGGCCTGGAAATTTATATATCCGGCGCCTGCTCCTTCGGCACCGACGCCGTCCTGCTGGCCGACTTCGCGGCCCCCAAGCCGGGGGATGCGGCCTGCGACCTGGGCACCGGCTGCGGCATCATTCCTCTGCTTTGGCAGAAGGGGTCGGGGCCGGCGCACACCGTCGGGGTGGAAATCCAGCCGGAGGCCTGCCTGCTGGCCGAGCGGTCGGTGGACCGCAACGGCTGCGGCGACAGGATTCAAATCGCCAACGCCGATTTGTGGTATCTGCCGGCCGAGTGGAAGGGCGGCTTCGATCTCATTACCTGCAATCCGCCCTACTTTACCGATAAGGCCCGCAAAAGTCCCGACCCTCTCCGGGCGGCCGCCCGCACCGAGGGGATGTGCACCCTGTGGGACGTCCTGTCCGCCGCGGAACGGCTGCTGCGGCCGTCCGGCCGCTTCTGCTTCTGCCAGCGGCCCGGCCGGCTGGAGGAGGCCATGCGCGGTTTGGTCCGGGCCGGGCTGTATCTCAACCGGCTGCGCTTTATCTCCCACCGGCCGGAAAAGCCCCCCTTCCTCTTTTTGGCCGAGGCGGGGCGGCGGCCGGGCTTTTCCCTCCTCCCCCACCTGTTTTTGGAGACGGACGGCGAACCCTCGGCCGAATACAAGCGGATTTACCGGGATTTTTTCCCCGCATCCCCCCTTCACTGAACCTACAGGAGGCGCATATGGAAGACGCAAAGGAAGGCCGGCTGTATATCGTCGGCACCCCCATCGGGAATCTGGGTGACCTGTCCCCCCGGGCCCTGGAAGTCCTGCGGACGGTGGACTTTATCGCTGCCGAGGACACCCGGGTCACCCTCCGGCTTTTAAACCATTTTGGCATCAAACAGACCCTGGTAAGCTATCATGAGCACAACAGCCGGGAGGCCGGGGCCCGCATCCTGCGCCGCCTGCAGGCGGGGGAAACCGCTGCCCTGGTCACCGACGCGGGGATGCCGGCCATCTCCGACCCCGGCGAGGATTTGGTCCGCCTCTGCCATGAGGCGGGTCTGCCGGTGGAGTCGGTGCCCGGCCCCAGCGCCCTTATCACCGCCCTGGCCCTGTCCGGCCTGCCCACCGGCCGGTTCTGCTTTGAGGGCTTTTTGACGGTGAGCAAGGCCGGCCGGCGGGAACGGCTGCGGGAACTGGCCGACGAATCCCGCACCCTGATTTTTTACGAAGCCCCCCACAAGCTGCTGGCCACCCTGGAGGACATGCTGGCGGCCTGGTCCGACCGGGAAATCTGCCTGGTTCGGGAGCTGACCAAAATTCACGAGGAGGCCCTTCCCACCACCCTGTCGGCCGCCGTGGAAAAATACCGGCAGACGCCGCCCAAGGGGGAATTTGTCCTGGTGGTAGCGGGCAAGCCGGCGGAGACGCCGGCCGCGGCCCGGCCGGAAGACGGGGTGCGCATCGCCGAAAGGCTGCTGGAGGAGGGGCTTTCCCCCTCGGCGGCGGCCAAGGAGGCGGCTCTGCGCACCGGCTGCAAAAAAGGGGATATTTACCGGCTGCTGATAGAAAGCCGCGATGGGGACAGGCAGGCATAAGCCATGGGCAAACGCGAGGATGCGCCTATGCCGGCCGGGCATCCACAGGCCCCTGTGATCTATCCATTTCTCAGTGCAAAAGGGAGCGCCCCTCCCCAAGGGCGCTCCCTTTATTTATACATATACGAAAATTTTCTCCTGCAATCCACTATTCCGCCACCGATACAATCCGGTACTGCCCGTCCTCTTCACAAAGGACGTACTCCATGGTTTTAACCGGCTGCTGCTCCTCCCCTTCGGCTGCAAAGTCGTCCAGGGAAAGGTAGGCCACTTCTGCGTACAGCTTCCCCTGCTTCCTCTCCAGCCCCTCCATCCGGGGGGCGTACAGGCCGATTTGGCCGGCGGAGGGCACCGAATAGGTATCGGTCACCACATCGTAGGCAAAGGTGACGCCCTGCCGGGTCACCGTCTGCAGGGTGGGCTGGCAGTCCGGCCCGAACAGGGCGGCGCAGGCCGCCAGCACTTCCCCGCCGGATACCTCCATATCGCCCCCGCCGTCGGCCCCGGCTTCCTCCTCGGTGGGCAGGGCCGCCCAGATGCCGGCCGCCAGCAGGAAATCCGGCTCGGCCTCGGCTATATCCGCAAAGGGGGCCGGGTCAAAGAGCACAGTGGCAACCAGGGCCTGCCGGCACCCTGTCCGGTCGACCTCGGTCACCTTATCGGCAAAGGCGCCGGACAGCAGCACCACCAGCAAAACCATCCCCGCCAGCAGGAGGGCCAGAATCCCCCCTCCCAGGGGAGCCGCCCAAGGGGGCGGGTCAGCTTCTCCGGCCGGTCCCGCCGGGTAGGGCGCTTCCCGCTCCCCTTCCCCGCAGGCCTTCTCATCTATTTGGGCCGTCTGCATATCTTATGCGCGAATCTGCCCGTCGCCGTGGATGACGTATTTCATGCTGGTCAGCTGTTCCACACCCATGGGGCCCCGGGCGTGGAGCTTCTGGGTGGAAATACCGATTTCCGCCCCGTAGCCGAACATGCCGCCGTCGGTGAACCGGGTAGAGGCATTGACATAGACGGCGGCCGCGTCCACCTCCCGCTCAAACCGGCGGGCATTTTCATAGCTTTCCGTCACAATGCACTCGCTGTGGCCGGAGGAATACCGGGCGATGTGGGCCAATGCCTCATCCAAATCCTTGACTACCCGGACGGCCAGGATATAGTCTAAAAACTCGGTGGCGTAGTCCTCTTCGGTGGCCGGCTTCACCGTATCCCCCAGGATTTCCCGGGTACGGGCACAGCCCCGCAGCTCCACATTCTTCTCGTCCAGCCGATTCTTGATAACCGGCAGGGCCTTCCCGGCGATTTTTTCATGTATAAGCAGGGTTTCCATGGCGTTGCAGACCGAGGGCCGGGAGGTCTTGGCGTTAAAGACGATGTCCGCCGCCATATCCAGGTCGGCCGTCTCGTCCACAAACACATGGCAGTTGCCCGTTCCCGTTTCAATAACCGGCACGGTGGCGTTCTCCACCACCGCCCGGATAAGGCCGGCGCCGCCCCGGGGGATGAGCACATCCAGATAGCCGTTCAGCCGCATAAGGGCGTTGGAGGATGCCCGGGAGGTATCCTCCACCAGCTGGATGGAGTCAGCCGGCAATCCGGCCTTTTCCACCGCTTCCCGCATGCAGTTCGCTATAGCCTGATTGGAACGGATGGCCTCCTTGCCCCCACGCAGGATGACCGCGTTGCCCGCCTTTAAGCAGAGGGCGGCGGCGTCGGCCGTCACGTTGGGACGGGCCTCATAGATGATGCCGATGACCCCCAGGGGCACCCGCACCCGGTAGATCTGCAGCCCGTTGGGACGGACGCTGCCCTGGTCGATTTTGCCTATGGGGTCGGCCGTCAGGGCCACTTCCTCCACCCCGGCCGCCATGCCTTCAATCCGCCCTTCGCTCAGGGCCAGGCGGTCCAGGAGGCTCTCGGTGAGCCCCGCCTCCCGGCCGGCGGCCAGGTCGGCCTTGTTGGCCTCCAGAATGGCCGGTGCGTTCTCCCGCAGGGCCGCCGCGATAGCCCGCAGGGCCTTATCCTTCTCGGCGCTGGCGGCCGTGGCCAGAACCCGGGCCGCCGCCTTGGCCTTTTTTCCCATTTGTTCCAAGCTTTCCATGGTTGTTCCTCCTTTTGTCACTGGTTTTCTTCTGCTTCCCCATAATCCGGGGCTTCGTAGAGGGAAAGGCCGGGATAGTACCGGAAGAGGGCCTTTCCCAAAATATCTTCCTTATCCACATAGGGGTGCTCCCAGTACCGGGAATCCTTGGAGCGGTTCCGGTTGTCCCCCATGACAAAATAGGATTCCTCCGGCACGGTAAAGGGGCCGAAATCGGAGGCCAGCGTCTCCCGCACATAGGGCTCCTCCAGGGGCCGGCCGTCGATATAGACGTATCCGTCCCTGCCCTCCACCGTCTCCCCCGGCAGGCCGATGACCCGCTTGATGAAATGCTCGCCGGGGTAATCCTCCGGGTCGAAGATGATAATATCCCCCCGCTTTGGCTCCTCCCAAAGGTAGGCCAGGCGGAAGGCGATAAGCCGGTCCTTTTCCTCTATGGTATCCTTCATGGAGCCGGTGGGCACCGTGGCGTTGACAAACAGCCCCTGGGTCAAAAGCAGGCTGATGCCGCAGGCGATAAGCACCGGCCGCAAAAAGGACAATATCTCCCGCCGGATGCGCCTGCCCCGGCTGTCCGGTTTCTTTTCTTCTGTCTTTTTCACCCGTGCCGGCATGGAAGCCACTCCTTTCGGTTCCGCCTTTTACGCCTTGTGGGCCTTAAATACCGTCCCGGCCCCCCGGCCTTCCAGCAGATCGTAAATCCGCTCGGGCCGGTCGCCGGCCATGACGGCCACTTCAATGCCGTTTTTGGTGGCAAAGTCGGCCGCCTCCAGCTTGGTGTGCATGCCGCCGGTCCCCCGGTTGCTGCCTGCGCCGCCAGCCGCTTTCAGCAGTTCGGGCGTGATCTCCTCCACCACGGCGATGAGCCGGGCGTCGGGGTTCTCCCTGGGATCCGAATCGTAAAACCCGTCGATGTCGGTGAGAATCAGCAGGGCGTCGGCCCCGGCCAGCACGGCCACGATGGCCGACAGCCGGTCGTTGTCCCCGAATTCCAGCTCTTCCACCGAAACCGAGTCATTTTCGTTGATAATGGGCACGGCCCCCATTTTCAACAGGGTTTCCATGGTGTTGACCACGTTGTTCTTGCGCTCCTCCCGCTCCACCACGTCCCGGTTGATGAGGATTTGGGCGGCCACATAGCCGTATTCCGAGAAAAAGCGATCGTAAATGCTCATCAAATCGCACTGCCCCACCGCGGCGGCCGCCTGCTTGCCTGGGGTATCCTGGGGCTTTTCATGCAGCCCCAGCCGGCTGACCCCTACGGCGATGGCGCCGGAGGAAACCAAAATCACCTGTTTGCCGCTGTTTTTCAAATCGGCCACCACCCGGGCAATCTGCTCGATGCGCCGGAAATGGGGCCGGCCGTTGGGATAGGTCAGGGTAGAGGAACCCACCTTGACTACAATCCGCTGTGCCTGTTTGATAGACATACAATACACCCTCGCTTTATATGTACGGAAAAGGCCCGCCGCTTCGGCGGACACTTCCCAATCTTGGATTAAATTATAACAAACCCGCCCTATTTTGGCAATAGGACGGGGGCAGACTGCCGAAAAAACCTGTTTTGCGAAAAGGGCGCCACGGGGTTGCTTTTGGGGCGTGGCCCAACCGGCTTGCGCCGCGCCTAGCCACGGCGCATGGGGCGGTCAATCCCGGCTGCCGCAGGATTTGTCAGGGCTTGCCGGCGGGCGGATGCCCTCCTTTTTACATACCGTCTTTGACGAAAAAACGTCCCGCCCTGCCTGGGTTGGAGCCATCCCTATTTACAGCCTGCAAAGGGTCCTACCGAAAATCCCGCAGCCAGTGGACATACTGCTTTTCCTCGGCCGGATGTCCCACCGCCGCCAGGGCCATGCGGGAGGGGGTCACCAGATGCCGGGCCACCCGCTGTATATCGGCCTCGGTCAAAGCGTCGATTTGGGCCAGGATGGCGTCCTCGTCCACATACCGGTTTTCCAGCAGCAGACCCCGGCCCATGGCCGCCGCCCGGGAGGCCGTGCTCTCCATGCCCATGACCAGGTTGGCCTTGAACTGCTCCTTTGTCCGGGCCAGCTCCTTTTCATCCACCCCGCCCCGCAGTGCCAGAAGGATTTCCATGGACTCCTCCAGCACCTGCCGCTGGTTCCCGGGAGATACGCCAGCCCCCACGCCGAAAATACCCGCCCCCAGATAGGAGGAGGTAAAGCTGTAGACCGAGTAGGCCAGGCCCAGCTCCTCCCGGATGCGGCGGTTCAGGCGGGAGGAGGCGCTGCCGCCGGCGATGGTGGAGAAAACAGCGGCGGCGTACCGGTCTTTATCCCCCGCCGGCAGGCCCTCAAAGCAGTAAAGCAGCTGGGTCTGCTCAAAGTCCCGTTCGGCAAGGGTGATACCCTCGTGAAAGCCCACCGGCTGGGGCAGCAGGGGATTGCCCGTATTGGCGAGGCCGCCGAAGTACTTTTCCAGGATGGCGCAGACCGCGTCGGCGTCGAACCGGCCGCAGATGCCCACCGTCATCCGCTCGGGGACATAATAGCGTTCCATATGCCGCCGCAGCTTCTCGGCCGTCATGCCGCTGACCGTCTGCCGGGTGCCCAGGATATTCCCGCCCAGAGGGTCCGAACGCCAGATGGAGGCGTGGAGCAGGTCGGCGCAGAAGTCCTCGGGGCTGTCCTCATACATGCCGATTTCCTCTAAAATTACCCCTCGCTCCACCAGCAGGTCGGCCTTGTCCAGCTTCGGATTGCGCAGCATGTCCGCCATGATTTCCACCGCCGCCGGCAGGTGGTTCTCCAGGGCCTGGGCGTAGAGACAGGTGTATTCCTTGGTGGTGTAGGCGTTGAGCTGGCCGCCCATGGCGTCCATCTGCTCGGCGATGTCCACCGCCGACCGGCTCTCGCTGCCCTTGAAAAGCATATGCTCGATGAAATGGGATACCCCTGCGTCGGCCGCGGCCTCCTGCCGGGAGCCGGCACCGATAAAGATGCTGATGGCGGCCGAGCGGGCCTGCTCCATCCGCTCCATGGCGATGCGCAGACCGTTTGATAAGGTGATGATTTCCATAATATCCTCCCAATCCCGCTGCCGGGGCTTACTGTTGAAGATATGCGTCGCCATCAGGCCCCTGCTGGCCTGATGGCGGAACCCTCTGTGGGCAAAAGGCTGGCGCACGCCTTGTCCAGGGTGTGGAAGCTGATTGCCGTCTGCCCTTTTATTCTCTCCCTTTTGAGGAATTCTATCACGCCCAGCCCTATATCCGCTGGAAAGTTCAGGTATGACCAGGCTTGGATTAGAAAAGAGCAGCCTGACAGAAATTTTTATAAAGAGTATATATATTTTATTGTTTAATATATTGACATTATAACAATTAAAATTTATAATAATTATTGTAGGGAGTGTACAACAAATTGCAATTTTCCCAACTGGAAAGAGGGTGATAATGATGTTTGTTGAACAGCGCGTAAGTCAAGGCCATATGTCTCTGTAACTTGCGCGTTTTGCATAAAGAAAATGCGGCGGGTTAGAGAAGATGCCAAGGGAGTACGTACTTCGCCGGACAGTCAAACAGCACACAGGCTTCTTATGCAGCCTCTGGCGCAAGTGGTTTATACAAACCAGCATTTAGCCGGGGTATCCTGGAACAACCGCCGACTGCGGCTGCCAACCTGGTTTATTGCTGGATCCTCCTAAGGCCGGGCGGCCACAGGCCGCTGTTTCTTGGCCCCGAAAATGCGCCGAACCCTGAAAAAGCCGTTTTCGGTATGCTGTACAGCGGCATGCGAACAGAGTATTCCAAGGGCACCGCTGATAAAGAAATCATTCCGGGCATCCGGGCGTTTGCAAGATCCAGATATGATGATATTGCCGGCAGCGGCTCGCAGACAGAAGGCGTATTCAGCAATGTGAACTGGAGTTTTATCACCGACCAAATCGATCAGAGCATTCCCCTTATAGTTGTGCTGCATGGAGATTCTAAGTATGGAGATCATTCTATTCTCTGCGTAGGCTATCAGGAATGCAGCGACGGAAATTTTCTACGAATCGCGGACGGAGCGAGCAAAACCATATCCAATTTCTATTATTTTAAAGGCAGCGTAAAAGGTGCCTACTATGTGAGGTGGTAAGGTTGAAAAAGAAGTTCATCCTGGCTGGCTCTCTGGTTCTGGCAGCGGTCATTGCGGCAACGCTTTTTTATATTTTTTCCCCCATCACCTTTGGGCAAGGCGTGGGAAATATAAAACCCGAAGCCATTGTGAAAATCCAACTGCTGGACGGCACGGCCGGAACCCTAACCGAAACCACAGACCCCCAGCTCATCGAGGAAATCTACACCGAACTGGCCCCGGTCAAGCTGGATTGGAAAAGGCCCGTACAGGCGGCCGGCTGGAGCTGGGGCGTCAAGCTATACACCGGCGAACCGGACGACTTTGTATTTTACACCTGTGACCACGATTTCTTAAAATTTGGTTCATACGCAGGCCATGTCAGGGGCGGCGCGTGGTATACGGATACGTCGCAGACCGTCAGGCAGACGATTATCAAATACTATCAGATGCTTGCCGAGGCCCAAGGCGAACAGCCGATTGCGCCTCCCGGGTGATTTTACCGACCGTCCTTGCAGATAAAGGGGCTGTTGCAGATTTTCCTGCAACAGCCCCTTTCCTTTTACTGGATTCTGCGGCTTACTGCCGGCGGCGGAAGCCCGGCCGGTTGCCGTCGCGGCGGTCACCCTCCCGGCGGGGGGGACGGGGACGGCGGGGCGGTTCCTCGGACAGATCATTTTCCGGGGTCAGGCCCTCCACTTCAATGAGGGCATCCCGGCGGGACAGGTTCAGCCGGCCCTGGTCATCGATTTCCACAACCTTGACGATGACCTCGTCGCCCACCTGCACCACGTCCTCCACCTTTTCGGTGCGCTTGACGTCCAGCTTGCTGATGTGAACCAGGCCCTCCTTGCCGGGGGCGATTTCCACAAAGGCGCCGAAGTTCATCAGGCGGGTTACCCGGCCCTTATAGATGGCGCCGATTTCCGGATCCATGGCGATGGTCTTGACAATCTGCATGGCCCGCTCGCAGTCGTTCATATCCACGGCGGATACGAATACCCGGCCGTCGTCCTCCACGTCGATCTTGCAGTTGCAGTCGGCGCAGATCTTCTGGATGACCTTGCCGCCCGAGCCGATGACCTCCCGGATCTTCTCGGGGTCGATCTTCAGGGTCAGCATCTTGGGGGCGTACTTGGACAGGTGATCCCTGGGCGCCGGGATACACTTGAGCATGACCTCGTCCAGAATATAGTTCCGGGCCTTGTGGGTCTTCTCCAGGGCTTCCTTGATGATGGCCGGCGTCAGGCCGTGTACCTTCAAATCCATCTGGATGGCGGTGATGCCTTCCTTGGTGCCGGCGACCTTAAAGTCCATGTCGCCGAAAAAGTCCTCCACGCCCTGGATGTCCACCATGGTCATGAAGCGGTCGCCTTCGGTGACAAGGCCGCAGGAGATGCCGGCCACAGGGGCCTTGATGGGCACGCCGGCGTCCATGAGCGCCAGGGTGGATCCGCAGACCGAACCCTGGGAGGTGGAGCCGTTGGAAGAGAGCACCTCGCTGACCAGCCGGAAGGAATAGGGGAACTCCTCCTCCGAAGGGATGACCGGCAGCAGCGCCCGCTCGGCCAGGGCGCCGTGGCCGATTTCCCGGCGGCCGGGGCCCCGGGAAGGCCGGGTCTCGCCCACCGAGTAGGAGGGGAAGTTATAGTGATGCATATACCGCTTGGTTTCCTCGTCGTCGATGCCGTCCAGGATCTGGCTGTCCCGGATGGAGCCCAGGGTGGCGATGGTCAGCACCTGGGTCTGGCCCCGGGTGAAGAGGCCCGAACCGTGGGTGCGGGGCAGCAGGCCCACCTCGGCGGCCAGGGGCCGGATTTCGTCGATGCTGCGGCCGTCCACCCGCTTGCCCTCATCCAGGAGCCAGCGGCGGACCACGAACTTCTGCAGCTTATACATGCAGTCGTCCAGCTTGGCCGTCTCTTCGGGATACTTCTCGTCGAAAGCGGCGTGCACTTCCTCGTAGACGGGGGCCAGGCGCTCGTCCCGGATTCGCTTGTCATCGGTATCCATGGCATACTTTACCTTGTCGATGGCGAAGGCCTTGACGTCCTCGAACATCTCCTCAGAGGGGTCGTTGGAGACGAAGGGGATCTTCTCCTTGCCGATTTCCTTCTGGATGTCCTGGATAAAGGCCACGATCTTCTGGTTCTCGGCGTGGCCGGCCATGATGCCGTCGAACATGACCTGGTCGGACACCTGGTCGGCGCCGGCCTCGATCATGGCAACCAGATCGGCGGTGGAGGCCACCGTCACATGCATCTTGGACCTGGCCGCCTGCTCGGCGGTGGGGTTGATGACGATTTCACCGTCCACATAGCCCACCACAACGCCGCTGATGGGGCCGTCCCAGGGGATGGGGGAAATGGACAGGGCCACCGAAGTGCCGATCATGCCGGCGATTTCGGGGGAGCAGTCGGGGTCGGTGGACATGACGGTGCAGACCACCGACACATCGTTGCGCATATCCTTGGGGAAAAGGGGACGGATGGGCCGGTCAATCAGCCGGGAGGCCAGGATGGCCTTCTCGGTGGGGCGGCCCTCCCGGCGGGTGAAGGAGCCGGGGATCTTGCCCACGGAATAGAGCTTTTCCTCAAAGTCTACCGACAGGGGGAAGAAATCGATGCCGTCCCGGGGCTTCTGGGAGATGGTGGCGGCTACGAAAACCGCCGTCTCGCCGTAGCGGACCAAGCAGGATCCGCTGGCCAGCTGGCCCATTTTACCGGTTTCGATGACCAGCGGACGGCCGGCCAGTTCGGTAGAAAAGGTCTTGTAATTCTCGAACATTTTGTACCTCCATAAAATTTTATATTTACGGAGGGGGCCAATTTAGCAATAAATCCGCCGCTCAAAGCGCAGTTTAAACGGCCGATTCACTGCTAAAACGGTACCTCTCCGCATTTACCTTCCAAACAGGGCTGCAGATATAGCAAAAGAGCAGACCGGTTCCAGAGAACCGGCCTGCCCGCCCGTTTCTTACTTACGGATGCCCAGCTTCTTGATAATGGCGCGGTAACGCTCAATATCGTTCTTCTGCAGATAGGCCAGCAGGTTCCGGCGATGGCCGACCATCTTCAGCAGGCCGCGGCGGGAATGATGGTCCTTCTGATGCACCTTCAGATGCTCGGTCAGATCGTTGATCCGCTTGGTCAGCAGGGCAATCTGCACCTCGGGGGAACCCGTGTCCCCGTCATGGGTCTTGTTGGCCTCGATAATCTGCTGCTTTTCTTCCTTCAGCATTGTTAGCACCTCTTTCATAATGATAAATCGTCCGCCGGTATCCAAGCGCGGGGCTGCGGTGTTTCCCCTTGGGCAACCGCCCCGGGCATAGAAACCGGTAAGGCAGGCGGCTGAACGCCCCCTCCCATATTCTGCTCCCTTCAGAGCGAATGTATTATAGCACATTCCCCCGCCGTTGTAAAGGGAATATTTGGCCCATTTCCCATTCCGTTATCCCACGATAATCTGCCCTTCCGGCAGGACCAGCTTGCGGGGATGATAGGCCAGCCGCAGGGATATGGCCAGGATGAAGGAAATGGATCCCACCCGCCCGATAAACATGGTCAGAATCAGGGCAATTTTGGAGGCAATGCCCAGGGTGGGGGTAATGCCGGTGGAAATGCCAACCGTGCCGAAAGCCGAGAAAGCCTCGAAAATCCCATCGATGGTGGCTACGTCCATTTCCCACAAAATCACCGCGGAGGTGATGATGCAGACGCATATGCTCAGAGCCGCCACGGCCAGGGAACGGTAGACCGTCATATGATCCACCCGGCGGCGCATGATGGTGGTCTGGGTCTTGTTGCGCAATGTGCCCACCACCGTCATAACCAGCACCATGAAGGTGGTCACCTTGATGCCGCCGCCGGTAGAGCCGGGGGCGGCGCCGATGAACATGAGGGCGCACATGAACAGCTTGGTGGCATCATGCATACCGGCCACGTCCACCGAGTTGAACCCGGCCGTACGGGGGGTTATGGACTGGAAGAAAGAGGCCATGATCTTCTGCCACAGGGGCAGATCCTTGAGGGTATTATTATATTCCATCAGGAAAAACAGGATGGCCCCGCCCACAATCAGCACCCCGGTCACAAGCAGGACCGTGCGGGTGTGGAGCATCAGGTGCCGGCTCTTCCGGTAGCCCAGGATATCCTGGAAGACAATAAAGCCTAAGCCGCCGATGACAATGAGCAGCATGACGGTCACATTGACCACCACGTCGTCCTGGAAGACTGTCAGGGAACAGAAGGGATGCTCACGGCCAAAGATGTCGATACCGGCGTTGCAGTAGGCCGACACGGCGGTAAACACCGAAACCCATATTCCCTCCACCCCGTATCGGGGAATCAGGCGGGTGGCCAGCAGCAGCGCACCCGAAGCCTCCACCACCAGGGTGGACACAATTACCAGCTTCACAAGGCTGTGCAGGTTCCGCAGGGAGTTTGTGTTCACCGACTCCTGGGTTAGCACCATATTGCTCAGCCCGATTTTTTGCCGCAGCAGCAGGGTGAAGAAGGAGGCCAGGGTTACAAGGCCGATACCCCCAATCTGGATTAAGGCCAGGATAACCCCCTGCCCGAAATAGCTCCAGTGACTGAAGGTGTCGTAGACCACCAGTCCGGTCACGCAGGTGGAGGTGGTGGCCGTAAACATGGCGTTGATAAGAGGGGTAAACGTGCCGTCCTTGGAGGAAACCGGCAGCATAAGCAGCAGTGTGCCCACCAGAATAACCAGCGCGAAGCTGCCTACGATGACCCGGGCCGGCTGGCTGGGCCGAACAGCCTTCTCCGGCTTGCTCTGGGGGTTTTTGTGGTATACCCGCTTTACGGGCATTTTCAGATTGCTCGCATTCTCCATACTTGTTCTACACCTTTTTCCGCGTATTTGGGTTTTCACCCTTCATCGACATATCCGAACAGGCCCCGCACCGAGGCCTCCCCGGCCAGCACCGGCCGCAGGGAGTCCCCCGGCCCGCTGCCGAAGGCCACCAGCAGGGATCCGTCCTGTCCGATATCCGCCGCCCGTCCGCAGACGGTCTGCCCGCCCTCCGTGACCCGCACCTGCCGGCCCAGGGTGACGCAATTTTCCGCATACAGGGATCGCAAGGCCCCGAAGCCCTCCCTGTCCAGCCGTTCATACAGCGGCTCCAGCCGGTTGAGGATGGCCGCCGCCGTTTCGGAGGGTTCCAGCCGCCTCCCCGTACACATCTTCACCGAGCCGCCGTAGGGCAGGCCGGCCCGCTGAAAATCCGCCGCCGTCTGGGTCAGGTTGACCCCGATGCCGCAGACCATAAAGACGCCCCCATCGGATGCGGCAAAGCTTTCACAGAGGATGCCACATATTTTTTTGTCCCCGCATATAATGTCATTGGGCCATTTAATCCGGAAGGCCGTGCCGGTGCAGGCGGCCAGGGCTTCTGCCACCGCTATGCCGCAACAAAGGGCCAGGGCCGGCTGGGGCCGCGCCCCCCGGATGAGCAGGGAAAAGGGAAGATCCTTCCCCTCCCCTACCCAGGCGCGGCCCATGCGGCCCCGCCCGGCCGTCTGCACCCCGGCGGCGCAGACCGCGCCGGAAGGCAGCCGGGGTGCCGCTTCCTTCACCACCGTATTGGTGGAACCCACCTGCGGAAGATAAAAGGCAAATCGGCCAAACCGCCGGGTAGTCAGGCCAGGGAGCGCTAAAGGCGTCAGCCCCGGCAGCGTATCGGTATCCACTGGCGTCTCATCTCCAGCTGAAAAATTCCGTCCTATACCTTGACGACGTTCAGCACCACGCCGGCCGGCGTGATGTCCACCATCCCGTAGCTGCCGCCGGCCGGGCGAGCCGTGCCGGGGTTGAGGATATATAAGCCGTCTTCATATCCGGTGTAGGCGATATGGGTATGACCGTAGAGGACAATGTCGGCTTCCCGGGCCCGTCCGGCGGCCAAAAGCTCGTCCAGGCCGGATTTTACATGGTAGATATGGCCATGGGTGTAGAATACCCGCCGGCCGGCTATCTCCAGAACGCCTATGGAGTCGGCGTCGGCGCCCCAGTCGCAGTTGCCGGCCACCATGTGGTAGCTGGGTCCCGGAAAGAGGGCGGCCACTTCCTCCATCTGCCCCAGGCCGTCCCCCAGAAAGAAGACGTGGCCGGCGTCCGGGTGGTCGGTCAGGGCCTTTTCCATGACCGAACGGGCGCCGTGGCTGTCGGAAAACACCAAAAGGCGCATAAGGTTCTTTTCGCTCCCTTGCAGGGCAGGCATACGCCGCCCCAAAATTTCATATGGTATTATATGCGATACGGAGGATGATTGCAATGGATAATCAGATGGATCGGGAAAAACTGCAAAAAATGTTGGACGCCGTCTCTCCAAACCTGGGAGAAACCCAGCAGAAGCAGGTCAGGGAGGCCATGCAGTCAGGCAGCATCGACCACATTTTGAAAAATCTGCGGCCGCAGGACAGCAAAAAGCTGCAGCAGGTGCTCTCCGACAAGGCTGCGGCCCAGCGGCTGCTGGCCACCCCCCAGGCCCAGATGCTCTTAAAAAAGCTCATGGAGGATAAAAAATAAGCCCGGCAGCGCATTCGCATGCATATGGAACAGGCAGGGCCAGTCTGCACAGAAAGGAGAGGTCATAGAGATTGGAAGATTTATCCGCAAAATTGTCGGCTATCCTGGAGAACCCGGAAGAAATGGAAAAAATCAAAAATTTGGCCGGCTCCCTTCTGGGCGGGAACGGGTCGGAACCGCCTGCGGCCTCCGGCGGCCAGGAGGGCTCGTCCGCCCTTCCGGCCTCCCCCGACCCGGCGGCGCTGCTGTCCGGGCTGTTGCAGAATAGGGCTCCCCAGACGCCGGCCCCCGGGCCTGCGTCTGGCAGCCTGCTAAATTCCATTTCTCCAAAGGAAATTGGGGCCATTGTGAAAATCGGGAACGCTTTAAAATCCCAGAAGCCCGACGACCGCTCCCAGCTGCTGCTGGCTTTAAAGCCCCATCTGAGCCCCGCCCGGCAGGAGCGGGTAGATCAGGCGGTGAAAATCCTGCGCATTATGGATATTTTGCCCCTGCTCAAGGAGTCCGGGCTGGATTTGTTCGGGAATTTGCTTTAATCTGACGGTATAGGGAAAGGAGCGGAGCCATATGGCGGAATACAGCCGGGCGGAACTGGAGCGGCTGCAGGCGGAGGCGGCGGCCAGGATTCGGGAGATGCAGGCAAGGGCCCAGCCCGCCCCCCAGCCGGCAGAAGCGGGGATGCCCCCTATGCCTAGCTTTGTACGCATCCCCCACGAGCAGCCGCCGGAACGGGGACAGGCCGGCGGCCACAGCGACAGGGGCCGGCAGGATACCGCCCGCCGGTCTGCCGGGCCGCCGCCGGCCCCGAAGGCCGCGCCATCTCATGAAAAGCGGTCGGCTTCCCCGCCGGCGCCGCCTGCCCAGAGCCCGACCCGGCCCCGGCAGACCGGCCTGGATTTGATGCAGATGCTCAATTTCAAGAACATCGACCTGGACAGCGACCGCACCCTGATTCTGCTGATTATCCTGCTGCTTTCAGGGGAGGAAAACGACTCCCGGTTAATGCTGGCGCTGCTCTACCTGTTACTGTGAAAATATCTGCAAATAAAATATATTTAAAAAGCAACGCCCAGGAGAAACTCCCGGGCGTTCTGTTTATGCTTTATCCTTATTTCTTATACCGGACAACCGCCCTGTCCCAGAGGGATTCCTTCTTCCCGTCCACCGGGCAGAGGAACAGTTCCATGGTAAAGTCTTTTTCCTTCAGCTGGTACTTTTCGTCCAGCCGCGGGCCGCAGGAATTGGAACCCACGCCGCTCTGGCGGTAGTCCAGGCTGACCACCGTCTTATCCGATGCGGGCAGGTTAAAGTTATGCCTGGCGGCGTCCAGTTCCTCCGCCGTGTAGGGCAGGGCCTGAAAGTCGAAGCCCTTGCGCTGCCGGAAAAACAGGCCCTTCCGGTCGGCGCCCAGTACGGCCGCCCACTCGGTGGCGTAATGGTTGCCGCATTCCTGGGGGCGGATATAATCGGTCATCTGCTCGGCCACCTTGCCCGCAAAGAGGCCCCGGTAAGAGGCGTTGTGCCGGTCGATGTAGCTGTCGCCGGGGCCGAAGCCAAAGTATTCCACCTGGTCGTACCGGCCGTCCAGGATAAGCCGCAGGCCGAACCGGGGCAGGAAGGCAATCCGGTCCCCCACATGCACATCCACCGACAGGGAGATTTCCCCCGCCGTATTCACCCGCCAGCGGGCCGACGCTTCCATCTGCTTGGGATAGGTGTCAGACACTAGGGCAAAATCGGCGTTGATGGCCACGCAGTTTTCTTCTTGCTCCCAGTTGCAGTCGTACACCCGGGTATGCAGATCATGGAGGCCCATGCCCTGCCACTCCCGCCGGACGCTGGCGTCGTTGTCGGTGGGGGCCCGCCAGGCGGCGAAGGTCATGGGGGCTTTCAGCAGGGCCCGGCCCATGGCCTCCAGCTGGGAGAAGGCCCCTTCCCGCTTGTCGAAGGTGTAGGTAAAGCCGTCCCCGGCCACCTTGATGGTTCTCTTTTCCTCGCTGACGCTCAGAAGGGTGGCCGGCAGCTCGGAAAACAGCATTTTGTCCTCCACCGGCAGTTCAAACTGGGCCGACGCCATTTCCATGCCGGCCGGCAGGGCGGTGGTGTCGGCCATCTGGACAAAGGACAAGCGAATAAAGCAGCGGCCGTCTGTCGGCAGGGTATATTCCACCTCCACCGTCTCGGCCCTCTGGGGCGGGATGGACAGGGCGCCCAGGGTTCCCTGCTCCACCACTTCCCCGTTCCGGGTCAGCTCCCATCTGCACTCCAGCCGGGAGAGATAGGTGAAATCGTAAAGGTTGGCCACGCGGAAGACGCCTTTAGCCGCGTCCAGCATCTCCACCCTTACGGGCTGGATGACATATTTATACTCGGTGAGCCCCGGCATGGGCTGCCGCTCGGGAGATATGAGGCCGTCGCAGCAGAAGTTGCCGTCGTGGTGCTTCTCCCCAAAGTCGCCGCCGTAGCCGTACTTGGGCCGGCCGTCGGCCGTGCGGCCCATGTACAGGCCGTGGTTGTACCACTCCCAAACAAAGCCGCCGCAGAAACGGTCGTGGCTGTAGATGACATCCCAGTAATCCTTCAAATCCCCCGGGCCGTTGCCCATGGCGTGGGAGTATTCGCAGAGAATCAGCGCCCGCTCCTTATCGTTTTCGCAGTATTCCTTACACCAGGCGGGGCTGGGGTACATACGGCTGCAAATCTGGGGCACGGTATCCCATTCCCGGCCCTGCTCCTCCTGGCCGTAGTGGCCCTCGTAGTGGGTCAGGCGGGAGGCGTCCCGCTCCTCGGTCCAGCGCAGGCCGGCCACATGGTTGCAGCCAAATCCCGATTCGTTGCCCATGGACCAGCAGAAGACCGACGGCCGGTTCTTATCCCGCTCTACCATCCGGGCGATGCGGTCCAGGTAGGATTCCTCCCATTCCGGGTCGTCGGACAGCCGGTCCATATCCCAGATGCCGTGGGTTTCGATGTCGGCCTCGTCCATGACGTAGAAGCCGTACCGGTCGCAGAGCTGTAAAAACCGGGGGTCGTTGGGGTAGTGGGAGGTGCGGATGGCGTTGACATTGTGCTGCTTCATCAGCTGGAGGTCCCGCTCCATGGCGGCCATGGGGACGGCAAAGCCGTGCTCGGTATCGAAGTCGTGGCGGTTGACGCCCTTGAACTTGATGGCCCGGCCGTTGAACTTGACCACGCCCTTGTCCACCTTGACCTCCCGGACGCCCACCTGCTCGGGGATGTACTCCCCCGCCGCCTCGATGAGAATCTGGTAGAGGTCGGGGGTCTCGGCGTTCCAGAGGATGGGGGATTCCACCGTAAAGACCGCCCGGCCGTTTTCGTCCGGCTGCACCCGGCCCAGCAGCTGCCCGTCGGGGTCGGTGACCGTGATGGCGGCGTCCTCCGGGTTGAGCATGGTCAGGTTAAAGACCAAATCGGCCGTCCGGTAGTCGGGGGCCAGCTTGGTTTCAATCTGCAAATCCTCCAGGTGCCCCATGGGCCGGGCCAGCAAGTACACATCCCGGAAAATTCCCGACATGCGGAATTTGTCCTGGCACTCCAGGTAGGAGCCGTCGCACCACTTGCACACCACGACGGTCAGCCGGTTTTTGCCCGGATGGAGGAAACGGCCGATTTCAAACTCGCTGGTCATATGGGCCACCTGGCTGTAGCCGGCGAACTGGCCGTTTACATATAAGTAGAAGCAGGAATCCACCCCTTCAAATACAATGTACTTTTTTAAGCCGTCCCATTCCCCGTTGAGCTGGAAGTCCCGGGCATAGACCCCCGCCGGATTGTCCACCGGCACAAAGGGCGGGTCGCAGGGGAAGGGGTAGCTGGTGTTTAAGTACTGGGGCGCGTCGTACCCGTGCAGCTGCCAGTTGGAGGGGACGGGGATGGTGTCCCAGCCGGAGAGGGGCGCGTCGGCCGCCAGCAGTTTTTCGGGCACCTCATCCACGCTGTCAAAATAGGAAAAGGCCCATTTGCCCGACAGCAGCTGGAACCGGTCGGACTTCTCCCGCTGCATGGACGGCGCATCCAGAGAGGAGCCGTAGGGGATGAAATAGGCCCGGGGCGCCTCGCACCCCACGTGGAGCACATGGGGGTTTTGATGGTACATCTTGGTAAGCAAGCAGAAAACCTCCTTTTGTTCTGTTGGTTTGAAAGGAAAACCGGACTGTGGGAACGGCCCGGATGGCAATCTTTCGCGTCCTGCGGGACGCGAGCCGGGGCCTTCCCCCGGCACCCCGCCCACCTTTTAAAAAAGGCGGCCGAAAACTTTTTTGTTCTCTACAGCACTTCCATCAGGTAGTTTTCCACATCTACCATCCGGCCGCCCGAAAAATAGATGCGGGGCACCCGGCGGGAGATGGCGCACATGGTTTCGTAATTGATGGTGCCGCAGAGGCCGGCGATTTCCTCGGCCGGCAGGGTTTCCTCCCCGTCCCGGCCGATGAGGGTCACCGTATCCCCCTCTGCTGCCCCGGGGATGCCGGTCACGTCCACCACCATCTGGTCCATGCAGACCCGGCCGATGATGGGGGCCGAGCGGCCCCGGATGAGCACCCGGCCCCGGCCGGACAGCAGGCGGGGATATCCGTCGGCGTATCCTACCGGCACCGTGGCCGCCCGTATGGGCCCGGCCGCCGTATAGGTACGGCCGTAGCTCACCGAATCCCCCGGTTCCAGGTCTTTCACAAAGGAAACCGCCGCCTTCCACTGTAGGGTGGGGCGGAACCTGTCCATAAAGGGCAGGCCGGGGGACGGGGTCAGGCCGTGGAGGATAATCCCCGGCCGCACCATATCCCAGCACTTGTCGGGATGGAGCATCAGCCCGGCCGAATTGCAGCAGTGCCGGTACCGGAAGGGTATCCCCTCCTTTTCCAGCGCCTCCACCGCCGCCCGGAACCGGGCGTATTGCCCCTCGGTAAAGGAGGCGTCCGGGTCGCCGTCCAAATCAGCGGCGGCGAAGTGGGTGAAAATTCCCTCCGGCACAAGCCCCGGCAGCCGGACGGCGGCCGCCGCCTCCGCTGCCGACGAGGCCACATGCTCCATCCGCCGGCAGTTAAAGCCCAGCCGGCCCATGCCGCTGTCTATCTTCACATGCACCTTGACCTGCACCCCGGCCTTGCCGGCGGCGGCCGACAGCCGCTTGGCGTATGCAGTGGAAAAAAGGGTCTGGGAAATGTCCTCCCCCGCCAGCCGTTCCGCCTCCTCCGGTGGGGTGTACCCCAAAATCAGGATGGGGCGGACAATGCCCCACCGCCGCAGCTGGATACCCTCCTCCAGATTGGAAACGGCGAAGGCGTCGGCCCCCATGTTCTGATAGAGGCGGGACAGCACCCGGGCCCCGTGGCCGCAGGCATCCGCCTTGACCACCGGCATCACCCGGCTGTCCCCCGCCTGTTTTTTTATCTCGGTAAAATTATGCCGGGCCGCGTCCAAATCCACTTCGGCCCAGGTTCGTTTCATAAAATTCGGCAACCTGTTTCATCTCCTGTAATGTGCAGCCAGCTTCCGGTGGCTCTATTATATGATACCCGCTTGGGGCAAGTCAATTTATTTCGCCAAAGTTTCCCGCTTTTTCTCCCTTTCCCAACATTGTGCCATAAGGAAAAGCACATCAGCACAAAAATCTCTTTTCCCCTCTTGACAACCGGCGCCCTATTATGTATTATTGTATTAGATAAATGATACAATTCGCAAATGAAAAGGAGGTGAATCCCCTTGCTGGATTCCTGGACGTATGCACCCGTCTATCTGCAGATTATGCGGCGGGTCAAGCTGGACATCGTATCGGGCGCATGGCAGCCGGGGGAGCGCGTCCCGCCGGTGCGGGAGCTGGCGCTGGAATACCAGGTCAATCCCAACACCGTCCAGCGGGCCCTGGCCGAACTGGAGCGGGAAAATCTTCTTTACACCGAGCGCACGGCCGGCCGGTTTGTCACGGAAGACGGCCAGCGCATCACCGAGCTGCGCAGGGAAATGGCCGAAGGGGTCCTGCAGGGCGCCTTCCGGCAGCTTTCCTCCATGGGTTTTGGAGAGGAAGAAATCCGCCGGCTGCTGCACGAATGGCAGCCGGTCCAAAAAGCCGATTGACGCCGTCCGGCGGTATAAAAAGGGGCGGCGGCCCGGCTTCAACTATTGAGGAGGTGTTCGTATGAGCGACATTGTCGTGACCCAGGACTTGACCAAGTCCTACGGCATCCGGCCGGTGCTGCAGCAGATGAACCTGCGCATCCCGGCGGGAAGAATCGTGGGCCTGCTGGGGCCTAACGGCTGCGGCAAAACTACCTTTATGAAAATCCTCGCAGGCCTTACCTCGGATTACACGGGCGCGGTGTATATCGACGGGCAGGCCCCGGGGGTTTACACCAAATCCATTGTTTCCTACCTGCCGGAGAAGACCTATTTAAAGGACTGGATGCGGGTGCGGGACGTCATGTCCCTTTTTGCCGACTTCTACGCCGATTTCGACTGGAACAAGGCGGCGGAGCTGCTGGAGCGGTTCCAGCTGCCCGGGGACATGAAGCTGAAGTACATGTCCAAGGGTATGCAGGAAAAGGTGCAGCTTATCCTGGTCATGTGCCGCAACGCCAAGCTGTACATCCTGGACGAACCCTTGAGCGGCGTGGATCCGGCCGCCCGCAGCGTCATCCTGGATACCATCATCCGCAGCTATAATCCCGGATCCACCGTCCTGCTCTCCACCCATCTCATCTACGACGTGGAGCGGATTCTGGACGACATCATTATGATGGGGTACGGCCAGATTGTCATGGC
Source organism: Candidatus Howiella intestinavium (assembly GCA_904420585.1). GTDB lineage: Bacteria > Bacillota > Clostridia > Oscillospirales > Acutalibacteraceae > Howiella > Howiella intestinavium. Next base: position 1,296 of record CAJFVX010000015.1, on the reverse strand, counting down.
CGGCGAGGCCGACGCCATCCGGCAGCAGAACGGCCGGTCCATCGACCAGCTTTTCCGGGAGGTGTTCAGATGTTAGGCAAACTGATGCGCCATGAACTGCGGTCTACCGGCCGCATCCTGTCCATTTTCTACATTGTGGCCGTAGCCACCGTCCTTTTGCAGGTGCTGGCCTCGCTGCCTGAACAGCCCGTGCTGGATATTCTGCTGACCCTGGGGACAATCGTCATTATCCCCGCCCTGCTGGTGGGCACCCTGGTCATCATCGCCGTGCGGTACTACCAGAACCTTTTCGGGCGGGAGGGCTATCTGACCCAGACCCTGCCCGTCTCCAAGGGCAAGGTGCTGCTCTCCCACACCCTGCTGGCCCTTTTCTGGCTCTTCTGCTCGGCCCTCATCTGCCTGCTGGCCATTGTCGCCCTGGTCTTTATCCTGTCTTCGGCGTCGGTGGATCTGCCGGAAACCACCGAGCCCGTGCAGGGCGGCATATCCGATCTGCTCTACCTGCTGTACCAAATGGGAGCGCTGGTGCTCCAGGCCGTCAGCTATATCGCCGTCATCTTTTTCTGCATCACTTTAAGCAACACCCGGCTGTTTATTAAAAACGGCGTCCTTTTCTCCATTGTGTGGTATATAGCAGCCTATACGGTGCTGGGGCTTATCAATACCCTCCTTACCACCTTCCTGCCCGTCTATATCTGCTTCTACGATAATGCTCCCTTTATTGCCCTGCAGCATATAGACTGGGGCGGCTACTTTTCCAATCTGATGTCCGAGCCGCCTTACCTGTCGGCCTCTATCTGGGGGCCGATTATCAACTGCTGCTGCATCGCCGTCCTCTTTCCCCTGATCAACTGGATGCTCAAGAAGAAAACCTCCGTACGATAAATTACCTTCATTCTGGAAGGCCGCCGGATTCCGGCGGCCTTTCCAATTTGCCGCCAAGCTGCGCCCACGCCATATAAATCCCGCGCACAGGTGTATAGCCGCAGGAAAATCCGCCCAGACTAAAGCCGAAAACCTGGAGCGGGAGGATGCAATATGCTGCGAGGCGTCAACAGGCAGATCATAGAGGTGAAGGATACGGGCAGCCGGTATTTTGAGCGGGCGCTGCTGATTGTACGGCCGGAATTCGCCCACATGCAGCCGGGCCAGCTGGAAAGGGAAGCCGATAAATATTTGGCCTCTGTAGGCCGGCCCCCGGCCCTGCGCCCCGCCGCTTCATCCCGCCGGCCGGTGCCCTCCTGCGCCGCCCGCATGGCCCGCACCCGGCGCCGGCGGCGTCTGGTCGGAGCGGGG
>CAJFVX010000014.1 GCA_904420585.1 Candidatus Howiella intestinavium | reverse complement strand
GGAGATAACGCCCCGCAGGCTGCCGGGGGCTTCGGTTGTAGCCTCGGTCTTCGTAAAGGCTTCGCTCCACTCCGCCTGGATGGCGTCATTGGTCAGCACCGCCTCCACCGCGTTCATATAATCCTCTGCCGTTACCCCATTGTCCGGCTTTATGCCCGCCACAGCCTCTTCCGCTGCCGCTTTTGCCTCTTCCAGCGTCTGCAGCGAGCCTTTTTCTATGCGGACGACCGTGTAGGAATAGGGCTCCAGCAGAACGTTCAGCCGGCCGTTCCGCAGGGCATTGTCCGCTGCGGTGACCGTGGGCTTTACCTTTTCAGGCTCTTCGGCCGTATTGGTGTCGGTAAGGTTTTCCGCCGTCAGGCTGGTAATGGTTACATGGCAGTTGTCGCTCTCGTAATTTTCGAGGGTTGCTGCTACTCCCAGCTGCCGGGCGTTGCTGTTTAAAAACTTTAAAACCAGCGTATCGCCGTCGTCGCTGCTGGTAGCCACACAATTGACGCCGCCAGAAGGATTATCCATCGTAAATGCAACCCGGTTAGGCAAATAGTTTTCGCCGGACATCTGGGTGACGTAAGCCGGCGGCTGGTACCAGGACGAATCGTTGTCCATGAACACAAGGCCCTGATCCCATCCGTTGTCGTTGTGACCGTCTACCTGCAAGCAGTTGGCCGAACAGACGATGGGGAACATATCGCTGTGCTTTTCCATATCGATGGTGGCGTAGCCATTGGCCAGTGCCCGTTCCAGATTGTGAGCCAGCGCGTTATACTCAAAGATAATCACCTTGGTATCTGTGCCCGGACAGACCTGGTGCAGGGCGTTATAGAAGCTGATAAGGACTTCTGTATATTTTGCGCTGGAAGCCGGATTGTGGGTCCAGGTGTGCACATCGAAATACACCGTGCAGTCCTGCGACTTGGCAAACTCCATAATGGCCTTATGCCCATCCAGATTGGTAATGCCGGAAGCCGCGCCGGTAAAGTTGTCGGGATCGGTGATAACCTCCTCATATACCAAATCTGCCGCGATTAAAATCATATCCGGAGCCTTTTCCCAAATAGCGCCGGCGAGGTTGTTGAAGCGGGTGGCGTATTCAGTGTTCACCGTCTCCTCATTGCCTATTTGGAGATAGGGCAGGTTGTAAGGTTCGGGATGACCCATCTCGATGCGCCGCTGTACCCATTCGTTGTTCTCGTCCGTACCAGTGGCAAAGTCTATGAAATCAGCCATATCCTGCGCTGTCTCCAAACTGTTGAAAGTGGGAATTCCCATGATGCCCAGGGCCTCACAGAGATTCAGAAACTCCATGATGCCGAAGCCGAAGCTGGAATAGGAATACCAGGTGCCGCCGTAAACCGGCCGGTCTTCCGGCGCTCCCAACATGTTTTTCCATTTGTAGTCCCCGTCGTTTATCATGCTGCCGCCGAACCGCAGCAGGCTCAGGTTCTGCTCCTCCAGCTTCTCGGCCACATCCTTGCGTATTTGAAGGCCCTTATACCTGCCCCACTCTCCCGGCTGCAGGAAGGCATAAGCCAAATCCACGCTGCCCGGCTGCCGCAGTTCGATGCTCATGCGGCCGGCCGCATCCTTGGCGTCAGGCGTGATGGTAAAGCTGTATTTAGCCCACTCGCTGCCGCCTGCCACCTCCAGCTTCGTCTCGCCGTACTGTACGCTTCCATCGGCACTTTCCAGCACCACATACACTTCCGCCGCATCTTCCGAACGGATGTAGACGTAGCCCTCATACTCTTTGTCTGCCTCGAAGTTCATGCCCTTCCGGTTCAGGCCCATGTTGTTCACACCGATGGCACCCTCGCCCGAAATAAAACGGATCTCCTGGCTCTGGGCGCCGCCGGCAATCAGGCTCTTGGTATAAGGATTGGTTTTGTCCAGAGCCCAGGCGCCTTCCGCCGTGCCCCGTTCCACCGATTCCCACATGCCGCTGACTGAACCTTCGATGATGGGCACCGGAATATTCTGCAGTTCCCCGCCGGCGGCCTGGAACTGGAAATTCTTATACTTGCCCGCGCCGTCCCAGGCCCGCAGGGCCATTGCACCGGATGTAAGCGATCCTATAGTGGCGAAATCCCCCACCTTGTTTTCGTTGACATAAACCGCAATATTGTCCCGGGTGGTCTCCACCTTCAGGTTGACCCAGGTACCCGGTTTGGCATCGGCGCAGCTAAAATATTTTTCTGTAGCCGAATCGTAGTTGTTCTCATGACGGGCTATCTTAACCTGGCCGTTCATCAGACCTACTTCATAGCCGTAAAAATTGTCCGCACCCGGCTTTGCCTGGCTGGTTTTTACAATAAAGCCAACCGGCCCGCCGCCTTCAAACCAGACGTCAGCCGAGAACATGCCGCTTTCACAGTCGGTGTCATTCAGCACCATTTTGGGGCCGTTGTCCTGTCTGTCTACCGCCAGCACCGGACCGTCAGACGTCTCCTCTGTTTTCCACTCGCCGCCGGCCGACGTAAAGTCCTCCAAATTCAGGCTGGGGCTTTCGGCAAAACTCTCTCCAAATACCATCTGGGACCAGATACCGCCGTATAACTCGTGGTTTACGTCTTCAATACAGGCGCCGTTGAGATAAGGGCTGACCTCGCCGGTCACCTCGCCGGCATCTACCTCCAGGGTCACATCCGTCTGGTAGACTTTCTCCGCCGTATCGGAAATCTGCGTGCCCGCCTCATCGGTTACATAGGCCTTGTAGGTCAGGCCGTCCGCATAAGGCATATTTTCGGTTGTCCATACGGCGGCATGATCTGACGGCCGGGCCGCCTCTATGGTATCCACCAGCACGCCTTCTTCGTCATAGCTTTCCAGTACGACATTGTAAGCCGCTGTGTCTTCCCAATAGATATGCCCCCGGGCGGCAATGGAGTTCCCCTCTATCACCCAGTCCACGTCCGCCTCGTCGGTCAAATAAAGATTTTCTTTGGGGATGATTTCCTTGCTGCCGCCCGGTGGTGTCCACTTCAGCTGCATAGTGCCGCCCAGTTCGCCGTTATAATATTCGATCACAATCGTATGATAGCTGTCCCGCCTCCAGGTAAAGGAAGCTGAACTTTCAAACGGAAAATGCGGGCCGGCGTCATCGATGGCAAGCTCCCCGTCTATGTAAATTTTTGCGCCGTCATCCACATTGCTGTATATAGTATAGCTGCCCTCTTGCTCGGCCCGTATCCGGCCTACCCATCTGGCGGAAAAGTTCTCTACACTGCTGAGCCCAGCGGGCAGGTTTGTCTCCGTCCAGGCGTGATCCACCGTGGCCTCCAGTCCGCCGGCCGTATAGCTTTCCAGATTCCGGCCGCTGTAATACTCGGCCCATAAGCCCTGTCCCTCGCCCTCCGCCGCAAAAGCCGCAGGCAGGGAGCCGGCCGCTATCGACAGGGTAAGCATAGCGCTTAACGCGATGCGCAGTTTCCGCAAGTTCTTTTTCATTTCGCAGTTCCTCCGGTAAAATAATATCTTCGCAGGCCTTGGTCTGAAATACCGGGCGGAGGCGGCCGCAAATCAGCCGCCTCCGCCGCTAAGGGGTTAATGGGATTGTGCGTTTTGCTGTGCCAGTTTCCTGCAGATGGCCATAATGT
>CAJFVX010000013.1 GCA_904420585.1 Candidatus Howiella intestinavium | reverse complement strand
GTTTCCTGTACCTATTCGCCCTCCTTCCTCCACGCAATACACCGCTATACACAGATATAACCCTGCTCCATTTTAGGATAGCCCAGAAGAATGGTGTCGTATGCCCCGGGGTCCTGGATGCTGGTGGCCAGCGCGGGCCGGGCGTCGGCGTCCTGCTCCTCCGCCGCCTGGTCGACCAGGGTATCGTGATCCAGCGGGTATTGCTCTGCTGTTTCAATGCGGAACAGGTCGCCGCCCACCGTCTGCTGGATGATGTTGGCCATGTATTCCACATTGCCCATGACTTGGCCTTCATCCACCACAATGCTGGCGCCGGCCACGGCGTCTGTCCCCTCCGTATCCACATCCTCGGGCATGGAAAAATAGGCGATGAGGATACGGGAGCCATTGTTGGCCGAATCTCCATCTGCGGCACTTTGGGCGCTGTCCGCCCCGGCCCCGTCGTCTGACAGGGAAGAGGCCGGAGCAGAAGACGGATTGGCGCTTTCCTCCGTCCCATCGCTGCAGGCGGCAAGGGTGAACAGCAATGCCAAAATCAGGAAAACAGGCAATATCCGTTTCATCGGGTATGTCTCCTTTCAGCTATTGTCTCAAAAATCCAGTCCGTCCAGCCATTCCTGTACGTCCGCCTGGCTGACGCCGGAGGAGAAGCGATGTCCCTCCAGCCAGTTCCCGGTGCCGGCCATTTCCGCCAGCAGCTCGCCGCTTTGTCCCAGGCCGGAACTGGCCGAGGTGCAGAAGGGAATGATGGTTTTCCCGGTGAAATCGTTGGCTTCAATAAAGTCGTCTACCGGCCAGGCGGCGATGCCCCACCAGATGGGGTAGCCGATGAACACCCTGTCGTATTCCGCCCAGTTGTCCACCGTGTCCGCCACCAGCTCCACATCCCGGGCCTCCGGGTTGTCGTGCTCGTAGACTACCCGGCTGTCCTCGTCGCCGTAGTTCAGGTCATCATCGGTGTAGGGGTCGGCGGGCTCCAGCTCGAACAGATCCCCTCCGGTGGCCTCTGCGATGTAGCCGGCCGCTTCCTCCGTGTTGCCGGTTGCCGAATAATATACCACCAGGGTTTTCCCGGTATTGGACGCAGGGGCTTCTGCGGAGCCGCTGTCGGAGGCGGCGGAGGTCTCATCCGACGCGGCGGCCGAGGCGCTCTGGGGCTGAGAGGAACCCGACGCAGGGGAATTGGTGGGATTTTCGCTGCTGCAGGCGGCCAGCCCCAGCACCATCACAAGGCCCATCAAACATGCAGTCAGTTTTTTCATTGCAGATTCTCCTTTCTTTTTTACGCAAGGCATTCGTTGAAGATTTCCAAAATTTCCTCATGGGTCATTTTCTTGTAGCTGCCCGCCGAAATCCCGCAGGAATCGGCGATTTCGCCCAGGGAGGACGCATCGGCAACGCCCAGTTCCTGCAAAGTGGTGGGCAGGCCCAACTCCTTGATGAAGGCCGCCAGGGCGTCGATGCCGTTTAGGGCCAGCTCCTCGTCGCTTTTGCCATCCCGGGCAATACCCCATACATTTTCGGCAAAGCGGACGAATTTGGGCAGCCCGGCCTTGTAAATATGCCGGTAGTACACCGGATGCAGTACGGCCAGGCCGCAGCCGTGGTTGCAGTCGGTGTAGGCGCCCAGCTGATACTCCATATTGTGGCACTGGAAATCGCACTTTTTGCCCATCTTGATAAGACGGTTTTCAGCCATGGTGGAATCCCACATCAGGTTGCTGCGGGCGGTGTAGTCCTCCGGATTCTGCATGGCGGCCCGCAGGTTGCGGATGACGCTGCGCATCAGCGCCTCCATAATGTCGTCCGAAACGTTATCCTCGTTGGGCTCGCTGAAATAGGTTTCCATAATGTGGCTGAGAATGTCGAACCCGCCGGAGGCCACCTGGCCGGCCGGCACGCTGTAGGTGTAGGTGGGATCCATCAGGGCGAACCGGGGATTCAGCTTGGGGTAATCCCGTCCGGTTTTCACCCGCGTTTCCTCGTTGGTGATGACCGCGCCGCCGTTGCACTCGCTGCCGGTGCCCGCCGCCGTGACAATGACGCCCAGGGGCAGGGGCTCTGCGTCGATGACGCCCGGCCGCATCCAGAAATCCTTCCAGATGTCGCCGTCATACCGGGCGGCCAGGGATACCGCCTTGCAGCAGTCCATCACCGAGCCGCCGCCCACGCCGAGGATGCAGTCCACGCCTTGTTCCCTGGCAAGCCTGGCCCCCTCCTGCACCTTGGCGTAGGTGGGGTTGGCCATGATGCCGGAAAACTCCACAATCTTTTTCCCGGCGGCCTGAAGGATGCCGACGACCTCGTCGTAAATGCCGTTTCGCTTGATGGAACCGCCGCCATAGGCCAGCATGACCGTGTCGTAAGGCCCCGTTAAGCAGGCGAGATACTCCTTGACGCATCCCTTTCCAAAATAGACCTTGGTTGCGTTTTGAAAAATAAAGTTGTTCATATAGACCTTCCTTTCCGTATCGTTTGCAGGATTTACATTTGCGCTTCCCAAAAGGCCGCCGCCTGGTCAATCCAGTCCTCGGCCGCCGTACCGGTGCCCAGGCCGAAGCCGTGGCGCAGGCCGGGATAATGGTGGAACTCGGTGGGAATGCCTGAAGCGTCCAGGGCCGCTATACGGCGTTCCATTGTCCGCCAGCCGGCGATGCCGTCGTTCTCCCCCACGCAGGCAAAGGTGGGAGGATCGTTTTCGGTGTAGTCGGAATGGCCGGTGTACTGCATGATGACGGCGCCGGGACGGGGCAGGTCGTCGCCCCCGAAGGCGGCCGGCCCGTAGGAGCCCAGCCAGGCCGCCATCCGGCCGCCGGCCGAGCCGCCCCAGAGGGAATAGCAGTCGGTATCCACCTCCAGCTCCTCCGCGTGGGCGAAGATGAAGCTGATGGCCCGGGCTAAATCTTCACAGGCGGTCTGTGCGCCGGGGCGATAAATGAGGGCGAAGGCGTTATAGCCCCGCTTGGATAATTCCAGGGCATGGGGGAAGCTGTCCTGCATGGCCCCCACATAGGCGAATCCGCCGCCGGCGCTGCATACGGCAAAGGGCGCTCCCGGTTCCCCTTTGAAGAAGAATAAGCCGGTGTCCTCCTTATCCGGATCCGCCTGCTTTTCTTCTTCCGTGTAAATATCGTAAAAAACGGTGTCGCCGGCTGCGGCGTGGTCTTTCAGGTAGTTTGTGATTTCCACCGTCTTGTCCGGATCGATGTTGTTGTACCAGGTCAGCTGCAGCTCTCCAAGGGTGTCCCCGCTGTAGTAGCCGCTGTCCACCGGGAAAATCAGCCGGCCGTATGTCCCGAAAACCGGATCCTCCATAACCGTCTCGATTTCCGTATCCACTGTATAAGGTTCGTTTGCCGTCATGGAACTGTCGCCTCCGGATTCCTGCCGGACGCTCTCCGGCGCCCATGTGCTTTCCTTCGGCCCCTCACTGCACCCCGAAAAGCAGAACGCCAGACAGAGGGCCAGGACGGCCGCTGCCGGTCTTCTCACATCTTTTCACCCGCTTTCTTTTTTCTGTCTTCATTATAAAAAAATCGAGACCTCCTAAGAAGTCTCGATTCGTTATGCAGTATATACGCAAAGGTTAACAGTAAAGAACACCCGTGGGGCTATTTTACAATACGGTGCCGGCACATTCCCGTTTTGCCGCATGTAGGGCAGGTCAATCTGCGTTTTGTAAAGGTGTGATATCCTTTTACGTATGCGCCTATAGTGGGGACAAAAAGGGTTTTGCAATGGGGGCATTCGTAGTACCCGGCCTTCACATCAAGCAGGGCGGCCGTGCCGACGCCGGCTGCCGCAACGGCAGCGGCCAGCACAAGCAGCGCAATACGCGCAATCGTCGGCAAATCTATATAGGCGGCTATGATGACAAGTGCGCAGACGGCGATGATGGTAATGCCCCCGCAAATGACCGACAGCGCCATGTTTTTCTTGTTTTCCTGGTTCTCTTTCATCAGACGCATCATGTTTTCCTCGGCGTTCTTTTGATAATCGGCCGCCGAGACCCTTGCCCCCGAAAGAAGTTCATTGACGGTAATTTGCAGGGTATCGCACAGGGGCAGCATCAGAGAAACCTCCGGAAGCCCTTTTCCGGTTTCCCATTTGGAAACGGTTTTATCGCTGATGGACAGTGCGTCGGCCAGCTGCCTTTGGGTAAGATTTTGGGCTTTTCTCCTTTGGGCGATAAACCTGCCGATTTTGATTTGATCCATGGGGAATCCCTCCTTTCTGCCGGTATGATACAGCACAGCGGAGACTGCGTACACACACGGAGGGTAGAATGGTGCATATCTACGGAGCGTAGAGTCACGCCCTGACCGCCTTTTCCACCGCCCGAAAAAACCGTTTGACGGTGGCAGAGGGGGTGGGGGAGTGGAGCAGGCCGAAGGGGATGGTGTACCCCCAATCCACCCGCATAATTTTCAGCAGGGGATGCACATACCGCCAGTTTTCCACCGCCATCAGGACGCAGTTGTTGTTTTCGCACTGATTAAAGGCCGCCACATCGTAAAAGTCGAAGTCCACAATCTGGATTTGGGGATGGTTTTTCCAGATGTCGTCCCGCAGCATGTCCACATAATGGCTCCAGTTCCGGCGCATAAGCATCAGCTTTTCCCCGTACAAGTCCTGTACCGTCAGCCTGTCCTTCCGGGCCAGCCGGTGGTGTACCGAAACGGCGCAGCAGATGGGTTCCCGGCTGAGCTCCAGCCCCGCGCACCGGCGGAGGCGCAGCATGGTCTCGTCGAAGATGCCGGCCACCACATCGATATTCTGCCCCAGATTGCCCAGAATCTCCCGGGCGTTTTCAGGGGTGTTGTCAAAGGGGATGAGCTGGAACTTGGTGCCCGGGCAGTCCTCCTGCAGCTTGGGCCATAAGTCCACCAGCACCTGGGCCGGGGTCATGGGGGAGGTGCCGATGCGGACCACATCGTCGCTTTCCTGCATGGCGTTTTTCGCCCGGGTCACCGAGTCCTTGCAGTATTGGATGATATACTTGGCGTCTTGATACAGGGATTTGCCGGCCTCGGTCAGAACCAATCCCCGGTGGGTGCGCACAAAAAGCTGCAAATCCAGTTTTTCCTCCAGCAGGTTCATCTGTTTGATGACGGCGGGAGGGGAGATATACAGTTTGTCGGCGGCCTTGTTGAAGCTGCCCGCTTCGGCGACGCACAAAAAGGTTTCCAGCTGGGGGTTATACATGGGATGCACCATCCTTTCCGTCACACACCCGGCGGGGCGCATTTTCACATTTATTGTATGGGCTTTCCCGCATTTTGTCAAATGGTTTTGCTTCCGGCCTTTCGGTATGCTACAATAAGGAAAACGGCAGAAAGGGAGGGATTTCTATGCAGCCGCGCATTTTGGTGGTGGGCAGCCTGAATATGGATTTGCGTCTGTCCCTGGAGCGCATGCCCGCGCCGGGGGAAACCTGCTTTGGCCGCTCCTACGCCTACATCCCCGGCGGCAAGGGGGCCAACCAGGCCGTAGCCGCCGCCCGGCTGGGAGGCCAGGTGGCCTTCTGCGGCCGCCGGGGGGAGGACAGCAACGGCGAAATTTTGGAGGAGGGCCTGCGCCGGGAGGGGATCGACACCGCCTGTCTTAAGCGGGACGCCGCCTCCCAGACCGGCCTTGCGGTCATTCCGGTGGAGAAAAACGGCCAGAACCGCATTGTGGTGCTGTCGGGCGCCAACATGCAGGTGAACCGGGAGGATGTAGAGGCGGCCCTGCGGCAGCCTTACGACGCGGTGATTACCCAGCTGGAAATCCCGCTGGAAACCGTCTTCGCCCTCCATGAGATGACGCAGGAGCGGGGCATACCCTTGTGCATCGACGCGGGCCCGGCTATGCCTTTGGAGCTGGAGCGGCTGGCGGGGGCCTTTCTCATCAGCCCCAACGAAACCGAGACGGCGGCCATCACCGGCATCCAGGTCACCGACGACGCCTCTGCTCTGGAAGCGGCCGGGCGGATACGGGCCCGGTCGCATGCGGCCTATGTGGTGCTCAAATTGGGGGCCAGGGGGACGCTGGTTTACAGTCGGGAAGGCGGCCGGTTTTACGACGCCTATCCCGTTCGCCCGGTGGACACCACCGCCGCCGGCGACGCCTTTACCGCCGCCCTTATCCTGCGGTATCTTGCCTGCGGCCATATGGGGGAGGCGGCGGCCTACGCCAACGCGGTGGGGGCCCTGACGGTGATGAAGGAGGGGGCCCAGCCCTCCCTTCCCGCCGCCGCCGAAGCCGAGGCCTTCTACGCCGCCCGGCGCGAAGCCTAACTGCAGGACTGCCTATCATAAGCGGCCCTTCTTCCGCATAGTCATGTAGTACCAACATGCCTTTAAAAAGGGAGGAATCTGCATGGCGATGGCGGAAGAAAAGAAGGTTGTCAAGACGCCCCACAATGTTATCCTGGAGGACCGGTCCCGGCTCATGGTGACCGGTGTCAACGACGTGGACAGCTTCGACGAACAGACGGTTGTGCTGGTGACCGACCAGGGGGAACTGACCGTGCGGGGCGGCGACTTGCATATCAGCCGGTTTAATGTGGAGACAGGGGAACTGAATATGGAGGGGCGGATTCTGGCCCTGGTTTACACCGACAGCCAGAAGCAGCAGGGAGGCTTTTTCGGCCGCCTGTTCCGATAGCTGCCATGTGGTCCATCAGCTTTGCCGACCAGACGCTGACCTTTTTCCTGTCCCTCTTATTTGGGGCTGTGCTCTGTCTTTTATACGATTTGTTCCGGCTCTTCCGGCTGTCCCACAAGCCGTCGGCGCCCGGCATCTTTTTGCAGGATGTGCTGTACTTTGTGCTCTGCGGCTTTCTGACCTACTGCTTTTTCATCGTCCGGTGCAGCGGGGAGATACGGGGCTATGTGCTGCTGGGGGAACTGCTGGGCTTCCTTGCCTGCCGGTGCACCCTGTCGGCGGTGCTGCTCTGGCTTGCGCGGCATATATACCGCATTCTCCGCAGAATTTTCCGTGTCCTCCTCCGCCCTCTGCGGGCCGCGGGGCTGTTCCTTCGGAAAAAATGGACGCCTGTCTATGCCTTTCTGCGAAAAATCCCTTATTTTGGGGTAAAGACGGCAAAAAAACTCTTGAAAGGTTCCGGGCACCTGGTGTATAATCTTTCTAATGGAAAGAATCGTCGGCGGCGAAAAGTCCAAGCCGAGGCAGATTCTCCATCAGACTAGATTGGACAGATGGGCGGTGGAAGGATTGGCAAAGAGACGACGGAAGAGCATTATTCTGCGGCTGACCTTGCTGGCCTTTTCGATTTACACCATCATTTCCATGAGCCAGATGGAGATGGAGCTGGTGGAGGCCCGCCGGCAGCTGACCGATATCGAGAACCAGAAGACCGAGCAGGAGCTGAAAAACCAGGAGCTGCTCCAGCTGCTGGAGAACGGCTCGGAAAAGGATTTCATCGAGCGGGCGGCCCGGGATCGTCTGGGATATGTCTATGCCGACGAAAAGGTCTATACGGACATGTCGGGAATGGCCGGCAGCTAACAGCGGCCGGCTTTATAAAAAAGAGGAGGAAAATAGCCGTTTATGCAGTTAAAAGTGGGCGAGGTTGTCGAGGGCAAGGTCACCGGTATTACAAATTTCGGCGTGTTTGTGGATTTGGGTGAGGGCAAGACCGGTATGGTACATATTTCGGAGGTTGCCCAGACCTATGTGAATGAAATCCGCGATTTTGTGAAGGACGGGGAGACCGTCAAGGTAAAAATCATGAATATCGGTGAGGACGGCAAAATCAGCCTGAGCATGAAGCGGGCTGTGGAACAGCGCCGTCCGGCTCCCCGGCAGCCGGGGAAGAGCCCGGGACGGCCGGACTCCTTCGTGTGGGGCGCCCGCCGGAATGAGAATCTGTCCTTTGAGGATATGATGAACAAGTTTAAGCAGTCCAGCGACGAGAAGTTTTCCGCCCTCAAGCGCAAGGGCGTGGATACCCGCCGGCCCGGCAAGCGCGGCTCCCGTTAAGGAACTGCGGCCGGGGCGGGAGCCTGCGGGGGCGGCGTGCAGAGCACACCGCCTCCATTTTTTTGCCAAAAGAAAGGAAGCTGCAAATGCTTTTTACCAACGCAAAAATATACACCATGGCGGCGGCCGGCGTCATTCCGTCGGGCTATGTCCGCATAGAGGGAAAGCGCATCAAAGACTGCGGCCCCATGGAGACCCTCCGGCGCCTGCCCGGGGAGCAGGAGGAAGATTTGGCGGGCGCGCTCTGTCTGCCGGGCTTTGTGGATGCCCATACCCACATCGGCATGTGGGAGGACGGCCTGGACTTTGAAGGGGATGACGGCAACGAGGATACCGACCCCACCACCCCCCACCTGCGGGCCATCGACGCCGTCAACCCCACCGACCGGTGCTTCACCGAGGCCCTGGAAGCGGGGGTGACCACCGTGCTGACCGGCCCCGGCAGCGCCAATCCCATAGGGGGACAGTTCGCCGCCCTGAAAACCAGCGGCCGCCGCATCGACGACATGATTCTCCGGGCGCCGGTGGCCATGAAATTCGCCCTGGGGGAGAATCCCAAATCCAACTACCACGGCAAAAGCCAGATGCCGGTGACCCGTATGGCCATTGCGGCCCTTATCCGGGAGCAGCTGGAAAAGGCCCGCCGGTACGGGGAGGACCTGGCCCGGGCCGCGGCCGACGAGGAGTTGGACAAGCCGGAGTACGACGCCAAGTGCGAGGCCCTGCTGCCGGTGCTGCGCCGGGAGTTAAAAGCCCATTTCCACGCCCACCGGGCCGACGACATCTTCACCGCCATCCGCATCGCCAAGGAGTTCAATCTGGACTATGTGATTGTACACGGCACAGAGGGGTACCAGGCCGCCGACCTTCTGGCCGGGGAGGGCTGCGGCGTGCTGAACGGCCCTCTGCTCTGCGACCGCTCCAAGCCAGAGCTGCGGGCCTTAACCCCCGCGTCGGCCGGGCTGCTGGACAAGGCGGGGGTGCCCACCGCCATCATCACCGACCACCCGGTCATCCCCATCCAGTACCTGCCCCTGTGCGCGGGGCTGGCCCTGCGGGAGGGCATGGACTATCTGTCGGCCCTGGCGGCCATCACCATCCGGCCGGCGGCCATCTGCGGCATCGACGACCGGGTGGGTTCCATCGAGCCGGGCAAGGATGCGGATTTGGCCGTTTTCCGGGAGGACCCCCTGACCCTGGCCGCCAAGCCGGCGCTGGTCTTGTGCGGCGGAGAAAAGGCGGTGGACCGCCGATAGGCGGCCCTGCGCCAATAGAAGGAGCGAGTGCAAAATGAAGGAAATCCATGTGGATGTCATCCGCGACACGGTGGCGCGGCTGTGCATAGAGGCCAACAAGGTGCTGCCCGACGATTTGACCGGCCGGCTGCAGGAAGCGGCCGGGCAGGAAACCGACCCCTTGGGCCGGGAAATCCTCAGTGATTTGGAGCGGAACCTGGACGCCGCCGCCCGGCTGGACGTGCCTGTCTGCCAGGATACGGGAATGGCGGTGGTATTCGCCGAGGTGGGCCAGGAGGTGCATATTGCCGGCGGCCTATTGGAGGATGCGGTCAACGCCGGGGTGCGCAAGGGCTATGTGGAAGGCCTGCTGCGGCTTTCGGTGGTTTCCGACCCTATGCGGCGGGTCAATTCGGGGGACAATACCCCGGCTGTGCTGCATACCCGCCTGACGGCGGGGGACAGCCTGCGGCTGACCGTGGCGCCCAAGGGCTTCGGCAGCGAAAACATGAGCGGCATCCGCATGCTGACGCCGGCGGCCGGCCGGGAAGCGGTCATCGCCGCCGTGACGGATATAGTGCGGGCGGCGGGCAGCAATCCCTGCCCCCCCATGGTGCTGGGGGTGGGCATCGGCGGCGATTTTGAACTCTGCGCCTTTCTGGCCAAAAAGGCCCTCTGCCGCAGCCTGTCGCAGCCCAATCCCGACCCCTATTACGCCGAGCTGGAACGGGATATGCTGGAAGCGGTCAATGGGCTTGGCATCGGCCCCCAGGGCTTCGGCGGCCGGACTACAGCCTTGGGGCTGAATATTGAAGCCTATCCCACCCATATCGCAGGGCTTCCAGTGGCCGTAAACGTAGGCTGTCATGTAACCCGGCACAAGACGGCGGTGCTGTAGGATTTATTTATAAAAGATTCATAAAATCCCTTTCTTTTCCAACAAAAATGCGGTATAATATGAATGAATCCATGGAGAACGTCCCCGGTCTCCGCCAGCCTGCAGGCTGTGGGATTCAAATATGCCGCAAAAACGGATAAAAGAAAGGGGTTTTGTTTATGAAAACAACCATTACCGGACGGAAAGTGACGCTGAAGGATTCCTTTAAGGAGCGGGTGAATAAAAAGCTGGACAAGGTCTCCCGCTTTTTCAGCCCGGAAGCCGAGGCTTCTGTGACGGTGCATGTGGAAAAGGGCCGGCAGACGGTGGAGGTCACCGTCCGGGATGCCGGTATGATATTCCGGGCGGAGGAAACGGCCCCCGATATGCTGGATGCGCTGGAAAAGGTCATGGACGTATTGGTCCGCCAAATCCGCAAGAACAAGACGCGGCTGGAGAAGCGGATGAAGGAAAGCGATTTCAGCACCCTGCCCTTTGTGGACGAGGAGCCGCTGGAACCCGATTTTGAAGTGGTCAAGTCCAAGAGCTTTTCCTTAAAACCCATGAGTACGGATGAGGCCATCCTGCAGATGAACCTGTTGGATCACGTCTTCTTCGTGTTTTTGAATATGGACACCGGGCTGGTGAATGTGGTCTACCGCCGCAACGACGGCAACTATGGCCTGATTGAAGCCGCGGCAGAGTAAAGAAAAGCAGGGGCTGCGCCGGCGGGCGCGGCCCCTTTTGTATATGTGCTATGATGTTACTGCTCAGCGGGAAAGGCAGAGCAGCAGGCGGTTATTGGGAGAACGGGTGCGACTTGTCCTAAGTCAGGACGGAGGGGAAAAATATGCATTTGCGGGTATTGTTTTCCATAGCGCTTTTTGCTTTGGGCCTGTATGTAGTTGGAAATTGGATATATATTGGCGCATTTGACAGTGCGACTTACAACATGTTTCGGATAATGGAAATCGCAGCCCTGCTTTGGGGCGGTATGGCGGTGCTGTCCAATCAGCGTGGGTGGATGCTTGCGGCCGGCGTCCTCGTCATATCGTGGGGACTTCCCGTCTTTGTATTGGATTGCCTGCCTTTTGCTTTTTCAGTAAATATATGGATGATTATACCGGCCGTAGTGCCGCTTGCCTTGCTGCAGGCGCTGGGCATACTGCTGGGTGTGTGTATTTCTTTTACCTGCTTTGGAGCGATAAGGCGGGGGCAAAAGCTGTACAAATCCCAATGGATATTGTATTTTGTTTTCTTGGGTGTTTTGCTCTGCAACTACTGGTACAGGATAGGTTATCGCCTTGTGTATTCAAGATGGGATGCATTCCTGATCCAAGTTGCTGCTGAGGTTATGAATTTGCTGGTGCAGGCGGCTCTGTTTTCCGTCCTGCCCTTTTATCTGTGGACAAATGCTTCTAAGCTGTCGCCCGAACGGCCGTTAGAACGTCCGCCGGCCTGCATTTTGTACAGGGTTATTACGGCCGTGGTGTTTGCGCTGGGGATTCTTGTACATTGTCTCGCTATGGAGTGGAATAATGTGCTGAGTTCGTATTACTCCATGTCAAGAGAACTGCTGTTGAACTTGTTAAACCTTGTTCTCCTTGCCGGCTATCTCTTCTTACTGATAGCGGGCAGTTTTAAAGTGCATCAAATGTATCTATATGCCGGCAGCCATGGTGTGGGGGCAAGATGTGTGTATTGGGCTGCGAGTATATTGGGGCTGTTGTTTATATTCTGGCTTCTGTCTGACCTGTATCCTGTGTCCAGCGTATCCTATGCCGGCTTTCCTTTTGCCTGCGGCGGCGTGCTATGCTGGATATTGGTAGAGGCCAATCAGATATTTGTCCGAAACCGAGTATCCGCCCAGGCCGAGGAAGGTACACTCCAAGAGATACCGGTACAGGCGGGCGGCGAGGCGCAGTATATCCCGGATTCAGCCAGTGCCTCTCCGGCAGCGGCAGCATCCTCTCCGGCCCTCAGGCCTGAGCCGGCATCCTCAGGCGCTGCGATGCTGGAAACGCCTGACCAGTCTCTTTTTACCCGTGGGCTTTCCGAACAGAACGAGACAACCGGGTGGGAGCAACAGGCGGGGAACGATATGCCGTCGGCGGAGGATGGGGATGCATCTTTGTTCCGTGAAGTGTCGCCGCCCATGCAGGCAGTCCTACCGCCGACAGATGTTGCGCGTTTCTGCCGGTACTGCGGCGCGGCGCTGCCGGCGGATTCCCTGTATTGCCCGGCCTGCGGCAGGTAGATAAGGACAGGGGAGAATTTATAGTAGGTTATTCCGGACAACCGATGGTTTTATCAGAATTTTATAAAAGGAGAACCAAACAATGAGAATAGCAGTCACTTATGAGAACGGACAAATTTTTCAGCATTTTGGTCACTGCGCCCACTTTAAAATCTATGAGGCTGAAAACGGCATGGTGAAGAGCACGGAAGTCGTGGATACGGGCGCCAGCGGGCACGGCGCTTTGGCGGGATTCTTGCAGCGGCAAGGGGTGGAAGCCCTGATTTGCGGCGGCATCGGCGCGGGAGCCCGAACGGCCCTGGCACAGGCGGGCATTCGTTTGTATCCGGGCGCGGCCGGCGGTGCGGACGAAAATGTCGCCGCCCTGCTGCAAGGAACGCTGGTTTATAATCCCGATGCATCCTGCGGCCATCACGGCCACGGACATGACCATACCTGCGGCGGCCATGCCTGCGGGGAAGACAAGCAGGGCTGCGCCGGCAGCCATCCGGAAAAATAGGCGGCCGTAAGAAGAAATACCCAACTAAAAAGTGACGCCTGCTGGGGCGTCACTTTTTAGTTGGGTATATTTTTCCGAAGGGAGAAAGCGTATTATTTCCCAACAACATGGATTTCGCGCCTTTCCCTGTCGGACAGATAGGCCGTTTCCATCAACTGGCTTAGGCGGACAGCGGCGTCTATGTCAAAGGGAGCGGCGTCCTTGCCCAGTATATCCTCCACCCATAAATCCATGGGACAGGGCAGGGGTTCGGGCAGGGGAAGAGCCGTCCAGCCCTTTCCCACGTTAATAACCGTTTCATCCGTATGCCCGCCGGCCAAGAGGGTGCCCTTGCTGCCGCAGATTTCCAGGGAGAAAGGATCCTCCGAGGCGGTAAACCCGGTTTCCGAGCTGGCAATGGCGCCGTTGGCATACCGGAAAACAGAAACGGCGTTGTCCTCTACCGCCCGGCCGGTCACATGGGTAAAGACCGAACTGATGGTATCCGGCATACCCAGCAGCATATCCAGCAGATACATGGAATGGGCGCCCAAATCCATCATGGCGCCGCCGCCGCAAAGAACAGGATCGTAAAAAGCTTCGGGCAGCCATCCAGCCAGGGCGCCGTTGTGGCAGTTGCGGAACCGGGCGTAGGTAATCTCTCCCAACAGCCCCTCTTCCACGGATTTTTTGGCCGCCAGAAAGAAGGGACGGCAGGCCCAGGGGTATGAAATGCAGAATTTTACCTTGCTTTCCCTGACCACCTGGGCAATTTCTTTGGCCTCTGCATAAGTGAAGGCCAGAACCTTTTCCGTATAGATATGCTTTCCGGCCCGCGCCGCCTTTTCAATGAGGGGCCGGTGCTGGTCGGTAGAGGATGCGATAATCACGGCATCCACATCCGGCTGCTGGAGCAAACGGTCATAATCCGGCTCAAAGCGGCAGTGGTATTTTTCCGCGGCGGCCATCCCGCGCTGGGGATCGTCATCCCACAGGACAGTAATCCTGCAGTCCTTTCGGGCTGCAAATTCAGAAGCATACTGATCAAAATGTACATGCCATGCGCCAATCAACGCGCCGTGCAGCATAGGAATGCCTCCTCTTAACAAATTGGGCGGCGAAGAGAGAAAAGACCGCCGTCCGGCGGCCTTTTTTCAAGCCTTAAGCCCTTCTTACCGGTCGGCCAGGGGCACATAGGGCCGGTGGACCGATACGCTTTTGTAAGCCGGGCGGATAATCTTCCCTGCATTGATAAGCTCTTCAATGCGGTGGGCGCTCCAGCCCGCAATGCGGGAAATGGCGAAAATAGGCGTATACAGCTCGGTGGGCAGGTTGAGCATGCTGTAGACAAAGCCGCTGTAGAAATCGATATTGGCGCTGACGCCCTTGTAAATTTTCCGTTCGTCGGCGATGACCTGGGGTGCCAGGCGCTCCACCAGGGAATAGAGTTCAAATTCGTCGGTCAGGCCCTTTTCTTCCGACAGGCTCTTGACAAATTTCTTGAAGATGTTGGCCCTGGGGTCGGACAGGGAGTAGACGGCGTGGCCCATACCGTAAATCAGGCCGGCATGGTCGAAGGCTTCCTTGTGCAGCAGGGCCTTAAGGTAGGCGGTGACCTCCTTCTCATCCTTCCAGTCCTTTACGGTCTGCTTCATGTCCTCAAACATGCGGACAACCTTGATGTTCGCGCCGCCGTGCTTGGGACCCTTGAGAGAACCCAGGGAGGCGGCTATGGTAGAATAGGTGTCCGTACCGGAAGAGGAAACCACATGGGTGGTAAAGGTGGAGTTGTTGCCGCCGCCGTGTTCGGCATGGAGCACCAGCGTCAAATCCAGAATACGGGCCTCCAGTTCGGTGTACTTGCTGTCAGGCCGGAGGATGCGCAGGATATTTTCCGCCGTGGAGAGTTCCGGCAGGGGATTGTGGATAAAGAGGCTGTTCCCGTCGTGGTAATGGCTGTAGGCCTGATACCCGTATACCGAGAGCAGGGGGAAGAGAGCGATAAGCTGCAGGCACTGCCGCAGCACGTTGGGGATACTGGTATCGCTGGCGTTATCATCATAGGAGAACAGGGTCAGCACGCTGCGGGCCAGGGTATTCATCATATCGCGGCTGGGGGCCTTCATGATAATATCGCGCACAAAGCTGGTGGGCAGGGTGCGGTATTTGGCCAGAAGGGAGGTAAAGGCATCCATCTGCTCCTTTGTAGGTAGATCCCCGAACAGCAGAAGATAGGTGACCTCTTCAAATCCAAAGCGCTTTTCTTTTAAGAACCCATCCACAATATCCTGAATATTGATGCCGCGGTAGTAAAGCTCTCCGTCGCAGGGGACGGATTTCCCATCCACTTCCTTGCTGGAGATAATATCCGAAATTTCGGTAAGGCCGGTGAGGATCCCCTTGCCGTTTACATCCCGCAGGCCGCGGTTCACCTGATATTTTGTATAAAGGGAAGGGTCAATGCTGCTGTTTTGCACGCAAAGCTCACTCAAGTGCTGGATTTCGGGCGTAATTTCCGAAAAATTCACGTTGCTTGTGTTTGGCATGAATAATCACTTCCTTTTTTCATTTTGCGGCTATAAAATATTTAAATTTGTCTTATTATAACACAAAATTTTTAACAATTTGTGACCAAGTAAAAATTTGTAGGAAAAGCTGTCTGCCCATCCTTTCCTTTTGGATTTGACACGAGAATGGGAAAAAGGTAATATAAATAAAAAACTATGGAAACCGGGGGTGCGTGATATGGAGAATACACCTACCATCGAAACCCAACGTCTTCTGCTGCGGCGGTTTACGCCGGCGGACGTGGAGGCAGTATATAGAATTTACAGCGATAGGCAGGCAAATCGCTTCTTACCCTGGTATCCTGTTCAGAGCAGGGAAGAGGCGGCCGTCCTGCTTACGCAAAGATACCTGGAATTCTACCGGAAGCCGGCCGCGGCCGGCTATCGCTATGCCGTCTGCCTGCGGGATGACAATACGCCGGTGGGCTACATCCATGTAAGCGGGGAGGATGCCCGGGATTTTGGCTATGGCCTGCGGCGTGATTTTTGGAATCGGGGGCTGGCCACAGAGGCCGGCAGCGCGGTTATCCGGCAGCTCCGCCGGGACGGCGTGCCCTTCATCACGGCCACCCATGACAGAAACAATCCTGCCAGCGGGCGGGTTATGCAGAAAATCGGCATGACCTACCGCTATTCCTATGAAGAACAATGGCAGCCCAAAAATATACCGGTGATCTTTCGGATGTATCAGCTGGATTTTTTGCAGCCGGGAAGTGAAAGCTATAAAGGGTATTGGAACACATCGGAAATGCACTTCATCGAAGCGGATATTTGAATCGGCCGGCGGCTGTTTGTCGGATTATGTAACCGTTTCTCTGCCTTTGCCCGCTTTTTCTGCGGTACGCCCCGCGTCGGGCTTTTGTACATGTATTTCGCCGCTGCAGAGCATAAATAAAGAAATACGTATAAAATGTTTGCCGCACCTTGTATTCTAAAAGTGGCTATGCTAAAATAAAATGAAATTGTTATCCGTGTGATACGGAATTGTTGTTATGTTGACTTGCAGCCGCTTGGTTCTATGCCTGCGGCTGATAATAAAAAAGGGATGGACGCTATATGGATGTGTTTTGGAGCAGCGTCGCGGATTTTTTCACCACGCTCTGGAATCAGATTATCGTGGTTTTCAGCACCATAAACATTGTGGATGTGCTGGATATAATCGCCGTGGCCTTTATCATATACAAGGGCATTCAGCTGGTGCGGGAAACCAGGGCCCAGCAGCTTTTAAAGGGAATTGTTATCCTGCTGATCATTTTTTTGCTGGCCCAGTGGCTGGATATGGTCAGCCTGTCCTGGCTGCTGACCAAGCTGTTTGACTATGCGATTATCGCCGTAGTTGTGATTTTCCAGCCGGAAATCCGGCGGGCGCTGGAGCGGATGGGCCGCAGCAATCTGAGCAGCTTCGGCCTTAACCAGACGCCGGACGAGCGCCGGCAGCGCATGCAGGAATGTATCGACGCAGTTTGTAAGGCCAGCCAATCCATGCAGGATCAGAAGGTGGGCGCCCTGATGGTTTTTGAACGGGGGACGCCTCTGGGGGATATCGTCAATACCGGCACCGTGGTGGACGCCGCGCCCACCCAGCCCTTAATCTGCAATGTTTTTTACCCCAAATCTCCATTGCACGACGGCGCCATGATTCTGCGGGCCGGCCGGGTACATGCGGCCGGCTGCATCCTGCCGCTGACCCCCAATACCGATTTGAGCCGGGAACTGGGAACCCGTCATCGGGCGGCCATCGGCATGAGCGAGAATTCGGATGCGGTAGTGGTTGTGGTTTCGGAGGAAACCGGCAATATTTCCATTGCCGTCAACGGGGTCCTTACCCGCGGCTTCAACGGGGTGACCCTGCGCGCCCAGCTGGAATCCTATCTGCTGGCAGAGGAAGACGAAGCGGATCGCCGCCGGTTCTTGGGCCGTTTCAAGCGGGGAGGGAAAAAGCATGGCGCGTAATAAGAAGGAAAAGAAAAAGTTTTCCCTGGGCAGCCTGTTCTATAACAACCGGTTTATCCTGCCTTTTGCCTTGGTAGCTTCGCTGGTGCTCTGGCTGTCGGTGAATATCACCCAGAACGCCGAGCGGGAACGGACTATCAGCGATATAACCGTGAATATCACCACCGAAAACACCGCCGTAGGCGCCCTGGGACTGGACGTGGTCAGCGGCGGCGTAGGAGAACGGGTCAATGTTACGGTGAGCGGCTCCAGCTATGTCATCAGTTCTCTGAGCGCATCGGACATCCTGATTACGGCCTCCCTGTCGGAGGTTACCGCGCCGGGGACCTACGAGGTGCCCCTTTCGGCCACCAAAAACGGTACAAACACCGATTATACCATTCTGAATATCACGCCTCCCACTCTGGAGGTTACCTTTGACCATATCGATACGGCCGTCTTCCCGGTGACGGCGTCGGCCGAAGGGGCCAGTGCCGCCGAAGGGCTTATTGCCGAATCGGCCGTGGTCACCGATACGGCCAATTCGGAAGTGGAGATACGGGGGCCCCGTACCGAGATGGAAAAAATCGCCTCGGTGCAGGCTGTGGCCCAGGTCAACAAGACCCTGAGCGCCACCGAAAGCTTTGACGCCGCACTCCGGCTGTTGGACGAAAACGGGGAGGTTATCGATCCTTCTCCCTTTACCTTAAGCTTTACGGAATTAAAGATAACCGTGCCCATCTCCAAGAGCAAGGAGGTGCCTCTGCGGGCTACCTTTACCCATGCGCCGGCAGCCTATGAGAGCACGCCTATCGGCTACACCCTGAGTATAGGCAGCATCAGCGTGCTGGGACAGCCGGAAATCATCGATTCGCTGGAGTATATCGATTTAAGCCCCATTGACTTTGATAATATCAGCGCCGGCTCCCTCTCCTTCGCCTGTACGCCCAAGCTGCCCAACGGCGTGCGCAGCCTGGAAAATGTGGATACGGTTACGGTGACCATCAACGCCGGCGCCATAGCCGAACGCACCTTTGATGTATCCAATTTCACAGCTGTCAATCTGGCGGCCAATCTGGAGACCAATTTCACCCAGACCCTGCGCAATGTGACGCTTGCGGGGCCGGAGGCCATCATCAACGCCATCAATGCCGACGCGGTTTACGCCGAGGTGGACATGAGCGGCCGGCCGGCGGGCGAACATACGGTTCCGGTTCGTATCAAGGTAAACGGGTACGATACGGTCTGGCAGGTGGGCACCTACAACGTGCTGGTCACCGCAGTGGAGCGGCAGGGATAGCCTGCTTTATGACGGCCAAACAGCACAGGCCGCAAAATTTCTGAAAAAAGGGATTTCGATCCGTTCGAAATCCCTTTTTTGCCGAACCGGCTGACCAAAAGGCCTCTTTCCACATACTATGGACTGAGGTGATGGTCATGTTTGAGACGATTCTGTCGGTTGTGTGCCTGCTGCTGGCCCTTACGGGGCTGGCCTGGCTGATTCGGTGGGCAGCCATGCGGCTGATGGTGCCCCAAGCCCGTGGCCGCCGCGTCCTGCTGGTGTTTCTGGACGGGGACGATGCGGAAATGGATTTGCGGGCGGCTTTGGAGTGCACACGGTGGGCCGAGCGGTGCTGTCCCATGGTTTTGGCCGTGGATTGCGGCATCGGCGGCCGTACGCTGCAGGTCTGCCATAAGATGTGCACGGAATACGGGAACATCCTGCTGGTGCCCGCCGACCGCCTTTCCGATTTGGCGGCACACACCCCCTGGCGGCACAGAGAGGAGGAATAGGCCGTCCGCACCGGCGGGACGGCCCTTGAAAACGTGAAAGGGAAAGGAGGGAGAAAGATGCAGGAGAAGCTGGAACGGCTGGTGGGCAGCGTGCAGCGGGTCACCTTCCACAACGCCCAAAACGGCTTTACGGTACTGGAGCTGCGCACCCCGGGGGAAACGGTGACTGTGGTGGGCGTTATGCCCCAGGTGACCCCCGGCGAAGAACTGGAGGTCGTGGGACGCTATGATTTCCATGATACATACGGCCCGCAGTTTAAAGCCGAACTCTGTGAAAGAGCCATGCCCTCTACCGCAGCGGCTATCCTGCGTTATCTCACCTCCGGCGGCATCAAGGGCATCGGCCCGGCCACGGCACGGCGGCTGGTGGACAAATTTGGGGCGGACACCCTGCGGATTCTGGAGAAGGAACCCGAGCGTCTGCAGGAGATTAAGGGGATCTCCGCCGAAAAGGCCCGGCGGCTGTCCGAGGAGTACGGCCGGCAGTTCGGCGTCCGGGAGGTCATGCTGTTTTTCAGCCGCTTCGGCCTGACGCCCGACCAATCCCTGGCAGCCTTTAAGCGGTATGGGGCGGCCGCCGTGGACAAAATCAAGGCCGACCCCTATCTGCTCTGCGGGGAAGGTATCCGGCTTTCCTTTGAGGCGGCCGATGCCATTGCCCGCTCCATGGGATTTGCCCCGGACGATCCCTGCCGGGTGGAGGCGGGGGCCGAATACGTGCTGCGGCACAATCTGGGAAACGGGCACACTTGCATTCCCCGTGAAAAGCTGCTGCCGGTGGCCGCAGGCCTGCTGGGCTGTGATACGGCAGCGGTGGACGAAGCCTGTGACCGGCTGGTCCTGAGCCGGCGTTTGGTGGAGAAAAGCATAGGGGAGCGGCCCTTCCTTTTCCTGCCCCAGTGGTACGAGGCCGAGCAATACTGTGCGCAGCGGCTGGCCATGATGCTCCGCTTCCCGCCTGAGCGGGAGACGGCGGCCGAGGAGGATATCGACCGCCTGGAGGCCGAGTGGGGCATCACCTACGCCGCTCGCCAGCGGGAGGCTATCCGGGCGGCCGTGGAAAAGGGCCTGCTCATATTAACCGGCGGGCCGGGTACCGGCAAGACCACCACCCTTAAGGCTATCATCCGGCTGCTGGAGGATCGGCAGCTGGAAATCTCCCTGGCTGCGCCCACCGGCCGGGCAGCCAAGCGCATGACCGAACTCACCGGCCGGGAGGCCAAGACCATCCATCGGCTGCTGGAGGTGTCCTGGGGAGAAGACGAGCGGCAGAGCTTTCTGCGCAACGAGAAAAACCCGCTGGATTGCGACGCCTTGATTGTGGACGAGCTGTCCATGGTGGACGTGGGGGTATTTGAAAGCCTGCTGCGCGCTCTGCGGCTGGGATGCCGCCTGATATTGGTGGGGGATTCGGATCAGCTTCCCAGCGTGGGGGCGGGCAATGTGCTCCACGATTTGCTGGAGGCGGGGGTGCTGCCCACCGTTCGGCTGACCGAGGTCTTCCGCCAGGCCATGGAAAGCCTTATCGTCACCAACGCCCACGCCATTGTCCAGGGCAGTTATCCCCAGCTGGATAAAAGAGACAACGACTTTTTCCTTTTAACCCAGCCGAACCCCTATAAGGCGGCGGCGACTGTGGCTGACCTCTGTGCCCGCCGGCTGCCGGAAGCTTACGGGTATGATCCGCTGGCCGATATCCAGGTGCTCTGTCCCTCCCGCAAGATGGAGATGGGAACGGTCAGTTTGAACAATATCCTGCAGGAACGGCTGAACCCGCCGGATCCTTCCCGGCCGGAGATGACCCGCAAGAGCTTTACCCTTCGGCAGGGCGACCGGGTAATGCAGATAAAAAATAACTACGACATTGTATGGACCCGGGAAAACGGGGAGGGGGGCAGCGGCGTCTTCAACGGAGACGTAGGCACCCTGGATTCCCTGGACCCCCTTACCGGCACCCTGACCGTCCGGTTTGACGACCGGCTGGCCTTGTATACGGGTGAGGACATCGAGCAGCTGGAGCTGGCCTACGCCATGACCATTCACAAAAGCCAGGGCAGCGAGTTCCCCTGTGTTATCCTGCCGCTGCTGGACGTGCCCCCTAAGTTGCAGTACCGGAATTTGCTCTATACCGCCGTTACCCGCGCCCGGAAGCTGCTGATTGTGGTGGGCAGCCGCCGGGTGGTGGAAGCCATGGTGGACAACGACCGCCGCACCAAACGATATACTGTACTGCGCCCCATGCTGGAAGCTTCGGTGCGGATGGGCGGCCTGCTGTCCGGAGAGGAGGCGTAAAGAGGCGGGATATGAAATGGAAAAAGTGGATAGAAAAAATCCGGATGGTGCTGTATCCTCGGCGCTGCGCCTGCTGCAGCCGGGTTATCCCGGCTGAAAAGGAATTATGCGCCTTTTGTGAGGCGCGGCTTCCCCGGCTGCCCGAGCCGGTATGCCGCCGGTGCGGACAGGCCCGGGCGGAATGCCTTTGTTCCCGTGGCCCTCGGCCGCTCTACTGGGACGGCTTCTGCGCGCCCTTTTATTACCGGGATGTGGCTGCTCAGGGGATCCGGCAGATAAAGTTCCGCGGCCGGGCCGACGGCGCTGTTTTCTTTGCCGGGGAGATGGTCCGGACCCTGCGACGGGCTTTTCCAAAAGAAAAGCCGGACGCCGTGTGCTATGTGCCTATGACCAAAAGGAGACAGCGGGAGCGGGGATATAACCAGGCCGCTCTGCTGGCAAAGCGTTTGGCGGAAGAGTTCCAGATTCCGCTGCTGCATAGCCTTGTAAAAACACGGGACAATAAAATTCAGCATAATCTTAAGTATCCGGAAAGGCAGGAGAATGTCCGCGGGATTTATGCCTGCAAAGAGAGCCTGGCGGGGAAGAATATCCTGCTGGTGGACGATATCAAGACAACCGGTTTTACCCTGAACGCCTGTGCTGAGGCGTTGAAAGCCGCCGGCGCCCGAAGGGTAGTCTGCGTTGCAGCCGGGATTGTGCTGCCGAAAGCCTTGTAATTTTTGAGGGATTGCCCTATAATAAAAACAGGTATAAACTTACAGCCGGAAAGGATTTATATATATGGCCATAGATATTGGAATCGATTTGGGAACCGCAAAAACCAGCATCTTGTCCGGGGCGAAAATCCTGTTGGAGGAGCCCTCGGCCGTAGCCGTGGACAGCGATACCTGGGAGCCCATCGCCTTTGGGGAAAAGGCCTATAAAATGATCGGCCGCACGCCGGACAGCATCACGTCGGTCCTGCCCATCGAACGGGGGGTTATCGCCGACTACCAGTCGGCGGAGGAAATGATGCGCCGGTTTATGCGCAAGGCTTTCGGGAATAAAATGGTCAAGCCGCGGGTTATGGTGGCTATGCCCAGCGGCCTTACCGCCGTGCAGCATCGTTCGGTGGCTCAAGTGGTGGAGGCTGCCGGCGGCCGGAACGTCTGCACCATCGAAAGCCCTATGGCGGCGGCCATCGGCCTGGGAATTGACTTTACCAAAGCCCGGGGCACCATGATTGTGGACATCGGCGCCGGTACAACCGATGCGGCGGTGATTTCCTTAGGCGGCCTGTCCCAGTGCGAATCGGGCAAGGTGGCATCTTCCGATTTTGATGAGGCCATTGTGCGGTATGTGCGAAAGGAATACAATATTCTCATCGGCCTGCAGACGGCCGAGCAGATAAAAAAGCAAATCGGCTCGGTGGTGGAGCGGCCGGTGGAGATTGCCATGCAGGCCAAGGGCCGCAACCTGTTTACCGGCCTGCCACAGATTTTTGAAATTACCACCAATGAGATTTTCCATGCCGTGGACGACATCGCCCTGAGCATCTGCAAGGTGGTGCAAGGGGTGCTGGAGCACACCGAGCCGGATTTGGTGGCCGATATCTCCGAAGACGGGATTCACCTGACCGGCGGCGGCGCTCTGATATACGGTATGGAGCAGCGGCTTTCTAACTTTACCGGCGTACCGGTAAAACTGGTGGAGGATCCGCTGCACTGCGTGGTGCGGGGAACGGGCATCGCCTTAAAGCATCCCAGCCTGTTGAAAAACGGGGACTATGCTTTCCGCTCCCTGCAGGATCTGATTGTGGATTAAAGTCTTATGTTTATTTTTTCCATTCAGCAGGCATACTAAGCTGTGTATGGGGCTATACGCGCCTGCCATTAGGCCTTGCGCGGTAGACTATAAATTCAAGGAGGATACAAGTATGGATTTCGAAACCAGTAAAACCTATGCCAATCTGATGACCGCCTTTGCCGGTGAATCCCAGGCCCGCAACAAGTATACCTATTACGCCTCCCAGGCCAAAAAGGACGGCTATCAGCAGATCGGCGCCATCTTCGAGGAGACGGCCGACAACGAGAAGGAACATGCCAAGCTTTGGTTCAAGCTGCTCCATGGCAATAAGGTTCCCGACACGGTGGACAACCTGAAAGATGCCGTGGCCGGTGAGCATTACGAATGGGTGGAGATGTACAAGGAATTTGCGGAGACCGCCAAGGAGGAGGGTTTCCGGGATATTGCCGACATGTTCCAGCGCATCGCCTCGGTGGAGAAGGAGCATGAGGAGCGCTATCAGAAGCTGCTGGACAATATCGAAAAGGGCATCGTCTTTAAGCGGGATGGCGTCGTGCTGTGGCGCTGCCGCAACTGCGGGTATATCCACGCCGCCACCTCCGCGCCGGAAATCTGCCCCGCGTGTAAGCATCCCAAGGCCTTCTTTGAGCTCAAGTCTGAGAATTATTGATGTGCGTTCCCACGCCGCCGGTATTTTGCCGGCGGCATGTTTTTTGCCGCATTTGGTCGCATAATACAGGAAAACATCGCTTTTCGCATGAAATATTCTTGTCTATACGTCTAAATTTGGAAAAAATTGCGCATTTTATTATGCATTATGTTAGGTTATAGTAAAGAAGATAAAATAATATTCGTGGCAGTTGACAATTTCGCTAAAGGTGATATAATAAAACCAGTAAATTCCAATCCCAAAAAGGAGTTGTGGATTATGGCAGAAATGAATAAGGAATTCCGTGCGGATGCGTATTATACCATTGCGGCCAAGCTCAGCGGCAAGGTGATGGAGGCCGGCCGGGCCGAAGAGCCCCAGGATGAGCTGGTATCCCTGATGGCTCCCGATGGCAGCGATCGGCAGCTTTGGAAGCTGCAGCCGGATGAAGACGGCTGTTATAAACTGATAGGGAAGGCCTCGGGCAAGGCTCTGGATATCATTGCAGCTGGTATTAACGACGGCGCGTGGGTTCATCAGTGGGATGTGCTTGCGCATGTGGGCAGCCAAATGTGGTATATAGAGCCCGCCGGGGATGGCTGCTATACCATCAAGGCACATTTTACGCATAAGTGTCTGGATGTAGTGGGGCTGTCCCAGGAGGCAGGGGCACGGCTGCAGATTTGGGAGGATCTGGGCGGCGATAATCAGAAATGGATAATCGCCGAGGCCAAGGAAACTAAGAAGCCGGCGGCTAAGAGCAGGACGACTTCGGCAAAGAAAAGTCCCGCCAAGCCGGCAGCCAAAGCAGCCGATGCACAGGCACCTAAGCAAGGCGCAAAAACAGCGGCATCCAAGCCGGCTGAAAAGAAGACGGTAAAAAAAGAGCCCGCCAAGAAAGAAACGGCACAGAAGGCTCCTGCAGCAGCGGCCAAAAAGGAAGCGACCAAGAAACCGGCGTCCAAGCCAGCAGCTGCGGCGGAAACCAAGACGGCTTCTAAAACCACCAAAACTGCAGAAAAGGCCAAGGCTTAAAAAACGATAAGGCGTCTCCGGTATTTAGCAGAAAGTAACGGAGACGCCTATTATGTTTTGATAAAACATATTTCACAAAGAAAGCTTTCTCCCTTGACATCCGGAGGAGTGAGGGGTATGCTGTACGTATCAACTACTCAACTGCGTATACAACAACGGGCATTTTGTTTAGGGCGCGGCTGCGCCCGGACTTGCCTATAGGCAAGTAAACAAAATGAATATTTTGTATACTTGAGGGGAGAGAATACATGAACCTTCAATTTGATGAAATGCCGCCGGCCGTCAGGGACTTTCTGGTCTACAATGAAGCCGTGGCCGGAAAATCTGCTGCAACGGTACAGGAATACTTCTTGGATCTGCAGACCTTCCTTCGTTATATGAAACGTACGCGCGGCATGGTTGCAGCCGATACGCCGGATGAACATATTCCCATTTCGGATTTGGACGACGATTTTTTTCGTTCTGTCACCCTGAACGATCTCTATAACTTTGTTATATACTGCAAAAACCAGCGTGGCAACAATGCAAAAACCCGCGCAAGAAAAATAACCTGTCTAAGGGTGTTTTTTAAATATCTGACCCTGAAAGCGCATATTCTGAAAGAAAATCCGGCCGAACAGCTGGAGACGCCAAAAACCAAAAAATCCTTACCTAAATACCTGACTTTAGAACAAAGCAGAGATTTGTTGCATGCTGTAGACGGTGAATTTAAGGAACGGGATTTCGCAATTCTAACCTTGTTTTTAAACTGCGGGCTGCGATTGGCCGAATTATGTGGTCTGAATCTTTCGGATATACACAGCGACGGTACCATGCGGGTTTTGGGCAAAGGCAACAAGGAGCGTATTATTTACTTAAACCAAGCCTGTGTGGACGCTCTGGCCGCCTACCTGCGCGTGCGCCCTGTGGATGGCTTGAAGGACGACGCGCGGCAGGCGCTGTTTATCAGCCGGCTTAACAGACGAATTGGACGGCAGGCTGTGCAGAAATTAGTTGGGAAATATCTGGAAAAAATAGGTTTGGACGGGCAGGGATATTCGCCGCACAAGCTGCGGCATACGGCTGCAACACTGATGTATCAGTATGGCCAGGTGGATGTACGGGTGTTGCAGGAGATTTTAGGTCACGAGAATCTGGGCACTACCCAGATTTATACCCACGTATCCAACCGACAAATTCAGGATGCTGCCCTTTCTAATCCGCTGGCCCGGGAAGAGCTGCCAGAAAAAAAATAACAGCCTCTTCCCTTTTTTCTCTTTGCAAAAAAGGAACCGCGCTTGTATCTAAAAAATACACAAGCGCAGTTCCTTTTTAAATTAAGTGTTAAATGGAAATTTCGTGAGCAATCCTATAGAGGTTGAAATCAAACTCCTTCTGCTCAGCCAAGGCCTCGTAGATATCCTTATTCAATATCTTATCGCCCCGGAAGCAGACTACCCGGTTGCCGATACCCTGACTTAACAGTTCTACAGCCTGATGACCCATCTGGCTGGCCATCACGCGGTCGCGGACAGTGGGACTGCCGCCCCGCTGCACATGGCCCAAGATGGTGGCACGGGACTCAATACCGGTGCGTGCCTCGATTTCCTTGGCCAATTCCTGTACGCCGCCGACGCCTTCGGCTACAACCACAATAAAATGCTTTTTGCCGGACATCTGTGTCTTGCGCATCCGGGCTACAATATCCCGGTCAATATCATAGGGAACTTCCGGAACCAGAATCGACGTAGCGCCCACCGCCACACCGGTCTGTAAAGCCAGGTAACCGGCCCGGCGTCCCATAACCTCCACCACCGAGCAGCGCTCGTGGGACTGGGTGGTATCCCGCAGGCGGTCTACCATTTCCATGGCTGTATTCATGGCCGTATCAAACCCGATGGTATAATCCGTGGAAGAAATATCGTTATCGATGGTACCGGGCAGGCCAACACAGGGAATACCCCGCAGGGACAGATCCCGCGCCCCGCGGTAAGAACCGTCGCCGCCGATGACCACAATGCCGTCAATGCCTTCCTTATGGCAGGTATCAACCGCTTTCTGCATCCCTTCCTCGGTTTTAAATTCTGGGCTGCGGGCAGTATACAGGACGGTGCCGCCCCGGTGGATAATATCGGATACGCTCCGCAGATTCATTTCAAAAATGTCCCCGTCGATCAGGCCGTTATAGCCGCGGCGGATTCCCACAACGCGAATCCCCTTGAAAATAGCCGTTCGCACAACCGCACGGACAGCTGCATTCATGCCCGGTGCGTCGCCGCCGCTGGTCAGGACGCCTATCGTTTTCATTTCCATATCCATTCCTCCAAAATGTTCAGCACAGAAAACAGCGTTGCACCCCACCTGTTTTTTTTAGGCCAAACTCTATGATAGACAGCAATAATCGCTGTGTATATATAAATTTCACCAAATACTATGATACCGTAAATTCGCAAGCTGTCAAGTCTTTTCGAAAAGAATTCCCACGGAATCGTCTAATCCACCAATTTCACATTCGCACCCCCCAGAACTTTGCGCAGTTGTGACAGCATAGGCGGATTCACATCCACCCAGCCCGAAGCAGGTGTCAGCAGCCGCTTTCCCGTATCCTCGCAGACCAGATAAACAGCCGTCTTTCCATCGAAAATATCCATAATCTGCCGGGCCTTCTTGTATCCCTTGTCCTCCAGGGAGGGAATGCGCAGATAGAGGCCGGGCCGCACTTTTTTGGCAGGCTTTGTATCCGTCTTTTGGCCCGGTCTATCTGCCGGCGGCCGGAGAGCCTGTCCCTCCTTTGGGCCGGATTCCGAAAAAAGGACGGCTGATTCACACACCAGTTCGGTTTCCCTGTCTTCCCGCAGGGTTACCCGGCATTGCATTTGCAGGACGGCCCCCTCCCGTATCAGGCCGGCGTGGCCCGCCAGGATTTTGGGGAATACCAGTACGCCGATGGAGCCGTACATATCCTCTACGGTTAAAAAGGCCATGGTCTGTTCGCTCTTGGTGGTCTTTAAGCGCATAGACGACACCATACCCACGATGGAAATCCGCTGGTTGTCCTTGTATTTCCCGTCCTCGGCGAGAATATCGCTGATGCGCGCCGCACCGCTCTTTTCGGCCGCTGCCGCATAGGCCTGCATGGGATGGCCAGATAAATACAGCCCCGTGGTTTCCTTTTCACCGGCCAGCAGCTCCCGGTTGGAAAGCTCGGGCAGGGCGGGCAGAGAAAAAGCTTCCGCGCCTTCTCCCTGCTCCTCCAGCAGGCCAAACAGGCCGATTTGTCCCTCTACGTTCCGCCGTCTCTCGCTTTCCAGCGCCGCCAGCACGGTTTCCACAGAGGCCAGCATCTGGCTGCGGTTGGCGCCGAGATCGTCCAGCGCGCCGCATTTGATGAGGCTTTCCAAGGCCCGGCGGTTTAGCTCCCGGCCATAGAGACGGCTGCAAAAATCATAAAAGGATGTGTAGGGGCCGTCCTTTCGTTTTTCGATAAGCTGGTGGATAAGGCCGTGCCCCAGATTTTTCACGGCGGACAGACCGAATCGGATGTCCTCCCCCGCCACCGTAAATCCGGCCAGGCTGCTGTTCACATGGGGCGGCAGCACATGGATGCCCATGCGGACACATTCGGCGATATATGCCGACACCTTGCCGGAGGAGTCCAGCACACTGGTGAGCAGGGAAGCCATATATTCCCGGCCAAAATGACATTTCAGATAGGCGGTCTCATAGGCCACATAGGCGTAGGCGGCGGCATGGGCCTTGTTGAAGGCATAGGAGCTGAAGGCCGACATCTGGTCGAAAATTTCTTCGGCCACCTGAACCGACACCCCGCGTCCCACACATCCTTCGCATTCCACCTGTCCATCCGCCGTTTTTTCGCCGTAAATAAAGGCTTTCCGTTCTTTTTCCATGACGTCGTGCTTTTTCTTGGCCATAGCCCGGCGCACAATATCCGCCCGCCCCAGGGAGTAGCCCGCCAGGGAACGGAAAATCTGCATAACCTGCTCCTGATAGACAATACAGCCGTAGGTGACCTCGAGAATGGGTTTGAGAAGGGGTGTGGCATACTGCACATCCTCGGGGTGGTGGCGGTTATGAATGTACTTGGATATGGATTCCATGGGGCCGGGGCGGTAAAGGGAAATAATGGCAATGAGATCCTCTATAGAAGTGGGCTGGAAGGCGTGGAGCACACCCCGCATACCGGCTGATTCAAACTGGAAGACTCCTTCCGTGTAGCCGTCCGACATCATGCGCAGAGTATCTTTGTCGTCGAGGGGAATTTGCTGGAGAGAAAAGTCCGGCTGGGATACCCGGATCATCTTTTCCGCGTCGGCCAGGATGGTCAGGTTGCGCAGGCCCAAAAAATCCATTTTTAAAAGCCCCAGCTCTTCCAAGGCGGTCATGGTGTACTGGGTGACCACCGCCTCGTCGTTTTTGGCCAGGGGGACGTACTCATCCACCGGGCGGTCGGTGATGACCACGCCGGCGGCGTGGGTAGAGGCATGCCGGGGCATTCCCTCCACCTTGCGGGCCATGTCGATGAGTTCCTTTATCTGGGGATCGGATGCATACTTTTCCCGCAGCTCTGGGGAGGCAGCCATAGCCTTGTCGATGGTGATGCCCAGCTCCATGGGGATGAGTTTGGCCGTCTGGTCGCAGACGGCGTAGGGGATATCCAGGGCCCGGCCCACATCCCGCACCGCGCCCCGGGCCGCCATGGTGCCGAAGGTGATAATCTGGGCCACATGATCCGCGCCGTATTTTCCAATGACGTAGTCGATGACCTCCTGCCGGCGGACATAGCAAAAATCGATATCGAAATCGGGCATGCTCACCCGTTCGGGATTGAGGAACCGCTCAAACAGGAGATTGTATTTCAAGGGGTCTATCCCCGTAATGCCGATGCAATAGGCCGCCAGGCTGGCCGCCCCCGAGCCCCGGCCCGGGCCGACAGGAATGCCCTGGCTTTTGGCGTAGTTAACAAAGTCCTGGACGATGAGATAATAATCCGTATACCCCATAGAGCCGATAACATCCAGCTCGTATTCCAGCCGGTCGGTCACCTCTTTTGCAGGGTCGGGGCCATAGATTCGGTGCAGGCCGTCGTAACAGAGTTTGCGGAAATAGGCTTCATGATCCTGGTCGCCGATGTCGTAGACCGGCAGGTGGATTTTTCCAAAGGTAAAGTCTACCTGGCAGCGCGCAGCAATGCGGGCGGTATTCTCCACAGCCTCGGGAATATCGGAAAACAGTTCCGTCATCTCCTCGGCCGACTTTAAATAGAACTGGTCGGTGCCGAAGGCCAAAGGGTTGTCCTCATCCACGGTGTGGTTGGTCTGGATGCAGATAAGGACCTTCTGCACCCGGCTGTCCTCTTCCGTAAGATAATGGACATCATTGGTGGCCACCAGCGGAATACCGGTTTCTTTGGACAGCTTGATGAGCAGCGGGTTTATCTCCAGCTGTTCCCGCAGACCGTGGTTTTGCAGCTCCAGATAGAAATTTTCCCGGCCGAAAAGGCCGTCATACCAAAGGGCGGTCTCCTTAGCGGCCTGGTAATCCCCCCGCTGGAGGGCCTTGGGAATCTCCCCCGCCAGGCAGGCCGACAGGGCAATCAATCCCTCGTGATGGGCTTCCAGCAGCTCTCTGTCGATCCGAGGTTTGGTGTAAAAGCCCTCGGTAAAGCTGCGGGATACTATGCGGGTCAGATTCCGATAGCCGGTGTTGTTTTCACACAGCAGAACCAAATGGCTGTAGTCGCTGTCCAGCTCATGCACCTTATCCAAGCGGGTGCGGGGCGCCACATAGACCTCGCAGCCGATAATAGGCTTTATTCCCTGTTTTTTAGCCTCTTTATAAAATTCCACCGCCCCGTACATAACCCCATGGTCGGTGATGGCCAAAGCCTTCTGCCCCAGCTCCTTGGCGCGGGCGCACAGGGGGCCAATGCGGCAGGCGCCGTCCAGAAGACTGTATTCCGAATGCAGATGCAGATGAACAAAATCCATGGCCGACTCCCCTCTTTTCCACTTCTATACGTCCCGGCAGATGGCGAAAGGCCTGTTTGTCAGCCCTCCTGCCGTGCCAGTTCCACCAACTTTTGCAGCCGGTGGTTCAGCCCCGAACGGGTGATGCGCTTTTCGCACAGCCCGCACAGCTCGCTTAAGGAGAGCTCCGGGTTGTCCTGCCGCAGGGCCGCTGCTTCCTGCAAAGCCGGCGGCAGGGTTTGCAGCCGGCCGGACTTTGTCAGCTTATCGATGGCCTCCAATTGGGACACGGCGGCGTTGACCGTTTTGGTCAGATTGGCCGTTTCGCAATTGGTGATGCGATTGACCTTATTCCGCACATTTTTATATATCTTAATATTCATAAGTTCCAGGGTGCTGTTGGTGGCGCCCATCAGGGTGAGCAAATCCTCGATATGGTCGCTTTCCTTGAAATAGACTACAGCGGCGGAACCCCGCAGCACCATCCGGGGCGACAGTCCCCGACCGGACAGCAGGGCCATAAAATCGCCGGCCAGGGGCAGATGGGGAATCAGGAATTCCAGATGATAATCCTTCTGGGGGTCGGTCAGGCTGCCGCAGGCCAGGAAAGCGCCGCGGATAAAGGCGCCGGCACAGCACTCCCGTTCCACCCACTTCTCCCGGATGCGCAGCTGGATGTCTGCTGTGCTGTGGTCGAAGGCGTGCAGCACCCGGCGGCGGTCGGCCTCCCCAGGCAGGGATACGGTTATCATCTCCCGGCGGACGCCTGAGCTGGATACGGTGGGACGGACGTCGCAGACCTGCCGCAGGATGGAGGCATACCGCTCGGCTACAGCCTCATGTTCGGTCTGCAGGGAAATGCTCCCGGCAGAAAAAGACCGCCCGAAAAGCAGCAGACCGTAGCATTCTGCGGTCTTGCAGCAGCCGGACGGCCGGACGAGACAAAGCTCGTCCTTAACCTGAGAGGAAAAGGACATGGATTCCACCTCTTGCATAGCTTTTCAGTGACTGCAGCCTGGGGACATCCGGATGTCTCAGACCTTGCCAATATCCCGGTGGCTGACGCTTACCCGGTACCCCTTTTCCTGCAGATGCTGGTACAGCAGCTCGGTCAGGGTAACCGAACGATGCTTGCCGCCGGTACAGCCAATGCCGATGAGCAGCTGGCTTTTTCCCTCGCTGCAATACAAGGGAACGCTGTAATCAATCAGGGAAAACAGGCGTTCCACATACCCTTCAGTCTGGGGGAATTTCATCACATACTCCCGGACTGGCGCATCCAGGCCGGTCAGCGGCCGCAGTTCGTCCAGGTAGAAGGGATTGGGCAGGCAGCGGACGTCAAATATCAGGTTGGCCTCGGGCAGGCCGCCGTATTTAAATCCGAAGGACATGCACTGTATGGTCAGGGCCTGGGTGGCGTCCCCCAGGAACAGGCTGGATATGCGCTGCTTCAGCTGGGCGGACGACAGCTGAGAGGTGTCGATGATGTAATCCGCCCGGGCATACACCGTCCGCAGCAGTTCCCGTTCCTGCTTAACCGCGTTGATGATAGAAATATGCTTTAAATCGCACAAAGGATGCTTATGCCGGGTTTCCCGGTACCGGCGAACCAGGACATCATCGGTGGCGTCGAGAAACAGGATTTTAAAGTCCATCTGGTTGCCGGCCAGTTCGTCCAGCACACTGTTGATGTCCTGAAAGAGTTCGCCGCCCCGCACGTCGGTGACCACGGCTACCTTAGACAGCTTCCGGCTTTGCCCCCGCCAGCAAAATTCGGCAAAGGCCGGCAGCATGGACGGCGGAATGTTGTCCACACAGTAAAAGCCGATATCCTCCAGGGCCTTGGCGGCCTGGGATTTTCCCGCGCCGGACATGCCGGTTACAATAATAAATTCCATCTTTTCACCCAAATTATAACAAACCTACCAGCTTGATTTCAGTCTGCAGCTCCACGCCCGTCTGCCGGAAAACGGTTTCCTTAATATGCGCTATCAAACGGCGGACATCCGAACAGGTGGCGCCGCCGCGGTTGACGATGAAGCCGGCATGCTTTTCGCTGACCTGGGCCCCGCCGATTTGATAGCCTTTAAGCCCGCACTGCTCAATCAGCGTACCCGCAAACCGGCCGGGGGGGCGTTTAAAGACACTGCCGGCACTGGGGTATTCCAGCGGCTGCTTAGACTTCCGCTGCTGCATGAGCGTATCCATCCGCTCCCGGATGGAGGCCGGATCCCCCGGCTGCAGCCGCAGCCGCAGGCCGGTGATAATCTCCCCTGATGCAGCGTAAGCGCTGTGCCGGTAGGATAAATCCAGCGCCTCCCCCTCCCGGCTCCCGGGAAGGCCGTCCCGCCCCACATGGGTGCAGGACAGCAGCACATTCTTCATTTCAGAACCGTAGGCGCCCGCATTCATGTAGGCCGCCCCGCCGGCCGAGCCTGGGATGCCCCAGGCGAATTCCAGACCGGTGAGGGCATGCCGCAGGGCAAAAGCGCAGACGCCCGACAGCTTGGCGCCGGCCCCGCATATCACCGTGTCCTCCCCTTCCAGCTCCACGCCGTCAAAGCCGCCGCCCATATGGAGGACGGCGCCCGGAATGCCGTCGTCCGAAATCAGAAGATTAGAGCCGTTTCCCAGTATAAACAAAGGGATTTCCTGTTGGCGACAAGCCGCCGCCAGGGAACTGAGGGCCTCCGGGGATGCCGCTTCGATGAATAGCTCGGCCGGGCCGCCGATGGCAAAGCTGGTATAGTCCCGCATAGGGACGTTTTCCCTGCAAAGACAGCCAAGGGAAAGGGCCAGGTCTTTCAAAGCGGTAAGGTTCATGGGGCAACCTCATTTCCTCTGTTAGTCGTAAAGTTTTTTCAAGAAGGCCGCGCCGATGATACCGGCGTCGTTGCCTAAGACGGCCGTCTTCAGCTGGGTTTGTACAGCCGAATGCTTGCTGTAGCGCTCGGCTTCCACGTATTTGCGGATGGGCGCCAGAAGGGTTTCCCCCTCCTTGGAGATACCGCCGCCGATGCAGATAATATCCGGCTGGAAAATATTGATGCAGTTGACCAGCCCGCAGGCCACATAATCCATGTAGTCGTGGGCGACCTGGGTACCCACCGGGTCGCCGGCCCGCATGGCGTCAAAGGCGGTGCGGCCGTTGACCTGGTCCAGGGAACCGGCCAGCTCCCACATTTTGGAATCCGGATGGGCTTCCATAGCCTCCTTGGTCAGCCGGATGAGGCCGGTGGCCGAAGCATAGGACTCCCAGCAGCCCCGGCGGCCGCAGGTGCAGAGTACGCCGTCCTTGACGATGACAGTATGCCCCAATTCGCCGCCGGCAAAGTTTACGCCGGAAATAATTTTCCCGTCCACAATGATGCCGCTGCCCACGCCGGTTCCCAGGGTGATGGCGATCATGTTTTCGCAGCCCTTGCCCGCGCCGGCCAGCAGTTCGCCGTAGGCGGCGGCGTTGGCGTCGTTTTCCAGATAGACCTTGCCGCAGCCCAGGCGCTCCTCCAGCATTTTCTGCAGGGGAACCTGGTCAAAACCCAGATTATTGGAATATTCGATGATGCCGGTGGCCTTGTTTACCGTGCCCGGAATACCGGCGCCAACCCCTTCCACATCCAAAAGGGACAGACCGGCTTCCTCCAGGGCCATCCGGCAGGCGGCGGCGATATCGTCCGCGATTTCGTCGGCGGGACGGGGGCAGCGGGTTTTCAGCTTGCCCCGGCCCATAATCTCATACTGCTCGTTCACCACAGCGGTGGCGATATTGGTGCCGCCCAAATCGATTCCCAAATAGTACATACCTTTTTCATCCTCCATCTTATGTATAAGCCGGGAAAAACGCCCCGGATTTTTTACTGGTCTGCCAATCAATCGTATATATCCCACTCGTTGACCGGCTTAACGGGCGTAATCTGATCCGTCATCCCCAGCTTTTCCAGCAGCTCCTGGGCCGCGTTGTAACCCATCTTCTTCTGCCGGTTGTTCATGGCAGCCACCTCGATAATGACCGCCAGGTTTCGCCCGGGCTTGACCGGGATGGTGACCGACGGGACATCCAGGCCCAGAATGGAGGTGGTCTCATTGTCCAGCCCCATGCGGTCGTAGACCTTATTGGCGTCCCACTGCTCCAGGTTGATAACCATATCGATCTTCTCGGTCAGCTTGATGGCGCCCATACCGAAAATCCGGCGGGCATTGATAATGCCTATGCCCCGCAGTTCGATAAAATGCCGGATGTTTTCCGGGGCCGAACCTACCAGGGACTTGGAGGAAACCCGACGAATTTCCACGGCGTCGTCTGCAATCAGGCGATGGCCCCGCTTGACCAGTTCAATGGCCGTCTCGCTTTTACCCACGCCGCTCTCGCCCAAAAGCAGGATGCCTTCGCCGTATACTTCAATCAATACGCCGTGCCGGGTGACCCGGGGAGCCAGCTGGACGTTCAAAAAGGAAATCAGGGCGGACAGGAAAGAGGAGGTGGCATCCTCCGTGCGCAGAAGGGGAACTTCCTCCCGCTTGGCCGCCTCCAGCAGCGCATCCGAAATCGGCAGGCTGCGGGTGATGATGACGGCCGGCGGCTTGGTCTGCATAAACGCATCGATGCGCCGGACGTATTCATCCTCGTCAAATTCATACAAAAAGCTGTTCTCGCTTTTGCCAAGGATTTGAATGCGGTCATTGTCGAAATAATCAAAATACCCGTTCAGCTGCAGCCCGGGACGGTTGACTTCGGCACTGGATATATATATGTCCTCCGGCTCCTTGGGCATGACAACCGATTCCAGCGCAAACTCCTCCATAATGCGGGACAGCGGAACAGAAAAAGGCGTTTTCATAAGCGGGCTCCCCCCATACAAACTTGTTTTGTCCGCTCTCCCGCCCCTGCGGCAGGCCGACAAAATATATGCAAGTTTATTATACATGATTTTGCCGGAATATAAAAGGCTTTTTTACAGGTTTCCTACAAAATTTGGCCGGTATGGAATTTCAAGCGCATGGGAATAATATATTTACAAAAAAACACACGGCTCAAAAAAGCCGTGTGTTTTGGAGCTGGAGATCGGACTTGAACCGACGACCTGCTGATTACGAATCAGCTGCTCTACCAACTGAGCCACTCCAGCAAATCCGACTGCCCTTGCAGCGGACAAGTAAGATTATAGCAATTTGCAGGCTATTAGTCAAGTGGAAATTTCGGATAATTTCTTGTGTGTGCTTCCGCGTACCTTTGGATATTCAAGTGACAAAATACCACAAAAACAACAAAATTTTGATGAATTTCGCTATAATTCCTCCAAACATAAAGGAGGCATGCAGTTATGAACCTCTTAGCCGCCAATTTGAAAATGCTGCGTTTGCAGCATGGCCTGACGCAAAAGCAAGTGGCGGACGCGCTGAACATTGAACGTTCTACCTATACCTACTATGAACGCGGCCGCACACTGCCCACTTTTTCCACTATCCAGAAGCTGGCACGGATTTTTGACGTCTCCATCGATACCATGGCCGGCGTCGACCTGCAGAATCTCACAGCTCCTGCGGAGGAAAACGTCTTTTTCGGCGATGAATCGGGAAATACGCATACCCTGCACCAAAATTCCTATAGTTATATATACCAGCACAGTTCGCTGGCCGCTCTGCCGGAAGAGGAGCAGGCCCTGCTGCTCAAATTCCGGCAGCTTCCGGCTGATAAAAAGGAGGACTTGGTCAAGCAGCTAAATCGTTATATAGATGAGCTGGATATGGAATAAATCATATATGTTTTAAGGGCGCGGATAATTTCTGCGCCCTTATTTTATGCTTCGGTATGTCTTCTTCTAACGGTCCCGCCGGAAAATCTTATGCAGGGGAGTTGCAGAATTTTGCCGTTTGGGTTATACTTTTAGTTGCGTAAACAACAACTGACAGAAGGGATGCGCATGCTTTCATGGATGCATTAATGAAGTCTATCAGCCGAACCCATCGGTGTGCCAATGCCTACCGGGCCGCCGCCCTGCCCGACCAGGATTTAAAAGGCTGCCAGCATATTTACATCTTTCATATATGCCGCGCTCCCGGGATTTCTCAGGAACAGCTGGCGCAGAAAATCTGCGTCAACAAAAGCAGTGTGACCCGGCAGCTAAGTTCTTTGGAAAATAAGGGCTTTGTGGAACGGCGTCCGGATGCCGACGATCGCCGGGTTCTGCGGGCCTATCCCACCGAAAAGGCGAAAGCGGTTTACCCCGCGGTGCGGGCCTGCATGGTGCAGTGGAATGATTTGCTGCTGGAGGATTTTTCGGAGGAAGAGCGCACCCTGATTCTCTCCATGCTGTCCCGGATTGCGGATAAGGCGGTAACACTTGTGAAAGGGGCGGCTGAAAAAGAGGCATGAGGAAGGTTTTTGATTATCTGCATCCCTACTTGGGACGCATGAGCCTGGGGCTGGTCATCAAGTTCATCGGCACCATTATGGATTTGCTTCTGCCCTGGATTCTTTCCTACTTAATAGACAGCATCGTCCCCCTGCGGGACACGGCGCAGATCTTGTTCTGGGGCGGCATGATGGTGGTCTGTGCCGTGGTGGCGCTGGTGACCAATATTGTGGCCAACCGCATGGCCTCCCGGGTGGCGCAGCTTACCACGAAGGCCCTGCGACATGATTTGTTCTCCAAGATTTCATATCTCTCCTGCCGGCAGGTGGACAGTTATACCATTTCCTCCCTGGAGTCCCGGCTGACGTCGGATACATACAATGTCCACCAGATGATCGGCATGATGCAGCGGCTGGGCGTACGGG
Organism: Candidatus Howiella intestinavium; assembly: GCA_904420585.1. Classification (GTDB taxonomy): domain Bacteria; phylum Bacillota; class Clostridia; order Oscillospirales; family Acutalibacteraceae; genus Howiella; species Howiella intestinavium. The sequence goes on along the minus strand of CAJFVX010000013.1, from coordinate 19,324 downwards.
CGCCTATCCTGCTTCTGGGCGGCATCCTTGTCACCCTTATGCTGGAGCCGGCGCTGGCCCTGGTGCTCATCTGTACCCTGCCCTTTATCGGGGTGCTGGTATATCTGGTGTCCAAAAAGGGTATCCCCCTCTATCGAAGGCTACAGCAAGGGGTAGATCAGATGGTTCGTACCGTGCGGGAGAATATAGCGGGTATCCGGGTTATCAAGGCCTTGTCCAAAACCGACTATGAAAAAACACGGTTTGACGGGGTGAATCGGAAGGTCGTGCGGCGGGAGAGTAAAGCCGGTATCACCATGGCCCTGACCAATCCCATGATGAACCTGTTTCTTAATGTGGGTTTGACGGTGGTTATCCTGGTGGGCGCCTTCCGGGTGGATGCAGGCCTGACCCAGCCGGGTAAAATCCTGGCCTTTTTGACCTACTTTACCATCATCCTCAACGCCATGCTTTCCATCACCCGCATGTTTGTCATGTATTCCAAGGGCAGCGCCTCGGCCGACCGCATCAGCGAGGTGCTGGATACCTGGGAGGATTTGCAGGTCTCTCCCCTGCCCTGCGGCGACGAGGGCCAGCATGTGGAATTCGAGCATGTCAGCTTTTCCTATAATCATACCGAAAAGGTGCTGGAGGACATCTCCTTTCAGCTGCGCCGGGGGGAGACCCTTGGCATTATAGGCGCCACGGGAAGCGGGAAAAGCTCCATTTGCAGCCTGCTTATGCGTTTATATGACGCCGATAAGGGAGAAATCCGCATCGGCGGACGGCCGGTGCGCTCTATCCCACCGGAAGAGCTGCACCGCATGTTCGGCGTCGTGTTCCAGAATGACTTTCTCTTCGCCGACACCATCCGGGCCAACATCGACTTTGGACGGCATATCCCCGAAGCGGATTTGCAGACGGCCGTACAGGCGGCCCAGGCCGCTTCCTTCATCAAGGCCTTGCCGGATGGACTGGAACACCGCCTGACCGCCAAGGGCACCAACTTAAGCGGCGGCCAAAAGCAGCGGCTGCTTATCGCCCGGGCCCTGGCCGGCCGGCCGGACATTTTGATTCTGGACGATTCCTCCAGCGCCCTGGACTATAAGACCGACGCCAGCCTCCGGAAGGCCCTGCGCACGGAGTATGCCGGCGTTACCACTATCATCATCGCCCAGCGCATCAGCTCCCTGCGGCACGCGGATCACATCCTGGTGCTGGACGAGGGAAAGCCCATCGGCTACGGCCGGCACGCCGAGCTCATGCGGGACTGCGAAATATACCGGGAGATTGGCCGCTCCCAGATGGGAGGTGAGGCCGATGCCGTCTAAGCCCCGTACCGCCCCGGAAAAGCCCCGGGATACAAAGAAAACCCTTTTGCGCCTTTGGAAATACCTGTCCCGCTACCCCTGGATGATAGCGGCGGCCATCCTCTTGACCCTGACCAGCAACCTGCTGGCCTTAATCGGGCCGGCCCTCAGCGGCAGCGCCATCGACGCCATCGGCATCGAAGCCGGCGGCGTGGATTTTCCCCGGGTCTTCTTTTACTGCGGGCTCATGGCCGTCTTCTATCTTATCTCCTCCCTTTTCTCCTATCTCCTCTCCATTTTGATGATCCGCCTGAGCCAGCGGATTGTCTTCCAGATGCGCAAGGATATATTCGACCGCCTGGCCGAACTGCCTGTAAGCTTTTTCGACCGGCAGCAGACCGGCGATATCATCAGCCGGATTTCCTATGATGTGGATACGGTCAACGCCTCCTTGTCCAACGACCTTCTGCAGATTGCCACCAGCGTTATCACCGTAGGCGGCTCCCTGCTGATGATGCTCTTTATCTCCCCTGTGCTCACCCTGGTATTTGCCGTAACCGTCCCCATCTCCATTTTATTTACCCGCTATATGACCCGGAAGGTGCGGCCATTGTTCCACAACCGGTCGGTGAAGCTGGGGGAACTGAACGGGTTTGTGGAAGAGGTTATATCCGGCCATAAGACCACCAAGTCCTACCACCAGGAAGCGCAGATGATTGGCCGGTTTGACCAGAAAAACACCGAGGCCGTAGATGCCTATTACAACGCGGATTATTACGGCAGCATGACCGGCCCGTCGGTGAATTTCATCAATAATCTTTCCTTAGCTCTCATCAGCATGTTCGGCGCCCTGCTGTATCTTACCGGCGGCATCACCCTGGGGAACCTTTCCTCCTTTGTACTCTATTCCCGGAAATTTTCCGGCCCCATCAATGAAATCGCCAATATCTTAAGCGAACTGCAGTCGGCCATGGCGGCCGCCGAACGGGTCTTTCGCCTCATCGACCAAGAGCCCGAGCCGGCCGACGCGCCGGATGCGGCGGTTCTTTCGGATGTAGAAGGCCGGGTAGACTTTTCCCATGTGCGGTTCGGCTATCTGCCGGGTAAAACCGTCATACACGATCTGAACCTCCATGCCGAGCCGGGGAACCTGATTGCCATTGTAGGCCCTACCGGCGCAGGCAAAACCACCCTCATCAACCTTCTCATGCGTTTCTACGACCCGGACAGCGGGACCATCCGCCTGGACGGGAAGGACATTCAGGCGGTTACCCGCAAAAGCCTGCGGCTTTCCTTTGCTATGGTATTGCAGGACACCTGGCTGTTCCAGGGCAGCGTGTTTGACAACATCGCCTATGGGAAAGAGGGCGTGGGGCTTAAGGAGGTGCAGGCCGCCGCCAAAGCGGCCAAGATAGACGGCTATATTTCCCGGCTGCCGGAGAGATACGATACCATACTGGACGAAAACGGCTTCAACATATCCCAGGGGCAGAAGCAGCTGCTGACCATCGCCCGGGCCATGCTGCTGGACGCCCATATGCTGATTCTGGATGAGGCCACTTCCAATGTGGATACCCGGACCGAACTGCAGATACAAGAGGCCATGCGCTCTTTGATGCAGGATAAAACCTGTTTTGTCATCGCCCACCGCCTGTCCACCATCCAGAACGCCGACTTGATACTGGTGGTGCAGGACGGCGAAATCGTCGAGCAGGGAAAGCACGCGGAACTGCTGGAAAAGGGCGGCGTCTACGCCGGCCTCTACCGCTCCCAGTTTGAGTAAAACACAACATAGTAAAAGCCCCGGTTTTTGCAATCCAAGCAGAAACCGGGGCTTTTTCACTGGTAAACGCAGGGCTTACGGATGCACCCGCAGGGTCTTGATTTCAAAGGGCCGGAAGTGGAGTTCCACAGCACATCCGTCCGCCGTCTTCTCGGCGGTGAGAGGCTGCTCGTCCTCTTCCAGCATATTGCAGGCGCTGATGGACGCGCAGGGCAGGTACAGATGCAGCACCGTATCGGTGGCCGTACGCATGGACTCGTACATACGCAGGATGTAGTCGCCCGAGCCGTCCTCGGCCGGCTTGAGGGTCTCCAGGATGACGTTGCCGGCCTCGATGGTCAGCAGCGAGCCGTCCTTGCGGGCGCCGGGCAGAACCTGGGCGGGCACGTTCAGATCGTATCCCTCCTGCACCACGCCGCTGTCCATAAAGCTGCCGGTATAGGCGTAGAAGCTGTATACAAACTTCTGCTCGCCCTGGTCGGCCTCGGGGTCAGGGCTGAAGGGAGAACGCAGCAGGGTCAGGTTGATGCAGTTGCCCAGCACGTTCACGCCGTACTTGCAGTCGTTGAGGACGGCAAAGCCGCGGCCTTCCTCGCACAGGGCAGTCCACTTGTGGTTGGCCACCTCGAACCGGTCGAAGTCAAACTGGTTGGAGCGGTGGTTGGGCCGGCGGACATAGCCGAACTGGATTTCATGCACGGCCTCTTCCGCATAGTAGTTAACCGGGAACCCGACCTTCAGCATCTTGTGCAGCTCATGCCACTGGACGGTGGTATCAAAGTCCACCCGGGCGGAATCCCGGCGCAGGCTGATAAGCTGGCTGAGTTCGGAATGGTTAATCTTGCGGGTGACGCGGATAACCGCCTTGACCGGGCCTTCGGAAACCAGTTCAAAGGAGGCGGGTTCCTCCAGCGCCACGGGGCAATGCTCGTAGGTGGTGTCCACGTCCCAGGCCTCGAAGCTGACGGGGATGTCCTTGAACATCTTCATCTGGTTGCAGGTTCCGGCAGCCAGTTCGCGGCCGGTCTTCTTCTCCAGGATAGAGGAAATCTCGCCCCTCTTATCGAAGACGACCTTCAGCTTCTCATTCTCCAGCACGGCGCCATCGGCGGTGACCGAAGCGCAGGCGCCCTTTTCCAGAGTCACAGGGGCGGCCGGACGCACGGTGACGGTACCGCAGGCGGGCACTTGCACCTCGGCGATATAGGTATCACCCAGCTTCTGCACCGGCAGGGCCTTGCCTCCCGCCTCGGCCCCTTCATAGCCGGCCGGCAGTTCGATAACGGCCGTCCGGTCAAAGGACAGGGAGTTGTATACAGTTACAGCCTCGTCGCCCGCCGCCAGTTTGGCGTTCATCTGGGTGCGGATGGCCGCCACGTCGGACAATACGGATTCGTAGAGAGCCTCGGCCTGCTTATAGACCCGGTTGATAGAGGAACCGGGCAGGATGTCGTGGAACTGGTTGAGCAGGATCTTCTTCCACAGCTCGCCCATCTCGTCCAGCGGGTAGTCGTACCCGGCCAGCTTGGCCACGACGCCCCAGAACTCGGCCTCCCGCAGGGCCAGCTCGGACTTCCGGTTGCCCTTCTTGGTCTTGGCCTGGGTGGTCTGTACGCCGCGGTGGCACTGGAGATACAGCTCGCCCACATAGCTGTCCACCGGGGCGGGATGCTCGTGGAAGAAGTCCAGGGGATGGGCGTTCTTAACCTTGGGGCAGCCCTCGAAATCGTTCTCCCGGCGGATGTACTCCATGAAGTCCCGGGCCGGGCCGCCGCCGCCGTCACCGTAGCCGTAGGGCGCAAGGAAGCCCCGGATATTCTGCACCTGCTTGCGGTTTTTCCACTTGGAAATCACCGTACCGGCGTGGATGTCGGAATTGTAGTCGTCGTGGATAAAGGTTTCCACAGAGGTACCGTCCAGGCCCACCCAGTTGAAGTAGTTATAGGGGAAGGTCTGGCCGCCGTTGTAGTTCCACCAGAGCTTCTGGGTGGAGAAATAGTCCACGCCGCAGCCCTTCATAATCTGGGGCAGGGCGGCAGTGTAGCCGAAGGTATCCGGCAGCCAGAACATCTTGCTGTCGATGCCGAACTCTTCCTTAAAGAAGCGCTTACCGTGGAGGAACTGCCGGATCATGGCCTCGCCGCCGGTGATGTTGGTGTCGCACTCTACCCAGGTGGCGCCTTCGGGAATCCACTGGCCTTCCTTGACCTTTTGCTTTATCTTCTCATAGAGCTTGGGGTACATCTGCTTGCACATACGATACAGATGGGGCTGGCTCTGCAGGAACTTGTATTCGGGATAGGCGTCCATGTGCCGTATCTGGGCGGCAAAGGTGCGCAGCACCTTCCGCTCGGTCTCGGCGATGGGCCACAGCCAGGCAATGTCGATATGGGCATGGCCGAAGGCGTAGAACTGGGGCGCGGTAGAGCCGTTGTGACACTCGAACAGAGGCTTTAAGCGCTCCCGGGCGGCCGCGTAGGAGGCGTTGCGCACATCCTCCGGCTGCTCGAAATCCACAATGGTGGTAAAATCCTTAAGACCCTGCCACACATCCTGGCAGCGCAGACCCTGGGGCGTCAGCTGATGCCAGGCCTCCCACAGCACCTTGACGTCCATGTACAGCTGGTAGGCCAGCTCGTTCCACACGCCAAAGGTGGATTCTCCCAAAGAGGTACGGATTTCATCCTCCCCCCGGGGGTTGTAGGTGCCGGGCAGCACCGGGCCGTAATCGCAGCCGGTGTCGTCATGGCCGGCATAGGCCTCCAGCACCAGCTCGTATGTATCTCCCGCCTTGCCGCATTCGGTTAAGGTCTCGTCGCTGATGAGGTGGATGGGATCCCGTACCCAGTCGTTGCGGCGGGTGCCGAACTCATTTCCGTTTACATAAATCGAGCTCTCTCCGCCGGGGTTTAACCGCATGACAATCCGCTTGCCCTCGGCGCTTTCAGGAAGGGTGATCTTCCCCCGCAGCCACATGTATTCCCACATGCGGCCCCAGCGGTCGCCCTGCTTCATGGGCTTGAAATCCCCCTTCATGGCCTCGTCGTAGGACAGGCGGTCAAAGGTGGAGAACCCTTCAAACTCCACGTTGCCGATGGGGTGGTACACATCCTTGACCAGGGCCTGCATCCAGCGTTCCAGGCGCCGGGTCCATTCTTTCTGCAGTTCCATAGCTGCCTCCTTCTATTCCGTTGTAGTTGCCCGCCTCCCTATAGGAGCCGGGGTACTGCAGACAAAAGGCCCGCAGTACGGGAATCCGCAAAAAAGGCCTTGCCTTTTCCACGTATTGCCTTCATTATATCTGTGCGGTTTTCCCTTGTAAAGACCTATTCGGATTTTTCCGAAAATCTGACGGGTTTCCTTTGCTTTTTGTCCGGTTGACAGGATGTATTCTCAGAACATACAAGGAGCCTCCATGACCGATTTTTCTGTCCTGGAGGCTCCCTATCCATGTCAATTATCTGCCATAAATGGCCTTAAGCTTTTTTCAATTTCAAGACTGTAATCACTGCAGCGGCCGCCAACAGGACGCCTGCGGCCAGCACCGCGGCCCCCGCCTCGCCCGACTTGGGATTATCGACAGGGAGACTCGCAGCAGAAAGAGTGAAGTCATCTTCCCCATCCTCTCCGCCAGTTGATTCCTCGGCGGCGGCGGAACCGTTGGCATCCACTGAACTGACCTTGTACTCTACGGCGTTTTCCGTTACCGGGTAGGGACTGCCGGAAGGCTCTCCAAAGACGTCTGCAAGGTCGGTATACGCCTCGCCGCTTGTGTCCTCATACAGCAGGACCGCACAGATATTCGTCATATTTCTGTCGTATGTCCAGGCACCGGAAAGGGTTATGCGGATAAACTTTGCCATGACCGGTTCAAAGCTGTCCTCAATATACGGTGCACTGTCATAGGGCTCTTTGGTCCGGTCCACCACCGTATACCACCGGTCAAAATCCCCTGTATCAGACACCTCAATCTTGTATTTGTAGTCCCGCTGCTCGTAGGCCACTACTACAGCCCGGTTGAATACCACCGGCTGGTTCAGCTCTACCTGATTCCACTGGCTGGCGCCGGTAGCCGACCACCTGGTCCCAGGTGTGCCGTCGTAGGTAGTGTGATCCCACATGGCGGGACCGGGACCGTTGACGTCGCCTGAGCTGACAGTATATGCCTTGGCGTTATCCTTCACAGGATACGCGCCTTCCGGCACATTGGTAAAGGATTCCTGGCTGTCAATGGGAACCTGCAGGCCGGGGGCTTCGTAATCTTCGCACATGCGCATCAGCGCGGCCGACGCCATGAGGAAAAGACCTGTACCGAATTGATTCATGCTGTCCCGACAGGTGTTTTCGTTATAATTGCAGGGGTCCTCCCCTTCCGGCTGCATATAGCCGATTCGACCCGGTTCTTCCTGGCAGAAGCCGGTCAGGGCGTTATAGGCCTTGATGGCTACCGGCAGATATTCCTCCGCGTCCAAAATGCCCAGCTGGATCCCTATGGCGTAGCCGTACAGAAAACCGCATGTCCCGGTTGTCTCGGGGCCGCCGTAATAGGTCGGGTCGATAAGACTGGGATTCCATGTGCCGTCTTCCCGCTGGTATTTCTTGAGGGCGGCCGCCATATCCTGAAAATCCTTTTTCAGGGTCTGGTACATCTCGCTTTCGGTATCCTGGATGTAGAGCATCTGCTGGGCGTAATAGGCGAAAACCCAACCGTTGCCTCTGGCCCAGAATATATCTTTGCCGGAGGATGGAGCCGGCATGGAGGGCCTGTGTCCGCCGTTTACATACTTAGAATCCCGGTACCAGAGATTATAGTCGGTATTGTAAAGGGCCACCGGCTCCCGGCCATCCGACATAGCCGGTCCCTCCCCATTCCGCCAGCGGAGGTAGGATTCATGCTCCACCCGGGAGTATTCGTCATCGCCCGTAAGATTGGCGAGCTTGGTATAAATGCTGCCCGACATAAACAGGGCATCGCACCAGTCGTACCGGATGAAGCCGTTGGTTTTTACGTTGTAGTCGGCGTTGGCCAGCAGCTTCGCCGTCTTTTTATCGCTGGGCAGCAGGCCGTTCAAGGTAAGATACAGCTGGCTGATGCTGTAATCATCCCCATGGTCGGTAAAGCTTGCGCTGTTCATCCTGTAATCCACCGATTCAGCCCGGTTGTGGGCGAAAAGATAGTAATCCAAATCACCTGTGGTCATATAGGCATCCATAATGCCGCTGTAGTATACAGCTGAAGTCCACTTGAGATCGGAGATATTGTTTCTCGCGCGGAAATAGTCAAAGGTCAGCTTCATCTGTTCCTCGATGTCGGAAGCCGAAAGTTCGTCCGTAGTGACTACAGCCTCCTTGCCGCCGAAATAAGGTTCGGTGTAATCTTTGCTGGCCCTGGGGTTCGCCGTAACTGTTTCGGCGCCGTAGACCTCCAGCTCGGTGAGAGCTGTCCAGCCGTCGGTCAGGCTGGGATCCTCATGGCGTACCAGATTTTTGAGGCGCACGGATGTAGTGGTCACCGGTGTATCCAGCTGCACCACTTGATCCTGCTGGCCGTCCGGTTTTACAAAGGTGGTCTTCACTTGTGTGCCATCGGAAAATTCTATGGTGCCGGATGTCCAGTAGGAATCGTGCTCCCGGCCGCTGCCGGTACTGAAATCAGCCCGCAGGGTAAAGACCAGATGGTCGACGGTCACCGGGCGGCCGAAATAAATCACAAATTCCACATCGTCATACTGTCCGCCGCCCCAAGACTGCCATGGATAGCTGTTGTGCCCTTGGTTGCCGGTCTGCTTCATGCCGTCGATGGCGTTGTGGGCATTGAAAACAGGTTTGTTTTCGGTTACACGGTTGGCGTAGGCGTGCGGGAAAGAATGAATCTGCCCCTGTGCAACAGCGGCTGAATCGGCAGGGAGCGTATCCAAAGCCGCGTTGTAGGTGGTCTTTTCATCGCCATATTTAAAGTCGTAAGGGTTCACGGCAAGATTGCGGCTGGCGGCCACCTCATCGTCCGTGGCAACCCTGGCCGTTATCGTATTGCTTTCTGCGCTGAAGGTACCTGGGGCATAGCCCGTATCCGCAGAAGGGATTTCAAAATAAAATGTGCCGCTTTCAGAATAGACCAGTGTTTCCGGCAGTTCTTCGCAGAGCTGTACCCAGAAATAGGCATAATCGGAGGTGATGGCAATCTTATCCCCGAACACATATGGGCCGTAGGTCAGGCTGTTGATTCCTTCGGCCTTTACTGCTTCCCGGCCCAACACCTGGATTTGTACATCCGTACTGGCCGGTGCTGCAGCGGCGTTCCCGAATAGAATACGGCGTATTTCCTCTACGTCTTCCCTGTCAATTTCTCCGTTGCCGTTAAAATTCACCCGGCTTATCTCCACATAAGCAGGCGTGTCCTTTTTCAGCATATACTGCCGGATGCGCATGATATCGGTAATATCGATATTCCCGTCGTTATTGATATCGCCGGTAGGCTGTACCTCCAGGCTCTGCTCATAATCCAGCAGGACATCGTAGTTTTGCACAAGGGCCCTGGCCGATTCGGGCAAAGCGTCATAGGCCCTGCGGGCCTCGGCCCACTGACCGTTTTGGATGAGAGAAACGACCTCGGCTGCCGCCGCTTCCTCCTGGAGCAAGTCCATGGCCTTCTCTGCCGCTGTCAGGACAGCCAGGTAGGTCTCTCCCACCTGCTCGGCCTGTGCGGCAGTCAGCAGGTCGTAGGCTTTTCTGGCATCCTCTACCAAGGATGCATCCTCCAGCGTCAGCGCGTCGATTGCGGGAATTTTTTCAATCAGGTCAATGACGCCCTGGACGGCCAGGCCGTCGTCCTTCAGCTTTTTCAGCTGGGCTTCGGCTGCCTCCAACCGGTCGATGTTGTCCACAAGACCCTGGATGAACGCATTTGCAGGCAGGTCTGCATAGGCAGCCCGGGCCGCAGCGGCTGCATCCTCATCTTCCAAAGTTATATCCTCGACTTCCGGCAGGGCTTGGATAAGGGCTTTTACTCCATCCACCCTGTCGCTTTGTACGGTTGCCGTACCGTTGGCATCAACAGAAATAGAGCCCTTTTCAAAATCCTGGGTTACCGAAATTCCGTCCTCGCCTATCTCTTCGTGTCCGGTGGGGATGCCGAAAAAGGCAATTTGCGCATTGATGTCCGCACCCAGCTTCTGATAGGCCGCGTACACGTCGCCGCCGACTATGTAAGCGCCTACAAAGCTGCCGCCGGCGCCGTTCATTAGTACGGAGGTATCCATCGTACTGGCCCGGGCAAGCAGGACGGCGTCTCCGCTGACAAGCGAACCGGTAAAGGTTTGATACAGGATGTCGGGATCTGCGGTGGATACCGTCAGCCAGCTGTTGGGATGGCCGGTACAATACGCCTTGTACATATTGTCAAAATTGTACCTGGCAACTGCATACAGGGCTGCTGTACGGCGGGGCTTGGTCTCTTCCCCGGTATCATCGCTGCCGCTTTGTCCGATCAGGAACGAATTGTCGATCGCAATATCCGTTTTTCCGCCCTGTACCTCGGTCTCATAGCTGCGCCGGCCGCTCAGAGAAAGCTGGTTTCACCTTCCGTCGGCTGTTTGGTACGGGAAGGACAAGGCGGTAAATTCATTGGTGACAAAGCCTTTGATAATGGGAAAAGCGATGCCTGCAAAAGGATTGGAAATCCCCGACCAGCGGCGGCCATTTGTCCCGAAGGGATTGTGGGGATTATGGGAGGGCTGGCCGTCCACCTGGTACTCCAGATTGCCGCCGCGGTTGGTGGCCGCATTGACCGTAGCGCCGTGGTTTGGCCCCATAATATATCCGTAGGAATTGCGCACAAAGTAAAAAACTTCCCGGCTGGTCTGGGGAATCTGGGCGATTTGTTCCGAAGTCAGATTGGTTGTACTCATCCAGGAGGCGTTTGCGGCGCCTTCCCGGATGGTAATGTTGTCGGCCGGTGCCTTAAAATTTACGTTATAGTTTTCCGTATCCAGCATCCAGGCATACTGCTCCATAAGGAAATCTGCGTTTGTGACAAGTGCTTTCTGTTCCTCCGAAAGGGCATCGTAGGCTTTCTTTGCAGGGACAATGGCTTCCGGCCGCATCTTCTGCCTGGCCGTATCGGTGTCTATAACCGTGCCTGCCGGATTACCCGAGGTATAGTTCATAAAGGTTTTGCTGCCACCGTCCAGATAAGGGTGAATGTTTTCAATCTGTTCTATGACAGCCTCCACATCCGGATCGGCCGGTTCCCCCGGGATTTTAGGTTGCATTCATACCCGAATTTGCCAATTGGGAGATGAAATCGTATGAAATTTGAGCACTACTATTCAGAAAAGCCAACCCAGGATGGCTTCCCTATTCATCTGCACAAAAATATTTTTGAATGGTATTTCTGCATAAATGGGAAAGGGGAATATTTTGTAGAAGGCCACAGGTATGTTCTGGAACCCGGAACTACCATGCTTATACGCCCCGGTGAACTGCATTATCCCGAAATTGACACCGAGCATGTTTATGAACGCTGTTTTGTATACTTTTCCGAAGAGATGGCCAAATCCATTGATGAAAAGCTTCTGCATCCTTTCACCGGACGCCCTTTTGGACATGGGAATTATATCGGGCCGGATAAGATTGATACCAGTCTTATCAAAAGCTGCATCGCAAAAATGGACGAAAACACCGATTCAAGCCTTGGTATGCAGTGCTATTTTTATCCAGTGCTGTATGAAACTTACAGGGCCTTCTCTGCAGCCGAGGAAAGCCTGCCCCGCGTTGACGCCCTAATTGCTGAAATCATGGAGTATATCAACCAAAATCTTCACGAGGATTTATCTTTGGATAATATTGAAAAACGTTTCTATATAAACAAAACCTCTTTGAACCAGCGGTTCAAAAAGGTTACTGGAAAAACCATTGGCAGTTATATACTCGATCACCGCCTTATGCAGGCGATCCATTTGCTGCGCGCCGGTGAAGCAGCAGTAAAAACAGCCCATATTTGTGGATTTGCCGACTATTCTTCTTTTTATCGGGCGTTTATAAAAAAATTTAAAATCTCACCCGGCAAAATTACACCGGAATAAATATTATACGCAGGATGGATTTTGCGAGAATTTGCTCTAAAGCGTCTTGCTTATGCGGCCGGGAACCATGCTGCAAATTTATTATAAAATCTCCCAGATTATTCCTCTTTATTTTCCATCTGCGCACGGTACCTGCGTCCCACCTGCAAATCTGTTTGGCATGTAGAACCGCGCTTTACCGTATCCGCCCCATACCGGCTGCGAATTGCATCCAAGGTCCGATCTAATTTTCGGGCCTTTTCTTTTTGGGCATCCCGAAAGAAAGACATCTGCACCGCGTCCTCATGGACAATTTGGGTAAGGGAAATGCCCAGCAGCCGCAGAGGGGTCCGGCTTTTCCATAAATCAGCCAGCAGCGCCTTGGATATTTCATACACCTCTTTGGTAATATCCGTAGGTTCCTCCAGCTTTTTTTGATGGGAACGGTTGTGAAAATCGCTGCTGCGAATAGAAACCGAAACGCAATAGGCCCTTGCGTGAGAAGCCCGCATGCGGGCTGTGACGCTGTCCGCCAGTTCCAAAAGGATTTTGCTTGCCGTCTCCATGTCCAAAACGTTTTCCGCCAAAGTAATGGACACGCTGAAGCCTTTGGCCTCCTCCGGCTCGGCCGATACGGGAGAATTGTCCTGGCCGTTGGCATAGGCGTGCAGCTGTCCGCCCAGTTTCCTGCCTACTAAGGCCTGCAGCCGGGAAAGTTCTGCGGCCGCCAGGTCCCCGACGGTGCAGATGCGCGCCCTTTGCAGCTTTTCGGCGGTAGCTCGTCCCACCGAGAAAAGAGCGCCGACCGGAAGGGGCCACAGCTTCAGCCGGATTTCCTCCGGAAAGAGGGTATGCACCTTGTCCGGTTTTTCAAAATCACTGGCCATTTTGGCCAGGAGTTTGTTGGTGCTGACGCCGATATTGACCGTAAACCCCAGTTCCTCCCGGATGGTCTGCCGAATCGTATGGGCAACGGCAAGCGGCTGGGGATAGATTTTTTCCGTTCCGGTCATATCCAAAAAACATTCGTCAATGGAGAATTTTTCCACAACCGGCGCGTACCGGCGGCAGATGTCCATGAAGGCTTTGGAATTTTTTTCATAAAGGCGGAAATCCGGCCTGGCCAATACCAGCCCCGGGCATTTGCGCAGGGCCAGAGCCACCGGCTCCCCGGTGCGGATATTATATTTCTTCGCAGGAATGGACTTGGCCAGGATGACCCCCGTCCTGTTCTCCGGATCGCCGCCGATGGCCGCCGGAATCAGGCGCAGGTCTTCCCCGCCCTCGGCCACCCGCCTGGCTGCCTCCCAGGACAGATAGGCGCTGTTTACGTCCACATGAAAAATAAGCCGTTCCATACTGTTTCCCTCAAAAGAATACTTCTTACTAAGCAGGGCCGGGCGCCGCTGCAGCGGCCCGGCCCTCACGCGCAATGATTATTGCATATCCCGGAACGATCGACCCAAAAAGTCACAAATCCCCCGCACGGTCTGCCTGGCCAGTTCTGCTAAGCGGCGGGCAAACAGCACGGCCGGCTCCCCTTCCCCGCTGCCAATCAGCTGATCCCACACGGCGGGTATATTCAGGCCGCCATCATCGCCGGACAGGCCGTACCATTCCGCACGATGGGCTCGGCTGATGTATACAGGCCGGGATAAAACCGGCTCCCGGTACCGCTTGATGCGTTCTGCGCAGCGAAAGCAGGGCGCGGATGGATGCAGAGACGGCACCCGCAGGATGGAATAACGGGCATTTGCACCGGATGCCGTTCCAAAATGCGGGCAGTAATACAGCGCGGGACGACGCAGTCCGGCCGGCGGACGACCGGGGCCGACAATATATTGGATGCCGTTGGCCAACAGGGCGGGACCCATGGCCTGTATATAGGCGTCTATCCCATCTTCCGATTCGGGGGCGCCTGCAATATAGACGAGCGGGCGTGTATCCTCCGCCGCTGAAACGGCGGCGTCCTTTTCGTTTCCCGTGGACCGCATGGTATTCACCTCATTCTTTCAGCTAATACCAATATATGCGGAAAACAGGATGCGGGATAACACGGCTGACAGCCGAAAAGGAAAAAGCGGGCGCATACTGCAAACCCGCTGCTTTCCTGCTTTAATAAGACGCCGGGATTACAAAACCGATGACAAGCCCCAGCAGCGCTCCCATGAGCACCTCAAAGGGGCGATGGCCCAGCACTTCCTTCAGTTTTTCCTGAGCCAACTGCAGACCGTTTTCTTCCTGCAAGAGTTCGGCCAGCCGGTTGATGACCTTGGCCTGCTGGCCGGCGTGCCAGCGCACGCCCGTAGCGTCGTACATGACAATCGCAGTCAGCACGACAGCAATGGCAAACATCGGGGAGGCAACCGATTCCACGCGTCCAACCATAACCACCAGGGCGGTCGTCATGGCCGCGTGGGAGCTGGGCATCCCCCCCGGCCCCACCAGACGTTCAGCGGCGAATTTCCCCGACTTTATCCGGCCGTATATGGCCTTGAGAAGCTGTGCCACCACCCAGGCCGTCACCGGGGCAACCAGCATGCTGTTATGAATCAAATCCCGCAAAAACTGCATTTTATTAACCGCCATTCCGCCGGATTCTCCGGCGTATTTTAGGCCTTTCGCCTAAGAGGACACCGTCAGGAGCGGCTGGGAGCACCGCAGTCCATAGGCGCTGCGTGCCGCCATCCGAAAAGGGCGTCTGCTGCTATTATACCCTGTACCCAACCACAATTACAACCCCCATTCCGCAGATTCTTTTCCTCATTCTCCCCGAGCCGCTCCAACGGGGAGCCGGACAGGAAGCCGGAGCCCCTCTTCCCTTTCCGCCGCCGTGTGTGCACCATAGGAAAATCCCCTGTCCGACGTCAACCGCCGGCAGGGGATTTTCTCACAGTATTTTATAGTCCAATTGGTACTTCTCCAGCAGGTCATAGGGTATCTGGGTCAAGTCATTGTCCTGCTTCTTCTCATAGCGGAAGGGCATGCCGGTCATTTCATATTTGGCGCCGGCAAAGGGGTTATAGGGCATAAAGTCGATACGCATAAGTCCCCCCCACTGCTCCTGAACTAACTCTATGGTACGCGAAAGGCTTTCTCTGTCGTCGTTGATGCCGGGGATAAGAGGGATACGGATATTGTATGGCCGCCCCGACGCTTGCAGCTGCCGGAGGTTCTCCAAAATAGGCCGGTTACTCACGCCGGTGACCGCTTTATGTACCTGGTCGTCTGGATGCTTGATATCCAAATATACCGCGTCGCAGCGTTCCAGCATCCGTTGGAAGACGGCAGGCTTTGCGTAGCCGGAGGTTTCTACTATCCGGTGCAGGGGCGCCAGCCGCTCCAGCAGTTCACAGAGAAAGTCCGGCTGCATGAGGGGTTCGCCGCCCGAGACGGTGACCCCGCCCCCCGAGCCCTCGAAAAACTCCCGCTGGGCCAGCAGCCGCTCGGCCAGGTCATCGGCCTCCATCTGCTGGCCGGCCACCTGGATAAGCCCGCCCGGGCAGGCCAGAATACACCGGTCAAAGGGCTGGCACTGGGGATGATTACAGGGCTTCCGGCAGGCGCCGCAATGCTTGCAGCCGTTGGTGGAGACCATAAGCTGGGGCTGCGGGGACAGCCCCTCCGGATTGTGGCACCAAATGCAGCGCAGAGGACAGCCCTTCAGAAAAACCGTGGTACGGATACCCGGCCCGTCGTGGACCGTAAATTCCTTAATATCAAAAACAATGCCTTTGATAACTGCCGCCCCCATTACAGCCGGTATTCCTGCCGGGCTATCACATGATCCTGGTACTTTTTATCCAGCTGCACAAAGTAGGCGCTCCAGCCCCACACCCGCACAATCAGGTTCTGGTGATCCTCGGGATGGGCCTGGGCATCCAGCAGGGTTTCCCGGTTGACGGCGTTTAGCTGCAGCTGATGCCCGCCCCGCCGGACAAACATCTGTACCAGCGACGCCACCTTCCGGATGCTTTCCTCATCCCGGAAAACGCTGTCGTGAAATTCCATGGTCAAAGGCCCGCCGTTGATGACCTTCTGCAGATCCGGCGTGGTAAAGGACTGAATAACCGAAAGGGGCCCCTTGCTGCGCACATACAAAGAGGGCGCATAGTTGGTCTCCAGCGGCTCGTTCTGGCGATGGCCGCCGGGGGTGGCCTTCATCTTCTCGGCAAACCACATATAATACATGGCCGAACCGGTACCCGGCCGGTAAATGCCGCCCCGGTTGTTCTTCTGTCCGTCCAGGCAGGCCGCATAGGCCGACATCAGCTCACAGGCAATGGCGTCGGACGCGCTGTCGGCGTCGCCGAACTTGGGCGTTTCATACCGCACCAGGTGCAGCAGCTCCGGTTCGGCCGCATAGTCGTCGGCAGAGGCGGCCATTAACTGGGCTGCCGTTACATCCTTTTTGTCAAATACATGGATTTTGATGGAGGTCAGGGTATCCACCGCCGTGGCCAGCCCTACGCCGTGGAGGCCGTAATTGTTGTATTTGGAACCCTCGCAGATGTCCGCCGCCCGTTCCACACAGTCGTCCATCAGCAGGGACATGAAGGGCGCGGGCAGGAGCTGGGCCGTATTGGAGTGGTCGATAAGGGCCTTGGTCTGGGCCCGCATGCTCTTTTTGACATCCTCCATCAAATCGGCGAAGGAGGCATAGGTATCCAGCTTCTCCACACAGGCATTGACCGCGTCGGGATAGCTGAAGGCGTCGATATTGGGGATTTCCATGCCCCAGCGGGGGATAATAAACTCCCAGCAGGCAGCCACGGTGTAATCCCTGGCGTCCTCCAGCTCGTAGCCCAGCCGCACCAGGCCGGGAATGACCACGTCGTCGTTGGCGTACTGGGGGAAGCCCAGGCCGGCCTTGGTCAGAAGAGTACCCTCGTAATAGACCTCGGGCGGGGTATTCTTATCCACCCGCAGGTTGATTTTGGGGTCTATCATCATAAGCTCCCGGGAAGCCCGCAGGCAGGCCGTAGACAAGTCGTTGTAAACCGGGTTGCCCTGCTTGTCGCATCCGCCCAGCATCATGCTCTGGCCGTTGTCGCCCTGCTGCACGCCGGGGTACAGGTCATGGTCCCGGTTGAAGGTGGTGAAAAACTCCTCCAGCAGGGAGAAAGCTTCCTCTTCGGTCAGACGGCCTTCCTCTATATCCCGCTTCCAGTAGGGATACATAAACTGGTCAAAACGGCCGATACAATTGTGGTTCTCCCCCTCGCACCACAGGGAGAAATGCAGAATCCGGAAAAATTGCAGGGCCTCCTGGAAGGTGCGCGCCCCCTCCGCCGGCACCCGGGAAAGGGTGTCCGCTACGACCTGGTTCCCTACCCGCAGGGCCTCTTCCCTGTATCGCCGGGCAAAATCCAGAACGGCGTCAATGCAATCTATCAGACACTGGAGGAATTCGGTCTGCTTAGCGTCGGCCCCTTCCAGGCGGCGGACACAGCGCTCCCGCTGCGCCAGCAGCCCGGTGCCGATTGTGGTAGCATAATCGGGGCAGATGTTGCCTACAATCCAGGGAAATTCGCCGAACAGCCGCTCCTTCTCCTCATCGGAATAGATTTCCGGCAGATTGGAGACGGTGCGCAGACAGGCAATCCGCTCATCGGGCAGGACCACCGGCTTTTGCTCGGACAGCATAATCCGCAGCCGTTCGCTCATACGCCGCTCGGCAGACAGTCCTCTTTCGTCAAACTCTTTCCACAGGCAGCGGTCCAAAGTCCGCCGGTACTTGTGGTGTTCACGCTTCATGAGCATATCGCGCAGTTTCTGTACACGGGCATCCATACATATTCACCTCATATTGCTTCCGGCATAAAAAGGCTGGGTAGTTTCCCTGATAATCAGCTTGGTTTTCAGAATAACCTGTTCTCTGACTTCCTCCTGAATCTTTTTCAGAAGCAGTTCGGCGGCCGCCGTGGCCATGGTGCGTTTGGAGGAACTGACCGTGGTCAGCAGCACCGGGAAGCGAAAGCGGGACTGGATATCGTCAAATCCCATAACGGATATGTCCTCCGGCGTCCGCAGTCCCATATTTTTTAGAGCAAGGATGGTTTCCCAGGCGATTAGGTCGCTGAAAGCCAGCACGGCAGATACAGATGGGTGCTGTTTCAGGGCCTCCGCCAATACGTCCCCCCAGCCGCCGGCCTGGGCGGATCCGCTGTAGACAAGCTTCGGATTCACAGGGACCCCGGATTCGGAAAAGGCCCGCCGGAACCCTTCCAGGCGCTCGGCCGCACTGGAAATATGCAGGGACGCATTTAAAAACAAAATGTCCCGATGGCCAAGTTCCAGCAGATACCGGGCGGCAATATAGCCGCCGTTTTCATCGTCACAGACCACATAGTCCACATCCTCGTCCGCGAATCGGCGGCCGATGAGCACAAAAGGAATCCCTGTGCGCTGCAGAAAGCGGATGTTGTCGTGGGTCTTCTGCACCGGGCAGAGGATGATGCCGTCCACGTTTTTCTGGGCGGCAGAGAGAATTGCCTTGTATTCATTTTCCTCGTCCTCATCGGTGTTGAGGATAAAGGGGGTATAGCCAAAGTTGCGGATATAAGCTTCTATCTCCCGCACCATAATGGAAAAATGCGGGTTGGATATATCTCCTAAAATAATTGCGATTGTCTTGCTGATGCCCGAGCGCATATAGCTGGCTGACGCATTTCCAATATATCCCATCTCCTGGGCCTTCTTCTGGATAAGCGCCCGGCTCTGCTTGGAAATATCTGTTTTATCCTTTAGGGCGTGGGACACCGTATTGATGGAAAAGCCGGTGGCCTCCGCAATATCCCGCAGCGTTACTGTTTTATTTCTTCCCATGTGTCCATCTCTTTTCCAAAGGAATTTCGTGTCCGGCTTACCCTATATCGGGCACTTATGTATAAGCTGGACAAACTTTCCTCCCAAGTGTTTGCTGCCCAAATATGCAGAAAATTCGTATGTTGTATCGGACGATAGGATAAGGCAGTTTCCATGTGAGCCGGCAAAATCTGTCCAGCCGGTCTGCTAAGTATAATTAACGTTAATGTTATCGTTAACGACAGTATACTATATCTGTCTTGCCTTGTCAACAACTTTATGAAAACACACGGAGACGGCCGCAAATCAGCCGCCTCCGCCGCTAAGGGGTTAATGGGATTGTGCGTTTTGCTGTGCCAGTTTCCTGCAGATGGCCATAATGT
>CAJFVX010000012.1 GCA_904420585.1 Candidatus Howiella intestinavium | reverse complement strand
GTGAGGACGGAAGCCGGGAACAGGAGGTAGAAATCTTCTACCGCTTTATCGGCAAAATTGATTGAATGATACCAATATCTTTAACTATGTGAAACCGGCCAGAGCCTGCCCGATCTGGATAAAGTCATCGGCATGAGCGACTATTTCGGCGTGGCCACCGATTATCTGCTCAAGGGGACCGAGCCGTCTGAACCCGCAAAAAAGAAGGCCGGCGCCGGCGTATTTGTGGCGGCGGCCACAGCCCTTGACGCAATCGGCCTCATCCTGTCGGCGGCCGTCTGGTACGAAACCCAGCATGCGGCGGCCCTTGCCGCCGGCCTTATCTTCCTGGTATTGGGATGCATGGTATTCGGCATCGGCCTCACCGGTCTTCCCGCGTCTGCAAAAGAGGCCGCAAAGCGGAAATTCTTCTCCATCAATATCTGGCTGCTTAGCTTTATCCCCCTCTCCCTGCTTTACAATATTTTGTTAAACAGAATCCCCGCGCCCTATCCTCTGCTCTCCTCCCCTATCCTCTCCTATCCGGCCTTTTGGCTGGTGTATATCGCCCTGTGCCTGGGGGTAACCCTGGCCATCCAAAGGAAACGGCGGGACAGCTAAACGATGCAGCATACAAAGGCGCCCCCGCCTTGGAGCGGGGCGTGCGGCGTTTTCTCCCTCAGCCGGCCGGCTGGGATTCCGGGGCGGTCTCCTGCTCCTCCGACGCCAGGGGATCCGGCTGGTCGGTGGGATTGTACCGGGCGGGGATATCCGGGATACGGATGTCGTAAATCCGGCTGTATTCCTTGGTCTCCTGGTTCTTCACCACCTCCGACTGATGCCGGCGCAGCAGGCGGACCAGGTTATAACAGTCGATCCAGATTTCGTTGTTCCCCTCCTTCTGGGATTCGTCGAATATAAGCTGGATGCCGAAATGCAGATGGGGCTGCTGGATATTGTTCACGTTCTCATTGGCGCTGTACCCCGTATGCCCCAAATAGCCAATGACATCCCCGGGCCATACCACCGAACCCTCCCGCAGGGACTTGTTGTAGGGGAAATTCTGCCGGAGGTGGGCGTAGTAATAGTACCGCTTGCCGTCAAAGCTGCGGATGCCGATGCGCCAGCCGCCGTACTGGTTCCAGCCCAGGGCCTCCACCACCCCGCCCTCCACGGCTATAATGGGGGTCCCGGTGGCCCCCATGAGGTCGTGCCCCAGGTGCTTGCGCTTGTAGCCGTAGTCCCGGCTGCTGCCGAAATCGTCGTAATCGCTGTAGGGGTAATTTTTGGCGATGGGGGAAAAGGCCATGAGGCCGTACCGGCTCTCCCAGCGCAGCTCCTCACTGCCCTCGGCCTGAACCTGCACCTCATAGCTGCCCACCATCCCTCCCAGCACGGCGGTGTAGGCCTCCAGATAGTAGTCGTAATACTTCATAGAGGCCGTCAACTCCTCCAGGGTCTGTCCCTGGCGCAGCAGGGCCGCCAGTTCGTCCAGCTTGGACGTCTTCACCCCCGACCAGTTTCCGCCGCAGCGGGCGGCGGTGTAGGCCAGCAGCTCTATCCAGTTGAGAGGCGTGTCCTCGCTTTTCTCGTGGGATTCCACATCCAGCGCCAGGGCCTTATCCAGCATCTCATAGGGCACATTAAAATCCACCCATTTGATAAAGGAGTTTTCCTCCCCCTCCTCGGCCAGCGCGCCGTATAAAAGGCAGCCGCAGAGGGTCACGGCGGCGCATACCACCAGGGCCACAGCCGCTATCCCCAGCCGCTTCGCACGAATACATAAGGTCAAGTAACCGCCCTCTTTCCCCGGTTTAGAATCGGATGCCTGCTTATGTATATGCCGGGAAGCGGCCGGCGCATACCTGTTTCCAAAAAGCCGCCGGCGCACAGATGCATAAAATAAACCGGCATCCAATGGGTTATCTCCCTGTTGGATGCCGGTTTGCATCACGGATTCCTTTATGCTAACGATGTTCTTCCCGCCAATGAGAACTATACGCAAATGACGCCGCTATTTTCCTAATATCATGCCGGTCAACCAGATTATCCCAAGCTACTAAAAGCGGTATATTGGGTATGGCTATCTGCCACTTTTCACTTTTCCCCTCTCCCGCAATATCCCAAACCATGGAACTGTACATAATCCCGTTAGAGCTGCAGCCCCCGCCATAATTCGTTGGCGCAGTATCTATTTCCCCGATGAGGCCGGGCCGGTTCCACCGCTGTAAAACGGCATTGTCGGCATCGTTCTCCACGAAAGAAACCAGATAAATTTGGCAGCCCTCTGCGTCTACCGGCCGATCGGTAAAATATAAATGCTCCCCATCCTGGGTAAATACCCAGTCTTCCGGTATGCTTAGCGTGCCGTATACCTCCCCTTCATGACAGGTTCCGTTTTCCATGGGGATTTCCATGATTTCTACTGTTTTCCACTTTTCCCCGTTCCATGTGCAGGCGGTGCACAAAAACAGGAAAACAGCACACAGGGCCAAGGCAAGCGATTTACGCATATTGCACCCACCTCTCATACCACGCGCATCCGGATGGAAAATCCTATGTTTAACCCTTGCGGCGGGGAGAAAGCTATACCTCCGCCGTCACGGCTTCGCCTGCGGGGAGGGGATAATCCTTCCCGCCGACGCGCAGGGTGCCGCCCGCCTTGGTGGAAAGCACGGTCACCTTCCCGTCCTTCCACCGGACGTCCACCTTGCCGCCGCAGAGGGGCGCCGTGCCCTCCATTTCGGTATACCGGCCCAATTTCGGCTCCACGGTAAAGGTGCGGTAGGCCACGTCGGTGGGCCGCACCCCCAGGCAGTACCGGCCCAGCAGGTAAATGGGGCCGCTGCCCCAGGCGTGGCAGAGAGAGCGGCCGTACTTGCTGCCGTACATGGCCAGATGCTCGGTCCCCGATTCCCGGGGGTCGAACTGCTCCCAGATGGTGGTGGCCCCCAGGCGCAGCATCCCGCCCCAGTAGGATTCCAGCATCTCCTGCATTTCATCCAGTTCGCCCAGCTTGCACAGGGCCTCCAGCTCGTAGAACTTGAAATAGGGGGTGGTGATCTGGTTGACGTCCGGGTTCTGCAATACCTTTTTCAGGATGCGCCGCTGCACCTCTTCCGGCACGAAGTCGTAGAGAATGGCGAAGATGTTGGCGTGGCGGGTCACCTGGTTTTTCCCCGAAGTAAAGGTGTCGATAAAGGCGCTGCGGTCCTCGTCCCAGAATTTTTCCATGACGGTTTCCCGCAGCCTGTCGGCCGCCGCCAAGAAGGGGGCGCCGTCCTGTCCAATCAACGCGGCCATCTTCCCCATGGTACGGTGGGTCTGCCACAAAAGAATCTGTTCGGCGCAGAGGGGGCCGCTCTTATCCATATCCGACCAGTCGATGAAAATCCAGTCCCCTTCCCGCTGGCAGACCAGGCCGTCTTCGTCCAGCCGGCCCACCGCAAAGTCGTACAGCGCCTTGGCCCGGGGATAAATAAATTCCAAAAAGGCGCTGTCGCCGGTGGCTTCATAAAACTCATACAGGGCGATGAGCAGGTAGAACGTATAGTCATTGATAAAATTGATGTGGCTTTCGTAGGCCGGCTTGCCCAGCAGGGCGATGAGGGTGCGGCGGGTGATGCCGGGGTCGAAGTACAGGTAATTGTTGATTTTATAGGACTGGTAAGCGTCCCCCGACCAGACCCAGCGGTCCCGTTTGATGCCGTCCAAATAAAATTCCCGGCTGTTCAGATGGAAGGTGTAGGCGCAGGTCTCGTAAATTTTCTCCACCATGGGGTCGCTGCACCGGAAGGAACCGATGTCCTCCAAGGGCAGGTACTCGTAATCCGCCCAGACCGTATATCCCTCCGCCTTGGGCGTATCCAGGAAAAGATAGCGGAAGCCCCGGGGCACCAGCCGGTAGGCGGATTTACCCGAAACCACTTCCTTGACGTTGGCGTCTTTTCTGTCCAGGGCCTCCTCCCGGGACTCCCCGTAGTTGACCAAAAACCGCTCTTCCGGATCGGCGCCTTCGATGCAGACAAGGCCGAACAGCTCCTTGCCGAAATCATAGAGCAGGCCGCCGTCCACCTTTTCCATGTGGACGGGATCCATCCGCTCATAGGAAAAGGGAAAAACCGTGGGACGGTCTTCCGGCCGGGTATAGGCCGGCTCGCAGGCTGCCGGCCAGCGGTTGGACGTCCCGTGGGTCACCTGCCAGTTTTCGTCGGTGATAAGATAGGGGCTGTCGATAAAAAAGGCCGGAAAGGCCGCCCCGTCGATGAGCAGGATGCGGAATTCATGGGTGCCCGCCGGCACCCGGATTTCCTCGTTCAGCGGGAAATGCCGGCCGTCCAGATGCCCGCATCCCTTGGCGTCGCTGACCACCTTCATGGTAAAATCTTTGTCCGCCGTAATCGTCCGGTAAAAATCCCCTACCGGATAGGGGGCCGCCATATCCCAGTAGGCCGGGCTGGTGAAGCCCTCCCCCTCCCGCCGGGTATGCAGCTGGATATTGTGATACAATTCAAAGTCTCCCGGAAACCATATCCATTTGGCCTGTCCCATATATAGACGCCTCCTTTATGTATGTGCCCAGACTCTCCTTTATATTACCAGCATAGTGGATAAAAGTAAATATAATTTCCAGTCTTTTTTTGATTGTATAGTTGAAAAAATTTTACTGTGTGGTAAAATATAAATAAAGAATATAAGCCCGATGCGCAGATACTTGAGGGGAAATCGGGGCTTTTGGTATTGTTATTTTTGATTGTTGCTGTCATCCGTATGAAAAGCATCGTTTTATGCCAAAGGAGGAATTCGTATGAAGATGAGAAGGCATTTTTGCATTTGCCTGGCGGCGGCCCTTTGCCTTACGGCGGCCGGGTGCGGCAGCTCTCAGCCAGCGGATACGGACGAGGCGGCTCTCCCGGCTTCTTCCCAGTCGGACAAAATATCCGGCGGGGCGGTTTCCTCCGTCCTCCCGAACAGTTCGGCAGCCAGTGTGCCCCCTTCCTCCCGGCCGGAATCCAGCGAACCGGTTGGCACGTCGGAGAGGCCTCAGGCTTCCGTATACAGCGATCCCAATCCCTTCCCCGGCGTATACGCCTACACGACTGAAAGCACGCCAGCGGTCTCCGCGCCTCCCGGCCCCACCGAGGACCCGGCCCCCGTGACCTTCACGGGCGACCTTTCCTACACCGAGCACACCTACTCTGCCGACAAAACCCTTGAGCAGACATCCGTTCCCGGCCGGGTCTGCAAAAGCCGCGCCCAGCTGGAGGCGCTGGTAGAGGAATTGGCGCCCTATGATGAAGACTGCGTCGAAATACTGAACATCTGCGACGACGCCTTTTTTTCCCACAAGGCCCTGGTTTTCGCCTCCGCGCCCCGGTTCGGAACGTACGGGGACAGCCTGTATAACGCCCGGCGCACATCGGAGGGCATTCAGCTGTACGCCGACGCCATCCGCAGCTATGGATTGCCGGGGTGGGATACCTACGATATTCTCTATTTCCTGGAAGTGGACAGCGGCCTGGTTTCGGTGCACGACAGCGCAGACGTCATCCATCAGACCCGGGACTGGGCGGCCGTGGCCCTGCCGGATGGACAGCGGGTGGAGGAAGAAGGCCTGCTGGTTCCCGTATATTTTATGACGGACGATAACTACGACGGAGGCGCGTATATAACGGTAAAGGAGTTTGAGGACAAGGGGCTGCGCGGCGTCATACTCCGCAGCGAAGAGGAACTGGACGCCTGGCTTGCGGCCGTCACCCCCTGTTTCGCCACCGACTGGCAACTGACCGAAAACACCCTGGCGCAGCAAATCGCCGGATTGCAGGTGGATTTTAAAACCAGCGCCCTGGTTGTATGGTTTGAGGAAGGGGTAGACGAATACCTGGGGGCGTCGGTATCCGGCTCTTTTGTCACCCTGGGGATGCTGGCAGGCAGCGGCGGCTGCACGCCTGATTATAACTATTATCTCGCCCTGCAGCCCATCCGGCTGGATGAGCTGGGAGACGCTGTGGGCGTCGTAAGCAGCGTGGTGTAATCGCTGCACGCCTCTTTCCGGTATGAGCAAACCAAAACGAAAAATCTATAAGGGGGCGGCGGGTCTTCGGCCGGCCGCCCCTATCCGGGACATGCGCAGGCTGTGCATGTCCTTTTGTTTTGTCCGGCCCTTCTCGTTGGATTTGGCAAAGAATCTCCTATGGACTCTTACGGTTTTAGGCAATAAGTGCTTTTTTGGCAATTTTTTTGACAGGCGTTCGGCCGCTTGCTATAATAAGGGGTAAGAAAAACGGACGGCCCGCAGCTGTGGGGCCGTTCCTTTATGAGGAGGCGGCATTTTCCATGCCCAATATGAAACCCACCCTGAACAAGCTCTCCGGCCTGCTGGAACTTGGCTATCAGTTTACCGAGCGGGAAGACGGCAACTTTTTCCGCAATATGTACCCCTACAACGAAATCCCCAAGCTGGTCTTCAACCGCCGGCAGGTGCCCATGAACCTGCCGGAGGAAATCTTCATCACCGACACCACCTTCCGGGACGGCCAGCAGGCCCGCTCCCCCTACACGGTGGAACAGATCTGCCGGCTGTACGATTTGCTGCACAAGCTGGACAACGGCAGCGGCGTCATCCGCCAGAGCGAGTTTTTCCTCTACTCCCCCAAGGATAAGGAAGCGGTGCAGAAGTGCCTGGAAAAGGGCTACAAATTCCCGGAGGTCACCTCCTGGATCCGGGCCAAGAAAGAGGACTTCCAGCTGGTCAAGGACATGGGCATCAAGGAGACCGGCATCCTGGTATCCTGCTCGGACTACCACATCTACAAAAAGCTGGGCTGGAACCGCAGCCAGGCCATGCACAACTACTGCTCGGTGGTCTACGACGCCCTGGAGGCCGGCGTCGTCCCCCGCTGCCACTTTGAGGACATCACCCGGGCCGACTTCTACGGCTTTGTGCTGCCCTTTGCCACCAAACTCATGGAGATGTCCCGGGATGCGGGCATCCCGGTAAAAATCCGGGCCTGCGACACCCTGGGGCTGGGCACCAGCATCCAGGGCGTGGTGCTCCCGAGAAGCGTACAGCAGATTATCTTCGGCCTGACCAACTACTGCGGCGTGCCCTCGGAAAACCTGGAGTGGCACGGCCACAACGATTTTTACAACGCCGTGCCCAACGCCGTCACCGCCTGGCTCTTCGGCTGCGCGTCGGTCAACACCTCCCTCTTAGGCATCGGCGAACGGACGGGCAACACTCCCCTGGAGGCCATGTGCATCGAATACTGCCAGCTCAAGGGCAACAGCGGCGGCATGGATTTGAAGGTCATCACCGAAATCGCCGAATACTTTGAAAACGAACTGCACTACGAGATTCCCCCCCGGACTCCCTTTGTGGGCCGGGCCTTCAACGCCACCCGGGCCGGCATCCACGCCGACGGGCTGATGAAGGACGAGGAAATCTACAACATCTTCAACACCACCGATATTTTGGGCAAGGCCCCCATTGTGGTGGTGGACGCCCACTCGGGGGCGGCCGGCATCGCGGCCTGGATCAACACCTACTTTATGCTGGACGACGCCCACAAGGTGGACAAGCGGGACCCCGCCATCGCCAAAATCAAGGAGTGGGTGGATGCCGAGTACGCCGAAGGCCGCACCACCGTCATCGGCGACAGCGAACTGGAGCGTCTGGTCAGCCTCTATCTGCCCAACCTGCTGACCATGCGCCAGAGCCGCACCGAGTAAGCCGGGCCTGCACACCCTGTCCGGCATCTGTTTTTGCATAGAAAGAGGCAGCCGCAAAAGCGGCTGCCTCTTTTTGTTGCGCAAAATTTCATGTGAAAAATCTATAATTATTATTGCTATACCGCTCTTCCTCCATTGTCCCCATGCCGTTTCATACCACCTCTTTATCCCAGACCGTCGCCGAGCAATACAACATCCCCGATTTGACCCGCTCGCCTTCCACCGAACGGGACCTTTTTCTGGAAAAGCCGGGAAAAGCGGTGAAAATGGGAGAATCCATCGAGTCCGAAGGCTTTATCTTTACTGTAAATTCCTATATGACAACCAAAAAGGGCTTTTGAAGCCTTTTCAATATACAGATATATCTTGGGTAAAAACAGACGAAAACCGCAACATTCTAAATGACTACAGTTATTTTATGGTAAACATAACCGTGGAAAATACCCATCAGGAAGCGCGGGAGAAACATTTAAGCCACTGCAGCTTATATTGCATTAAAAATGACAACCGCATATCCGATGAGGATGGAAGGGAACTGTTTGGATACGACGGTTCAGAGGTAGAAACGCAGTCGTTCTATGCCTATCCATTTGCGCCCGGCGAAAAGCGGGATTTCAATTTGGTTTATTACATCAAGGATGAAACCATCGCCGATTTGAAATTGGCTACGCTGATTATCAATCCCGGCGGCGCCCATCCCATAAGCCCGGATGTGCGGTTTATCGACCTTATCGAAGAATAGGGGATCTGCCGACTGTGCAATAGAGATGCAACTAGCTTTTAAATGCGGCAGAGACCGCTACACAAAATTACATAGGATAAATTTAACATATTTTTTATATATTAAATATAATATTTTTGCATATCGCCGCGCAAGGTGTTGACTTGTCACTTTTTTTGTGATACAATTAGTAAAAAGAAACCACTAATGTGGCGCAAAGAAAGTGGTGAGACCCATGCAGAGTGAACTTGAGGGCGTGGTTTAACATGTCAGTCGAAAACAAGACGTATAAAGGAGGCGTTTTAAGTGAAAAAGCGGTCATCCAGAATCTTTCTGTTGGTTTTATCCGCCATGATGGTCTGCACCATAGGTGGCGCGGTTACAGCATCGGCTTCCAATTGGCAGGATACAAGGGAAATCATTTATTTTTCGGGCAATGGCGATGTCATAAAAACTCAATCCCGTGAAAAAACCGATACTTCACCCATGTATCTCTTCAACCTTCCGGAATCTGGCAACGTCTTATCCAGAAACGAAAGTATTGCAACCGCCACCAACAGTCCCAAATTTGCCTATGAAGGTGGCGTTGTCTGTACAGCAACGAAAAACACCTACTTAGCTGTAGGGCAAAAGAAATACATCAGTAGCTATGTTAAGGAAAGGGGCTATAACTGGTGTAATTTCGAGATGTATCCTCAAAATAAACTTCCCAGCACCATTCAGGTAAAATGGAGCCCTGACAGTATCGGAGCCGGCTAAAGCATATATGGGGCCATAATACTTTTATTATGGCCCCATTTTTCTTACAGTGGGAAAGGAGAACATATGAAACGAAAACATATCATTGCTGCCGTGGGCGTCCTGCTGGCCGGCATGGCCGTATTTTCCGTATACTGGATGCTGCGTTCCTCGGAGCTTCTTCCCGAAAACAATTTATGGAACGGGGGTTCCCAGCTTCCGCAGCCTCCCCCCGGCACCCTTTCCGCCCCGGCCGACGATTTAGCGGCCCAATACAATATTCCAAATTTTGATGGCCTGATGCAATCCGAAAGGGATTTGTTTTCCCAAAAGCCGGGCAAGACCGTCCATCCCCATGAAGCGGCCGAATATCGGGGTGTTCTTTATACGGTAAATGACTTTTCCGTTTCCAAACAAACATCTCTAACCTCCGATCAGCGCAGGGTCGCCTCAGGTGTGGAAGCGGATGAAACCGGCACTCTTCTCAATGCATATAGTTATTTTATGGTAAGCCTGACGCTGGAAAACATTTCGGATACCACACAGGAGGTATATTTAAACAGTCAATGGATTTATTTTACAGATACGGAAAACAACCTGCAGGGAGGCGGCGGAGAGGTCATCGGATATGACGGCAAGGAGGCAAGGACCAAGGACTTTTACCAGCAGTTCCTGGAGCCGGGGGAAAAGCGCACCTTCCAGGTGAGTTACTACGTCTCGGATGAAATCCTTAAGGATTTAAAGCTGGCCACGCTTGTCGTCCAGCCGGGGGATTATCCCAACGCCATCTTTTTGGATATGTTAATGGAATGAGCGGTTTTGAGGGGGAAAGGGCTGTGAAACAGATTCTGAAAACGGAACTCAAGCGGGCTTTTACTGGGAAAATGTTTTTTATTTCCATAGGCCTCGGATGCATTCTGGCCATTTTGCAGCTGCTCCTGGAGGTCACCGGCCACCTGCCCTATATGGCGAACTACTTCACGTATCAAAAACCCATGACGGGTATCGATTACTTTTTCTCCGCCTGGATGGGCGGCAATCCCACGGATATATATGGCTATATCTTTTTCCTACTTCTGCCTATACTGGCCGTGCTTCCCTATGCGGATACCTTTTATACAGATATGAAGTCCGGCTTTGTCAAAAACCTCTTGCTGCGGGTGAAGAGAAGGCACTACTTCTTTGCCAAATACATAGCGGCCTTTCTGGCCGGCGGCGCAGCAGTGGTCATCCCTTTGCTGCTCAATTTTCTTTCGGCCGCCATGGTGCTGCCGGCCATCCTGCCCCAATCCACCTCGGGCAGCCACCCTATCTGGATTACCAGTATGTGGCATGGGTTATATTACAACCATCCCTTTGTATACGAATTCCTGTATATGGGCCTGGATTTCCTTTTTGCCGGCATCTTTGCCGCCGTGGCCCTTTCGGTGACCCGGCTTGCCCAGAACCGGATTATCACCCTGCTCTCCCCTTTTATCCTCTATATTTTTCTGTCCGCTTTCTTTGACTTCCTGGGACAGTACGACTGGGCGCCTCGGGCTTTCCTGCCGCCGGGCAGCGGAAGCGGGCACGGCCCGGTTGTGGCCGTGGAGGCGGCGGTGGGGCTCCTGCTTACCTTCTTTGTCTTTGTGATGAGGGGGCCGAAGGACGATGTATACTAAAAAAGGCATCCTCTTCCGGGAACTTTGGCAGGTTCTTTCCCGGCACAGATATATTTTCCTTCTGAGCCTGCTGGCTGTTCCGGTGCTGGATTTCCTGGCTCTGGCCGGCATCCGCTATTCCATCCTGTCCCTTATGGACTGCCTGCTGACCGTCTTCTCCCCTCCCTTTTTCTATTTTACCCTGCTGCCCCTGTCGGCCTTGTGGGTGACCCTGCTGTCCATGGGCAGCGAGAATCCCATGCACCTCATCCGCCGGAAAAGCCGGCGGACGGTCTACCTGGAGCGGATTGTCCACACCTGCCTTGTCTGCCTCTTTTTCGAGGTCTACAGCATGGGCTGGACCCTTTTCCTGGGCAGCTTTTTCTCGGTTTCCTTCATCAACTGGGGCGACGGCATGAGTTTTTATTATGTGACGAATTTTGAACTCAACCGGGACATGGGCTTTTGGCAGGCCCTGCTGACTACCGGCCTGTGCGTCTTTCTGGGCCTGCTGACCATTCACGCCATGGCCCTGCTGGCCGAGGGACTCTGCCGCAGCCGGATCGCCGGGTTTATCCTCATGATTGTCTCGGCCGGCTGGAATATCGCCGGGTTCCTTGTCCCCCTGGTGACCGGCTGGCTGTCGGTGGGCTACCGGGCCTGGACCATGCCCTGGCGCTTTACGGTGGGATATATCCTCTGCCCCATCGTGATTTTACTTTGCTGGACGGTGGGAGGGGTGCTCTTTGAAAAGCGGGACTTTATCCGTGCGCGGGACTGATACCGCCTTCCGGCAGATGCTCCGGCACGACATGGCCGCAGGCCTCGGGCGGGCATGGTTCTTCTACATTCCCTTGATTCTGGCGGTGTTCTTCTCCATGGCTGCCTTTTACCGGCTGGGAAATGCCCTTATGGAGGAGGCCTTCCAGCCCACCTTTGCCGACTATCTGCTGGAATTCTTCAAGGGCATGAAGATCTACGATAAAAACCGACAGGAACCCTTCCGCATTCCCTCCATGTTTATCCTCTTCCACCTGTATATGGCCTTTCTGGTAGCCCGGTATCCTCTGTCCGACCTGTCCGGTTTCGGCCGGCAGGTCATCCTCCATGCCAGGAACCGCGCCAAGTGGTGGAATGCAAAGATAGTCTGGTGTATTGTGAACGCGGCCGTCTTTTACCTTATTGTTCTGTTGATGGCCTTTCTTTTCTCCCTGGCCGCCGGCCGGCTGTCGGCAGAACTGACAGAGGCCGTCAACCTGGAGGTGTCGGAGGTGGATACCTCCGGCCTGGATACCGGCCTATTCTTCCTGCTGGCCCTCCTGCTGCCCTTTGTCTGCTCGGCGGCCCTGTCGATTCTGGAGCTGGCCGTATCCTTATTTTCCAAGCCCTGGTGCGGCTTTGTGGCCGGGGCGGTCATCCTGGCCCTGTCGGCCTATTTCTGCCATCCGCTGCTCATGGGCAACTACCAAATGGTCCTGCGCAGCCGGGCGGTGTCCTTCGGGGGCGTGGAATCCCTTTACGGATTCCTGCTGGCCCTCGCCCTGCTGCTTTTGGCTTATTTTGCCGGGCGGTTCCGGTTCAGCCGGTACGATATTCTGGTGTAATTCTTTCGGGGAAGGGTGTTTTGCGTGCAAATTGAAATACAAAACTGTACCAAACAAATCGGGAAGGCTGCGATTCTGTCCGACATCAGCCTGCATATGGAATCGGGCCGGATTTACGGATTTGCCGGGGCCAACGGCTCGGGGAAAACCATGCTCATGCGGGCCGTATGCGGCCTTATCCGCCTGTCCGGCGGGCAGATTCTGGTAGACGGCAAGGCGCTGGGAAAGGAGCTTTCCTTCCCCGAGAGTGTGGGGGCGCTGATTGAAAACCCGGGATTTATCCCCTACTATTCCGGCTATAAAAACCTGAAAATCCTGGCGGATTTAAAGGGGCGCATCGGGCAGGAAGAAATCGACGCCATCCTGCGGCGCTTAGGGCTGTACGACGTGAAGGACGACAAGGTAAAAACCTACTCCCTGGGCATGAAGCAGAAGCTGGGCATCGCCGCGGCCGTCATGGAGGAGCCCGCCCTCCTCGTCCTGGACGAACCCTTCAACGGGCTGGACGAAAAAAGCGTGGAACTGGTCAAGGAGATTGTGGGGGAGAAAAAGGCCCAGGGGGCGCTGGTTATCCTCTCCTGCCACGACCGGGCGCTGCTGGAGGATTTGTCGGATGAAATCTTTATGATTGAAAACGGGAGAATCGTGGGATAGTCCCGCAAAGGAGGAGAATTATGAAACGCGGCTGGAAAATCGGGGCCGCCGTACTGGCCCTCCTGCTGGCCGGCGGCTGGTGCGCCCGGTTCCTCTATCTCAACCACAGGTACCCCCAGGCGGTGGTGGAGACCTATCAGACCGGGGAGGAAATCGACTACGACGGATTTGCCTTTACCATTCACGGGTACCGGCCGGTGCAGGAGGCCGAGTTGACAGAACTTGGCTGCACCTATACGCCCGAAACGGAGGATACCGACATCCAGGTAAAGGGGATATTCGTGGATGTAACCATACGGAACACCGGGGCCGAAACCCGGGAATTTCCCCTTTACATTTTCAATCTGGAGTACGACGACTGGACTACCGGCATGGATTTGGAGTGGCTGGGGTACGTCAATGCATTCGGTGCAAACGTGTCCCTGGAACCGGGGGAAGAGCGGGATTTTGTGGTGCCTTATGGCATATCCGACGTCCAGTTCCCCAAAAAAGTCTGGGAGCAGACCGACCATCTCCCCTACCGCATCATCTTCTCCCTCTACCCGGAAAACCGCATGGTGCAATTGTAGTGCCATAGCAAAACCCCGGCCTTTGCTTTATAACAAAGGCCGGGATTTGTATTTATCCGCCGGCTTTACCGGCTGACAATCCGGTAGTAGGCCCGGGCGGTCAAGGCGTAGATGAGGCTGTAGAGCAGGGCGAATACCAAAAAGCATCCCACCGTACAAAGGGCGAAGAGGGTGGTATTGCTCATGCTCAGCAGGGCCAGGATTTTGGATATGACCGGGAAGGCAAAGGCCGTATGCACCCCGGCGGTGATGAGGGGCAAAAAGAAGACGGTCAAAATCTGGGAGTGGATGGAGCGTTTGACCTCGGCCTGGCTCATGCCCACCTTCTGCATGATGACGTACCGTTCCCGGTCGTCGTACCCCTCGGATATCTGCTTGTAATAGATAATCAGGATGGTGGCCACGATGAACAGCAGGCCTAGGAAAATCCCGATGAAGAAAAGGCCGCCGTACAGGGAATGGAAGCTCTGGCGGGAATCGGCCCGGCTGTCTGCAATCCCCAGCAGGTCCTGGCCGTTCAGCGAATCCTTCAGTTCCGCGTAAAAGGCCCGCTGCTGCTCCTCCGGAATATCCAGGTCGAAGCCGTAGAAATAGCGGAATTCCGAGGCGTTTTTGCCGTAGGCCTGCCGCTGCAGGTCGTTCAGTTCCACAATTTCCTCTACGTCCCGCACCACAATAAACCGGCTGCTGACTATGTCGGCCTCCATGACGCCATTGCCCAGAAAATTGTCCGGCCGGCCCACAATCCGGTAGGTGCGGTCGAAAACGGTCAGGGTATCCGGCTCGTAGGCGTCCCGGTTGCTGTAGAGAAGGATTTCCCCCTCTGCAAGCTGGGCATTGTCTCCGGTCAGGCGGTTATAGTCCTCCACGGGGATAAAGAAAAGATTGTTGAGCCGCTCCAGGGCGGTTAAATCTTCCTCCCCACCCACCAGGAAGGTATCCCCTTCCCGCACGGCCGAGAAATTCAGGTAGGTGTAGGCCTGTGCCGCCGTCTTTTGGGCGCCGTAGGCTTCCAGCAGGCGGTTTGCGGCGGCATCCACCGCCTCCCGCTGGGCCTGGGTCTCCGCCCGGGCGTAGACCGTGATGTCGTAGGGGTAGCGGGTGTTGATAATATCCTCCATCCCCAGCATCATGGAGGAGGTGGAGGCCACCATGACCAGCACCATGGTGGAGAGGATGCAGATATTGGCCAGCCCCACGGCGTTCTGCTTCATGCGGTAGATAAGGCCGGAGACGCTGATAAAGTGTTTCGCTTTGTAATAATAGGATTTCTTTTTGCGCAGCAGCTTCAAAAAGGCGATGCTGCCGGCCATAAACAGAAAGTAGGTGCCGGCCACCACCAGCAGCACCGCCAGGAAAAAGAGGCTCACGGCGGTCAGGGGATTCTGGGTGGTAACGGCCAGGTAATAGCCGCCGGAAAGGCAGAGGACCCCCAGGATTGCCATAATCCATTTGGTTTTGGGCTCCTTCTCCCCCACGCTGCTCCCCCGCAGCAGCTCGATGGGGCTGGACAGCCGGATTTGCCGCAGAGAGTTTAAAAAGATGAGCAGGAAAATGGCCGCAAACAGGATGCCAGCCAGCAGCATGGATTCAAAAGAGACATAAAACCCCAGGGAAACCGGCGCGTCCAGCACCTTGAGGATGAGTAAGAACATGCACTTGTCCAGCACGATGCCCAGAAGGATGCCGAAGGCCAGGCTGATGCCGGCGATATAGAGGGTCTCGTATCCTATCACCCGGGACAGATGTTTTTTCTCCATCCCCAGGATATTCAGCAGGCCGAACTCCTTTTTCCGGCGCTTCATGAGGAAGCTGTTGGTGTAGAAAAGGAAGATGGCGGCGAATATGGCCACCACCCAGCCCCCCAGCACCAGGGTATACTCCACCGTATCCCCGCCCAGCAGGTCCTTGATTCCCGGGTTCCGGGCCAGGGAGGAGATGATATAGTACATGGCCACCATGAAAATACAGGTGAGGATATAGGGGATATAGGTGCGGCCGTTCTTTTTGATATTGCTGGCGGCGAGCTTGGGATAAAAGAATTTACGCATACCGTCCACCGCCTGTCGCAAGCAAAGTCAGGGTGTCGGCGATTTTCTGGTACATCTCCTGGGGCGTGCTCTCCCCCTGTAAAGCTGGTGGTAGACCTCCCCGTCCTTGATGAAGAGCACCCGGCCGGCGTGGCTGGCCGCCTTGGTGGAATGGGTCACCATGAGGATGGTCTGGCCCGTGCAGTTGATTTCGCCGAAAACCTCCAAAAGGCTGTCGGTGGCGTGGGAATCCAGGGCGCCGGTGGGCTCGTCGGCCAGAATCAGCCGGGGATGGGTAATCAGCGCCCGGGCCACAGCGGCCCGCTGCTTCTGCCCGCCCGATACCTCGTAGGGGAACTTCTTCAGGATGTCCCCTATCCCCAGGCTCCGGGCGATGGGCTGCAGCCGGGCGTTCATCTCCTTGTACTCCTTCCCGGCCAGCACCAGGGGCAGGAAGATGTTGTCCTGCAAAGAAAAGTTGTCCAGCAGGTTAAAATCCTGGAAGACAAAGCCCAGGTTATCCCGCCGGAAGGCCGAAATCTCCTTTTCCTTCAGGGTGGCGATATCCCGCCCGTCCAGCAGCACCTGGCCGCCGGTGGGCTTATCCAGGGCCGCCAGGATGTTTAACAGGGTGGTCTTGCCCGACCCCGACTCGCCCATGATGGCCACGTACTCCCCCTCCTCCACCGAGAAGGATACGTCGGACAGGGCCTGCACCTGATTGCCGCCGAAGCGGGTGGTATAAATCTTCTTGAGGCTTCTTACCTCCAATATAGCCATGAAACCGGCCTCCTTTATGGATGATAGCCCCAGTATACCAGCCGGCCGCCGCCGGCGACATCGATTCGGGTGACATCCGGGCGGCTGCATCTTACATTTTTGTAAGATGCAGCCTATTCCACCTCCAGATGGACGGTACGCAAATCCAGCCGTACGGTCGTGCCCTTCCCCGGCTCCGACTCCACCGCAATCCGGTGGGACAGCTTATCCGCCGCCCTTTTGCAGAGGTACAGCCCCAGCCCGGTGGACTTTTTCCCCGTCCGGCCGTTGTAGCCGGTGAAACCCTTTTCAAATATCCGTGGCAGGTCCTCCGGCGCGATGCCGATACCCGTATCCCGCAGGGTGAGGGTAAGGTTCTCGTCCACCTCGATGGAGACCTGCCCCTTTTCGGTGTATTTGACGGCGTTGGACAGCAGCTGTTCCAGAATAAAGCCCAGCCATTTCTCATCGGTGAGCACTGTGGCGTCGGTGCCTGCATACACCAGCCGGATGCGCTTGCGGACAAACTGGCCGGCGTACTTGCGCACCGCCTGGCGGATGATGCCGTCCAGCTGGCAGCGGCGGAAGACAAAGTCGTTGGAGCTGCTGTCCAGCCGGAAGTAGCAGAGCACCATGTCCACATACTGCTCGATGCGGAAGAGCTCGGCCAGCAGCTCCTTATGCTCGGCCGTGTCCTCTTCCCCTAGGATCATGTGCATGACGGCGATGGGGGTCTTGATTTGGTGCACCCAGGCGGTATAGTAATCCACGCTTTCCCGGCGGCTGGTCTGAAAGGCGGTAAAGTTCCGGTTGTTTATCTCCCGCAGCTTCTCCACCAGGGCCTGGTAATCGGCTTCCAGCGGGTTTACCGCCGGCGGCAGGGATTCCTCCAGCAGGGCAATTTCCTGCCGCAGACTGGTAAGGGCCCGGTGCCGCCGATAAAATTTCATAAAATCCCGCAAAAGCAGCAGCCCGCCGGCGCAGGCGCAGAGCAGGCCCGCATACAAAATCGCCTCGGCCGTCAGGTCGTAAAGGGAAAAGACGACGGCAAAAATCAGGCAGAAAAGCAAAAGGACGGCCCCGCCGCCCAGCTTTCCTTTCAGATACAGCAGCAAAATCCCTCCGAAGCTCTCCTTTTCCATGCCCATCTCCCCTATTCCACAAGATAGCCGCTGCCGGCCTTGGTGGTGATAAACCCCGTAAGCCCCAGCCCCTCCAGCTTTTTGCGCAGGCGGGTGATGTTGACGGTCAGGGTATTTTCCTCCACGTACACGTCGTTCTCCCACAGGCGGGTCATAAGGGTATCCCGGCTGACCACCCGGCCTTTGTTCTCCATGAGGGTTTCCAGAATCCGGAAGTCGTTGCGGGTCAGATCCAGCCGCCGGCCTTCATAGGTCAGGGTGGCGTCGTTGAGGTTTAAAATGGCCCCCTTATGCTCCAAAACGGGGACTTTCCCCGCCAGGTCGTAGGTGCGGCGGAGCACCGCCTGGATTTTGGCCGTCAGCACGCCGCTGTCAAAGGGCTTGGCAATAAAGTCGTCCCCGCCCATGTTGATGGCCATGACGATATTCATATTGTCGGCGGCCGAGGAGAGGAAGACGATGGGGACGCTGGATATTTTCCGGATTTCGCCGCACCAGTGGTAGCCGTTGAAAAAAGGGAGGGTTACGTCCATGAGCACCAGATGGGGGTCGAAGCCGGTAAAGGCGGCCAGCACGTTGCGGAAGTCCTCCGCCAAAGCCGTTTCGTATCCCCAGGACGCCAGATGCTTTTCCAATGCCGCCGCCAGGGCTGCATCGTCCTCCACAATCAGGATGCGGTACATGTGGGGCCTCCCCTCCTTTCTCCTTTTACTATACTGTCCTTTGCCGGCAATTGCAATTCTCCCCAAGAAAGACTTATGGTCTTTAAGCAAATCTTAAGAAAAGCCCGGCGCATGCCGGGCTTTCAGGCCGATGGGGTGTTTCGCGCCCTGCGGGGCTTAAGCCGGGGCCTTCCCCCGGCACCCCGCCCGCTTTTTTGCAAAAAAGCGGCCAAAAAACTTTTTTACAGCAGCTGCACGCCCTGTTCCCGGCAGGCCTTTTCCATATCCTCCGGCCAGATGGAGCAAAGCACCTCGCCGATATGCATCTTTTCCAGCAGCAGCATGCACATCCGGGACTGGCCGATGCCGCCGCCGATGGTCAGGGGCAGTTCATCCTTCAGGATGCCCTGATGATAGGGGTACTGCATCCGCTCCTCATCACCCCGGATTTTCAGCTGCTTTTCCAACGCATCCGCGTCCACCCGGATGCCCATGGAGGACACTTCAATGGGCTGTTCCAGAATCTCGTTCCAGAAAAGCAGGTCGCCGTTTAAGCTCCAGTCGTCGTAGTCAGGGGCCCGGCCGTCGTGGATGCCGCCGCTTTTTAAGGCGCCCCCTATCTGCATGACAAAGGTCGTCTTATGCTCCCCCACAAAGGCCTTTTCCCGCTCCTTGGGCGTAAGGGAGGGATAGGCATCCTCCAGCTCCTGGGAGGTGACAAAGGTCACATCCCGGCTGATTTCTTTCGTCAGAGCCGGGAAAACCTCCCGCACGGCCTCCTTGGTGTCGGCGATGGCGTTCACGATTTTCCGCACGGTATCCTGCAAGAATTCCAGGTTCCGGTCCTCCCGGCGGATGACCCGCTCCCAGTCCCACTGATCCACGCAGATGGAATGGTCGTTGTCCACGTCGTCGTCCCGGCGGATGGCGTTCATGTCGGTGTACAGGCCCTCCCCTACCTGGAAGCCGTACCGGTAAAGGGCCATGCGCTTCCACTTGGCCAGGGACTGCACCACCTCGGCCCTGCCGCCGATTTCCTTCATGTCAAAGTCCACCTTGCGCTCCACGCCGTTCAAATCGTCGTTGATGCCGCTGCCCTGTCGGACGATGAGGGGAGCGCTGATGCGCTCCAGATGCAAAGCGGCGGCCAATCTCGTCTGGAAGGCGTCCTTGACGAATTTAATGGCTTTCTGGGTATCCCGCAGGGACAGGGCCGAACGGTACCCTTCCACCAGTTTCAGCTGTCTCATATGCGTTCTTCCTTTCTTACCGGATGTTGCCCACCGTGCGGGGATAGAGCAGCACGTCCCGGATGTTGCTGACGCCGGTGACGTACATAATCATGCGCTCCAGCCCCAGGCCGAAGCCGCTGTGGGGCACCGAGCCGAACCGGCGCAGATCCAGATAGTCGGCATAGGCGGCCTCGTCCATACCCCTCTGCTTCATGGCGGCCAGCAGCTTATCCAAATCGGCCTCCCGCTCGCTGCAGCCGATGATTTCGCCCACCCCCGGCACCAGCAGGTCGGTGGCGGCCACGGTTTTGCCGTCGGGATTCTGCTTCATATAGAAGGCCTTGATGTCCTTGGGATAGTTGGTGACAAACACCGGCTTGTTGAAGACCTTTTCGGTGATATACCGCTCGTGCTCGGTCTGCAAATCGCAGCCCCACTCCACGGGATAGGTAAATTCCACGTCGGCCTTTTGCAGGATTTCGATGGCCTCGGTGTAGTCCAGCACCTTGAATTCGTTGTCCAGCACGTTCTGCAGCTTCTCCCGCAGGCCCTTTTCAAAGAACTTCTCGAAAAAGTCCAGCTCGCTGGGGCACTTCTCCATGACCCGGCGGATGATGAATTTAATCATCTCCTCGGCGATGGCGATGATGTCGGGCAGTTCGGCAAAGGCCACCTCCGGCTCCACATGCCAGAACTCGGCCACGTGGCGGGGGGTATTGCTGTTCTCGGCCCGAAAGGAGGGGCCGAAGGTATAGATTTTGCCCAGGCCCATGGCCGCCACCTCCCCCTCCAGCTGGCCGGAGACGCTCAGTCCCGCCGGCTGGCCGAAAAAGTCGTTGGCGAAATACTCCTCCTCGGTCTTGTACCCGTGGTCGAAGCCCAGGGTGGTCACCCGGAACATCTCCCCGGCGCCCTCGCAGTCGCTGCCGGTGAGGATAGGGGTGTGCACATAGATGAAATGGTTCTGCTGGAAGTACTCATGGATGGCGAAGGACACCACCGAACGCACCCGGAAAATGGCGTTGAAGGTGTTGGTCCGCACCCGCAGATGGGGAATGGTGCGCAGGTATTCCAGGGTGTGCCGCTTCTTCTGTAAGGGATACTCGCCGGGGCACTCCCCCAGCACTTCCATGGCCGACGCGTTGATTTCCACGCTGTTCTGCACCATGCCCTTGACGGCCTTTCCCTCCACCCGCAAAGCGGTGCCCAGCTTCATAAAGGGGCTGGGGTCGGCGAACTTCTGCTTGTCGATGACCACCTGGAGATGCTTTAAGGTGGTGCCGTCGTTGACCTCTAAGAAGGCCACGTTCTTGGAGTCCCGGGAGGTGCGCACCCAGCCGCAGACCACAACCTCCTTGTCCAGGTAGGCGTCGCTGCCGAGAATGTCGCAAATGTCGATATGCTGCA
Organism: Candidatus Howiella intestinavium; assembly: GCA_904420585.1. Taxonomy (GTDB): domain Bacteria; phylum Bacillota; class Clostridia; order Oscillospirales; family Acutalibacteraceae; genus Howiella; species Howiella intestinavium. The sequence continues at coordinate 62,549 of CAJFVX010000012.1, read as the reverse complement.
TAAGGCTCTCTCCTTTTTTTGGACGGATATAAAAAACAGCCACCCGTCCTAAATTTTCTTTAGGACGGATAGCTGTGTATCCGCGGTACCACCTAAATTGCCCGAAGGCCCCTCATGCTTCCAACAAAGCATTCCCGCTTAACGCGCGGACACGGCGCGCCTACTGAGCCCTTCCGGCCGTTCAGGTTGCAGCTAAGAAGTGTTATTCCCGCGGCCTCCTACTGCGGGGTTCCCACTCTCCCCCGCTCACTGGAAGCGAACCTCCGCGGTACTTCTCTTCCTCATGGCTTTTCATGGGTATCATACCACAGGCATTTTCCCCTGTCAATCCCCGCTTTCTACAAATATGCGGGGAGCGGGGAAGTTATACGCTCCCCCGGGCCAGAATCCTGCAGATGGCCATAACGTCTTCGATTCGGATTTTTCCGTCCCCCGTCAGATCGCCGCGGGCGATTTCATCGGCGCTGGGATAGGAGCCGGTATTCTGCCGGGCCAGGATCCGGCAGGCCGACATCACGTCCCGGATGTCCACCGTTCCGCTGCCGTCCATGTCGCCGGGGAGGATGTCCCCTGCAAGGCTTACATTTACCGTCATATCCAGGCCGTCAAAGCCCGTGGCGATGGTATAGGCGAAAGAGTCAGGCTCCTCGTCAAAGGATACTATACCGGTGGCAGGATCGTAGGTTCCCGCCGAAACCGACACCACCTGTCCCAGCCATTCAGTCGGGATAAGGTCGGACAAATCCACCTCCCAGCCGGTTGCGGCCGGGGTGGCCTCGGCGGATATAGTCTGGGTAAGCAGGGTCGCGCTGGTAGTAAGGTTGGGATTTCCGCGCAAATCCAGGAAGGGCAAATGGTTGCCTCCGCAGATAAAGAGCTCCAGTTTAGAATTCATGCTCACATCCAGCGCGCTCAGCTGGTTGCTCCGGCAGTCAAACTCCCTGAGCGCCGGATTGGCGCTGACATCCAGGACCGTCAGCCGGTTGTTTATGCAGTCGAGAGACTCCAGCAGCGGGCTGCCGCTTACATCCAACTCGGACAGCTGATTGTTGCCGCAATCCAGATCCGTCAGAGCGGCGGCGCCTTTTATATTCAGCGCCGTCAGCTGGTTATCCCGGCAGCTGAGGTATTCCAGGGCGGCAAGGCTGCCGGCGTCCAGACTCGACAGCCGGTTTCCGCCGCAGTTTAAAAATTCCAGGGAAGCATTGCCGCTGACATCCAGGTTTGTCAAACGGTTTTCCTCACAGTAGAGGGTCGCAAGGTCGGGGCACCAGCTTACGTTCAGGGCAGTCAGCTGGTTGCCGCCGCAGTACAACCGGGTAAGGGCCGGATTGCCGCTGAGATCCAGTTCTTCCAATGCGTTTTTCTCACAGGAAAGTTCCGTGAGTCCAGGAAAATACCCCAAGCCCGCAAGAGAGGCAATGTCCATGCCATCCACCGAAAAGTTGGTAAAAGCATCGGCTTCCGCAGCCGTAAAATAGCCGTCCGCCCCGCTTTCCTGCTCCAGCAGATAGGCCCGGAAGTTTGCATCCGGGAAATTCTTTTCGCAGATGTGTAAATCGCTGTTCCCGTTGACACAGGCCGGCAGGCCGGCAAAGACCCCATCTGTCTCCGTCCCGTCCTCTGTCTCGGGGGCGGGGGTTACCGCCACCGACAGGGACAGCTCGGAAAGGCCGGTGTCATAGGTATAATTCAAATAGTAAGGCGGCTCCTCCATATTCTGCAGGGTTACCAGACCAGATACGGAATCAAAGTCGCCCGGGGCAACCGACAGCACCCGTCCCAGATTTTCGGCCGACACAAGGGCAGCCATATCCAGCACCCATCCGTCGCCGGCGGCGGTATAAACCGCCTGTATTTCCTGATTCATAATGCAGCTCCCGGACGGCAGCTGTGGATTGCCGCTGAGATCCAGCCTGCGCAGCTGGTTGCGGTAGCAATAAAGCGTCGTAAGATTAGGACAGCCGCTTACATCCAGCTTGGAAATCCGGTTGACCGGACATATCAGGCTTTCCAGCGCGGGATTGCCGCTGCAATCCAACTCGGTAAGCTGGTTTTCCGAGCAACTCAGGTCGCGCAGGGCCGGGTTATGGCTTACATCCAATTCGGTAAGCTGGTTTCTATCGCAGCTGAGATACCGCAGAGCGGAGAAGTATTCGATACCCGCAAGGGAACGGATACCCAGCCCGGACACCAGCAGGTTGGCATAGGTGCCGTTCGCTTCGCCCTGGCTGATGTAGCCGTCTTCCCCGCCGGGCTGGGCCAGCAGATAGTCCCGGAAATTTGCATCCGGGAAATTTTTGGCACAGATATGCAGCTGCCCTTCATCGTCCACACAGGCAGGCAATTCGGCAAAGATGCCGTCCATCCCTTCGTGTCCCGGTTCCTCGCCGGCCGGGGTCACTTTTACCGGCAGAGGGCACCCTGCCAGGCCGGTATCGTATTCATAAGTCAGCTCGGCGGGCTGGAAAGACAGGGTCACCGTCCCCGTCACGGGATCGTATTCCCCATCAGATACAGACAGCACCCGTCCCAGGTTTTCAGCCGAGACCAGGCCGGCCATATCCAGCACCCACTGATTGTCGGCAGAGATATAAGCCGCCTCCGTTGTCTGGTTCACAACTATGCAGCCGCTTTCCGCCGTCAGCAGGGGATTGCCGCTGAGGTCCAGCCTGCGCAGCCGGTTGCGGTAACAGTACAGGGTCTGCAGTTCGGGATTGCCGCTGAGATCCAATTCCGAAATCTCGTTGACTGGGCAGATCAAAACTGTCAATTGTGGGTTTTGGCTTACATCCAGACTGGTCAGCTGGTTTTCCGAGCAGTGGAGGCTGCGCAGGAGCGGATTGCCGCTGAAGTCTAAGCTGGCAAGCTGGTTTTTCGTGCACGACAGGACCTCTAAGGCCGCGTTGTGGCTTAAATCCAGCTCGGCAAGCCGGTTTCCGTCGCAAAGCAGGCTGTGAAGACTGAAAAAGTATTCCACCCCTTCAAGGGAGGCGATGTCCCGGTCAGCCGGCTCCATACTGGTGACCTTGGACAGGATATCGGCCGTAAAATAATCCGTATAGGGAAGGCCCAGGCCCTCATAAATGGCGGCCAGGGACTCCAGCAGATAGGCCCGGAAGTTGTCGTCCGGGAAGTTGTCTGCGCAGACGTGCAGGTCGCCCGCTTCGTTGACGCAGGCCGGCAGGCCGTTGACCGTGCCCTCCCGGTTCCCCTGGCATACGTCCTGGGCCGGGGCCGCGACGGCGGCCGGCTCTATGGCGGATGCAAAACAGCTTACGGCCAGCATGGCCAGCACGGTTACTATAGCCAGCAGCCGTTTCTCCCATTTTTTCATTGTTGTCTCCCCTTGTTCTGTAACAGTTTCCCGCCCCGGATATACGGGACCTAATACCTAATATATTATTAAACTCCTATCCTCCCCTTTTGTCAAGACGGCGGCTTTTTCTTTTCCCCGCCCTCTGTTTATTCCCGGCGGCTTATGGTATAATGCGTAGTATGTAATATAGAATCGAGGATGATACAATGGATTTGAAACGGATTGAAGCCGCCGTGCGGGAAATCCTGCTGGCGGTGGGGGAAGACCCCGACCGGCCGGGTATCCAGGAGACCCCCCGGCGGGTGGCCGAGATGTATACCGAGGTGCTGGGGGGGCTCACCGCCGACCCCAAAGAACATATTAAGGTATTCGACGAGGCGGGCAGCGACGAGATGGTCACCGTGCGGGACATCCCCCTATACTCCATGTGCGAGCACCATCTGCTGCCCTTTATCGGGGTGGCCCATATCGCCTATATACCCCGGGACGGGAAGGTCATCGGCCTGTCCAAGCTGGCCCGGATTGTGGACTGCTTTGCCCGGCGGCCCCAGCTGCAGGAGCGGCTGACCGCCCAAATCGCCGACTTTTTATATGAGAACCTCCATCCCCAGGGGGTGGCCGTCATCATCGAGGCCGAGCACCTGTGTATGACCATGCGGGGGGCCCGGGCGGCCGGGGCCAAGACCCAGACCTCCGCCCTGCGGGGCATCATGCGTTCCGACGCCCGCAGCCGCAGCGAGGTACTGGCCCTGCTGACCCGCAGGTAAAGGAGGTATCCCATGGCGGCTGTATGGAAAATCCGCGACCGGGTGCTTCCCCTTGGGGAACGCACCTATGTTATGGGCATCCTCAACGTGACCCCCGACTCCTTCTCGGACGGGGGACGGTACTTTGACCCCGGCCGGGCGGAGGAACAGGCCCTGCAGCTGGAGGCCGACGGGGTGGATATTCTGGACATCGGCGGCCAGTCCACCCGGCCGGGATACACCCCCATCCCCCCTGAGGAGGAATGGGCGCGGCTGGAGCCGGTATTAAAACGCCTGGCGGGGAAAACCCGCCTGCCTCTGTCCATCGACACCTTTTACCCCTATGTGGCCCAGCGGTGCCTGGACGCGGGGGCGCAGATTATCAACGACGTGGGCGGCGCACTGGACCCGGACATGGCCCGGCTGGTAGCCGAAACCGGGGCGGGCTGGGTGGTCATGCACGCGGAAAACCTGCCGGAAGAAGCCGACGGGCCGGCCGCCGTGCGGGACTGGCTGGAGAAGGCGGCCCGGCGGATTATAGAGATGGGCGTTCCGGCTGAACAGCTTTGCTTTGACCCCGGCGTCGGCTTCGGCAAGACGCCGGAGCAAAACTACCAGCTCATCCACCGGACGGCCGAAACCAAGCTGTCGGGGTACGCCTATCTGCTGGGGACCTCCCGCAAGCGGTGCATCGGCGCGCCGGCGGGAAATCCTCCCTTTAACCGGCGGGACAGCGGCACGGTGGCCGCCCATACCATCGGCATCCTGGGCGGGGCGGACATCGTCCGGGCCCACGACGGCTTCGGCGCGGTACAGGCCGCCCGGGTGGCCGACGCCGTCCTGCAGGAGGGCCGGTAGAAAGAAGGGGAAGTATGGAAAAAATCTACATAAAGGGCCTGGAAATCTTCGCCTTTCACGGGGTGAACCCGGAGGAGAAGGAAAACGGCCAGAAGTTTATTCTGGACATCACCCTGACGGCCGATTTGTCCGCCGCCATGGCCACGGACGACCTTGCCTGCACGGTGAACTACGCCGCCGTGCGCAAGACGGTACAGCGGGTGATGACCGGGGCGAAGTACAATCTGATTGAGCACACGGCCGCCGCCGTGGCCGACGCCATCCTGGCCGAATACGGCCGGGTAGAGCGGGTGGAAATCTGTCTCAAAAAGCCCGACGCGCCCATGAACGCCGTCTTCGACTATGTGGCGGTGGAGATAGCGCGGGACAGGCGGGATACCCCCGTCCCCCAGGGCGGCCAGGTACCGGAAGACGGTAGTCTCAACCAATCCCCGGCTTCCGGGCCGGCCCCGGAGGCGGAAGAAGCCCTGCCGGAAGATGACCAGGATAGGGAGATGGAGGAAGCGGCGGCCGGAGATGATTCCGCCCTTGGCAAAGGCAAGCAGCTGCTGCGCAAGCTGGCCGGCTCCCGCACCCAGCGGGCTTATATCGCCTTAGGCTCCAACATGGGCGACCGGGGGGAGAACCTCAACCGGGCGGTGTGGGCCCTGGCCTCCATCCCGGGCATCCGCATCGGGGCCTTGTCCCGGGTGTACGAGACCAAGCCAGTGGGCTATGCCAGGCAGGAGAATTTTTACAACGCCGTCATCCGGGTGGACACCACCCTGACCCCCCGGGCCCTGCTGGGGGCCTGTCTGGGGGTGGAGGCCGGCATGGGCCGGCTGCGGGGGCGCAAGAACGGCCCCCGGGTCATCGATTTGGATTTGCTTTTATATGAGGGCAAGGTCTGCCAGTCGGAGGAGCTGACCCTCCCCCATCCCCGGATGGAGGAACGGGCCTTTGTGCTCTCCCCCCTCTGCGACATCCTGCAGGATCCCTATTACCTGGGCTGCCTAAAGCGGGTGGATCGTTCGGGGGTCAAGAGCGCCGGCGTGTCCCTCATCAAGCCGTAAGGAGGCGGGGATTTGGAAATCGAACTGACCAACATGGTCATGGTGCAGGATCCGGCCACCGGCCGGGTGGTGGCCGAGGAACGGGTGAAAAGCTGGCCGGGGGTTACCTTCCCCGGCGGCCACGTGGAGCCGGGGGAGAGTTTTACGGAGTCGGCCGCCCGGGAGGTCTACGAGGAAACCGGCCTGCGGGTAAGCGGCCTTATCCCCTGCGGGCTCATCAACTGGTGCCACCGGGAAAATGGTGACCGGTATCTGGTGTTTCTCTATAAGACCACCTGCTTTACCGGCCAGCTGCTGCCCGGCACCGAGGAAGGACGGGTGTTCTGGACAGAGCCGGAGGCCTTGGCTAGGATGCGGCTGTCTGAACACTTTGATATGTATCTGCCCCTGTTTTTCCGGGATGGGTACACCGAGGCCGTCTGCCGGTACGGCGGCGGCCTGCCGGATGAAATCTTCTACCAGCCGGCGGAATAGCCCGCTGGTTGCGGCGTTATGAAAAGAAAACAGCCGCCGGAGATGCAGCCGTACCATGGCAGCGTCTCCGGCGGCTGTTTTATGTGCAAGAAAAGCCATGACCGCCGAAATTTTTATTTTAGAAATTCTTTCCAAAGAAAACCCTTTTTCCTTCCCCGCGTATATTTCCCCCGCCGCCGTGCAAAAATAGTGGCGATACAGTGCGCGGACTTTCCCGCGCGGTATTCCTGCCGGCGGCCCCAAAGCCCTGGCATGACTTTTGGAAGGAGTTGAATCATCCATGCTGGACAGAATCTGTCTGATCCTTGTCATCATCGGCGGCTTGAACTGGGGCAGCATCGGCCTCTTCCAGTTCGACCTGGTGGCTTGGCTCTTTGGCGGCCAGTCGGCCATTGTCAGCCGTATCATCTACACCCTGGTCGCTCTGGCTTCTATCTGGTGCATCTCCCTGCTCTTCCGGGACAGGGAAGAAGCCGTGGAAACATCCCATCGGCAATAATGGGAACCCATACAGAAAAACACGGACGCTTCCTTATAAGCGTCCGTGTTTCAACCTGTCGGCAAAGCCGACAGGTTGTAGAAGAGGGGCAAGCCCCCCTTCTAACATTCCCCCGACAAATCCCGTATGCACAGGATTTGTCGTATGCAGAAACCGACGCGCATGTCGTCGGTTTCTGCTTTTTATATATTGGTCCTTTTAAACAGGGCCTTTTGCGTTCCACAGGACGCGAGCCGGGGTTTTACCCCGGCACCCCGCCCTCTTCCAGAGGCGGGCACCCTTTTGTCGCTGCGCGGCATTTCCCCTAACAGGGGAATCCCTTTTAAAAAAAGCGGGCAAAAACTTTTATTTTTTTCCCGCTTCCTCGGCGGCGATGCGCTGGTTTACGTTATAGCACAGGGTCATGAGGCTGTCGCCCAAATGGACGTTTTCCACCGGGATGTCCGGGTACTTGACCGAAAGGTCGTAGTGGCTGAAATTCCAAAAGCCCTTGATGCCCAGCTTGATAAGCTGGTCGGCCAGGGCCGCCGCCTCCGACCGGGGGATACATAAAATGGCCACCTCGGGCAGGTTCTCCCGGCAGAATTCGTCCAGGCCGTCGATGTGGCGGACGGGGAATCCCCGCACCATCTGCCCGGCCAGGGACTCCTTTTTATCAAAGATGCCGATGAGCTGGAAGCCCCTGGATTCAAAGGACATGTGTGTGGCGATGGCCCGGCCCAGATTGCCCGCGCCGATAAGGATGGCCTTGCGGGTATGGTCCAATCCCAGAATCAGCCCGATTTCGTGGAAAAGCTGTTCCACATTGTACCCGTATCCCTGCTGGCCGAAGCCGCCGAAGCAATTGAGATCCTGCCGGATTTGGCTGGCGGTCAGCCCCATGCGGTCGGAGAGTTCCCTCGAGGAAATCCGCACCACGCCGGCGGCCTTCAAATCGGCCAAAAACCGGTAGTACCGGGGCAGCCGTTTGATGACGGAAACGGAAATGGCGCCGTTTTTATGCAATGGTATCACACACCTTTGTCCGGGCGGTCGCCCGCGGCCTGATTCATAAAGGGCGGGGGAACCCAGCCGGGCCGCCCCGCCCCTTTTTCCATCCGGATAGCTTACTTGGACAGCTTCTCCACCGTCTGCATGACGTAGTCGCCGAACTCGGCGCAGGTGCAGCCGGTATCCCGGCCGGTAATCTGCATCTTCTTTTCCTCGTACATGCAGATGTCCAGCGCCCGCTCCAGCAGGTCGGCCTTGTCCTGCCGGCCGATGTGGGACAGCAGCATGGCCGAAGCCCGCAGCATGGAGCAGGGGTCGGCGTACTTATCCCGGCCCTCGGCCACCATGCGGGGGGCCGAACCGTGGATGGCCTCGAACATGGCGTACCGCTTGCCGATGTTGGCGCTGCCGGCGGTGCCCACGCCGCCCTGGAACTCGGCCGCCTCGTCGGTGATGATGTCGCCGTACAGGTTGGGCAGGACGAAAACCTTGAAATCCCGGCGGCGCTTCTCGTCGATGAGCTTGGCCGTGGTGATGTCGATATACCAGTCGTCGGTGGTGATTTCGGGGTACTCCTTGCCCACGGCCTGGCAAATCTTTAAGAACTTGCCGTCGGTGGTCTTGATGACGTTGGCCTTGGTGATGATGGACACCCGGTCCTTCTTGTTCTTGCGGGCGTACTCGTAGGCAAGCCGCGCGATGCGCTCGCTGCCCTCGGTGGTGGTCACCACAAAGTCCACGGCCAGATCGTCGGTGACATGGATGCCCTGGGAACCCACGGCGTAGCCGCCCTCGGTGTTCTCACGGAAGAAGGTCCAGTCGATGCCCTGGTCGGGCACCCGCACCGGCCGCATGTTGGCAAAGAGATCCAGCTCCTTGCGCATGGCCACGTTGGCGCTCTCGATGTTGGGCCAGGGGTCGCCGGCCCGGGGGGTGGTGGTGGGGCCCTTGAGGATGACGTGGCAGGTCTTCAGCTCGGCCAGCACATCATCGGGGATGGCCTTGTTCTGGGCCGCCCGGTTTTCGATGGTCAGGCCGTCGATCTGCTTGAAGGTCACCTTGCCGCTCTTTACCTCGTCGGCCAGCAGGAACTTCAGCACCCGGGCCGATTCGTTGGTGATAACCGGGCCGATGCCGTCGCCGCCGCAGACGCCGATGACGATGGTATCCAGGGCATCGTAGTCCACAAAGTCCTTTTCCTGCTTTATCCGCTCGGCCCGCTCCTCCTGGGCGCGAATCAGGGTTTCAAACTTTTCTACGGCTTCCTTAATCTTCTGTTCGTTCATGGGAATCACTCGCTTTCTATAGGATACTGGGGGACGGCGCCCCGCAAAGGTTTACGCGTCGTGCTGATTCTTGGTGTACCGCAGCAGGCCGCCGGCCAGGATGATGTCCCGGGCCCGGCCGGACAGGTCGCAGGTAAGCTTATAGTCCTCGCCGGTGGTCAGGTTGTGCAGGACGATTTCCTTCCCGTCCTTTACAGCCTTCCGCAGGCCCTTTAAGGACAGCTTGTCCCCCTGGGTGATTTTATCGTAGTCGGCGGGGTTCTCGAAGGTCAGGGGCAGGATGCCGGCGTTGACCAGGTTGGCCTTATGGATGCGGGCGAAGGACTTGACCACCACCGCCTTGATGCCCAGATACAGGGGGGCCAGGGCGGCGTGCTCTCTGGAAGAGCCCTGCCCGTAGTTCTCGCCGCCGATGATGATGCCCTTGCCCTCCCGCTTGCAGCGGGCGGGGAAATCCTCATCGCAGCGGGTGAAGCAGTGCTCGGAGATTTTGGGGATGTTGGAGCGCAGGGGCAGGATTTTGGCCCCGGCGGGCATGATGTGGTCGGTGGTGATATTGTCCCCTACCTTGAGGATGGCGCTGCATTCCACCTCGTCCAGCAGCGGCTCGGTGTGGGGGAAGGGCTTGATGTTGGGGCCCCGCTTGATTTCCACCTTGTCGGCCTCCTCGGCCGGGGCGGGGGCGTCCACCATATTGTCGTTGATAAGGAACTTTTCGGGCAGCTGGATGTCGTCAAAGCTCACGTCCAGGGTGCGGGGGTCGGTGATGACGCCGGTGAGGGCGGCGGCCGCCGCCGTCTCGGGGCTGACCAGGTAGACGCCGGCGTCGGCGGTGCCGGAGCGGCCCTCAAAGTTGCGGTTGAAGGTCCGCAGGGACACGGCTCCGGAATTGGGGGACTGGCCCATGCCGATGCAGGGGCCGCATGCGCTTTCCAGAATCCGGGCGCCGGCGGAAATCAGGGTGGAGAGGGCGCCGCAGTCGGCCAGCATATTCAGCACCTGCTTGGAGCCGGGAGCGATACCCACGCTCACATCCGGATGCACCGTCTTGCCCTCGAAAATGCGGGCGACCTTGAGCATATCCAGCAGGGAGGAGTTGGTGCAGGAGCCGATGAGCACCTGGTCCACCTTCATCCCGGCGATGTCGGCGATGTTCTTCACATTGTCGGGGGAATGGGGCGCGGCCGCCTCGGGCTGCAGCTCCGACAGGTCGATGGTGAGGATTTCGTCGTACTCGGCGTCGGGGTCGCTCTGCAGGGGGGTGTAATCCTCCTCCCGGCCCTGGGCCTTTAAGAATTTCCGGGTGACCTCATCCGAGGGGAAGATGGAGGTGGTGGCCCCCAGTTCCGCCCCCATGTTGGTGATGGTGGCCCGCTCGGGCACCGACAGGGTCTTTACCCCTTCGCCGCCGTATTCCACAATCTTGCCCACGCCGCCCTTGACGCTCATGCGCCGCAGGACTTCCAGGATGACGTCCTTGGCCGAAACAAAGGGCTTAAGACATCCGGTCAGTTCCACCTTTACCATCTTGGGCATGGGGATATAGTAGGCGCCGCCGCCCATGGCCACGGCCACGTCCAGGCCGCCGGCGCCGATGGCCAGCATGCCGATGCCGCCGCCGGTGGGGGTGTGGGAGTCGGAGCCGATGAGGGTCTTGCCGGGGATGCCGAACCGCTCCAGATGCACCTGATGGCAGATGCCGTTGCCGGGGTGGGAGTAATAAATGCCGTGCTTTTTGCAGATGGACTGGATGTAGCGGTGGTCGTCGGCGTTTTCAAAACCGGTCTGCAGGGTGTTGTGGTCGATATAGGCCACCGAACGCTCGGTCTTGACCCTGTCCACCCCCATGGCCTCAAATTCCAGGTAGGCCATGGTGCCGGTGGCGTCCTGGGTCAGGGTCTGGTCGATTTTCAGCCCGATGTCCTTGCCCGGTACCATTTCACCGTCCACCAGGTGGGCCTTGATAATCTTCTGCGCCAGGGTATAACCCATGTTTCCATATCCCCTTTCTGAATCCCTGCGGCGGGCCCGTACTGCAAAGAGGCCCGTCCGCATATACATGATGCGGAAGGAAGGTTGCGGCCGGACAGCCGACCCGCCTTCCAATACAGAATACATTATCCGCTATTTTTAAAAGATTGTCAATGATTTAACACGGATTTTCCCCCTCCCCCGGAGACTTTTTGACCCCCGGATTCCGGCCGTGACGGAAGTTCCGGCGGAAAAACAGGCGACTTTGTGCAAAGCCTATAAAGCCTTGTGCCGCCTGCCAGAAGGGCCCAATGTAAATTCTGCTTTTTTCTGCAATCTTCTTGATTTTTGTTTGAAAAAGCACTATAACAAGTGGTATAATGATGAATCAGATATTATGGGCTTTGCCCCGCTGCGGGGCGGCGCCCGCCACACCCCTTTAGCCCGGCTGACCGCCGGCGGACAATGGAGGAAAACAGATTGCTGACTGGTATCGACGTAGGCTCCACCACCGTCAAGGTCGTGGTGCTGGACGACGAAAAGAACATTGCATATAAATCCTACCAGCGCCACTATTCCAAGGTGCGGGAGAAGACGGTGGAGATGTTAAGGGCCGCCGCCGATATGTTTCCCGACGGGGACATGCAGGTGGCCATCACCGGCTCGGCCGGTTTAGGCGTGGCCAAGGCGGCGGGCATCGACTTTGTGCAGGAGGTCTTCGCCTGCGCCGGCGCGGTGGAAAAGGAATACCCCGACGCCGACGCCGTGGTGGAACTGGGGGGCGAGGACGCCAAAATCATCTTCTTCAAGGGCGGCCTGGAGGAGCGTATGAACGGCTCCTGCGCCGGCGGCACCGGTGCCTTTATCGACCAAATGGCCACCCTTATGAACATCTCGGTGGACGAGCTGGACGCTTTAAGCCTCAAGCATGAGAAAATTTATTCCATCGCCTCCCGCTGCGGCGTATTCGCCAAGACCGACGTGCAGCCCCTTTTAAACCAGGGGGCCCGCAAGGAGGATATTTCGGCCTCCATTCTCCAGGCCGTGGTGGACCAGACGGTGTCCGGCCTGGCCCAGGGGCGGAAAATCGAGGGCAAGGTGGTCTTTTTGGGCGGCCCCCTCTTCTTCTTACAGGGCCTGCGGCAGCGGTTTGTGGAGACCCTGAAGCTGGACGAGGAACACGCCATTTTCCCGAAAAACGCCGACTGCTTTGTGGGCTACGGCGCGGCCCTCTACGCCGAAAAGCTGCCGGTGAAAAAGTACGACGAGGTTTTAAAGGCCATTGAAAACGCCGTGGACGACACCCACGCTTCGGTGACCATGGACCCGCTTTTCAAGGATGAGGCTGAATATAAGGCCTTCGCCGCCCGGCACGCCAAGGCCGACGCCCCCTATCTGGACCCGGATTCCTACGACGGGCCGGCCTACTTAGGCATCGACGCCGGCTCCACCACCACCAAGCTCTGCCTGATTACCCCCGACGGCCGGATGCTCTACAGCTACTATGCCTCCAACAACGGCAACCCGGTGCAGGTGGTGCTGGAACAGCTGAAGGTTATCTATCCCCTCATGGGGGATCACATCTACATCGCCGGTTCGGCCGTCACGGGCTACGGCGAGGATCTCATCAAAAACGCCTTCAACACCGACGCCGGGCTGGTAGAGACGGTGGCCCACCTGACCGCCGCCCAGCACTTTAACCCCAACGTGGACTTTATCCTGGACATCGGCGGCCAGGACATGAAATGTTTCAAAATCCGAAACGGCGCGGTGGACTCCATCATGCTCAACGAGGCCTGCTCCTCCGGCTGCGGCTCCTTCCTGGAGACCTTTGCCAAGGCTTTGGGCTACTCCATCGCCGACTTTGCCAAGCTGGGGCTTATGGCCCGGCATCCGGTGGATTTGGGCTCCCGCTGCACGGTATTCATGAACTCCTCGGTCAAGCAGGCCCAGAAGGAGGGCGCATCGGTGGAGGACATCTCGGCCGGCCTGTCCATCAGCGTGGTGAAAAACGCCATTTACAAGGTTATCCGCGCCCCATCCGCCAAGGATTTGGGGGAGCACATTGTGGTGCAGGGGGGCACCTTCTTAAACGACGCGGTGCTGCGCAGCTTTGAGCTGGAACTGGGCCGCAACGTGACCCGGCCGGTTATCGCGGGGCTCATGGGGGCTTTCGGCGCGGCTCTGTACGCCAAGGATTTGGGGCTGCAGAAGTCGTCTATCCTGCCGGCGGCCGAGCTGGAGCACTTCACCCACACGGCCAAGCCGGCGGTCTGCAAGGGCTGCACCAACCGCTGCAACCTGACCATCAACACCTTCTCGGGCGGCCGGCGGTTCATCTCGGGCAACCGCTGCGAAAAGGGGCTGGGCAAGCAGAAGACCCAGGAACTGCCCGATATGTACAAATTCAAATACGAATACCTGCGGGGCCTGCCCTCCAAGGGCAAGGGGGACGGCAGCCGGGGCAAAATCGGCCTGCCCATGGGGCTGAATATGTACGAAAACCTGCCCTTCTGGCACGCCTTCTTCACCTCCATGAACTTCGAGGTCATCCAGTCCCCTCCCTCCAACCGGCAGATTTACATTAAGGGGCAGTACACCATCCCCTCCGACACGGTCTGCTACCCCGCCAAGCTTATGCACGGCCACATCGAGGCCCTGCTGGACCAGGGTGTGGACACCATTTTCTACCCCTGCCTGCCCTACAACTTCAACGAGGGCATGGGGGACAATCACTATAACTGCCCGGTGGTGGCCTACTACCCCGAGCTGCTGTCGGCCAACGTGGAGCGGCTGAAGGGCGCCCGGTTCTTAATGCCCTACTTCGGCCTGGACCGGCCGGCCGACTTCAAGAAGAAGGCGGCGGGGTATTTCGCCAGCGAGTTCGGCATCTCCAAAGGCGAGGTCAAGGCCGCGGCGGAAATCGCCTACAAGGCCTACGACGAATACAAGGAAATGATCCGCAAGGAAGGCAGCCGGATCATCGAATACGCCCGGGCCAACGGGCGGCAGATTATCGTGCTGGCCGGCCGGCCCTACCACATCGACCCGGAGATTAACCACGGCATCGACAGCCTGCTGACCTCCTTCGGCCTCTGCGTCATCACCGAGGACGCCGTTTCCCACTTAGTACCCAAAGCGCCGGTGCATGTGCTCAACCAGTGGACCTATCATTCCCGGCTGTACAACGCCGCCCGGTACGTCACCGGACAGCCGGATATGCAGCTGATTCAGCTGGTATCCTTTGGCTGCGGCATCGACGCCATCACCGGCGATGAGGTGCGGGAAATCTTAGAGACCGGCGGCAAGCTCTACACCCAGATTAAAATCGACGAAATCTACAACCTGGGGGCGGTGAAAATCCGCATCCGCAGCCTGATGGCGGCCAGCGAGAAAAAGGCCGCCGCCAAGGCCTGAAGGGTTTACCCTTAGCACCATAAAGGAGGCATCCCATGGCGGAACTCGTCTACGATAAAAACGGCCGTCTTCTCTTCACCGAGGAGATGAAGAAGGAATACACCATCCTCATGCCCGACATGCTGCCGGTGCACTTCTCGATTATGAAGAAGTGCCTGGAGCTGGAGGGCTATAAGGTGGAACGGCTGACCAACAACCAGCGGAGCGTCGTGAACGCGGGGCTTAAGTACGTACATAACGACACCTGCTATCCCGCCCTGCTGGTCATCGGCCAGTTTATTGACGCCATTGAATCGGGCAAGTACGACCCCCACAAGGTGGCCCTTATCATCACCCAGACCGGCGGCGGCTGCCGGGCCTCCAACTACATCCACCTGCTGCGCAAGGCCCTGAAAAAGGCGGGGTTGGAATTTGTCCCGGTCATCTCCCTGAACCTGTCGGGTTTGGACAAGAACCCCGGCTTTAAGCTGAGCCTTAAATTCCTCCTCCGCATGGTCTTCGCCATGATTTACGGGGACGCCATCGTCCAGATGGCCAACCAGTGCCGGCCCTATGAAACCGAGCCGGGCAGCACCGACCGGATGATTGAGAAATGGGTGGACGAGCTGGTTGACCAGTTTAAAAACTCCAAGGGCACCGGGGCCAAGGCCTTCCGGCAGAACCTGCAGCGCATCGCCGACGACTTCGATTCCATCCCGGTGCAGCTGACCCCCAAGGTGAGAGTGGGCGTGGTGGGGGAAATCTACATCAAGTATTCCCCCCTGGGCAACAACAACCTGGAGGACTTCCTTCTGTCCGAGGGCTGCGAGCCGGTTGTGCCGGGACTGACCGATTTTATCATCTTCAAAATCAACAACCGGGTGGTGGACGTGGAGACCTACGGGGGCAACCCCTTTAAGCGCCTCGTCTGCGCCCTGGGGCAAAAATATATCGAAAACCGGCAGGCTGAACTGCGGGCGGCCATGGCCACCAAGCCCCGGTTCCGGGTGCCCGAGCCCTTCTCGGAAATTAAGAAGAAGGTCAAGGGGTATCTGGGCTACGGCAACAAGATGGGCGAGGGCTGGCTGCTCACCGCCGAAATGCTGGAGCTCATCGACGACGGTATCAAGAACATCGTCTGCACCCAGCCCTTCGGCTGCCTGCCCAACCACATCGCCGGCAAGGGCATGATCCGGGCCATCAAGAACCGGCATCCCGATTCCAACATCGTGGCCATTGACTACGACCCCGGCGCCACCAAAATCAACCAGGAAAACCGCATCAAGCTTATGCTGGCCAACGCCCGCATGGCCATGGAGCGGGAGGAGAAGGAAAAGCAGGCGGCGCCGGCCGACGTCCCCGCCGGGGACCGGGAAGCCGCTCTGGCCGGTTCTTCGGAAAAATAAAGTTTTTGCAACAGAAAAAACGCCCGGCAGGATGCGTGTCCTGCCGGGAATTTTTTGTTCAGCGCCGCCTTTCCGCCATCCGTTTTTTCCCTGAAAACCGCATATTTTCCCGCCGCCTCCCCATACTAAAAGCACATCCTTCCGGGAGGTCTTTTTATGCTGGTAACAATCCTGCGCACGGCTATTTTATATGTATTCGTCATTCTGGGCCTGCGCATTATGGGCAAGCGGCAGATAGGGGACATGCAGCCCAATGAACTGGTCATCACCATCCTGATTTCCGAGATTGCGGCCATCCCCATCCAGGACATCAACCAGCCGGTGGTCAACGGCATCATCGCCATCTTTATGCTGGTGGTGCTGGAAATCCTCATATCCTTCCTATCCATGAAGAGCGTAAAGGCCCGGCAGGTCATCAACGGCAAGTCGGCCGTCATCGTAAAGGACGGCCAGCTGGACCAGAAACTTATGAAGCGCATGCGGGTGACGGTGGCCGATTTGATGGAGGTGCTGCGCATCCAGAATGTATTTCACATCGACCAGGTGGCCTACGCCATTTTAGAGACCAACGGCCAATTAAGCGTTCTGCTCAAGCCGGAGTACCAGACGGCCACGGCGGCCGACCTGGACAAGCATCCCGCCGACGACGGCATTCCCGCCCTGGTCATCAACGACGGCCGGCTGCTCAAGGAGGGGCTGGCCCTGTCGGGGGCAAGTGAGGAGGCCGTGGAGCAGATTCTCAAGTCCCAGCGCCTGACCTATAAGCAGGTGTTCCTGATGACCATGGACAAAACCGGCAAGCATTACATTGTCAGGAAGGGGATGGAAACATGAAGCGACTGGCCGCCGCCGGCATTCTGCTTTTGCTGCTGGCCGGCATCTGCACCGCCGGCATCTGGACCATAGACCACAACTACACCAAAATAGACGCCCTGCTGGCCCAGGCGGTGGATTTATATGAAGCGGGAGACATGGAGCAGGCGGCCGATTTTGCGGTGGAATTGGAAAAGCAGTGGGTTAAGGCCGAACGGTATTTGTCCATTTTTGTCAACCACGCCACGGTGGACGAGGTGGGCGCATCCATCGGCAAGCTGGAGCCGCTGGCCCTAACCGGCGACGAGGCCGGCTATCTGGCCGCCTGCAAAACCGCCCGTCTGCAATTGCAGCATATCCGCAGCAATGAGGAAGTCAGTTTTTTAAATGTCTTTTAGCCATAATAAAACCTATTAAATTGCCCAGACCGGCGACATGTGCGTCGGTCTGGGCATAAGAGGGCCTGCTGCAGAAAAGCAAATCTGCAGCAGGCCCTCTTTTTGGGCGGGGGCTCTGCCCCTCGACCCCGCCCGCTTTTTAAAAAAAGCGGCCAAAAACTTTTATTTCAGCTCGGCGATGGTGACGCCGTCCTCCCCTTCCCCGTAGACGCCGGGGCGGAAGGCGCGGATATTTCTATGCCGCCGCAGGTGCTGCCGGACGGCCTCCCGCAGCACGCCGGTTCCCTTGCCGTGGATGATGACGATGGAGGGCATACCTGCCATGAGGGCATTGTCGATAAAGCGGTCCAGTTCCAGGATACCCTCGTCGGCGCTCTGGCCCCGCAGATCCAGTTCCATGGCCGCCGAACGCTGCGCCCGGGATTCCACCCCGTACCGATTGGTACCGCCGGTGCGGACATTCCGGGGACCTGTGGGCTTTTTGGGGCCGGAGGACTCCCGCAGCCGCAGGTTCTCCACCGGCACCCGGGTCTTGATAATCCCCGCCAGCACCAGCACCTGGCCGCTGCTGTCGGGGGGAGACAGAACGGTGGCCTCCTTGTTGATGTCGGCCAGCAATACCTGGTCGCCGGCTTTTAAGGGCCTCGGCAGCTTGTAGCCGCCGCCCCCGATGCGCTTGTCCACCGGGTCGGATTTGGCCTCTATGGCGTTGAGCCCCGACTTGGCCGCCGCCTTGGCCTTCCGGGCCAGCTCCCCCACGTCCCGGGATTTGTTGGCCTGCCGGCGCAAATCCTCCAGCTCGTTTATCAGCCGGTTGGAATCGGCCCGGGCGCTGTCGATAAGCCGGCGGGCCTCCTTGCGGGCGGCGTCCAGAATCTTGTCCCGCTCCCGGTTCAGCTGCTCCAGGCGCTGGCTGGCGCTTTTGCGGCTCTCGGCCAGCTCGGAGCGGATGCGGGTGGCCTCGGCCTGCTCGGCCTCGGCGGCCTGCCGGGCCTTGTCCAGGGACTCCACCACCTTTTCAAACCGCAGGTTCTCGTCCGAAATCAGCTGCCGGGCCGTATCCACAATGCCCTCGTCCAGCCCCAGCCGCTGGGAGATGGCAAAGGCGTTGGAGCGCCCGGGCACCCCCACCAGCAGCCGGTAGGTAGGCTGCAGGGTGGCTACGTCGAATTCGCAGCAGGCGTTTTCCACCCCTTCGGTCTCCAGGGCGTAGGATTTCAGCTCGGCGTAGTGGGTGGTGGCGGCCACCATGGCCCCCTGCTCCCGCAGGCGCATAAGGATGGCCATGGCCAGGGCCGCCCCCTCCACCGGGTCGGTGCCCGCCCCCAGTTCGTCCAGCAGGATAAGGCTCCCCTTCCCCGCCTGTCCCAGGATGGAGATAATGTTGACCATATGGGAGGAGAAGGTGGAGAGGGACTGCTCGATGCTCTGCTCGTCCCCGATGTCGGCCAGCACCTTTCCGAAGAGGGCGATTTTGCTGCCGTCGTCCACCGGTATCATCAGGCCGCACATGGTCATGAGGGTCAGCAGGCCGATGGTTTTTAAGGTCACCGTCTTGCCCCCGGTGTTGGGGCCGGTGATGACCAGGGTGTCGTAACTTTCCCCCAGGGACAGGGTGATGGGCACCACCTTTTTGGGGTCTAAGAGGGGATGCCGGGCCCGCTTGAGGAAAATCTCCCCCTTTTCGTTTAAGGCGGGTACCGATGCCCGCATATTGTAGGCCAGCCGGGCCTTGGCGAAAATCAGGTTGAGCTCCACCGCAGCGGCGTAGGAGTCCTTGACGCTCTCGGCAAAGCCTCCCGCCTCAGCCGACAGTTCGGCCAGGATGCGGTCGATTTCCTCCTTCTCCTTGGACTCCAGCACCTTTAATTCGTTGTTGGCCTCCACCACCGGCATGGGCTCGATAAACAAAGTCGCCCCCGACGCCGACGTATCGTGTACCAGGCCGGGGATTTCCCCCTTGTGCTCGGCCTTCACCGGCACCACAAACCGGCCGTCCCGGATGGTCACCAGGGCGTCCTGGAGGTATTTGGTATAGCTGGGGGATTTTATCATCTTGTCCAGCCTGTCCCGGACGCTGAGGGCCGCCGCCCGCTTTTTCCGGCGGATGTCCGCCAAAGCCGGGGAGGCGTGATCGTCCATCTCCTCCTCCGAGCGGATGCAGGAAAAGATTTTTTCCTCAAAATATTTGTTGGGGCTGAGCATCTCGAAAAAGCCGTCCAGGTTGGAGGGGTTCCCGGCGTCCGCCCGCTCCCGCCATTCGACGAGGGAGCGGATGACCCGCAGGAGCTCGCCGATGTCCAGCAGCTCCCCCATGGTCAGCACGCCGCCCATTTCGGCCCGGGTCAGGGAATTGTTCATATTTTTCGCCTGTCCGAAGGAAGGCGCGCCGAAGCGGGCCATGTAGGCGTAGGCGTCGGCCGTCTGGCCCAGCAGCGCCTCCACGTCCTCCCGCCGGGAGGCCGGCCGCAGCCGCCGGGCCTTATCCGCGGCGTCGGGCATGCCGGTCTCGGCGGCCAGCCGCTCCAGCACCTTGTCCATTTCCAATACCCGCAGGTTGCGTTCTAAACTCTTGCTTTCATCCATATGCTTTCTCCATATTTCTACAAGTCCCGGCTTAAGCCAGGCTGTGGTAAAAATCCAAAGTTTTAAACCGCCGGTCGGTCTGCACCAGCAGATACCGCTCGGTGACCGCGTTCAGGGCCCGGAGCCCCTCCGCCGGCAGGGAAAAAGAAAATAATTTATCGAAATCCGCATAACATATATGGCGGAGCCCCGCCAGCACGCTTTTTGTAAGGGGCAGAAGGGCCGTTCCCGCCGCCTGCCCCCGGCAATTTTCGCAGAAAAGGCCGCCGCCGACGGCGTCCAGATACATGGTCTCCCCCTCAAAGGCGCCGCAGCCCCCGCAGGCCAGCAGGTCGGGCATGTAGCCCGAAAGGGTCAGCATGCGCAGCTCCATCACCGATTTGAGCAGCAGGGGCGGCCGGCCGTCCTTGGATAGAAAATGCAGGCTGTTGAGTGTAAGGCGCAAAAAGTCCTCCGCCGGCGCGCCCTCCGGCGCAAGGCAGAGGCAAAGCTCGCAGAAATACTGGGCCAGGGAGAGCTTGACAATATCCGACCGCAGGGGGAAAAACACCTCTATGGCCGACGCTTCATCGACTTTATATGTATCCTTACCCCGGAAAAAGGTCAGGTTGGAATAGCAAAGCAGACCGGTGGAGGAGGCGTTGCGGTTTTTCAGCCGCCGCGCCCCCGGCGCAAAGGCGGTAATCAGCCCCCTGTGCCGGGTGAGGGCCACCACCAGCCGGTCGTACTCCCCCACATTGCTTTCTTTAACGATCAGTCCGTCGGTGGACAGACGCATACGGTTCCCCCCGCCCTGCCGGAATCTTGTAGCCGCGGTAGGCCAGATACTGCTCCACCGCCCCCGTGCGCAGAAAGGCCGCCCAGGCCGCCTCGCCGGCCTCCCGGCGGGACTGGTTTTTTTCCTTCTCCATGCCGACCGCCTCCCGAAAAAATGTCTACCTCCATTTTTCCCCGGCGGCCGGCGGCTATGCCCGCCAAAAACTGGCTGGATACTTCCCCCTGGGCCCCTGCATTTTAGTCCAGGCCGAAGCCGTGGATAAGTCCCGGCCGGTTGCGCCAGTCCTCCTTGACCTTGACCCAAAGCTGCAAATTGGTCTTGCAGCCGAAAAAGGCTTCGATATCCTGCCGGGCCAGGGACCCCACCTGCTTGAGCATGGCGCCCTTTTTGCCGATGATGATGCCCTTGTGGCTGTCCCGCTCGCAGTAAATCACCGCTTCTGCCTCCAGAATCGGCTCCCCGGCGGCGTTGTCCCGCTCGTAGAACCGCTCTATGCCTACGGCAATGCCGTGGGGCACCTCCTTGTCCAGCAGGCGCAGCAGCTTCTCCCGGATGATTTCGGCCACCATGACCCGGTCGGGCTGGTCGGTGACGTCCCCATCCGCGAAAAAGTGGGGGCCCGGCCGGGTAAAGCCCATGAGTTCGCCCTCCAAGACCTCCACCCCGTCGCCGGTTGCGGCCGACAGGGGCACCACCACCGCAAAGTCGTACTGGGCGGTGTAGGCGGCGATCATGGGCAGCAGCTCCTCCTTATCCTCCAGCAAATCGATTTTGTTGACGGCCAGGATGGCCTTCAGCTTCCGCCGGCGGATGGTCTGCAAAAGCTCCAGCTCGGCCGGGGGCAGATGCTCCGGGTCAAAGCGGAATTTGGGGACGGCCTCCACCACCAGCACGCAGGCCTCCACGTCAGAAAGTCCCTCGCCCACCGCCCGGATCATGTTCTCCCCCAGGCGGTTGCGGGGCTTGTGGAAGCCGGGGGTGTCGATAAACACCAGCTGGTCGTCCCCCTTGGTCAGCACCCCCATAATGCGGGTGCGGGTGGTCTGGGGCTTGTCCGACACGATGGCCACCTTCTGCCCCAGCATCCGGTTGAGCAGGGAGGATTTCCCCACGTTGGGCCGGCCTACCAGGGCGATAAAGGCCGAACGCTCGTCCCCGCCCGACCGGATTTCTTTCTTCTCTTGGAATTCTTTCGCCATGTACTTCTTTTCCTTATCTCCGCGCGGCGTAAAACAGGACAGGGCGGCCGTTCCGCCGCGGGCCGGAACAGCCTGTCGCATAAGGGCCCCATATGAGCCGTTTAGTCTCTCGGTTTTCGGCAGATAAACCACAGCCCCGGCGGCGCCAATACCGCCAGCAGGATAGGATACCAGATATGTGCGCGGCAGAAGGACAAAAGCCGTCCGCCGCCGTATCCGAAAAAGAGGATGCAGCCTATGGCCGCCGCGGCTATGGCGCAGACGAGCACCGCCCCCGCCGCCGCGTCCTTGACAAAGCGGATTTGGTCGCAGCGGCCCTTTTCCACCTTGTCACAAAGGGCCTCCAGGGCCGTGTTGAAGATTTCGGCAGCCAGCACCAGGCCGATGACGGCCAGCACGGCCCCCCACTGGGCCGGGGAGGTCAGGGTGACGGCCGAAAGCAGCAGGGCGTAAACCGCCATGACCAGCTCCACCCGCAGGTTCCGCCCCCGGCGGACACTGTCCACAATCCCCCGGAAGGCGCAGACAAAGCCGGCAAGAAACCCCTTCATCCGGTTCCTATTCCTCCATATAATAGCTGGCGTTGCGGGGCACGCCCAGCTGGGTGAGCACATGCTCTTCCTTTTCCCGCATCTTGACCGCCTCGATGCCGCCGTTCACATGGTCGTAGCCCAGCAGGTGCAGCATGGAATGGACGGTCAGGAAGGCCATCTCCCGCTGGAAGGAATGGTCGTATTCCTGGGCCTGCTTGGCGGCCTGGGGCACCGATATCACCACATCCCCCAGCATCTGCGCCCCGGTTTCGGGGTTGATGTCGTACTCGCCGTTCTCCCCCAGAGGGAAGGAGAGCACGTCGGTATAGGCGTCGATATGCCGGAACTCGTTGTTCAGCTTGCGGATTTCGTCGTCGTCCACGAAATTCACATTGACCTCGGCCGGGCCCTCAAAGCCTTCAAAGGTCAGTACGGCGTTGCAGGCCCTGCGGATGAGCATGCGGATGCCCGCCGGGATCTTGACCGCCTTCTGCTTGTTTGTGATGATTACCTTTACTTTTTCCATTGTCTTGTCGTCCTTTCTTCCGGCCGGAACCCGCCGCACCGAAGCCCTGCGCTCTGCCGATGGCGCCCGGCCCCGCTGCCGGATATGTCCCATGCCCCGCCCTCCTGCCGGCAGACAGCCTCACGCCGCCGCTGCCCGCCTCTGAGGATGCGCAGCCTCCTTAGCCGCGCCGGCCGGATTATAACTTAATCGCGCTTCCCGCGCGTGGAAAACAAATTTCTATGAGAGGGGAACTATTGCCTGCGCTCCCCCGCCCGCTCGTAGGCCTTGATGATCTCCTGCACCAGCCGGTGCCGGACCACGTCCTTTTCATTCAGCCGCACAAGACCTATCTGCTTAATATTCTTCAAAATGCGCATACAGTCCTTTAAGCCGGAATGCCGGCCGTCGGGCAGGTCGATTTGGGTGACGTCCCCGTTGACCACCATCTTGGAGTTGACCCCCAGCCGGGTCAAAAACATCTTCATCTGCTCGGGGGTGGTGTTCTGGGCCTCGTCCAGGATGATAAAGCTGTCGTCCAGGGTGCGGCCCCGCATGTAGGCCAGGGGGGCCACCTCGATGTTGCCCCGCTCCTGGTACCGCTGGAAGTTCTCCGCCCCCAGCATGTCGAAAAGCGCGTCGTACAGGGGCCGGAGATAGGGGTCGATTTTCTGCTGCAAATCCCCCGGCAGGAAGCCCAGCTTCTCCCCCGCCTCCACGGCCGGCCGGGTCAGGATGATCCGGTTGACCTGCTTCTGCCGGAAGGCGGCCACGGCCATGGCCACCGCCAGGTAGGTCTTGCCCGTACCCGCCGGCCCCACGCCGATGACCACCGTATTGTCCCGGATGGACTCCACATACTTTTTCTGGCCCAGGGTCTTGGGCTTGACCGGCCGCCCCTTGGTGGTGATGCAGATGCAGTCCGAATCGGTCAGGCGGGAGAGCTTCTCCTCGTCCCCCTCGGCCACCAGGGATATAACGTATTGGATGTTCTGCTCGTTTAAGGTCTCCCCCTGGTTGATGAGGGTCAGCAGTCCCTGGAGGGCCCGGCAGGCCAGGGCCACCTGCTCCGGCTCGCCGCTGACCTTGATTTCCCCCTCCCGGGAATTGATGGTAACCCCGTATTCCGATTCCAGCATTTTGGCGTTTTGGTCAAAGCTGCCGAACAGGCCTACCATCTGCTCCATCCGGTCTATACTGATGGTCTTCTCAAACATGCGCCTTCCGTACCTTTCTTATCCTCCGCTTTTTCGACAAATACCTGGATATTCTCACAGATTTGACCCCCAAATTTTGGTATTTGCATAGAGAAAACAGGGCCAAACCACTTTTTTAGTTATTATATCATATTTCTTTCCTAATTTGTAGCGTTTATCGATAAAATTTCTTCGACAGCAATATTTTCTTTACAGACATAATGCACAGTCAGCCGGACCCCCTCCTCCAGGGTCTCCACCTCCTCGGATTTGGAGAGGATTTCCGCCCCCTGCATCTGCTCGGCCTCCAGCTCCCCTATTTTCCGGCGGGCCAAATCCAGGGCGCCCGCCTCGTCCAGGGTATAGCTGCGCTGGGCCGTCTCGTAAAAGGCGGCGTCCACCACGGATATGGGGAGGGTATCGTCGCCGAAGGCCAGCCGGCAGGTCTCCACCTCCCGCTCATAGCTGCCCCGCACCGAGCCCAGGTATAGGGGGATTTCCAGCCAGAAGAGCTTTAAGGCCCGGCGGCGCTGCACCTTCCCGGTGCGGTAGGTCTCCTGCTGGTGGAAGAGGGCGGTGTAGGTGATGGTGCGCTGGGTCTCGGCGAATACCTTACCGGCGGCGTGCTTGAAGCCGCTGGCCCCGTCGGCGTACTCCACCACGCCGGAAACCAGCAGGTCCCCCGCCACCACGGCGTCCCCCATCTGTACCACCAGGCTGCCGTCGGTGACCTGGTGGCCGATGATGCGGCCGTCCCGGGCGGCCTTCAGGTTGCAGGGAACGCTCTCGTCGATTTTATCCGGCACCTCCCGGGTCTCCCGCACGTCCACGGTGGCCTTGGTTCCCTCGATGTTCACGGCGGCCCAGGACAGGTCGGGCACCTCCAGGATGAGCCGCTGCCGGACGTTGGCCGGGTCGATGGAGGCAATGCGCGTCCCCTCCTCGATCCCCACCTGTTCCAGGGCCGCCAGGATTTCGGAATCGGGCACCCGCTCGTTGCCCACCACGTCCACCGTCCAGATATAGCCCGACATCACCCGCAGGATGAGGAAAAACAGGAGAAGGCCCACCAGCAGGCCCGCCCGGTTCCTGTACCGCCGGAGGATAAAGGGCAGGCCCTTCTTTTCCAGTATGCGCAGCCTGGCCCCTGATTTGGCCCGGATTTTCCGCATCTTTTTGTAGTCCTTTACATACATCATCCCCTGGATGCAGCCCTTGCGCCGCACGATGCCCCATACGGGTATCCCCCGGCCGGCGCAGAGGTTCAAAAGCCGTTCGGGGAAGTCCCCCCAGGCCTTGAACCGGACGTATCCCAACAAAAAATGCAGCAGGCGGAGCAGCAGCATGGCCTATCCTTCCCCCTTGCGGAAATTCTTTACATGGTAAATTCCAGGCCGGTGATAAAGCCGGCGATGACAGCCTGGCTGCCCAGCAGGTTGGTGATTTCCAGGGAGCGCCCGGAAAAGGTCACCGTCCCCGTGCCGATGTTCAGCTTGATGCGGCTTTCCTCATACTCCATCACGCCCCGGCAGCCGTCCACCGTGGCCTCCCGGTTGGAGGAAAGTTCAATGTGCGCCCCCTTGCCCAGGGCGCCGGGAGGCAGTTCCAGCGCCCGGCCGATGAAATCCACCTTGCTGCGGGGCGGCCGCAGGGAGGTCTTGTTTTTCTTGCGCATAGCCTTTCCATTCCGTCCTTTCCGTCAAAGGCCCGCAGGCGGGCCATATCTCAAAATATGCGGCCCGCCTGCCGGTTTATACCTTTCTCTCCGCTCTGCAGGGATATTCCTGCTAAACCCTCTCCGGCAGGCATATATATAAAGGTATTCCACGCCGGCCCATGCCCATATAAAACCGCCGCCCTGCGGCTGAAAGAAGGACTGCTTATGACCGCCTCTATCCGCCTGCATAAGGCCGCCCTGCTGCCCGCCGCCTGCCTGGCGGCCGCCTTTGCCGCCGGGCTGTTCGTCTATGGAAAAGAGGCTTCCGCCGGGGCGGCCGCCGGCCTTTCCCTCTGCGGCCAGGTGGTCATCCCCTCCCTGTTCCCCTTTATGATAGCCGCCCTTTTCATCTCCAAATCCGGCCTCAGCGACCTCATCGGGCGGCTGCTGCGGCCGGCGGCGCCCCTGCTCTTTAAGCTGCCGGCAGCCGCCGGCGGCGCCGTTTTCCTCTCCTTCATCGCCGGGTACCCCGTGGGGGCCAGATTGGTGCGGGGCCTGTACGAAGGCGGGCAGGTGGATGAAAAGCAGGCAAATACCCTGCTTACCTTCACGGTCAACGCCGGCCCCGCCTTTGTGGTCACGGCCGTGGGCCAGGGGATGCTGCATAACCGGCAGGCCGGCTGGCTGCTCCTGGCCGTCCACATCCTGGCCTCCCTTTTGCTGGGCTGTATTATAGGCCACATAGACGGCCGGGGCCGGCCGGGGCGCGCCCTTATGCAGGCGCCTCCATCCCCCCGGCGTCCGGGGCCTGTACCGGCCTTTGTGGAGGCGGTGTCCGACGCCTCCCTTTCCATGCTGCAAATCTGCGGGTGGGTGGTTCTCTTTTCGGTGGTGCTGGCCCTTCTGCAGGCCTGCGGCCTGCCCGCGGGCCTCGTGACCCTTTTGGCCGGCCTGTCGGAGGTCACCACCGGCGCGGCGGCCGCCGCCTCCCCTGCCGCCCTGCCCCTGCTTGCCGCCCTGCTGGGCTGGGCCGGCCTGTCGGTGCAGTTCCAGGCCCTTTCCTCCTTAGGGAGTCTGCGGCCAAAATACGGCCGCTTCTTTGCCGCCCGGGCGGCCCACGGCCTGCTGTCGGCCCTGCTG
Source organism: Candidatus Howiella intestinavium (assembly GCA_904420585.1). Lineage (GTDB taxonomy): Bacteria > Bacillota > Clostridia > Oscillospirales > Acutalibacteraceae > Howiella > Howiella intestinavium. The sequence goes on along the minus strand of CAJFVX010000012.1, from coordinate 35,747 downwards.
ACTCGGCTGCTTATCCCCCTCTTCCCGGCCGTCACGGCGGCCGCCGCCCGCCCCGCTATACAGCCGGCGGCAAGCGGCCTTTCCCTGCCAACATCCCTTGCCATGCTGCTTTTGCTGGTGGTCTTCCTCTGCTTTGCCCGCAAAGGACGGGAGGCGGAAAGCCCTGTGCAGGCGTTTACAAAATCGAAGTAATTTCTCTTGCTTCTTTCCTTTTTCGCTTTTTTCTGCTATACTAGAAAAAACGCTATGACGGAACGGACGGATGCCAATGGGAGCCAAATATTTTAATAAGGATATTCCGCCGGCCTGCGCCTACTGCCGGCGGGGCCGCCGCTGCCCGGGCACCGACCGGGTGCTCTGCCCCCTCCGGGGGGTCATGGAGCCGGCCGACGCCTGCCGGAAATACCGGTACGACCCCCTCAAGCGGGTGCCCAAACGGCCCCGGAAGCTGCCGGTATACAAACCCGAGGACTTCGCGCTGTAAGCGGCGGCCGGAAAATCCGGTCTTGACAAACGGGGAATCTGTGGTATAATGACCTTTGCGTGCAGGAGCCCTGCGCGAAAGACTGTATGGTGGATATAGCTCAGTTGGTTAGAGTGCCAGGTTGTGGCCCTGGAGGTCGTCGGTTCGAGCCCGATTATCCACCCCAATGAGCATGCCGCAGACAGTGTCTGCGGCATGCCGCATATTACCCAAAATATTGGGGTGTAGCCAAGGGGTAAGGCAACGGACTTTGACTCCGTCACTCGCTGGTTCGAATCCAGCCATCCCAGCCAGCAGAAAAGCCCGGAACCATGCGGTTCCCGGGCTTTTTTCATCCGATAAAAGGAAGGGAAATACCATGGACGACTGGTTTACCATAGATAAAATAGATGCAGACACCTATATCATCAGCGAATACCGCCACTGGGAGGAAACCCACTGCTATCTGCTGAACGGCGGCAAGCGCAGCCTGCTCATCGATACGGGACTCGGCATCTGCGATATCTCCCGGCCGGTGTCCCGGCTGACGGAAAAGCCCGTAACCGCTGTGGCCACCCATATCCATTGGGACCACATCGGCGGGCACAAATACTACCCCGATTTTTACGCCCACAGGGCCGAACTGAGCTGGCTGGAGGGCGGGTTCCCCCAGCCGCTGGAAACCATCAAGGGCTATGTGACCGAACGCTGCCGTCTGCCGGCGGGTTACAATATCGACAGCTACACCTTTTTTCAGGGCCATCCCGCCCGGGTGCTGGAGGGCAAGGAAAGCATAGATATGGGCGGCCGGCGCATTGAAGTCCTGCACACCCCGGGCCATTCGCCCGGGCACATGTGCTTTTGGGAGCCGGACCGGGGCTATCTTTTCACGGGGGATTTGGCCTATAAGGGCGCCCTCACCACTTATTTTCCCTCTACCGACCCCGCAGCCTACCTCCGCTCCCTGGAAAGGGTGGCGGCGCTGCCGGCCAGCCGCCTGTTTCCCGGCCATCATACACTGGACATCGCGCCGGAAATCCTCCTGCGTATGCGGGATGCCTTCCGGCAGCTGGAGGGCAAAGGCCTGCTTCGCCACGGCGCCGGCACCTTTTCCTACGGCGATTGGTCGGTGCGGCTGTAGGCGCCCTATTTGGATTTATCGGCGTACATCGCTTCATCCACCTGCCGCAGAATCTCTTCGGCGCTTTTGTGGGGCGGCCGGCAGAGCAGCACGCCTATGCTTACCTGGTTGAAGGGGCAGGGGGCGCCCAACTCCCAACCCCGACATTCCCGCAGGTTTTCCACCGTCTCGGCCGGCGCGGCGCCGGTGTACAGCACTATAAATTCATCGCCCCCAAAGCGGTAAACCTGTCCGCCAGCGCTGCATATATCGGCGCTTATGGCGGCAAAATGCTGCAGATATCTGTCCCCTACGGTATGGCCGTACCGGTCGTTGACCTGCTTAAAGCCGTCCAAATCCATAAAGAGGACGGAAAACTCCCGCTCTTCCTCCAGCAGCCGCTCCAAATCCCGAAACAGCTGCACCCGGTTGCACAGGCCGGTGAGGGGGTCGTGGAGGACCTGATGCTCCAGATGGTTCATTTTCACCGTGCCGCTGACCACCCTATACAGCAGGGCATAAGAAAAAAAGGTGGCGGCCAGCAGCAAAAGCAGAATGAACAGCTTCAGCAGGGAACCGGTCTCCTGCATAAATGCGACGTGCAGGGCGACCAACAGGATAAAATGCAGGCCGCCGTTGCAGATGAGATATCCCGTCCAATACCGGCCAAAGGACTGGGGGTGCTGTAAAATAAAAATATATTTTGGCACAAGGTACTTATAAAAGGGCGGAAGCGTCAAAAGAAAAATAAGGCTGCTCAGCAGAAAAACTGCAAGAAAATCGTTCTCCGCCCCAATCAGGCGCACAGCATGGAGAACCAGAGCCTGGACGCCCATGGTATACAGCCAGTTCATGCACATGACGGCGAAAACCCGGGAAAGCCGCTCCCGGTACAGCAGACGCAGGGGGATGAGATACAGAAAGCCCAGAGGGAGCAAAATGCCGCTGCCGCTGGAAAGATGAAAAAAATGCTTGCATGCATAAACCGGTCCGAAGAGCAAAACCGTAAACCCAGCCAGCAACGCCGCCGTAATGGCCGCTCCATATTTTTTACAGCAGCAGCGGTCAAAGGTCAGCAGATTGACCGCCACCATTTCCAAGATCACCAGGCATTCGATAAACAGCATTTCAGGCAGCATCCTTTATAAAAACATCTGTAGATAAACTTAGTGGGATGATGTATAATTATAGCATACAGGAATTGGAAATCACAAGCATTATATCAGCAAAGGATGAAAAAACGGAGGTGACACTGATGTCCCATCCGGACGCCTATACCGCCAAGGTCATCGCCCACATCCGCAGCGAATTCCCCACCAAGTTCGGCCTGCCCCGGCAGAGCGGCCTGGCCGACACCGAGGCGCGCATCGTCTTCACCCCTCCCTACCGCAATCCCGACGCCCTGCGGGGGCTGGAGGATTTTTCCCACATCTGGCTGATTTGGGAATTTTCCGGCGCTTTGCGGGAGGACTGGTCCCCCACCGTGCGGCCGCCCCGCCTGGGGGGCAACCGGCGGATGGGGGTCTTCGCCACCCGCTCCCCCTTCCGGCCCAACGCCCTGGGGCTGTCGGCCGTTAGGCTGGAGGAAATCCGCCTGCACACCGAAGAGGGACCCCAGCTGCTGGTGTCCGGCGCCGATTTGATGGACGGCACCCCCATTTTCGACATCAAGCCCTACCTGCCCTACGCCGACTGCCTGCCGGACGCTGTCGGGGGCTTTACCGACAAAACCGCCTTTTCCCATCTGGCGGTGGACTTCCCCGCCCCCCTGCTGGAGCGGATCCCCTCCGAAAAGCGGGAGGCCCTAAAGCAGGTGCTGGCCCAGGATCCCCGGCCGGCCTACCAGAAGGACAGCCGCCGGGTCTACGGCTTTGCCTTCGCCGGCGCCGAAATCCGCTTCCGGGTGGAAGGGGAAAAACTGTACGTGCTGGAAGTGGAACCGGCGGGGAAGGACTAGCCCCGACCTTATATTCTATGCCATTACAATGAGAAAGGAGTCGATTTTCATGCGCAACGTATTCTGCAAGGTACCCCTTTGGGAGGCCAGCCGCACCCTGGCGGCCGTGGCCGGCGGCCGGGAACCGGCCGAACGGGTGATTCTCCACGCAAGGCTTGTCAACGTCTGCACCGCCGAGGTTCAGGAGGATATAGGCGTGGCCATAGCCAGGGGACGCATCGCCATGGTGGGGGATGTAGGCCACTGCATCGGGCCGGACACCGACGTTCTGGACGCGGCGGGACAGTACATCGCCCCCGGCTTCCTGGACGGCCACATCCATATTGAATCCTCCATGCTCAGTGCGGGGGAGTACGCCAAGGCGGTCATCCCCCACGGCACCACCGGCATCTACCCCGACCCCCACGAAATCTGCAATGTGCTGGGGCCGGAGGGGGTCAAATGGATGATGGACGACGCCGCCCGGTCGCCCTTAAAGACCATGTTCGTCATGCCCTCCTGCGTGCCGGCCGTCCCCGGCTTTGAGGACACGGGCAGCTTTGTGGGCCCGGCCGACGTGGCCGCCGCCATGGGCTGGGAGCGCATGGTGGGCCTGGGGGAGATGATGAACTTCCCCGGTATTCTCAGCGGCTCCGACCACGCCCACGACATTGTGGGCGCGACCTTAAAGGCGGATAAAATCGTCACCGGCCACTACTCCATGCCCGAGACCGGGCCGGGGCTCAACGCCTACATCGCCAGCGGCATCCGCTGCTGCCATGAATCCACCCGGGCCGAGGACGCCCTGGCCAAAATGCGCCTGGGGATGTACGCCCAGCTGCGGGAGGGCAGCGCCTGGCACGACCTGCATGAGGTGGCAAAGGCCATTACCGAACACACGGTGGACACCCGTTTTGCCTGCCTCATATCTGACGACACCCACCCCCACACCCTGACCGCCCTGGGGCACATGGACCACATCCTCCGCCGGGCGGTGGAGGAGGGCATCGACCCCGTGACGGCCATCCAGATGGCCACCATCAACACCGCCCAGTGCTACCAGATGGATCATGAACTGGGCAGCATCACCCCCGGCAAGTGCGCCGACATGGTTTTCCTGGAGGATCTGGAACGGTTTGCGGTCACCCGGGTGCTCATCGACGGGGAGATAGTGGCCGAAAAGGGCCGGATGCTGGCAGAACTCCCCCCCTACGCCTACCCGGAGCAGGCCCTGCACTCCATGCATATAAAGGATGCCATCACCCCCGAAAGCTTTGTCGTCCCCGCCCCCGCAGGCAAGGACGAGGTGGAAATCCGGGCTATCCAGGTCATACCGGCCCGGGTGGGGGATTATGAAAAGCATGTGACCCTGAAGGTACAGGACGGGAAGCTGGAAAGCGATACGGAACAGGACGTTCTGAAAACGGTGGTCTTCGAGCGGCACCATGCAACCGGCGCCAAGGGGGTGGGCTTTGTCAAGGGCTTCGGCATCAAGCGGGGGGCCCTGGCCAGTACGGTGGCCCACGACGCCCACAACCTGCTGGTCATGGGCACAAACGACGCCGATATGGCCCTGGCGGCCAACACCCTCATCCAATGCGGCGGCGGTATGGCGGCGGTGCAGGACGGCAAGGTGCTGGGCTGCGCCCCCCTGCCCATCGCCGGGCTTATGAACGACAAGCCGGCAGCCGAGATGGCCGGACTGGTGGCCGGGCTGGAGGAGGCCTGGAAGCAGATCGGCTGCACCCTGCCCTCCCCCTTTATGACCATGGCCCTCATCCCCCTGGCCTGCCTGCCCGAGCTGCGCCTGACCGACCGGGGGCTGGTGGACTGCACCGCCTTCCGCTTTGTGCCGCTGGAGACAGGGGAGGAAGCGTAGGCCGCAGACAGTACGAAAGAAAGCAAATACGGCGGCTGGACAGCCCTGCTGCCCGGAAAGGATAGATAGAATGGCGACAGCATTCCTGAAAAAAGGCGAGGGCCGGTCTATGAAGGCCGGCGGCATGTGGATTTACGACAATGAAATCGACCGGGTGGAGGGAGAGTTTGCAAACGGCGATATCCTGGATGTGGCGGATTTTAACGGATACCCCCTGGGAAAAGGCTTTATCAACCTCCATTCCACCATCCGCATCCGCATGATGACCCGGCGGCCGGAACAGGTTATGGACGAAAGCTTCCTGCGCCAGCGGGTGCAGAGGGCTTGGGAATACCGCAGGAAAACGGTGGATACGTCCAGCTGCCGCCTAATCTTCGGGGAGGCCGACTTCCTGCCCGGCCTGGTGGTGGACAAGTTTGCCGATGTGGTGGTGGTGGAGTCCCTGGCCCTGGGCATCGACCGGCTGAAGGGAACCATCCTCCGGCTGCTGCGGGAAGTCCTGGCCGCCGACGGGGTGGCCGTCCGGGGCATATACGAGCGCAGCGATGCCAAGGTGCGCCTGAAGGAGGGGATGGAGCGGGTCAAGGGCTTCATCGGCCCCGCCTTCGATACGGCAGTGGAAATCGAGGAAAACGGCATCCGGTATGAGGTGGACGTGGAAAACGGCCAGAAAACCGGTTTTTTTCTGGATCAGAAATACAACCGTCTGGCCATCCAGCAGCTCTGTCAGGAGGCGAAGGTTCTGGACTGCTTTACCCACACCGGTTCCTTTGCCCTCAACGCCGCCAAGGGCGGGGCGGCGGAAGTCCTGGGGGTGGACGCCTCCGAGTTAGGGGTTCGCCAGGCCGAAAGGAACGCCGTCCTGAACGGCATGGAAAATGTGGTAAAATTCCAGTGCGCCGACGTTTTCCAGCTGCTGCCCCAGCTGGAGCGCCAGGGGGAAAGATTCGACGTCATCATCCTGGATCCGCCGGCCTTTACCAAATCCCAGCACTCGGTGAAAAACGCGTCTAAAGGCTACCGGGAAATCAACCTGCGGGCCATGAAGCTGCTGCGGGAGGGCGGGTATCTGGCCACCTGCTCCTGCTCCCACTTCATGACCTATGAGCTGTTTACCAACGTCATCCGCCAGGCGGCCAAGGACGCCCACAGGCGGCTGCGGCAGGTGGAATTCCGCACCCAGTCCCCGGACCATCCCATTCTCTGGGCGGCCGACGCCTCCTACTATCTCAAATTCTACATTTTCCAGGTCTGCGGGGAATATTGAGGGGAATGTCCCTGACAGGTAAATATGAAATACCGGCTCCCGGGTCCTCTGTGCCCGGGAGCCCTTTTGGGAGGGAAAACATGAAAGCAAAAGGGATTGCGGCCACCATTCTGTCGGCGCTGCTGTTCGGCTTCACGCCGGTGCTGGCCTCCAAGACCTATGACATGGGCAGCACCCCGGAGACCCTGACCTTCTACCGGAACCTGCTGGTGGTGCCCATCCTGTTCCTTATCCTGCTCATCCGGCGGGAAGATTTCCGGCTGTCCGGGCGGACGCTCAGCTGCGTCGTCCTTTTCGGGGTACTGGGCCGGGGGGCCACCACCCTGATGCTCTACTCCGCCTACCCCTACGCCGGCATCGGCATTTCCACCACCCTGCACTTTTTGTATCCGGTGTTTGTGGCCCTCCTCTGCCGGATATTTTTTAAGGAACGGCTGGGCCTTGTCAAAAGCGCCGTCCTGGTTATGGCCGTCTGCGGCATACTCTTCTTTCTGGAAAAGGGACAGAGCGGGGCGCTTACCGGCATCATCCTGGCGGTGGTCTCCGGGTTCACCTACGCCTTGTACATGGTGGGGCTGGACAAAACCCGGCTCAAGGACATCAGCCCCTATAAAAACTCCTTTTACATGGCCATCGCCGTAGCCGCCGGCATGCTCCTATACAATATCCCCACCCGGAAAATTGTTTTTGCCCTGCCGCCAAAGGCTTTTGCCTATACCCTTGTCATCGCCGTCTGCACCTCCCTTTTGGCCGTGATTCTCCTGCAGGTGGGCATCCGGTATCTCAGCGCCACCACCGCCGCGATTTTCTGCCTCTTCGAGCCCATCTCCTGCAGTGTATCCGGCTGGCTCTTTCTGGGAGAGGAAATCCGGTGGCAGAAAATTGTGGGCAGCCTGCTTATCCTGGCCGCTGCGGCCATTCTGATGGCCGTAAAGGAGCCGTGCCGGCCCCGCCGGAAAGTCTCCGCCGGATAGGACGTTCCGCCCGTATACCTGTATATAAAAACACGCCGTGAGGAGTTCCTCACGGCGTGTTTTGCATTGTAAGGCCAACCACCGGCTAAGCCGGTGGAGAGCGGGAAAGCGATAGCGACAATTAAAGAAAAAAAGACCTCCTTTGATATAATAAGTGCGGGTAACGCCAACCGCACAGAAAACAAAGGAGGTCGGTCCGAATGGACGAGCAAAGTTTATCACATACAAAATGGAAGTGTCAATACCACATAGTAATCATACCAAAGTATCGCAGGAAAGTGATATATGGGAAGTTAAGGACAGACATAGGGAAAATACTGAGAAGACTATGTGAATATAAACACGTAGAAATCATAGAAGCCCATGCAATGCCCGATCATATACACATGTTGCTATCCATACCGCCAAAATTGAGCGTAGGAGAGTTCATGGGGTATTTGAAAGGGAAAAGCACGTTGATGATATTCGAGAGGCATGCAAACCTAAAGTACAAATATGGACGAAGAGTATTCTGGGCAAAAGGATACTATGTCAGTACGGTAGGAGGGAACAAAAAAGCCATCCAGAAATATATCCAGGAACAGGAGAGAGAAGACCAGATTATGGATCAGCTGAGCTTCAAAGAGTATGAAGATCCCTTTAAAGATTTAGAAGACATGTAAGAAAGAAACGCCTAACCAAAGTGCGGTTGGCGTTTCTCATTGTGCGCCTTTAGGCGCTGCTGGTATTATGCCCTTTTAGGGCTTATTCTTCATACCACGTCCTTTGGGCGTGGTTTTGATTGCAAAGTCAAGAGCGCTGCCTGCCCCGGGGGGCGTCGGTGTCGGTAATACCCACAGGGCCCTGGCCCCGCTGGCGGGGGGAAATATGAAATTTGGCCTTGTAGGCCCGGTAGAAGGAGGAGTAATCGCTGAAGCCGCTGGCAAAGGCGGCGGCGGTGGCCGGTTTGCCCTCATCCATAAGCTGGTTGGCCAGAATCAGCCGCTTGGTCAGTATGTAATCCCATACGGTGGTGCCGGTGGCCTTTTTAAACCGCTGGTTCAGATATTGCTTGCTGATAAAAAAGCGCTTTTCCAGCACGGGCAGGGACAAGTCCGCGCACAGATTCTGGTTGATATACCGGATGACCTCATACATCAAATCGCCGCTGGCACAGTTGGACAGCTCCAGCTGCTCCAGGCACTGGTACCCCTTGTACACCTCGCAGAGGGCGGCGTACAGGTTGGAACGAACCAGCAGATATCCATAGTCGGTTGACAAATCGGCCTCGTCCATTTTCAGCAGGCACTGTTCGATAAACCGGATGTCCGCCGTCCGTTCCTCATACTGGTTGTTTTGCCCCAACTCCCGCTTGTGAAAGGGGCGCAGCAGCAGCCCGGTGGGATCCAGGGATTCCAGGACGCTTTCGGTAAAGTTCACACACACCCGCCGGTAAGGGTGATCGGCCCGCAGCAGGGCGTAATGCATTTCCCCCGGCCGCATGATCATCAGCGTCTGGGGACGGATTTCATAGGGGGTGCCCTCCACCAGATACTGCCCCGACCCATCCAGAAAATAAAGCAGTTCACAGGCATTGTGGGTGTGGTTGCGAAATTCCGCCGGATCCGGATGGGGCGTATATTTAAACTGATATTCAATATCCATTCCCTTCACCCTCTCTGGGTACCAGTATAACAAATCTGTTTCTTTTTTGCAATGTTTTCCTTTTAGGTTTCTTCGGCCTGCAGCCGCAAACAGACGAAAACATCCTGCCGGCCGGCCCCAGGGCAAATCCAATATTCAGCTTGCTAAAATACATCCGTTTCCTGTCATTTCCCCCTGCAGGAAAGGCCTTCGGCCGCCGTTTTCCGGCAGCCGGAGGCCTTTTTGTCAGGATATATCCGATGAATCGTTTACTGGTTCTTGGCAGCGATAACCCGGCAGATAAGCATAATATCCTGGATATCCACATCCTTGTCGCCGTCCATGTCCACAGCAGCCAGTTCTTCCTTGGTAGGAACTGTACCCGCATGCGACCGGGCCAGCACCCGGCAGGCAGACATGACGTCCTGAATATCCACAACGCCGTTGCCGTTGTAGTCGCCGTCGCCGCGGACAGGCTCGCCGCCGCCCAGCTGCTCCTCAGCCGCCACCAGGACATCCAGGTTATCCACCAGGGCCTGCTGGGCAGAGGTCAGGTTGTTGTAGGCGGCACGGGCGGCTTCTACCGCCGGCCGGTCGGATTCGCTCACCGTCTCGGGCAGGGCCGCAATCTGGTCGTAGACCGGTTCTGCGGCTTCCAGGTCGGCGGCATTGTCCTCGATCCACCACTGGGCTTCATACAGCCGGAAAACGTCGGACACATAGTCCTGCAGGGTGGCGCCCAGGCCGTCAAAGGCCTCTTTGGCCGCTTCGGCCAGGGCCACCGTGGAGACGCCCCGCCGGCCAGCGGTCTGGACGGCGCCGATGGCGGCGTCTACCGCGTCCACCTGGGCCAGCTGGTCTTCGCTCAGCTCCAGCCGGCCAAAGCCCGCATGGGTGCGGCGGTGGGATACCAGGGCGTCAAAGTTGCTGACCAGAGCCCGCTCTTCGGGGGTCAGGGCGATATAGGCGGCCTCGGCCGTGCGGATCTTCTCGGCCGTCTCCTCGCTCCAGTGCTCCAGGTTTACATTGTCCGGCGCAATCTCCCGGATGAGGGCTTCCACATTGGCGGCCGCATCGCTCTTAAACTGGGCGTCGGCCAGCAGGATGTGGTCGCAGTTGCGGTGGTTGCCGATGAAGTTCTCGATATACAGCCACTTCGCGCCGTCGGGGATTTCGATTTCCACATCATAGATGTTGGTATCCACCCACTGGCCGTCCACATAGTTGCTCTTCAGCTGGCCGGTCTGGGCCATCTGCTCCCCGTCGATGTAGAAGGTGAGATAGTTGAGCTGGTCGTATTCGTTGTTCTGGGACATGGCCCAGTCAATACCTACCCTGGCATAGAAGATGTCCACGCCCTCGGGGATGGGCACCAGCAGGGCGCCGTCATAGCCATCCGGGGGCTCAAAGCCCATGCCGTGCTCGTAGATCTCCCCGTCCTTGGCAAACTGAATCTTATGGGAGCCGCTGGGACAGGTGCCCTCGGTAAAGGTACCCTGGCCGGTATAGTCCAGGTCCTCCAGATAGTTGACGGCCTGCAGGCCCTCGCCGGGATCCTGGGATACCAGATTGTCATAGGATACCCGGGCGGCGGTGAGCAGATAGCCGCTGGTCACCTGCTGCTGCTCGTTTTCACGCAGGGCCTTATACAGGTTCTCCGCCTCTGTAAGGGCGGCTTTAAATTCCTCCGTAGCCGTGGCCGCGCCCAGGGACGCAATGGCCTCGGCCGCCTCTTTCACGGCTGCCGGCGCATCGTCGGGCAGGACGGTGACGGTATAATCCACATAGGCCGTGGGGGCGTACTGGTTGCTCACCCGCAGGACGGCCGTACCCACCGAGTTGGCCGTCAGCTGTCCGGCGGCATCCACCTCGGCCACGTCAAAGGCGGTTTCGGAGTAAACCTGCCACCGCAGGCTGCCCGGCGTCATATAGCTGGAAAGCATATGGGAGGGGGTGATGATTTCCGAAAGATCCAGCGTATCCCCCACCGTGAGAACCGCGCCGTTCTGAGACGCCGTCACGCCGGGGCTGGACACCATCTGCAAAGCGTCGATGCCGTAGCTGTAGCTGTCGGCCTTGTTGCTCTTGTTGAATCCGCCCACCGTCAGGTACAGTTCCTTTTCGCCGGCGGCCTGGAAAGTGACCTCGCCCAGGTCGGCCGTGGCGATGCCCGCCGAGGCCCCGTAGGTATCCACCGTCACATCCAGCAGGCCGTCGCTGTCGGTAATCCGCAGGATGGGGCCGGCCGGGTCGGTCTGATACTGGAGGGTCAGCTGCATGGCGCCGGGCCGGCTTACCTGGATGGGCAGGGTCACGGTGGAACCACCCGTGGCGCCGGATACGCTGACCAGGCTGCCGCCGCTGGCCTCGGCCGCGTCGGTCTGCTGCAGCGCCGTGTCGCCGGTGGCCGTCATATTCTCTGCCTCGGCCTCCATCAGCTGGGGAGCCTCAGAGTAGACAGGCGTAAACTCGATATAGTCGATGCGTAAAGACAAACTGGAAGAGCTGTTGGAGCCCTTGCCCATGCAGAAAATCTTAATCAGCTGGTCCCCGGCTTCGGCGAATTCCACCTCTATCGACTGGGTGAAAATCCGGTTGACCGCGTAGATGCCGGCGTCGGACATATCCACCACGTCGCCGATGGGTTCGTCGCCGGTGCCGATGCCCGACAGACCGGTCTTTTCGTTGCTCTTAAAGGCGACCGTCACCTGATACTTTCCGGGGGTGGGAATGGACAGGGTGCCGCCCACCCAGTCGCCGGCGTTCTGGAAGGTCACCGTCCGGTAGTCGTTGCCGCTGGCGCCTACGCTGCCGCTGTCATCGCCGGCGGTGGCGTTGACCACCACGCCGGGAGAGGACTGGATTTCGCCGTTTTTATACCAGCCTTCAAACTCCACCCGGGTAGCCCGGCCCAGGCCGGCCTGGCCGCCCTGGGGGGCGTACAGCTTGTCGGCGGGGATTTCCAGGGTGGCCTCCCCGTTCTCGTCCAGCTGGATGGAAACCACCCGGCCGGTATTTTCCGCAGAATTGGCCACGATGACCGTGCCCATGGTATCCGGCTGGCCGGTGACCTTTACGGTCATGACGTCGCCGGAGACGGAGGATTCATAGGTTTCAATCTTCTCGTCGGCATACACCACCTGCATGGTGTCCTCGCCCACGGCCTCGAACCAGTAGGCCTTGCCGCCCGAGGTGCTTTCGGACAGATCTACTAAGAAGCCCTCTTCGGTCAGCTGGGCGCCGGAGTACAGGCCCTTGTAGGCGTAGGTAAAGCTGCCGGTATCGTCCAGCGTCACGTCGGCTACCAGATAGTTCTTATCCGCATCCAGCCAGCGGGTATCGGCGGTAAACTGCACCGAGGAATTCCCGTTGTAGGAGGTGGCCAGCATGAGGGCCCGGGAGCGGTCGGCATCGGTATACATCCAGGCGTAAGGCCCGTTGACGCCGTTAGAAATCCAGTCAGCCCCGTCATTGGAGTCCCAGCCCTCGCCCAGATAGCAGGGGCGGGTGACCACATTGTCGGTAAGTTCCTTGATGCGCGCGCCCTTGCGCCAGTCGTTGAAGGTGGCCATGAGCTGCACGCCGTGGTCGGTCCAGGTGGGGCCGCCGGGGTCGGTGTTCAGCTTGACGTTGCGGGCGAACATATAATGGTAATACTGGTTCATGGTGCCGTCCACGGCGCCGCTGGAGTAGGTGGAGTTCAAAGGCAGGTAGCCGAAGGAGTTCACCATGGCCGCCATACCGCCCGACAGACCGGCGTTATGTACCACCCAGCCGTTGTCCGTCATGTGCAGCAGGCCGGTGGCCCGGTTGCCCTGGGTGGGGTATACGTCCACCTCATTGGTCAGCTTCACAAGGTAATTGGGGTATTCCGCCACCAGCTCGTTGAGCCAGTTGTTGACGTTGGTGTTCTTGCGGTAGACGTTGTCGCAGGGGGAGGAGTAGTCGGTCTCCTGGGTGTTCTGCCAGAACTCGGTCAGGTCGATCATCTGGTGATCCATCTTGTATTCGTTGATGAGGGTCTCAATCAGCTCCTTCTTGCCGGTGATTCCCTCTTTCTCGTTGCCGTACCACTGATCCGGGTCGGCCAGGTCGCGGCCCTTGTTGTGGCCGTCGCCGGTTAAGGAGTACCAGATGCCGAACATCTTGCCGTTGTCCCGAATCATCTGGCCCAGCTCGGAAAGGCTCTTGAACTTGGGCACCGCTTCGATGCTGTCCCGGTTGACATTCCAAAGGTCGTCAATCATGACCATATCCACATTGGCCTTGACCGCCTGGGGAATGATGACGTCCCGCATATACTCAAAGGTGCTCTTGGAATTGTAATCCCAGTCGTTGGTGTTCAGGATGGTGGTGGTGTCGTGGTACTTGTAGCGCAGGCGGAAATGCTCCTCCGCCGCCATTTTGCCGTCCACCACGTCCCCCTTGAAGGCCGTCAGGTTGACGCCGATGTACTGGTATTCCTCATCCGGCTTGAGGGTCAGCTGGACGCTTTCGGGATGGGTGCGCACCATGACCTGCTGGGTGGAATCGGTGTCCCAGCAGGAGATGGAGGCGAATTCCGGGTTGGTGTTGGTCTTGCTGGGGGTGTCCCCGTAATTTTCCGGCCCTATCTGGGTGCGCCAGTTGGTCTCGGGCATCATCCACCAGCCGTCCCCCGACTCGTAGACGCACAAAGCGTTGCGGCCGTTGAGGTTGCCCGCCTTGTTTTCGAAGTTGAGGCTGCCCGTGGTGGTCTTCCAGGTGGCGTTCTCCGCCCCGCCCGAGCTGCTGGAACGGGCGTTGATGTAGTGGAGATAGTGGGCGTCATTGGGCATGTTCAGAGAGATGACGTCCGACTCGGTAATCACCATTTTCTCCGCGCCGGTATTCTTGATGAAGGTCTGGTAATGGATACCGCCCACGCCGTTGTAAATCTCAAACTGCAGGGTTACCTGCATGCCGGCCGTGGCGTGCTGCAGCACAATCTCCAGGGACTGGCCCAGCTCCAGGGTGTCCAAATCGTAGTTGCGGGTGGTGACATCCTCCACCGTGGGGGAACCCACCATTTCCCACTTCCCGTCGGCGGAAGAGACGGTCTGCTTGGAGGCTTCCACCGCCCCGCTGCCGTTTTCATACCCCGCCCAGTCGTAGGAGAAAAGGTAGTTGGTCTCGTCGTCGGCCGTCAGGTATTCGCGCTCAGCGGCCTTGTTGTAAAAGCTGGTCATGCGCAGGCTTCCATCCGTAAAGGCAAGGCCTAAACGGACGGCCTGGTTCTCCAGGGTCCAGCTGTCCCCGTCCTCCCGGATGACAGCCGCTTCCCCGCCGGTGACCTGCCCCTCCGCCGCAGATACAGACGTATCCGCAGCGACAGCCGGCAGCCCGCCGAAGCAGGAGAGCCCCAAAGCCGCAGCCAGGGCCCATGCTATGGCCCGGTGCATACGCTTTTTCCTATGTTGCATGCCTATAACCTCCTATGTTAGATTATCCCCATTATAGCAGACCTGGACAATCGGCTTTTACAAAATTGCAAATAAGCGCCCCATATTTTTTGCACAATCGCAACCTATATAGCCGAAGCCTGTTAAATTCAGCCAATTACGCAAAAAACTTCCGGGATTTCTGTGTACAAATCCCGGAAGTCTATATTCCTATTTGCAATGCACACCTTGCGTATTATACGAAATGGTTTCCCATTCGCAATATCTGGATTGCTTATTTCCAACCTTTACTTTTCAATATCCCGCCAGTCGCTGTCGATTTCATAGGGGGTTTCCCGCATACCGTCCTGCCGGCGCTGGGAATTTTTCTCGGGCAGGCCGTCCATGTTGGGCCGGTCGGCGGTACTGCTGTCCCGCAGGGCCTTGGGGGTCATGCCGGTGACCTTCTTGAACAGGCGGGTAAAATACTGCTGGCTGTGGATACCCACGCTGTTGGCGATATCCAGAATGGACATATTGGTACGGGCCAGCAGGTCGGAGGCCTTCTGCATGCGCACCTCGGTCAGGTAGTCCACCACCGACATATCGCAGTTCTTTTTGAAAAGGCGCTGCAGATAAGCCGGATGGATATGGATAAACCGGGCGATGTCGGCCACGTGAATCTCGTGGTAGTAATGGCGGGCCACATAGTCCTTTGCCATCTGCACATAGTCGGCCTCCTGCCTGCGGGGGCCGGCGCCCGAAAGGTCGGAAAGGGACAATAACATCTGGGCCAGCCATAAATCCACTGTGAAATCGTAGCCGTCCGACAGGGTGGCCCTGTCCACCACCGTGGACAGGATGCGATACATCTCCCCGTTGTCCTTGACCTTGAGATAGGGGGTGGGGCCGGCGTCCACCAGGCTCCGCAGGGCCGCGCATTCCCGGTAGAGCAGGGCCACGTCCGGGGCCGGGCTGCCGGTGTCTTCGAAGACGAATTCCACGTTCAGCACCATGCAGCCCCGCTGGCTGTCAATCCGCAGGGCATGGGGCTGGCCGGCGTCCACCAGGATAAAGTCCCCGGCCAGCAGCCGCACCTGTTCCTCCCCCGTCCGGACGTCGCACTCCCCCTTGATGACGCACATAATCTCCATCCGGTCGTGCATGTGCTGCTGCATGTCCCGGGTGGTCCATTCGTGGTAGTAGCAGGACTGGAGCACCGGATGGTACCCCGGCTGCAATACCCTTTTGTCGTACAAGCTGCATATGGGCATTTGGAAACCTCCCTTCCCGTTGCAAAAAGGCCCCCGTGGGATCGGAAAGGCGGCTGATGCTTTCTCGATTCCAAACGGGGGCCGCCTTACAGTCTGCGGATCTCGAAAACCCTGATGAAAGCCATTGGAATCGCAGGAACCGGCGACATGTGCGTCGATTTCTGCGCGCGGCAAACCCCGCCGAAACGGGATTTGCAGGAGGGAATGTCAGAAGGGGGCCCTCTTCTACCGCTTGTCCCGGAATGCTTACACCTGGGCCAGGGCCTTGTCCAAATCGGCGATGATGTCGTCGGCGTATTCAATGCCAACCGACAGCCGGATGAGGTCGGGGGATACGCCGCAGTCGGCCAGCTGCTGATCCGACAGCTGCCGGTGGGTGGTGCTGGCCGGGTGCAGCAGGCAGGTGCGGGCGTCGGCCACATGGGTGACCACAGCCGCCAGCTCTACGTGGGACATAAAGTCGGCTGCAGCCGCCCTGCCGCCCTTGACGCCGAAGGAGACCACCCCGCAGGTGCCCTTGGGCATATACTTTTTCGCCAGCTGGTAATATTTGTTCTCCGGCAGCTCGGGATATTCCACCCAGGCCACCTTGGGATGATTCTGCAGGAAAGCCGCCACCTTCCGGGCGTTTTCCACATGCCGGGGCATGCGCAGATGGAGGGTCTCCAGCCCCACGTTGAGCAGGAAGGCGTTCATGGGGCTCATCATGCCGCCCATATCCCGCATAATCTGGGCCCGGGCCTTGGAGATATAGGCTGCCTTGCCGAACTTCTCCACATACACAAGGCCGTGGTAGGATTCGTCCGGCTCGGTCATGCAGGAATGCTTGCCCGAGGCCGCCCAGTCGAAGCTGCCCCCGTCCACAATGACGCCGCCCAGGGACATGGCGTGGCCGTCCAGGTACTTGGAGGTGGAGTGGATGACGATATCCGCCCCAAATTCCAAGGGCCGGCAGTTGATGGGGGTGGGGAAGGTATTGTCAATCATCAAAGGCAGCCGGTTGGCATGGGCCACCTTGGCGAAGGTCTCGATGTCCAGCACGTCCAGGGCCGGGTTGGAGAGGGTCTCCCCGAAGACCAGCTTGGTGTTGGGCCGGATGGCCGCCTGCAGCTGCTCCGCCGTGGAGTCGGGGGCCACAAAGGTGGTTTCAATCCCCAGCTTGCGCAGGGTCACCTCCAGCAGGTTGAAGGTGCCGCCGTAAACGGCGCTGGAGGACACCACATGATCCCCCGCCTGGCAGATGGTCAGGATGGCGGCGGTGGTGGCCGCCTGGCCGGAGGAGGTCAGCATGGCGCCGATGCCTCCCTCCAGGGCGGCTATCTTCTCTTCCACAGCCGCCACTGTGGGATTGCTCAAACGGGTATAGAAGTGGCCGGATGCGTTGAAATCAAACAAATCGGCCATCTTCTGGGGGTCGGTGTATTTAAAGGTCGTGCTTTGGTAGATGGGCAGAACCCGGGGCTCGCCGTCGCCGGGATTCCAGCCGGCCTGTACGCATTTGGTGTCAATATGGGGCATTGCGATGGCCTCCTTTTCTGTATTTATCCTTTGGGGTAAGGGATGCAGCTTTATTCGGCAGCCGGTTCCCCGCCGGGCTGCGCAGCCTGCTGGGCTGCGTCGGCAGCGGCCGCCGGCTCCTCGGCCGGGAAGACCGGCTCCTCGGCGTCGCCGGCCACCTTGCGGACTAAGCAGACGGGGGTCTGCTGGGCCGACTGGGCCAGGGGGTTATCCTTGAAAATCTGCCGAACCAGCCCCAGCTCCAGCTCGGGTTTCTCACAGGGCTTGCCCAGGATTTCGCAGCCTAAGTCGTTGGCGTCCAGCACCACCACGTCGTGGCCGATGTATTCTGTCAGCTCCCGGGCCACCTTGTCCGGCTCCAGGGGCGACATCTTGGCGTATTTATTGAAGGGGGGGAGCACATAGTCCCCCGGGCCGTCGATGGAACGGGCCTTGGGCCCCAGGATGTTGTAGAATACCCCCCGGATGCCGAAGGGCTTGGTCACCGCCGCGCAGAAGGCGGCCAGCAGGATGCGGGGACGGCCGATGTCCCGGATGGCCAGCTCCATGGTCCAGGGACTGCCCAGCCCCACGCCGTAGGGGGACTTGTACACAAACTTTACCAGGAACTTGGCCAGACGGGAAACCTTGATTTCGGATATGGGGAAGGCCCGGCCCTGGCTGATGGAAACCATCTTCTCGCTGAGGAATATCTGGTCGCCCTCCATCAGGTAGGGGCGCACATATTTATCCAGCAATTCGGTGAGGCTGTCGCCCTTCATGACCACATGGGTGCGGATGGGATACCGGGCGTACCGGCCCTTGTCGGTGTCAATCAGCAGCTTCTTCTCCCCGTTGGGGCGCAGGCCGCTCATATCCGGCCCACCGGCCGGATGCAGCAGATCCTCGGCCGTGCGCAGTTCCTTTTCGCTCATTTTTACGCTTCCATTCCGCCGCCGCGCCCGGCTGGTTTTTCTCCGCCGCCGGAAAGGGCGGCCGCCGGTGCGCGGTAACCGGCTGTTTTATCCCCGGGCCGTCCGGAAAGGACGGCGCCGGCTGTATCTGTATGGGGCCGCCGGAAGCCTTGGGCGTCCGGCGGGAAAAAAGCCACGGCAGGTTCCCCAAACGGAACCGCCGCGGCCCCCTTGCCATCAATAAAAAATGCGTTGGAAGGCCCGGCGGCTTCCCTTATCCACCACAGCGGTCACGTGGTCGCGGGGGCGCAGGACGGTATCGCCCCGGGGGATTTCCATGCCCGTATCCCGGGATACGGCCACCATGATGCAGCCCCGGGGCAGGTCCAGTTCGGACAAGGGCTGGCCGTTATGCTTCCAGTCGTCGGGCACCACCAGCTCGATAATGCCCGCCTCCCCCCGGTTGAGGGTGGCCAGCAGTTTGAGGCCGGTGGTATCCACCTCCATATCGATGAGGTTGGTGATAATCTGGGTGCTGCTGACGGCGATATCCGCCCCCAGCCGCTTGATAATATCCACATTTTTGGGATTGTTGGAACGGGAGATAACCTTCTGCACCGCAAACCGGCGCTTGGCTATCTGACAGGCCACAATATTGTCCTCGTCCGACCCCGTGACGGCGATGACCGCGTCGGCTTTGCCCGCGCCCGCCTGGGCCAGGGCCTCCACCGTGGTGCCGTCGGCACAGATAACCGGCACGTCCAGCTCGTTGGCAATCCGGTCGCAGGCCTCCCGGCTGCGCTCGATGACCCGCACGTCGATTCCCTTTTCGCTTAAGGTCTTGACGGTGTAGTATCCTACCTTGCCGCCGCCCACTACAATCACTTTCATACCCGCGTCTGCTCCTTTTGCTTCCCTCCGCCCCGGCCGGGCGGGATTTTAGTCTACCAGGCTGGAAAATACCACCCGTTCGTTTTTCCCTATAACCCGTTCGGGGTCGAGGTTGAGCCGCAGGGCCCCGGATGCGTCGATAACCGCATAGATCATCTCGTCCTCGTGCACCGGGATTTCGCAGACCATCTTGCCTACCCACCGCTTGTCCGACCGCACCTCAAAGTCGGCCGTGTGGACGCCGAAGGTGATCATCTGATCGCTGATTTCATCCAGCACCGTATTGATAACGGTGGTGGCCGCCAGCTTGGTGGGACAGACGGTATGCATGCCGAAATTCTCGAAAACCGTTTCCCGGACCGGATCCATAATGCGGGTGATGACCTTGGGCACATGGTAAATTTCCTTTGCTATCTGGGAAATGACGATATTCTGGTTGTCGTTCCCCGTGACGGCAAGCAGCACGTCACATTCCTCAATGCCCGCCTGCTCCAGCACATCCTGGTCCAGAGGCACGCCCGATACGGTAATGCCGGAAAAATCGTCGCCCAGGTCGCTGAATTCGTCGGCCTTCCGGGTTACGACGGCCACGTCGTGCCCCAGCCGGCAAAGGGTGTTGGCCAGCCGGGTGCCCAGCTGTCCGCAGCCTACAACAATGATATTCATACTATCCCCGCCTAAATAAATACAGGTAAACCCGCAAAAGCCGGATTTACCCCCCTCGTCCGCCGAAAAAATGCCGGTATAGAAAAAACGGCGGGCAAAGCCCGCCGTCCCAGACTGGAAAAGGGAATACGCGGACCGGAAATCCCCTTTTCCCTCTTTGGTACGCCCGGCTGGATTCGAACCAGTGGCCTTTAGAGTCGGAGTCTAACGCTCTATCCAACTGAGCTACGGGCGCATATGAACTCATGTCCTCATGAGCACGTACCGTATTATAACACCCCTTTGCCCATCTGTCAATTACGGCTTTCAAAAATCTCCCTCTTTTTCTTTGCAAACCCCTTTTCCCGTGCTATACTAGGTGAAAACGTCCGAAAAAGGACAGAAAGAGGAGATGGGATGCCGTCCGCACACAATCCCGCCGCCCGCTTCGGCCTCAGCGACAGTGACCTCGCACGCCTTTGGGAAATTATGGAGGAGGCCTTTCCCCCGGAAGAGCGGCGAACCCGCAAGGGGTTCGCCCGCATCCTCCGCGACCCGGCCCTGTGCCTTACCGTCCACCGGGACGCAGCCGGCCTGCCGGCCGCCTTTTTAATCGGCTGGGAACTGGAGGGATTCCGCTATGTGGAGCACTTCGCCGTTTCCGCCTCCCTGCGGGGGCAGGGCATGGGCGGCCGGATGCTGGCCGATTTCCTCTCGGCCGCTCCCGCCCCCATTGTGCTGGAGGTGGAGCCCCCCGAAACCGATACAGCCCGCCGGCGGGTGGCCTTTTATGAGCGGCTGGGGTTCTGTCTGAACCCCTACCCTTACGAGCAGCCCCCCTTGCAGCCCACCACCTCCGCCATCCCCCTGATGGTGATGAGCTGGCCCGCTCCCCTTTCGGAAGAGGATTTCGGACGGGTGCGGGAGGAGCTGTACCGCCGGGTCTACCGGGTGGGGCAGCCGGCTTTATAGACCGCCAGGCCGGTCAGAGCGCCCCGGTGAGGTAGGCCGCACCGAAAAAGCCGATGGCCACCATGACAAAGCAGAGCAGGGTCAGAAGCAGCGCCTTCATAAAGGGATGGGGCCGGTTCTGGCCCCGTCTTTTTATTTTATCCATATCCCACGGCCTCCGAATTTGTACTCGGTATTAGTATGGGCCAAAGAGCCTCCCATCATACAGAATTCCCGGCCGGCTTTCCCTCTCAGTCGGCCGCCCGCTGCAGCGCCGCAGACAAATCGGCCATATACGCCGCCTGCTGCTTTTTGAGATAAAACCGCGCCGGAAGCCGCATATACCACTTTTTTATGGTGACCTCTTCGGTAAAATCCAGCTCCGTCCCGCCGTCCACGGTCCGGAACAGGCCCAGCCAGCGGCCTTGCAGGAAGGGGTTTTCCAGTTCCATTTCGCACCGCTCCATGGGCACAAAGTCCGTGATATGAAAATAGGTAACTGCGCCGCCTTTTGTGTACTCTATAAAGCCGCTGCCGTCGGGCAGGGCTTGGGCCCTTTCCAAATCCCGCCGCCAGCCGCAGTTTTCCCAGTCGGTCACCAGCTGCCAAACATCCGCCGGCCGGCAGGGAAGCATGCATCGGATATGGGCGCGCATCCTTATTCCCCCTTCTGTCCGGCCGTAAGGAGACCAAAAAAGGACCGCAGGCGGGGAAGCATCTGCTTTGCGTCCGCGTATCCCACCTCGTAGGCCGCCTTCAGCCGGTCTACCCGCTTTTCAAACCGGCCGATGCCCAAAGGCGCCGCCGGGGCCAGCACCAGGGCCTTCCCCTTCTTCTCCAGTTCCCACAGTTCCTCCCGGGAACGGTTGTACACCTGGTGCCGCCGCTCCAGCATCCGCACCACGCCGGGATAGCGCCGGTACTTTCTCGCGTAATAGAAGTGCCCCGGCTCGGGGGTCTTTTGGAATCCCCGGTCCCGGGTCAGCACCACCACCACCCGGTCGCAGCCCTGCGCTAAGGCCCGCCGGAAGGGGATGGGGTCGGAGGTGCCCCCGTCCAGATAATCCCGCCCCTTGTAGCGCACCATGGGGGAAAAGCAGGGGATGGCCGAGGAGGCCCGCAGCACGATGCTGTGCCCCTGTATATCCTCCTTGCCGAAATAGGCGGGCAGCCCGGTCTCCACATCGCTGACCCCCGCCTCAAAGGCGCAGGGAGAGGCCGCAAAGGCTTCATAGTCAAAGGGGTCTATCCGGTTGGGGATTTCGTCGAAAATAAAGTCCATACCGAAAAGCGACCCGGTCTTTAGAAAATTCCCCAGCCCCAGATACCGCTTGTCCTGCACCTGCACCGTATTGATGCGCAGGCTGCGCCCCCGCTGCCCGGATACATAGGATACCCCGCAGCAGGCCCCCGCCGATACGCCGATGACATAGTCGGCCATTATCTTTTCATCCAGCAGGGCGTCCAGGACGCCCGCCGTGTACAGGCTGCGCATGCCGCCGCCCTCCAGCACCAGTCCGATTTTCATCCGCACCTCTCTCCTTTCGGCTGTTATCCCACAAAAGTATACCAAATCCCGGCCGGTTTGCCTAGGGGGGCGTTCCCGGGAGCCTGAAGAAAATCTTAAGGATTTCTCCCCTTTTTCCCTGGTACTTTATCCGGCGGGTATGGTATACTTTCGGTAGGCGGGCGGAAAGCTCCGCCAAAAGGAGTGAGGGAATCTATGAAAAACCGCATCTGCAACCTGCTTATCGGCCTTGCCTTTGTGGCGGCCGGCGTGCTGCTGGCCGGCAACGCCTTTTCCCTATGGGACGTCTCCCTGTTCTTCCCCGGCTGGTGGACCCTCTTTATCATCGTCCCCAGCTTTATCAGCATCATCAAATCCGGCCCCAAGGTCTTTAACAGCATCTGCCTTGTGCTGGGCGTGCTGCTGCTGCTCACCCGCCAGATGCCCGAGGTCTTCACCTGGGAGCTGGTGGGCAGGCTGGTCTTCCCCGTCATCCTGGTGGTCATCGGCCTGGTCATCCTTTTTCGCAGCTGCTTTTCCGGCCACGGGGTCAAGGTAAAGCCCGCCGGGCCCAGGCAGGACTGCGCCGCCGTTTTCAGCGGGCAGAAGCTGGCCTTTCCCGGCGAAGGCTTCCAGGGCGCCAACCTGACCGCCGTATTTGGCGGGCTGGATATTGACCTGCGCCAAGCCGTCATCCGGGAGGACACGGTCATCCGGGCCACGGCCGTTTTCGGCGGCATCGATATTTTCGTCCCGGCCAATGTGAAGGTTAAAATCTCCTCCGTGCCCATCTTCGGCGGGGCTTCCAACAAGGCCCAGCCGCCCATTGTGCCCGACGGGCCTACGGTCTATGTGGACTGTGTATCCATATTCGGAGGGGTGGATGTAAAATGAACGCAGGACAAAAAGCGGTAAAATACATCGGCATTTTTATCGGGGTGCTGCTGGCCGTCTGCATCATCGGCAGCCTGGCCTGGCTGGGGCTGGGGGCCCTGCGGTTCCTCACCGGCGGCGACCGGGAAACCGGCGGCTTCGCCCAGGACATCACCGGGAATATCACTTCCCTTTCCATCGACAGCGGCTACGGCAGCCTGCGTCTGGCGGAGGGCGACGGCTGGCGGGTAGAGGCGGAAAACGTAGGCGATTCCTTTACCTGCCGGGTGGAGGACGGCCAGCTTTCCGTCCGCAGCGAAGACTTTTCCCTGTGGGACTTCCTGCGCCTGGGCCATGACACCCCCTCCATCACCGTCTATATGCCCGCAGGGCAGCTGGAAAGCATCCGGCTGGCAAGCGGCACGGGAGAGCTGACGGCCGAGGCCCCCTTACAGGCCGACACCGTCCGGCTGGACGGCGGCGCCGGCTCCATTACCATATCGGATGTGACCACCGGCTTTCTGCAGGCCGACATGGGCGTGGGGAAAATCTATATCCAGTCGGGAGACGTGGACGGCCTTAAGCTGGACGGCGGCGTAGGCACCCTGGATTTCACCGGCCGGCTGGAAGGGGACGCCGTGATTGACGGTGGCGTAGGGGAGGTATTTCTCCATCTGGACGGCGCGGCCGAGGATTATACCTACCAGGTAAACGGCGGCATCGGGGAGGTGCTGGTAAACGGGGAGCAGCTGCCCGACGGCCGGACGGAAAATCCCGGCGCCGGCCGCACTATTAAAATCGACGGCGGCGTGGGCACCGTATCGGTGGACTTCCCGGAATAAGTTTTTTTCTTCGGATGCGGGGACAGAAGCATACAGAAAACACCGCCGGCCGGGCGAAAGCAGCCCGGCCGGCGGTGTTTTGCTGCGCGGGGACGCGCCCCGCTTTATTCGGTTACTGAGGGAAATCCTGAGGGAGAATGTTGTGGTTGATTTCCAAGCCTGTATCCAGACGCTCACTGAAATCCTCTATACCATCCGGGAAATAACGGATTTTCGATACTGTAAAGTCGCCATTGTCGTCTTTCAGCGCTTCAATGAATATTGCGCCATCTGTCAAGGTCTGGCGGATACCCATTCCGTCATACATCTTTGACCACATTGTAATCCAAGCACACGAAGCAGGATCAATTGCTTCTATATCTGTTATGGAATCGCCTATTTTTATCTCCGAAAAATCCGCATAGTCAAGAGGTTCACGGACATAGATTACGCTGGTGACAGCGTAAATGCCATTATAATAATTCTCATCCCAGCTAGGTTCTTCCAACATCTTCTGGAAATGGACGTAGATATAACCGCCTTCCTTTGCCTTATAAACCGCATAATAGGTGTTTTCATCCAGCTGCCGCAGGCATTCAATGGGATAAGCATGGTTTACCGTTCCTATTCCCAATGGCCTGTCGCCCACATAAAAGGTCTGACGAGAATTAAAACTAAACAAGAGATCCGTTGCATGATATTCCACCGTAATATAGTCATCCGGTGTACCGGCGTTGTTGGGCGACGGTGTGAACGACTCTTCATAAGGGTTATCATCCGGGAACCAATAGACGTGTTCTACTTCCCAATTGGGTTCCGGTTCAGGTGTAGGCTCCTCGGAAACAGGCGGGCCGGGCTGCTCGGCAGGCGGATCACCCGCCTGGCCATCGTCATCCGGCACGATGGGCGTAGGCGTAGGCGGCTCCGGCCAGGAAACTGCTGGCCGGCTGGTACTGCCGGAGGTGACAATTGATGTGGATGCCTCGGATCCTGCTGAAGAAGTTTCCGATGTGCTTGTGGATGCAGGTGTGCTTGCGGTTGTCGTGTCCTGTATTGTCGTGTCCTGTATTTCGGCGGTAGACGCCGGCTGACTGGCTACCTGCGCCGTGTCGCCGCTGGAGGCCGCCGGTGTGCAGCCGGCCAGCAATACGCCGGCTGTCAGCAGCAAGGTAATTATCTTTGTACGCATAATATGACCTCCTTTACTGCCAAACAGCTATATAAATGGGCGGACTATCATAAAAGCCTGTGCATTTATTTTCCAACTCACCATCCGAATTCATTTCCAACCAATCCCACGAATATGTGCTTATGTTAATCATACCCAAGTTTTGCGATGGCGCATGCCCTTGTTTTTCCGCCCAACCTCCTGTATCTAATTGTTTCATAAAATGGCTGCTCATCTGATTCCCACCATATGCCGGGACATAATTATCACCAGCGCGATAAACAATTCTCCATTCATTTGGTCGAAGATACTGGTTTGGACCTGATAACTCCCTATACTGCAAGCCCATGTCTTCAATCGTTTCTTGAATTCTCGCCCAAGCAAGATCCATATAATAAGTTTCACCATCCGGGCCATAAGTACAGGTTGGCGCATAAAGCCATCTTTCCAAATTCAAAGCATAGCCGAAGCAATTTACATTTTCGGAATTCTCCTGGTAATAGGCTGCGGCCCCGCCGGCTATGGTCGCCTTTTCAAACACCCATTTCTGGTATATTTCCGCCATATACTCGGCGAGTTGTACCACTGTCCCGCTTTTGACAATTCCGTCCGCCGCCTCGGGGACCCACAGGGCAGTACCATATGGGACAAACCGATATGTACCGTCTGCGTTTTCGATAATATGCCACACCTGCTTTGTCCTTGATAAGGTCAGGGGACTCCTGTCTGCAAACTCCGCCGTCAGGTATAACCCCGAATTATAGTAAGGGGATATGGTATACTGACCGGAACGCTCCGGGTCATTCTGCACCCGCCAAATTTGGTTGTTCGCCCCGTGGAAATTGTAGATGGTCGTACCCGTTCCCTCCGTCGTGCCGCTGTTGTTGGCATCTAAATAAAAAGAGGTATCAGAATCCTTGCATAAGTTCCGGATGAAGTACAGGCCGCTTTCCAGCGAATCGTCCTCCCGGAAATCCACCGAGAATGCCGGCCGGTCAATAGATGCGCTTTCGGCTGAACGGAGGGCCCGATAGCTGTCTGTAGGGCAGTTCCGGGCTATCAGCGCTATCCCCTGCCGGCTGCCCAAATGCGCTATATCCTCCTTTAGTTCCACCCGCAGCCACTGCTTCACAATGTCCGTTATGGGGAACCCCTGTGTTCTCTCGGTGGTATTATTCATATAAACTGACCATGAATACGTATACTTGCTGGGGCTGTTCATATTGCTGTACCGTACCTGGGAAGCATACCAGGTGAATTTCGGAATGACCAAATCGATATACCAGGCATCTTCTGCTCCCAGTATCTGTGTACTGTAGGTAGCGGAAATGATATTATCCGGATTGATGCGCTTTAAGAGATTGGCGTCAAAATTCGCCATTTTGATGCAGTCGCCATAGCCGCTGCTTTCGCGGTTGCCCACATAGTCCAATGCAGAGGCGCTGGCGTCATAACTGGTATATTGATAAACTGTTGTGTCCGCCGAACTGGTAATCCAAGAAAAGTTATAGTTACCGGTCAAAGGATAAACCGTATCCGGGTTCTGCAAAAATTCTTCGTCCAGCGTCACGGTCAGCAGATAGGGCGTTTCTCCCTCCCCCTCCGGGTCGGGCTGGATGGTGTAGGTGTTTTCAAAACTTACGTCGCTGTAGTGCAGGGTCTCGGCATAGGAGGCGTCCTGCAGTTCGATGCCGGAAAGGGTGCACGCCGCCTCCCCTGTGGTCGGATCCTCCAGAACGATTGTATACCCTGCCGTGATGCTTGGCACCAGGCCGTGGGTATCCAGACGGAAGGTAAAGGTGTTTTCCCCGGTGTATTCCTCCAGGACGATTTCCTCCTGCACCCCGCTTAAGGTATAGGTATAGGCCAAATCCACCGACGGCTCCACCGCGTCGGCGTACACCAGCCGCTCATCCTCTCCGCTGGTCTCCCGCTTGACCCGGCTGTTTTTCTCCCCCGTAGGGAAGATTTCCAGCTGCCGGCCGCCGGATTCGCTCAGCACGCCCGACTGGATCCGCTGCGGCAAATAGGTTTTCTGGCCGCCTTCCCGGTTCTCGTAGGCGTAGGCCCGCGCCCCCGCATCGTCCACCTTCCGGCTCTCCTGGGCCGCCGGGTCGATGAAGCGAATCGTCCCGTCGGCATCCTCGTACTTAATGGGGCTGTCATAGATATACAGCGTCTTGGTGCCGTCGGCCTTCTGGAAGACAACGTCGGTCAGACTGTCGCCGGACAGCTGGTCGATGCCGGTAAACCCCTTTTCCTCCATCAGTTCCTGGATATACGACGGAATTTCCGCGTCCTTTTCCTCTTCCGCCGCCGTATCCATAGGCTCCAAGCCCTGTAGGCTCAGGGCAGCCAGTATCCCCGCCAGCACAAGCGTTCCCACGCGTTTCAAAACCATACGGCAGCACCCCTTTTCAAATCATTCTTTTATGTACATGTCCATCCATGTTTTGCCTATTCCCCTATCCTTAGTATATATTCCATAATTATAAGTGTCAATCGATTGCGATGAATAATTGTTTTATATAATTCGACACAATTTAGCTTTCCCTTCTTTTTTCGACAAAAATCTGCATCTTTTCCTCTTGACAAGAACAAATGTTCCCGCTTATAATATAAAAAGAACGTTTGTTCTGCGCAAAAGGAGGGGTCCGTTATGGATATGCTGGAGAAGCTGACGATTCTTTCGGCTTCGGCCAAGTATGACGCCGCCTGTACCTCCAGCGGCTCGGACCGGGCGGCGGCCCCAGGCGGCATCGGCAACGCCACGGCCTGCGGCATCTGCCACAGCTTCGCCGGGGACGGGCGCTGCATCTCCCTTTTAAAGGTGCTCATGACCAACGCCTGCATTTACGACTGCCAGTACTGTGTCAACCGCCGTTCCAACGACGTCCCCCGGGCCGCCTTCTCCCCCCGGGAACTGGCCGATTTGACCATACAGTTTTACCGCCGGAACTATATCGAGGGCCTGTTTTTGAGCTCGGGGGTCCTGCGCAATCCCGATTATACGGTGGAGCAGATGACCGAGACCCTGCGCATCCTGCGGGAGGAATACGGCTTTGCGGGCTATATCCACGCCAAGGCCATCCCGGGGGCCGACCCTATCCTGCTGTCCCGCATGGGCACCCTCTGCGACCGCATGAGCGTCAACATCGAACTGCCCTCCCAGAAAAGCCTTATGCGCCTTGCGCCCGACAAGTCCAAGGTATCCATCTTAAAGCCCATGGGGTACATTTCCGGCCGCATTGCCCAAAACCGGCAGGAACTGGTGCGCTACCGCCACGCCCCCGCCTTTGCCCCGGCGGGCCAGAGCACCCAGATGATTGTGGGAGCCACGGCCGACAGCGATTACCAAATCCTCACCTTGTCGGAGGCCCTGTATAAAAAGTACCGGCTCAAGCGGGTTTTCTACTCGGCCTATATCCCCGTATCCACCAACCCCCTGCTGCCGGCGGTGGGTACGCCCCCGCCCCTGCTGCGGGAGCACCGGCTCTACCAGGCCGACTGGCTCGTGCGCTGCTACGGCTTTGCGGCTTCCGAACTGCTGGACGAAAGCCATCCCAATTTCAACCTTCTGGTAGACCCCAAGTGCAACTGGGCGCTGAACCATATGGAGCTGTTCCCCCTGGAGGTCACCACGGCCCCGGAGGAACTGCTGCTGCGGGTGCCGGGCATCGGGGTCAAAAGCTGCCGGCGGATTCTGCTGGCCCGCCGGCAGGGTTCCCTGACCTATGCGGGGCTCAAGCGGCTGGGGGTGGTGCTCAAAAGGGCCCAGTATTTCATCCTCTGCGGCGGCAAACGCATGGAGGGCCTGAAGGTCACCGAGGACGGCGTCCTGCGGGCCCTGGTGTCCGACCGGTGCCGGGGGATGTGGGAGGGCCTGTCCCAGACAGCGCTGGAGGGATTTGCAGCCGGCGGGTCAGAACAGCTGTCCCTGTTTGCCCCGGCCGCGGTGACGAGAGAGGATGTGTCCATGTGTCTGACCGGACAGATGTGAGCCGGGCGGCCGACCCGGTTATCTATGTGTACGACGGCAGCTTCGAGGGTTTCCTCTGCTGCGTGTACGCCAGCTATTACCGGCGGGAAATCCCCCTGCAAATCCTAAGCGAGCAGCCGCCGCCCAGCTTTTTGTACCGGGTGTCCCGCATCGAGACCGAAGGGGATAAGGCCGACCGGGTGCTGGCCTCCATTCCCCGGAAAATATCGGCCGCCGCCGAAAACGACATCCGCCTCTGCTTTCTCTCCGGCCGGCCGGACAAGGAGCGGATTATGCTGGACTACCTGCGCTTAGGGTACCGGATAGGCCCCCGGGTGACCCGCCTTTTGCAGGACCAGCGGGTGGACGCCCTGCGGCGGGCGGTGGAGCATGTGACAAGGGAGGCCCATCTGCTGAAGGGCTTTGTGCGGTTTGCGGATTACGGCGGGGTGCTGACCGCCGTCATCGGGCCGAAAAATTTCGCCCTGCCCCTGCTGGCCGGGCATTTTGCGGAGCGCCTGCCCGAGGAGCGGTTTTTGATTTATGACGAAAACCACCACGCCGCCCTTTTCTATCGTCCCCACGAAATGCAGATTGTGCCCATGGAATCCTTTACCCCGCCGGCGGCCGGCGAGGAAGAGACGGCCTACCAGGCCTTGTGGCGGCGGTTTTACGACACCATCGCCATCGAAGGGCGGGAGAATCCCCGCTGCCGCATATCCATGATGCCCAAGCGATACTGGAAATACATGACCGAATTCGCCCCGCCGGCCAACGCATCCAGGAGCATCGGCGGCCGGGAGCACACGCCGGGCCTTACGGAAAGCGGGCCGGAAAAGGCTTAGGATATACCTGCGGCTTTGTATGGGACGCGGCGGGTGATTTTGGTGTTTTGCACATTTATCTAATATCTAAAACAAGCAGCGAGGTTTGGAAACAGAACATTTTTCCAAACCTCGCTGCTTTTCCGTGCTGCTTGCAGGCGCCTCAGGCTATGACACCCGAAACGATATAAATGAATCGCATAGCTTACAAATACAGTCTCATCTTTTTATTTAAACATTATCCGGCGCTTTTGGCCACCCGCAGCGCCTTAATATGCCTGTAAATCTGGAAAGGCATGGCAAATATGCCGATAAAAAAGGCGATAAAAAATTTGATAAAGAAATAGAATACCCAGCCTATTAGAGGCATAACAAGAAAGATGCGAGGCGTGATTTTATTTAAAGTTATCCACCCCCACGGAACGCCGGCAAAAATTAGGATCATGCCAATGACTATACCCGCATTGCCGCCGGCGGCCGCGCCGAATACCGGTCCGACTAAGAATCCCAAGAGCAAGCTGAGAACAATTATTTTTATAAAATAGCGCTTTAATTTTCTGCCCCATTCCTGCGTACAATAAATACAATGCGGAGGGTTGTACGCATTCACGCATTCCTGGCACAGCAGCCTGCCGCATTCGCTACAAACTCCCACATGAGCGCGATCCGGATGTATTGCACAACTCATTTTCCTCTCTCCTATTCTGCATATTTGCATCTGCTTTCAAGGAGTTTCCTCCTCGCTTCCTATTATATCATATATTTAAACTAATAGCAACGTTTATTTAAACTTTCAGTTAATTAATTTATCTGACAGCAAGGTTTACAATAACTGGTATAAGGAAGTGATTCTAAATGCCATTTGAAATCATGGGGGAAAATTTGCGCAATTACAGAAAAAAACAGAATTATACGCAAGAGCAGCTAGCTGAAAAAGCTGAAATATCCGCTGTCTTTCTTTCGCAAATAGAAAACGGCAAAAAAATACCCAGCCTGGAAACCTTGGCAAAAATTACGAAGATTCTGGATATTTCAATGGAGCAGGTTTTCAGTGAAAGGCAAACAAAGCAGACAAATATTGACAAACGCTTTATGCAGCTGCTTCAAAAAAGAAGCGATACGGAGAAATTATTCATTTTTGACATAGCAGAAAATATATTATCCAAAATCAGCAATGAGAAAATCACGTTATAAATTGTCTTTTTCCGTCAGTTGATCCAAACACGAAAGATAAAAGATGGTCGCACCCAGCCAGAAAAAACCAAGAGCTGTTGCGAAAACGGATAAGAAATATAAAGGCCGGTACCCTTCCAAGGCAAAAAAGCCTCGGAAGGGTACCGGTTTTGTATATGATTTTCTCTTAAGACAAATTTCTTTGGCTTAAGCGGCGTTCCGCCCTGCGGCTATGACCCTGCAAATCAGCATGATATCCTCGATGGTAATGGTGTCGTCGCCAGACAGGTCGCCCCGCAGGATTTCATCGGGGCTGGCCGGCATCCCGGTATTTTTCCGGGCCAGCACCCGACAGGCCGCCATGACGTCCACAATATCTACCGCCCCGCTGTCGTCCATATCTCCGGGAATGATATCGGAGCCTTCAGCCGAACGGGTCACCGTCAGGGTGTAGGTCACCCCGCCGGCGGTGAGGGTGATGTCGTTTTCGCCCACTTGAAGGGCGATGGGCTGGGAAGCTTGGCCCGCCGACACCGTCTGGCCGTTGACGGTAATCGCCGTGCCGTCGGTGGCGTAGGGGGTCAGGGTGATGGAGCGCACCGCCTTTTCCACCATCGCCGTGTAGCTGCCAGTAAAGTAATCAAAGACGGGCGACAGTTTACCGCTGCTCAGTTCCAGATAGGTCAGGCCCTCCGGCTGTTCGGGGAAATCCTGGAGGTTATAAACTTCCATTTCCGAAAGCTGCAGCCGGTATTCCCCGTTTCTCGGGAACAGGCTGGCGGCGTACAGCTGGACGTACCGGACCGACACCGTATCGAACTCGGCCGTCTGGGGGCCGTAGGATGGTATCTCGGCCAGTTCGCCGGTGTATACCGTCCGCCATTCTGTCCCGTCATCCGACACCCGGATATCATAGGCCTTGGGGGAACCGTAGCCCACCATGTTTCCGTCCTCATTCTGGCAGGAGGGATAGAATACCACCTTGTTGACCTCCCTGCTCTCGCCCAGGTCTATGCTGACCCATTCGCTGTGGTCGTTGGAGACGCTGGTGTTGGAGGAGTGGCCGGCGTACTCGCCGTTGGAATTGGCGTTCTGCCGGTCGCCGTCCACCAGGTTGGAAACCTGCCAGCCCCAGGAGGGGTTGTTCTCGGCCGAGGAGGCTTCCACGGCCTTGCCCCGGGCCAGATTCTCACTCTCGCCCAGCACGACCTGGCGATAGATGTCCTCCAGCTTATTCCGGGCAGCCTCCAGCTGTTCGTCGTCGGTGGTGTAATCCTGCACCAGCTTGGTGGCGGTCAGCACGGCCGATGCGTAGGCCGCCGCTTCGGTGGCGCCGGCGTCGGACATATCGGCGTCGCCGTACTGGGCCAGGGCTTCGTACAGGGCCTGCCGGGCTTCGCTGCCCTGGGCCTCGGCTATGGCGGCGGCCAGGGCGGCCTCGGTGTCGTTCAGCTGCTTCTGGAAGGCCTCGCCCGCTTCGGCAGCCGACAGCCGGCGGGCCTCTTCCAGGGCGGCTTCCACATCCGCCAGCACGCCGGCGGGATACAGGTCGGTATCCAGGGCTTCGGCCGTCTCGATGGCGTCATCCAGGGCGAATTTATACAGTTCCACCAGGTCGCTGCCGGTGACAATGCTGTAGCTGCCCGCCGAAAGGGTCAGGCAGTACCGGCCGTCCTCCAGCCCGGCCGCCGTCACGCCTTCGGCGGCATCCGCCGCCTGGCCGTTGACCAGGACGCCGTCCGCTTCCGCCGTAGGCAGATAGGCCTTGGCGGTGGAACCGTAGGGAACGGTGAGTTCCATGGTGATGGTGCCGTCATCATTTAACTTCCAGTTGGAGGAAAGGGTTCCCCGCACGGTTTCGATGGAGCAGTTCACATAGTCTAAGCTGCCGGTAAAGGCCGGGTCGATGGTAAAGGTCTCGTAACCACCCGCAATGTCCCGGATGCCGGCCAGGCCGGAATAGAACCACTCGCTGGCCGAGCCGAACATATGGTGATCCAGAGAACGAGTGGTGGTCTCCCAGTTCTCCCAGCAGGAGGTAGCGCCCTGGGCCAGCCAGTAACCCCAGGAGGGATAGGTGGTCTGGGTGGTGATGCGGAAGGCCAGGTCCTCATAGCCGTATTTATCCAGCATGGGCAGAATCAGCTTGGTACCCACAACGCCGGTATCCAGATGATAGTCCTTGGCTATGATATCCTCCACCAGGCTGTCCACCACGCCCTGCTCATACTCGGCGGGCACCAGGCCGTAGGCCAGGGAGGCCAGCTGGGAGGTCTGGCGGTAGCGGGTGCGGTCGTTTACCTGGCTCCACTCGCCGGTGTCGTAGCAGCCATTGGCCTGGTCAAAGAACTTGGCGTTATAGGCGGCGTACATATTTTCCAGGGCGTCTTCATAAACCGCCAGGTCGGCCGCATAGGCCTCGGCCTGGGCCCGGTCGCCCGCATCATAGGCATTATCCGCCAGCAGCCGGGTAAGGTTGGCAATTTCGGTTAAGGCGCCGTAGAGCATGGCGTTGTCGGTGATTTTGGAGCCTTCGGAAGCGCCGGCGCTGATGGGGGCGTTCCCGTCGGTGAGGTTGGAGGGGGAGCACCAGTCGCCGTAACTGCCGCCGGCCCACAGCCAGCCCTGGCCCCGGATGATGTTAATATCGGTCATGGCAAAGGTGCGCAGGGCCTCGTACATCTCCTCGGCGTAGGTGTAGTTGCCGTAGTACTGGCACATTCTGGTGATGCCGAAGGGGAAGACGGTGTTCCAGGTGGGATGGTTGTCGGTAAAGGAATCGGCGCTGGGCACGATGTCGGCCACATTGCCGAAGGCCTCCTGGGTGTCGGCCAGCATGTTTAAGAAGGTTTCCATGACGTTTTCGGCGTCAAAGTTGTAAAGGATGGTGTCCAGCATCACATTGGCGTCGCCCGTCCAGCCGTTCTTCTCGTAAACCGGCGTGTCGGTGATGCGGCCCTGCTGGTTGTTGAGAACCGTCCGCACCATCATAGCCTGCAGGGCGTTTATCATCTCGCTGGAGGTTTCAAAGCTGCCGGCCTGCTCCATGGCGTTGTTGATAAGGTACATCTCGATGTTGTCGGCGGTAAACTCGCCCTGCCAGCCGTCGATTTGGATGTACTGATAACCCTTGTAGGAGTACCGGGGCTCATAGGCAGCGTCGGCCGTGCCGTCGGAGATGTAGTGGTCCTGGCAGATGTTGGCCTCGGAGAACCAGTTTTCCCCTTCGCCGTCCAGGCCGCCCAGCTTCATGACCGTGCCGTCCTCATGCTGCTTTTCCGAATAGGTGATGGTCAGCTCCTGCCCCTCCGGGATGTTGATGCCGGTGAGCTTGGCCCAGCCGGTGGTCATCACCGGGCAGGTCACCACCCAGGAATCCTCGTCCAGCTGCTGGATGCGGGAGGGCTTGAAGGTGGCCGTGCGCATATTGGGCTCCTCGTGCTGCCACTTGAGAGCGGCCGCCTCCCCGTCCTCATTGACAGGGGTGGCCAGCACCGAGGCGTCCATCCAGGCGCTGTCGTCGTAGCCGTTTTGGTCGAAGCTGCGGCCCTCTCCGTCCACCAGCGCCTTGCGGGCGTCGTACTCGTCGCCGTAATAGAGGCTGTTGGAGGTGATGGGGCCGTCCCGGCTGACCTTCCAGCTCCGGTCGGTGACAATGGTCTCGCTGGAGCCGTCGGTGTAGATGATTTCCAGGTTCAGCAGGCACTTGGGATTGTCCCGCCAATGGGCGTTGGGCCAGTTCCACACGCCGCCGGTCTCGTTGTAGAAGGAATTGCCCAGTTCCACGCCTACCGCGTTGCCGCCCTCCTGCAGGAGTTCGGACACGTCATATACGCAGTAAAGGGAGGTGTAGTCGTACTGGGTGGGGGCGGGGTTCATGACCGAGTCGGTCACCGGCTGGCCGTTAACCGTCAGGGTAAAGAAGCCCAGGCCGCAGATGTAGGCGTAGGCCGAGGCCACTTCCTTCTCCACCTGGAATTCCCGGCGCAGGTTGACCGCCGCCCGGGAGGAATTCTGCACGTCGTTGATGCTCAGGTTGGTCTTCCAGGGGTCGGCGCCGTAGGGCACGTGCTGCTGGGGTTTTGTCCAGCTGCCGGCGGTGCACTGGATCTGGTTCCAGCCCTCCACCTCCTCGGTGCAGCCGGTCCAGGTGGTGTCGGTCACAATATCCAGCCGGGTGGTCATTTCCGGACGGTCTACATTATATACTTCCATCTCGGAAAGCTGCAGCCGGTAGTCCCCGTTCCGGGGGAGGATACTGGAGGCATAGAACCGGACGTACCGGGCCGATACCGTCTCAAAATCCACCGTCTGGGCACCGGCCGCCGGGGCGGTCTCAAAGCCGCCGGTATACACCGTCTCCCACTTTTCCGCGTCGTCGGACACCTGGATTTCGTAGGCCGCCGGCACGCCGGTGGCCGTCCAAACCCCGTCGGCCTGCTGGGCGGCAGGGTAGAAAACTACCTGGTTTACATCGGTAGACTCTCCCAAATCCACATACACCCACTCGCTGTGGTCGGCGCTGTTGCCGGTGGAGGAATAGCCCGCCCGCTCGTTGGAATTGAAGGG
>CAJFVX010000011.1 GCA_904420585.1 Candidatus Howiella intestinavium | reverse complement strand
TATAGACGAAAAGGTTATGATGTCACCCGGCTCCAGGGTAGAGACGTCCACCGACTTGCTGATGACCATATCGCCCACTTCAAAGGTATCCTGCATGGAGTCGGACAGGACGATATAGGGCTTATAGCCAAATATGCTGGCTTCTTCCCTGTTTACAGTGTTGACCGATACCACGGTAAAAATCATAACAAACAGGGCAAAAATCAAAATCAGCGCCGTCAGGATATTTCCCACGATGCGCAAGGCCTTTTTCATGCTGTCTACCGCCTCCCAGATTCCTTATCCCCAACAGGGCGCAAAAGGCATAAACCGCAGCTTATACCCTTTGCGTCCCGCCCTTCCCGCACCGGGCGGGAAGGGACGGTGATTTGCTATTTACAATTTGTCTTTACAGTCAACAAGCCTCTTTCTTTCGCTAATCGTTTGATTCGGAAAGTTATTCAAAGGCAATATCCGGATTGTTGCGGACCTGGACGGCGTCGGCCGTCATATCAAAGGTCAGGCCGCCGTCTTCATAGGCGTTCCCCGCCTCTTCCTCCATGGTCACTACCGCCGTCAGCGTCCGTATCTCCCCAGCCGCCAGCGCCCTTTTATCTATGCACGGATTCTCCTTCGTCAGCTCCGAGGCCTTCCCGCTGTACAGCTGTTCTTCCCCTTCGTAAATCGCAAAGGTCAGCGCATTCTCCAGGCTTCCCTCCACATTCTCCAGGTACAGCCGCACATAGGCGTCCGCGTTCCCCACATTCTCCACCGTGAACGTCCGCACTGCTGCTCGTCCCGGTTCCAGGTTCATGTCTTCCCCGTTGAATATGGTCTGCCCGCCGTTCAGTTCTATCTTCACCTGCCCCGTTTCGAACAGGTTGTCCTCCTTCCGCACAAACGACGTCACCAGCGCCAGCGTCGTCAGCGCCAGCATCACACCCAGCGCCCCTATCACCGCTATGTGCAGGACGGCCCGCTTCTTTATTCCCTTCGCATTATGCATGCCGCCCTTCCCCCTTTCTCCGCCGGCTTACCAGCACCACCACCAGCAGCACGCCCGACGTCAGGAATACTGCCCACATGGCCGCTTCTCCTTCTTCGCCCGTCTTCGGCGGCGGGGTCAGTCCTCCGGGTTCTTCCGGCTCACCGGGCTCCCCGGGTTCTTCCGATTCATACGGCCCTTCTCCCTGGCCGCCGCTGACCGGTTCCTCGCTGGTTACCGGTTCCTCGCTGGTCACCGGTTCTTCACTCGTTACCGGTTCCTCGCTGGTTACCGGTTCCTCACTTGTTACCGGTTCCTCACTTGTTACCGGTTCTTCACTCGTTATCGGCTCTTCGCTGGTCACCGGTTCCTCACTCGTCACCGGCTCATCGCTGATGTCGGGGTTCTCTTCCTCTTCCACATACCATTCAAAATCCGCCATCAGCCGCGCCGCCTGGTATTCATTCCCTACGCTCGTATCCAGCCATGCGTCTATCTGGTAATACGCCGTCGTCTCCCCGGCTTCATTCCCCTCCAGCACCTCGGTGTAGGATTTCTCTTTTACCTCCGCTATCGGGCCTTCGCACAGCACCTTTCCACTGTCCAGGTGGGTCACCTTAATCCCCAGCACATTCCCCAGGGACTTGCTCTCCTCCGTCACCAGCGTCCGGAACTGCAGTTCGATATCTCCCTCGTGATAGGCACGCACACAATAGTATTCCGTCACCTTATCTCCTGGCAGCATCCCCTGCACTGCAAACGCCTCGTTCACATCCGGCCGCCCTTCATACAGTTCCAGCA
Organism: Candidatus Howiella intestinavium; assembly: GCA_904420585.1. Taxonomy (GTDB): domain Bacteria; phylum Bacillota; class Clostridia; order Oscillospirales; family Acutalibacteraceae; genus Howiella; species Howiella intestinavium. The sequence continues at coordinate 35,241 of CAJFVX010000011.1, read as the reverse complement.
CCGTCGCACGCGCTTGCGCCCCGTCCGTTTCCCCGGTCGCTGTGTCTGCACGCCCCCCGGCCATCGCCTGCGGCACGCTTATCACTTCCACGCCGCTTCCCTCTGCACGCAGGCCTTCCCGCTCGCCTATCAAGTTGTCCGGCACCGTCACCGTCGTCTCCGCCGGCCCTCTGCTCCACAGGTATATGTACCGCGCTGCCAGCCCCCCTCCGCTTAGCACCAGTAGGATGGCAAGGACTACCGCAGCTACTTTCCATAAAGACAGTTTCCTTTTTCCTGTCCTTTCCATTTATCCATCACCGCCAATTGTGATAAATTTATCCTGCTTCCGGCAATGAACAGTGCCGGAAAAACGCGACGTTGTCCGCCCGCTTATTTCCTGTTTTATCATATCACAAACTGCAATTTATAGCAATACAAAAGTTAAAAGTTGGACAGCCGATCTCTAACCCGTTTTTACCGCCGTATAAGAGCTGCCCAACGTCTATGCTTACCCGCACCGGGCCGTTCCCCGCAAAAAAGCGGGGTAATCCGGCCCAAAGAGCCGTCCCCGCTTTTATTCTCCGGTTCCTATTGCCTGTCGGCCAGCCAGGAGGAATCCCGTTCCATACGCCCCGGCCGGCCCATGAGATGGCCGATGGCCTCCCGGGCCGGGCAGTGCTCGTACAGCACGTGATAGCACTGTTCGGTAATGGGCATTTCCACCTTCTGCCGCTTTGCCAGCTCCCAGGCCGTCTTTACGGCGTGGTATCCTTCCACCGTCCCCACTTCCCGCAGGGCGGCCTCCGGCGTCTCCCCCTTGCCCACCAATATGCCGAACCGGCGGTTGCGGGAGTGCATGGAGGTACAGGTTACCACCAGGTCGCCGATGCCGGCCAGACCGGCAAAGGTATTCTCCTTGGCCCCCAGGGACACGCCCAGCCGGGCGATTTCCGTAAGCCCCCTGGTCATAAGGGCAGCCTTGGTATTGTCCCCCAGTCCCAGGCCGTCGCATATGCCTGCGGCCAGGGCGATGATATTCTTAAAGGCGCCGCCAAGCTCCACACCCACAATGTCTTCATGGGTATAGATGCGCAGTGCCCGGCTCATAAGGGCCTGCTGTACAGCCTCGGCGGCCTGCAAATCGGCCGACGCCACCACCACCGACGTGGGGACGCCCCGGGCCACCTCTTCTGCGTGGGAAGGGCCGGACAGCACGGCGATGCGCGCCTCCGGCAGTTCCTCTGCCAGCACCTGGCTCATGCGCAGATAGGTTCCCGCCTCGATGCCCTTAGCCACATTGACCACGATGCCGGGATTCTCTGCCGCCCGCAGCTTTTTTGCCGTCTCCCGCACAGCCTGGGAGGGCACAGCCACAATAGTGATGTCCGAACCGCCGGCGGTGCGTATATCGGTGGTCACCCCGATTTCCTCCGGGATTTTCACGCCGGGCAGCAGTTTCTCCTGCTCCCGGTGCTGCATAATATGGGCGGCCTCCTCTGCAAAAGGCGTCCACAGGGCGGTTTCATGCCCCTTGCCCAAGGCCGCCATGGCCAGGGCGGTGCCCCAGCCCCCGGCGCCCAGAACCGTAACTTTTGCCATGGAACATCCTCCCTAGCGCTTGGCCTTCAGGGGTTTTTCCTCCCCCTTGAGCAAGCGGACGATATTGGATTTATGCTTGACAATGATGAGCAGGCCGAAGAGCAGCGCAAGAACCGTGACAACCCAGCGGTTGGCTTGCTGTCCGGTCAGCCCGCCCAAGGGATACAAAAAGAAGGTGCTGAAGGGCAGGGAGGCCGCCGCCAGCAGGGAACCGGCCGAGACGATTTTGGTGATGAGGAAAACCGCCAGGAACAGGGCCAGGGCGATGAGCAGCACCCGCCAGTCCAGGATAAGCCAGATCCCCACGGCGGTGGCGATGCCCTTTCCCCCGCGAAAGCCGAAAAAGACGGGGAAAATATGTCCCAGCATACACAGGAACCCGCAGAAGAAGGCGCCGTAAATGGGCAGAAGCCATACCCACTCAAACCGGTCATAGAGATAGGGGAAAACAAGGAACCGGCCGATGGATACGGCCGCTGCCCCCTTGCAGATGTCCCCCACCAGGGTCAGGATGCCCGGCAGCTTGCCCACCGTGCGCACCACATTGGTCATGCCGGCATTGCCGCTGCCGTAGTCCCGCACGTCCTTTTTGGCAAAGAGTTCGGAAAGGATAATGGCAAAATTGATACTGCCCAGCAGATAGGCCGCTATACCGGCCGCCGCGATTAAAAGAATGCATATGAGCATCTGACTCACCCCATCGTACGTATTGGAAATCCCCTATTTCCCGCCTTCTCCCCGCTCCCGGATGATAAACCGCACCGGCGTCCCCTCCAAGCCGAAGGTGGCGCGGATCTGGTTCTCCAGGTACCGCTGGTAGGAAAAATGGAACAATTCCGCCCGGTTGCAGAAGCAGACAAAGGTCGGCGGCCGGGTGGACGCCTGGGTCATATAGTAAATCTTCAGCCGCTTGCCCTTGTCGCTGGGGGGCTGCACCCTTGCGGTGGCGTCGGCCAGCAGATCGTTGAGCATGCCGGTGGAGATGCGCATGGTATTCTGGTTATAGACATACTGGATAAGCTCCATAAGCCGGTCTACCCGCTGTCCCGTCTTGGCCGAGATGAAGACCATGGGCGCAAAGGACATAAAGGAAAAATCCACCGCCAGCTTCTTGCGGAAGCTGTCCATGGTTTTGCCGTCCTTTTCCACCGCGTCCCACTTGTTTACCGCGATGATGCAGGCCTTGCCCCCGTCCAGGGCCAGGCCGGCCACCTTGGAATCCTGCTCGGTAAAGCCCTCGGTGGCGTCGATCATGATGACGCAGACATCCGCCCGCTCCACGGCCATCCGGGCTCGCAGGACGCTGTATTTTTCAATCTGGTCCTCCACCCGGCTCTTGCGCCGCAGGCCGGCCGTATCGATGAAATTGAACCGGCCGTATTCGTTCTCCACATAGGAATCGATGGCGTCCCGGGTGGTGCCGGCCACGTCCGACACAATGGAACGCTCCTCCCCGGCGATAAAGTTGAGAAGGGAGGATTTGCCGGCGTTGGGCTTGCCGATGATGGCCACATTGACCACGCTCTCCTCCTCGTCCTCCTCCGTCTGGGGCGGCAGGTGGGAGAAGATTTCGTCCAGCAAATCACCGGTGCCCAGGCCGTGGACCGAGGAGACGGCGAAGGGCTCACCCAATCCCAGATTGTAGAACTCATAATACTCCATGGGCAGCTGGCCGATGGTATCGCATTTGTTTACGCATAAAATCACCGGCTTGCCGCTGCGCTGGAGCATACTGGCGATTTCCATATCGGCCGCCGTAACCCCCGCCCGCAGGTCGGTAACAAAGAGAATGGCGCTGGCCGTATCCATGGCCAGCTGGGCCTGGGCCCGCATCTTCTCTAAAATAATATTGTCGGTTTTGGGCTCGATGCCGCCGGTATCCACCAGAAGCACCGAACGGTTCTGCCATTCGCAGGTGCCGTAAATCCGGTCCCGGGTGACCCCCGGGGTATCGTCCACAATGGAAAGCCGCTGGCCGATGAGTTTATTGAAAAGGGTGGACTTGCCCACGTTGGGACGGCCGACTACCGCCACCACCGGCTTTGTATGTCCTCTGTTTTCCGCCATACCGGCCCTCCTTTCTATTTTTACGCCTTTATAGGCGCATATATCCATATTTTCCGCCGGCCGGAAGGAATGTATACCGGGCGGCGGCACAAAATGCGGGGACAGCCTCCCCCTACCGCCCGGCCAGGGCGGCCATGAGGGCGTAGCCGTCGTTTGGCACCGGCCGCACCGGCACCTGCAGCTCCCGCTCCACATCCGCAAGGGACACATCGTCCAGAAATAAATCCCCCTCATGCCGGAGCATGGATGCCGGGATAAGCAGTTCCTCCCCCAGGGGCTTACCCCGCAGCTGCCGGATTAAGTCCCCGCCGGTGACAAGGCCGGCCACATTGATGGTGGGGCCGAAGAAGTCGTTGCGGATGGCATAGACATGCCCTACTAAATTATGCCATTTCGCCGCCGCCCTGTCAACCAGTTCCCGCAAAAGGGGATAGGCGGATGCCCCGGTGGCCAGGCTGATTTCCCGGGGCCTGTCCGGCGCCGGCTCGTCGGTGATGGCGTCGGCCGCCTCGCTTTTCAGCAGCGCCCAGAGGCCCACCCCGTTTTCCAGCAGGGCAAAATCCTCGTAAAAGGCCGCGTCGGGGATTTGCCGGCCGGCTATGAGATAGAACTCGTCGGCGGCGTAGACCCGCCGGCTGCCCGTCCGCTCCAGGCAGGCCGCCCCATACCGGTCGATGCAGTCGATGACCGCGGCGGCCTCTTCTTTGTTAAACAGCCGCAGAGGCGTCAGATTCTCCCGGTATTTGGTCAGGCCCACCGGCACGGCGGCGATGCAGCCCACCGATTCCAGGGCGGTGAGATCCCGGAGGGTACGCTCCAGCTCCTCCCCGTCGTTCCAGCCCGGGCAGAGCACCAGCTGGCAGTTGATGCGGATGCCCGCCTCGGCCAGCCTGTACAAAATCTCCAGCCGTTCCCCGGCGAACCGGTTGTGCATCATCTTTACCCGCAGTTCGGGGTTGGTGGTGTGCACCGATATATTGATGGGGCTGATGTGCATGTGGATAATGCGCTCCACCTCGTGCTCGGTGATATTGGTCAGGGTGATATAGTTGCCGAAGAGGAAGGAGAGCCGGGAGTCGTCGTCCTTGAAGTAAAGGGACTCCCGCAGGCCGGGGGGCAGCTGGTCGATAAAGCAGAAGACGCATTTATTCTTGCAGCTGCGCTGTTTGTCCATGAGATAGGTGGCAAAATCCAGCCCCAAATCCTCATACTCCCGCTTTACCACATGCAGGACCCGCTTCTCCCCCGCAGAATCCAGCACCTCGGCCGTCAGCCGGGTTTCATCCTGGTAAAAGCGGTAGTCCAGTACGTCCATAATTTCGTGCCCGTTTAAGGCGGTCAGGGTTTCCCCCGCCTTGAAGCCGGCCCTGTCCGCCGGCGAGCCCTTCTGCACGCTGTCTATGATAACAGCCATCCCGTCTTGCCTCCCCTATGCCCGAAATTCCGCCGGAAATGAAAAAATAGAGGAAGATTGCTCCCCCTCTATCCTCATGCGGAAGCCTGATTAGGCCTCTTTCTTCACTACCTCACGGCCATTGTAGTAGCCGCAGTTGGGGCACAGCCGATGCGGGCGCTTGTACTCGCCGCAGCGGGTGCAGCGTACCAGCGCGGGCGCTTCCAGCTTCCATACGTTGCTGCGCCGCTTGTCGCGCCGGGCCTTGGATGTTTTTCTCTTGGGTACCGCCATTGTCAGCACCTCCTTAACCGAATTACATAGCCAGCCTCAATGGAGCAAGTCCTGCAAGGCGGCCAGACGGGGGTCTATCTCCTTTTCCCGGCAGCCGCAGTCCCCTTCGTTCCGGTTGCGGCCGCACTTGGGGCAAAGGCCCTTACAGTCCGGCTTGCACAGATGCTTCATCGGCATATGCAAAATGACTTCCGAGCGAACCAACGCGTCCAAATCCAGCTGCTTGTCCTCCACCACCAGCAACGCCTCGTTGTCCTCGCTCGCCGCATTGTCGAGAGAGGCCACCAGCATGCGCTCCAGCGTGAAGCTCTGCGGCTGCCGGACGGGCGCGCCGCATCGGTCACAGGTTCCTTCATACGTCGCTTCGCAGGAAAGTTCCAGGGTGACAACTTCGGCCCGTACGGATAAAGAGCCGGTCACAGGCACCGGCTGCTGAAAGGGAAAAATCCCTTCCCATTCCAAATCGCGCATGTCCACCCTTTCATCGATGTCCACCCGCTTTTTTTCCCCGCTGAAGAGCGGTTTCAGGTCGAAAATCATACCTTCACCCCGATTGTCACACAGATTATTATATCGACCCCGGTATGCTTTGTCAAGCACTATTTTCGCATATATCGTATATCCCCCGGCCGAAGCACACAAGCGCCCGTCACATCCGGCCGGTATGGGCGTACCAGGCCAGGGCGTCGGCCTCCAGCTTTTGCACAAAGGCGTCCTTGCCGTCGCAGTAGCCCTCGATGTCCTCCGGGAAGGCCGCCGCCAGCTCCTGCTTGAGCCTGCCGTAGGCCGCCGCCGCGTCCGGATGGGCCCGCAGGTAATCCCGCACCGCCAGATGCCGCAGGATGTCCTTCTGATTATCCTGCGCAAATATGTGGATTTGATGGGTCCGCTCCTCCCCGCCCTTGCGGAAATACCGCCGGCCGGGTATGCCGAATTCCCCCATGCATTCGTAGCCCAGGGCTGCAAACCGGTCGTTCCGCCCGTCCACCGCCTCTATATCGGTCACCACCGGCAGGATGTCGATAATCGGCTTTGCGGCCAATCCCTCCACCGCCGTGCTGCCGATATGGTGGATTTCCACCAGAATTCCCGCCAGAGCCTCCCGGATGGCGGCCGCTTCGGCGGCATAGGCTTCCGGCCAGCGGGGCGAATAGGGCACTACCCGCACATGCATAGGCTTTCCCCTCTCCTTTTCGCCAAAGGCCCCGCGCCATACAAGGCACACAGCGCAGGGCGCACTGCGGCCCGGCGGGATGCCGCCGGGCCGCGGATGACGGTTGGTTTATACAGCCGCCGGCCCGCACAGGAGCCGGGGCGGTGGGAACCGGAACAATCCCGTATTCCTAGATTTTCTCGGCGTGCTCAAAAATGGAGGCCGGCAGTTCGCTCTCGTCGCAGGACACCGTAAAGATAAAGTTGGCGTTCGCTTCCTTGGAAAGCTGGGCCACCCGCTCCATGAAATTGCTCAGCATCTTGTAATCCCGGCCGCCGATGCGCAGGGTGGCATCCACAAAAATGTCGGTCACGTCGTAGTTGCCGGCGCAGATGCCCGCCAGCAGGCCATAGAAAGCGTCGTATCCGGCGATGCCGTAGACCGTGGTGTCCACCAGGCGGACCTTGTGGCTCAGGCTATAGGTAAGGGTCGGGCCCTGCTCCACGCACACCACATTGCCGTTGGACTTCTCTGCGGCGCCGTTGACGGCGTCAATTAAGCGCTTGGTCTTGCCCGAACCCTTTTTACCGATAATCAGTTGAATCATTTGAATCAGCTCCTTCACTATTTTCATCCGCTGTCAGCGGTTATTGCCTGTATTTTTGACTTCTCCGGCCGGGGCTTATTCACCCAGCCGCTCTTCCAGCTGGGCCTTCTGGGATTCGTATCCCGGCTTGCCCAGCAGCGCAAACATGTTCTTTTTATAGCTCTCCACACCCGGCTGGTCAAAGGGGTTCACCCCCAGCAGGTAGCCGGAAATGGCGCAGGCCTTTTCAAAGAAGTAGATAAGCCTTCCCAGATTCTCCTCGTCCGCCTTATCCATTTCGATGACCAAATTGGGCACGCCGCCGTCGGTATGGGCCAGCACGGTGCCCTGGAAGGCCTTGTGGTTGACATAGGACATGGGCCGGCCGGCCAGGAAATTGAGGCCGTCGCCATTGTCCGCGTCCTCTTCTATGGTGACGTCGCTGCCGCAGTCGCCGATGGAAACCACCGTCTCAAACATGACGCGGCTTCCGTCCTGGATAAACTGGCCCATGGAATGCAGGTCGGTGGAGAAGGTCACCGAAGCCGGGAAGAGGCCCTTGTGGTCCTTGCCCTCGCTCTCGCCGTACAGCTGCTTAAACCATTCGGCCATCATGGCAAAGCGGGGTTCATAGCTGACCAGCAGCTCCACCGATTTGCCCTTGTTGTAAAAGACATTGCGCAGTGCGGCGTACCGATAGCAGTCGTTGGCCGCAAGGTCGGGGTTGGCGTATTCCTCCCGGGCCGCCGCGGCGCCCGCCATGAGGGCCGAAATGTCCGCCCCGGATACGGCGATGGGCAGCAGGCCCACAGCCGTCAGCACCGAGAAGCGGCCGCCCACATCGTCGGGAATCACAAAGGTCTCGTATCCCTTGGCGTCGGCCAGCTGCTTGAGGGTGCCCCGGGCCTTGTCGGTGGTGCAGTAGATCCGCTTGGCGGCCCCTTCCTCCCCATACTGTTTTACCAGCAGGTCCCGGAAGACCCGGAAGGCGATGGCCGGCTCGGTGGTGGTGCCCGACTTGGAGATGATGTTCACCGAAACCCGCTTGCCCTCGCAGATTTGCAGCAAATCGTGCAGGGCCGAGCCGCTGATGCCGTTGCCGGCAAAGTAGATATCCGGCGTATCCTTCTTCAGATTGTTGTAGTAGGGCGAGCGCAGGAACTCAATGGCCGCCCGGGCCCCCAGATAGGAGCCCCCGATGCCGATGACCACCAGCACGTCGCTGTCGGCCTGGATGCGCTTTGCCGCGGCCTGGATGCGCTGGAATTCCGCCTTGTCATAGTCCACCGGCAGATCCACCCAGCCCAAAAAGTCGTTGCCCAGGCCCGAACGGGCCTCCAGCTGCGCGTGGGCGGCGGCTACCAGGGGCTCCATGCCCTTCAGGTCGTTTTCCCGCAGGAAACCCGCCGCATATTTCTCCGAAAACCGAATCCCCATATTTCATCTTCGCTTTCTGTTATAAACTGGCAGCCGTCAGCGGCTGTCTTTCCTTTATATTACAATATTCCAAATTGCTTTGCAACCGTAAAAGCCGGATTCGCAAATTTAATAAAAAATTCACGGGTGAGGGAAGACATGGCCCCCATTGCCTAGAGGGTAAAGAGGGCCGACAGCAGCCGCCCCACGGCTCTGGAGAAGGTCAGCCGCTCCACCGTGGCGGCCGCCAGGATGTTGACGCTGCCCACCTCCTCTTCGTCCAGGGTCAGGCGGATTTGGCCCACCTGCTGGCCGGCGTAGACCGGGGCCTCGATTTCCTCCAGCAGGTCTACATTCTGCGCCAAATCCCCCTGCCGGCCCTTGGCCACCAGGATGCTGTCCATCTCCTCCACCGTCACGGATACCGACGGCTCCATGCCCTTTTTCACCGGGATGTCGGCCAGCAGGGCGGGAGCCACCTCCACCGTCACCCGGGCCCAGTTGGCGTAGCCGTGGTCCAGCAGCTTCCGGGCGCTGTTGAAACGGTCGTTGCTGCTGGGACAGCCCAGCACCACGGCTACCAGCTCCATGCCGTCCTTCTCGGCCGTGGCGGCGAGGCAGCTGCCCGCCTGGCTGGTGGTGCCGGTCTTCAGGCCCGTGGCGCCCGGATAGAACCGCACCAGCTTGTTGGTATTCACCAGGCTGGACTGGCCGCCCCGCAGGGTGTCCATCCAGATGGTGGAGTAGTTTTTGATAAGGGAGTGCTGGATTAAGGCCCGGGACATGACCGCCACGTCATAGGCCGAGGTCACATGGCCTTCGGCGTCCAGGCCGGTGCAGTTGACAAAATGGGTGTCCTGCATTCCAAGCTCTTCCGCCCGCGCATTCATCCGCTGGACAAAGACCTCTTCGCTGCCGGCCACCAGTTCGGCCAGGGCCACGGTGGCGTCGTTGGCCGAGGCCACGGCCGTGGCCTTCAGCAGTTCATCCACCGTCATGGTCTCCCCCGGCTCCAGCCAGATTTGCGATCCTCCCATGGAGCAGGCGTAGTCGCTGGCGGTGACCACCGTATCCACCCCGAACTGCCCATTGTCAATGGCCTCCATAATCAGCAGCAGGGACATGACCTTGGTGATGGAGGCCGGCGCCAGCTGCACATGGGCATCCTGCTCGTAAAGCAGCCGGCCGGTGGACACCTCCATCAGCGCCGCCCCCTTGGCCGGCAGATCCAGATTGGCCCCCGGCTCAGCGGCTGTTTCGGCGATTTCCTCCAGGGGCTCCATCAGGTCGTCCGAATAGTATTCGGTGGCGATTTGCAGCTGCTCGGCCTTCTCCTCATTGCTGGCCGGTATGACCTCGTCGGCCTGTGCGGCGCCGGGGAAGAGCAGCAGGAACCCCAGGGCGAGACAGGCGATTTTCTTGGCTTTTGGCATCATTTGGCGCACCTCCGCATCATGGATTCAGGGCTTGCCCCTATCCTTTCCCTAATGCTTATGCAGAAAAGCGCCCATCCATGCCAGTTTCCGGCGGTCTCCCCCAAAAGAGAAAGAGGGCCGCCGGACGCAGTCGCCCGGCGGTCTCCTTACGCTTCGGGATACCCCAGGTCGGCCAGACGCACAATTTCCTCGATCATCCGCTCGGCGCCCCGGATACCCAGTTTGCCCGCGTCGATGCAGAAATCGTAGCTGTCTGCCCGGCTCCAGTCCTTCCCGGTATAAAAATTGTAGTAGTTGCCCCGCTTTTTGTCCGCCTTAACCACATAGGCCCTGGCCTTATCCTCCGAAAGGTTCTGCAGCTTCATAATCCGCTTCACCCGGATGTCCAGAGCGGCATGGACAAAGATGCTCAGCAGATCTCCCCGGTCCCGCAGCACATAGTCGGCGCAGCGCCCCACAATGACGCAGGGGCCTTCCCCGGCAATCCGGCGGATGGCCTCGGCCTGCTTGAGGAAAAGCTGGTCGTTGGTCAAAAACTGGGAATAATCCGTGTAGGTGCTGGTCATCATATGGCTGCCCATCGACAGGGAATACAGGAAACTGTTGGTGGGCTTCTCGTCGGCCGCCTCAAAGGCCTCCCGGCTAAAGCCGCTCTGCCGGGCCGCTTCCACCAAAAGCTCCTTGTCGTAAAAAGGAATTTCCAGCCGCTCGGCCAGCAGCTTGCCGATTTCATGCCCGCCGCTGCCCAGCTGCCTGGACAGGGTAATCACCCGATTGGTTTTCATACGCCACCGTCTCCCTTCTACTGGAATCCGCGCATCTCTTCCCCGCCGAATCCGACGGGAAACACCTTTTGCGGGTTTATGGGTATTATAACACACTCTATATGCAATTTCAACTGATTAAATGCGTCAAAAAAATAATTTATGTACAATTGACATAATCACAAATCTTTTGACCAGAAATCTCCCAGGGCTCGCTTGAGGCCGTCCGCATCGTCCACGGGCAGCAGATGGGACCAGTGGGACGGATACAGCCGCCGGTAGGCGCCGCTGACAAAGCGGTCGTCGATGAGCAGCACCACCCCTTTGTCCGCCGCATCCCGGATAACCCGGCCGGCCGCCTGCAATACCTTATGGAAGCCGGGGTAGCGATATGCATAGGCAAAGCCCTTGCCCTCTTTGTCAAAATGGATTTTGAGGATTTCCTGCCAGGGGTTGACTTGAGGCAGTCCCACCCCCACAATCACCGCTCCGACAAGCTGCTCCCCTTTCAGGTCCACCCCTTCGGCGTAGAGGCCCCCCAGCACACAGAAGCCTAAAAGGGCGTCCCCTTCTCCGCCCTCCCCGAACCGCCGGAGAAAGGCTGTCCGGGCCGCCTCGTCCATATCGCTCTGCTGCACAAGCAGGGGAAAATCGGGATAGGCCGCCTGGAACCGCTCCCGCACGGCCTCTAAGTAGGCGTAGGAGGGAAAATAGGCCATATAATGTCCCGGCCGGGCGGAAACGGTGGTGTAAATTAACTGGGCGATGCGGTCATATCCCGCCTGCCGGTCCTTATACCGGGTGCTGATGCGGTGGGCGGCAAAAAGGCCCAGCCGCTCCGGAGGGAAGGGGGACGGCAGGGTGAGGGCGGCCGCCTCCTTTCCGCCCAATAAGGACTGAAAATAGGACAGGGGGCTTAAGGTGGCCGAAAAGAGCACGGCACCCTTTCCCTTATCCAGGCAGTCGGATACCTGCCGGGCGGGGTCCAGACAGAGCAGCCGGGCCTGGACGTCCCGCCGGCCCACGGCCAGGCAGAAGGTGTAGGCATCGTCAAAGGCCTCTAAAGTCCGCCGGTAGGCCAGCGCCTCGAAATACCGCTCCAGCAGGTCCGGCTCCCAGTCCGGCCGGGGGGAGGGCCGCCGGGCAAGCCACTCCTCACAGGCGAAAACAAAACCGGCTATGGCCTCGGTCAGGGCCGGGGCGGGCTCGGGGGCGGTGAAGACCCCCGTATCCTCCCGGTCTTCCCGGGAAGGGATTTTCCGGAAGGTTTCCCCGTTTTCCTCCAGGCAGGCTTTGCGGACGTCCAGAAAGGCCCGGTTGAGCCTGCCGAGGGCGGACGACAGCTTGGGAGCCGCCCGGCCGATTTGCCGGCGCAGGGCCAGAAAATCCGATTTACGCAGGGAAGCCGAATACATGGAACGGGCCCGGTCCACCAGGTTGTGGGCCTCGTCGATGAGAAAGGCGTAATCCCCGCCCTCCCCGCCGAAAAAGCGGAGGAGCCTAGCCTCGGGGTCGAACAGATAATTGTAATCGCAGACGACGCAGTCGCAGAAAAGGGACAAATCCAGGCTCAGCTCATAGGGGCAGACTCTATACTGCCGGGCGGCTTCCTCCACGGCTTGGCGGGTATAGGCGTCGCAGCCGGTGAGAAGGGCGTAGAGGGCGTCGTTGACCCGGTCGAAATGGCCGTCGGCGTAGGGACAGGCCTCGGGATTGCAGTCCCGCTCTTCGAGAAAACAGATTTTGTCCTTGGCGGTCAGGTTGACCGATTTGAGGGCCGCCCCCTTCTCCCGCAAAAGCGCAAGGGCGTCTTCGGCCGCCTGGCGGGCCACCGTCTTGGCCGTCAGATAGAAGATTTTTTCGCATTCTCCCTCCCCCAAGGCCTTGACGGCCGGAAAGAGGGCCGACATGCTCTTGCCGATGCCCGTGGGCGCCTGGCAGAATACCCGTTTTCCGTCCCGGATGGCCCGGTAGACGGCGGCGGCCATCTGCCGCTGGCCGGGGCGGTAGGAAGCGAAGGGGAAGGTCAGGGCCTTCGCCGCCTCGTCCCGCCGCCGGTTCCAGTCTTCCTGCCAGTCGGCCCATTTTTTGTATTTTTCCAGAAGGTCGTCGAAGAATTCCTCCAGGAAATCCCGGCTGCAGCGGCGGCGGAAGTACCGGATTTCCTCCGTCTCGGCCTGGAAATAGGTCAGCTGCACCCCTACGGCCGAAAGATTTTCCTTTTCGGCGCAGATGTAGGCGTAGCACATGGCCTGGGCCCAGTGGGAGGGGTTGAAATCGGCGGTGAGCCGGTCGAAGGGCAGGAGGGTGGTTTTGATTTCGTCCACAATCAGTTCCGGCCGGCCGGTACAGTCCCCCGCCGCCGGCGCATCCTCCCAGGTGGAAAAGGCGGGGTCACCCGCTGCCGGACGGATAAGGCCGTCGGCCCGGCCCTCTATGAGGAAAGGCAGTTCCCCGTAGGTTTTCCGGATGGATAGGGGGACCTCCGCCTGGTAGCCCTCCCCCGCTTGCTTTTGCAGGCGGCGGTGAATGCGGCCGCCCTCCTGGGCCCGCTCCAGGCCGCCCAGGCGGTTGTCGATGCTGCCGCCCCGCAGTAAGAACTCCACAAGGCCCCGCACCGAAAGCCGGATTTCCTCCATGCCCTTCCCTCCCCTCCGGTTTGTCTTATGGAAAGTATAGCACAAGGGCCGTCCCGGTGCAAACCAGCCCCGCCTGCATACATAGAAGCAGGCAAAAGCCCGCACGGCCAATGCCGTGCGGGCTAAAGCTGTATCGCAAACAGGTCAGCATACCCTTCCGAAAAGGGGTTTACAGCCTGTTCTGTATATAACGCCGCCACCGGAAGGCAAGACCGGACATGCCGCTTCGCACCTTCTGCAAAAGGGCGTCATAGATGGCATCCATGTGCCGGCAGTCTTTCTCCGACGGCTGCCCGCCGCCGAAGAGAGCCGCTTCGTAGAGCGCCGCCGCCTCGACGATATCCATCCCGGCGAATTCCGCTTGGGCTTCCAGCCGCCGGGCCATGGCCCCGGCTGTCTCGCCGCTCCTGGGTTCGGCCCCCTTATATTCCAGCAGGCGCAGGATTTCCCGGAAGGTCAGCCGCATCCGCTCCCGGCCCCGGGCAGCCTCCCGCCGCCGGATACGACGGCGCACCCGCAGGATACGGACAAGCAGCAGGATGAGAAGCAGCAGCAGGAATATCCCCACAAGCAGCGCCCCCAGCAGGACGGAGGAGGCAGGCGTGCCGGTCTGCCCTTCCATATACGCGCCGGATGGAAGCGCCCCGCCGGATGGGATCGCTCCGCCGGACGGGAGGCTGTCCGTCTCGCCCGACAGCAGATTCGACGCTTCGCCGGCGTAGGAGACGTCGCTGCTGGAGGGCGGGGCAGACATCCGGTTCCCGGATGTGACCGTGGGCAGGCTGGAAGAGCCGGGGCTGACCACATTCTCCGGGATGCTGGATACGCCCACGCCGTCCTCATCCGGCTCATAGACCCCGATTTCCTCCAGGTATTCCGTCTCCTCCAGCACCGACGCATCCAGCTGGGCGGGAGACTGGTTCCACTCCGGGTTAAAGGGCGGCGTGGCCTCAAACCGCACCCAGCCCAACCCGGCCAGATAGACCTCCGCCCAGGCGTGGGACATCCGGCCGGTGACCTGGTAAACCCCCGAATCGTCCGGCGCGGCGGGGGTCACAAAGCCCTTGACAAACCGGGCCGGCAGCTCCACAGACCGGCAGAGCATCACCATGGCTGTGGCGAAGTGGGTGCAATACCCCTCTCTGCCTTCAAAGAGGAAATAGTCCACAAAATCCGCCCCCTCCGGCAGGTCGCCCGGCTGGAGGGAATAGGTATAGTTGGCGCAGAGATACTCCTCAATGGCCTTGGCCATTGCATAGTCCCCCTGAATGCCGTTCGTAATGTCCTCGGCCAGCGCCTGCACCCGCAGGGGCATCTCATCGGGGATTTGGGTATAATCCTGCTGGATGCGGGCGGCCTCTGCGGCCCCGTCCGAATCCCATTCGTCCCGGATGCTGTAGTAGTTCCGGCCGGCCAGCTGCAGCGCTCCCAGGCCTGCGGGGGCATCCGGGTCTATTTCCCGGGAAAAGGCCGTGTAGGAATCCCCCGGCGTCATGGCCGGCTGCAGGTAATACGTCCCTGCCTCGTTGGTAAACAGGGTGCTGCCCGACGGCAGGCGCAGGTTTCCCGGATTGCCGGGATAAAAGAGGATATCCCCCGTCTGCCGCATGGTCACCGTAACCCGGTTGGTCCGGTAGGCGCCTTCCTGCAGCAGCGGCTCCTCCCAGCCCTCTTCCATATCCGCCGGGTCGGTAAGGACGGTTTCGGTGGTCTCATCCAGCCAGGTCCGGCCGTCATAGGTTCGATAGACGGCGCCGGAAAGATAGGTCCGCTCATCGGCCTGAACCTCCATCACCAGGCTGTCATCCAGATACAGGTCGCCTCCCAGCCGGGTGTCCCCGTCCGAAAAGCCGGTGACCGAAAACCATTGCCCCTGCAGATGGAAGCTCTGCATAAAGTCCCCGAAATCCGCATACTGGGGAACGTACATGCGGGTTTGGGCGGGGGTGGAGGCAAAGGGCACCAGGGCGGCCAGCCCCATGGCGGCGGCCACCGTCAGCGCCGTACAGACGGGCAGAGCCCCCTGCCGCCAAATCCCCTTTTTCTCCCCCGGCCGGGGGGAGAGAACGAATACCCGTCCCAAAGCCTTCTGCCGGCGGCTCAGCAGGAAAAGGAGCACCAGGCAGAAAAAGGCCGTAAGGGAGGCCGGGACGCTGGTCTCATACCGCCCCATAACCCCCAGCAGATAGCAGACAAGGGGCGGCAGCGCCGCCAGCCAGAAATGGATGCGCCGGTAAAAGGCGCATACCGCCAGCAGTCCGAAGAGCCCGAAAAGGATGCTCCACAGGATGAACCCTTCCTCCGGATTGAAGGGATTGCCCATGACCTGGCCCCAGACGTTCCGCAGGGTCCGGCCGGCATCCTCCATCCAGTCCGATCGCGCCGGCCCGTCCATGAGAATAAAGAAGCGGACGCCTATAAAGACGGCCAGCAGACCAGCGGCGCCCAGAAAGGTTTTCAGATTGTAAAAGATAAGACCGCAAAGCAGGGCCGTACCGAAACCCAGGGCTATGAGCAGGGGGACCGGCGCTTCCAGCAGGGTGGCCGAAAGCACCATGCAGGCAAGAGAGGCGATGTAGGCCCCGCCCAGCCCCGTAAAGAACAGCAGGCGGAGGAACCTTTCCTTTGTAACCGTCTTCATAGGCCTGTCCCTCCGCCGGCGGCTTCCGGCACGCCATCCGCCCGGAAACGGCGGACGGGGATACCCCGCTGCTCCAAATCCCGCAGCAGTTCGTCGGCCCCCGCATGGGCGTCCGCCTGCTGCATATAGAAGATACAGACCTGCACCCCGGCGGCCAGAGCCTGGGATACGGCCGCCAGCAGTTCATCATCCACCCGGCCGGTCAGCACAGCCACCGCCGTGCCGCCGTGGGCGCCCTCCAGATAGAACCGCAGCAGCTGGGCGGCGGTATAGGGGGTGGTATTGGGCAGGCCGGCCAGCAGGCGGTGGAAGCCTGCAAAGCCCTCCCGCCCGCTGCGCTGGATTACCATGGGCCGCTCCACCCCGTACACCAGGGCGGCCGCCTGCTCCTCCTTCATCCAGGCGGAAAGGATGGATACCGCCGCTTCGGTCATGGCATCTGCGGCGGCCGCGGCGGCCTCCCCTTCCCCGTTGGCCGACATGTCCAGCAGCAGCACCGTGCGGGCCACGTCCTCGGTATCAAACCGGCGGACCATCAGCTCGTCCAGCCGGGCGGTCAGCTTCCAGTGGACCTTGCGGAACTCCTGGGAGGGATCGTAGGGCACGATATCGGCCACAGAGGAGTAGTCCTCCACCGCCCCGGGCTGGGGGGTGGTATGGTCGGTAAGGGCCGTCAGCTGCATGCCGCCCGGCAGGGGGTGGATGACCGGATAGACCAGCAGATCTACCTGCTGGGGCGCCGGACAGGACAGCCGGAAAATCCGCAGGAAGTCCTCCACGTAGGCCTTGGAGATGCCGGCGGCGTAATCTCCCCGGTAACGGGGCACAGCCCAAAAGGAAAGCTCCCTGCGGCTGCGGACGGGCAGGCTGCAGGCCCCCGGCGCCTCCGGATAGGCAAGACCTTCGGCTTCCTCAGGGAAACAAAAGGAGAGATAGGGCACCGGCAGCCGGCCGGTATTCTCCAGGGTCACCGAAATGCCCGCCCGGCCGCCCTTCTGGAGCGTGCCGCCCTCCGCCTTCTGGGTGATGCGCACACCCCGGCGGCTGAACCAGGTGAAAATATAGGACAGCACCGGCAGGATGAGGAGGGTAAAGAACATAATTCCCAGCTCGGCACTGCGGATCCAATAGTATAAAAGGCCCATAAGCCCTAAAAAGACAAGGTAGGCCGCCCGGTTCCGGCGCAGGGAACCCCGCCGGCCTGCCCTTTTCTTGCCGGCTGGAAAAGCGCGGCTTTTCCGGATGGTCATGGACGCACACCCTCCCCGGCGCCCCCGTTCTCCGGCCGGGCGGGGCGCTGGCCCATGCCGGGCACGGGCAGGCTGTTTACAATTTCCCGCAGCAGCGATTCCGCCGCGGCCCCCTTGATTTTTGCCTCCCTTTTGAGCACCAGGCGATGGGCCACCACCGGCTCCAGCACCGTCTGCACGTCGTCGGGCAGGATGTAGTCCCGCCCTTTGCAGAAGGCCAGGGCCTGGGACGCCCGATGCAGGGCGATGGAGCCCCGGGGACTGAGGCCCAAATCGATTTGGGGATGCTGCCGGGTGGCCTCAGCCAAATCCACAATATAGGCAAAAATGGCCGGGTCGGTATGTATCTGGGTCACCAGCTTCTGCAGTTCGATAAGCTGCCGGCCGTTGGCCACCGGGCTGAGGGTCTCTATAGGCGTGCCGGCCGCATGCATGGCCAGCATCTTCTGCTCCTGGGCCTTGGTGGGATACCCCAGGGAGACGCGCATGAAAAAGCGGTCCATCTGGGCTTCGGGCAGAGGATAGGTTCCCAGGTATTCAATGGGGTTCTGGGTGGCGATGACCATAAAGGGCCGGGGCACCGCATAGGTCTGGCCGTCCACCGTCACCTGGTTTTCCTGCATAACCTCCAGGAGGCTGGCCTGGGTCTTGGCCGAGGTGCGGTTGATTTCGTCGGCCAGCAGGAAGTGGCACATCACCGCCCCGGGACGGTACTCAAATTCACCGGTCTTCCGGTTGAACATGGAAAAGCCGGTGATGTCCGACGGCATGATGTCGGGGGTGAACTGAATGCGGTTGAAGGAGCAGTCCACCGACCGGGCCAGGGCTGAGACCAGGCTGGTCTTGCCTACCCCGGGCACGTCCTCCAGCAGCACGTGTCCCCGCCCCAATAAGGACAGGACCACCAGCTCGATGGAACGCCGCTTGCCCACAATGGCTTTTTCCATATTCGCTATAATCGCATCCACAATTTTTAAGGCCTGCATCCTGATTTCGTCCATATCTCTTACCATCCCACTGCCGCCGGGGCGGCCGAATTTTTATATTCCGCAGTTCTGTCAGACTGTATGAAAGGTTTACATATATAATAATGGATACGGTAAAAAAAGGCAACCGGCAAAGGGGGATTGTCAGAAATATGTAACCTCTTTTACAGCTTGATTACAGAATCAGTACTGGGTGTCCCGGCTGTTAAAAAGCCCCGAAAGGCCGCCCCTCCGCTTCCTGCGGCGGGGACGGGGCGGCTCAAAGGAGACCAAGATGCTGTCCTGGCCGATGACCTCTATATTTTCCCAGGGGACGATGCAGTCGTCCTCCCTGCCCAGCAGTCCAAAGCAGCGGCGGCGGCCGAAGACCACGATGGAACAGAGTTTTCCCGTACAGGTATCCACCTCCACGTCGCATACAAAGCCCAAAATCGTCCCGTCCTTGATGCAGACCACCTGCTTATCCTTCATCTCCACAATACGGCAGCACATAGCTTTATCCACCTTTCCGAGCATTCCGAATCTTTTCATTCATTAGTATGCCCGTTTTTGGATAAAATTACCGGTTTCGCCGCCCTTTGCCCTGCGAAAAGCCCCCTGCTCCGGCGGAGCAGGGGGCTATGCTTACAGATGTGTCAGAAGGGGGGTACAGGTTACGACTGCCTGGCCAGGATACGGCAGATGAGCATGATATCCATGATACTCACATCCTTATCCCCATCCAGGTCGCAGCGATCCTTTTCCTCTTCCGTGGGCTGGCTGCCGGTATTCTTGCGCGCCAGGATGCGGCAGGCTTCCATAACATCCTGAATGTCCACAATGCCGTCGCCGTTGGCGTCACCCTCCACAATTTCACCCGGCGAGGGCAGCTGGGGAATCACCAGGTTCACGGACACAGTGGCTGTATCCTCTCCCGCCGTCAGGGTGATTTGGCCGGTGATGGACCCATCCGCCTCCTCCGTGGCGGGCGTCAGGGTAAAGGCCTCGCTCCAGGCGCAGGTGATGGCGCTGTCGTCCACGGCTTCTTCCACGACGGTCAGGATGTCGTCGGCCGTGGTGTCATTGGTGGCCGCAAAGCCGGCCAGCGCCGCCTGGGCTCTGGGCACGGCGTCGGTCAGAATATCCTCGGCCGGCACGTCGCTGAGGGTGTAGGCCGCCACAAACAGGTGGCCGGTGCCGCTGGCCTTGAAGGAAAGGGTAGAATCCATATCCGAGCGGAACCGGATGGTGATAACCTTCCGCTGGGTGGTATTCCCTACCTCAAAATGCAGCCGGGTGGTTTCACTCATCGCCTCGTCGGTGATTTCGATGGTGTTCTCGGTCTCGAATCCACCCATGTAGACCTTCAGTTCCTGCCAGGTGTTTGTGGAGGGCACCGAGAAGGATATGGTGCCCTGATAGGCCGTGACGGCGTTGGTGCAGTTGCTCACAGATGCAGTGGGCGTGCCGTCGCTGAAGGAGATGGTTGGGAAATCGGTGACCAACATGAGGCTGCCGGTATAGGTGGGGGCGCTCAAAAGCGGCTCTACATTCGCCTTGCGGTTGACCGCGCCGGTATCGCCGCCGGCCCCCAGGTGCACCCAGTCCTTGGTGCCCTCTTCGGTCAGGTTGATGCCGCCTGCGGCGTCGGTTATCTCGGCTGTGCGCTCCACCGCCATCAGCGCGTCCTCATCCGGGCTGCCGGAGGCAGCCGCCAGCAGGGATATGGTTCCGTCCCCATCGGTCTTGCGGTAAACAATGTGCACTACCCCTTCGGGGTCAGCCGCCGATGCGTCGATGACAATGCGGCGCTGGAGGCTTGTGTCCGTGCCGTCCACTTCGATGAGGCTGGCCGTGGCGCCGCCGGTAATCTCCACCCGGCCCACGGCGTCATCCGCGCCCACATACAGGGAGATGCGGCGGGCGCTGTCGCCGATGGATACATCCAGCTGGAAGCTGCCGTCGGACAGGGTCGTACCCGTCTTGGTGCTGCCCTCGGCCGTGGGGTCGCCGTCGCTCCAGGTAAAGGCAGCGGCCCCCTCCGCAGCTGCGGCCGTCGTGCCGTCCACGGTCAGCTGGCCGATGGAATCCTCGCCGTCCGCCTTGCTGACCACCGTGCCGGTATAAACCGTCCAGTCATAGGTACCGGTGGAGGTCAGGTCCACAGTAGAACGCACCTCCCGGTCGGAAGCCGCAAACTGCACGGCCGAGTCGACCGGCTCGGGCAGGGTCTCGTCGGTGGGAGTGGCAAACTTTACCCGGATTTCGCTGGCCTCGTCCAGGGCCTTGGTAAAGGTGATTTCATAGATGTCGCCGTCCAGGGCGCCGCCCGAGATGGCAAAGGGAGAAGCATCAGCGGTCTTTTCTATCTTGGTAATCTGGGCCTCTTCCCCATCCACCGTGGCGCCGGTTACATCGCCCCAGTCACTGAGGCCGTGGACACGGACGGTCCATTCCCGTTCGGTGAAGGCGTCGCTGCCATCATAGCTGCCTTCCGCCGCGCCGATGTTTACCACCGTCTCGCCGGTGGCATCGTCAAAGGTGGTGGAAAGGGCGGTGGTGCGGTAGGCCCCTTCCTTGTAGCCCACGGAGGTCCCGTCGTCCTCATACAGCTCGGATGTGCCATCCAGCTGGGTGCTGGGGTAGACATCCAGGGTCACGGCGTCCCAGGGCTTTTCATCCACATAGTCCACATCGCTGCTCACCAGGGGCAGGATGGAGCCCGAGCGGACGAATACGGGGGAGGTCTCCAGGCTGTGGGTTACGGTAATGGTCTGGGGGCCCTCATAGGTCTCGCCCGTCCAGACGTCGATCCAGCGGCCGTCGGGGATAAAGACCTCCCGGCTGTCCCCGGCTTCGTCCAGGGAAACGCTTTCCACATTGATGCGGGCCCCGCCGGAGCCTTCATAGTATTCCACGGTGATGTCGTGGGTGGAACCGGCCTCCAGAATTTCCGGGCCGTAGTTGGTGACGTTGTTGCTGGCGGCCCACTTGTCGATATAGGTCTCCCCGTCGATGAGGATGCGCACGCCGTCGTCGCTGGTGACGGCCAGGCGGACGGCGTCCTCGCCTACGGTGATGGTGCCCGTCCAGCGGGCCGAGAAATTGTCGGTGTTGACCGACGGGTCGGGGCTGCCCTCCCCCCAGTTGAAGGCTATCTGGTCGTCCACACGGGTCAGCACCGGCTCGCCTTCCAGGTTGGTGTTGTTATAGTATTCCGCCTGCAGGCCGGGCTGGCCGTCGTGGCTCAGCCAGGCCGCCGGGATGTCCTCCCGGGTGCCGGCCTCCCAGATGGGGGCCACCAGGATGGTGTCGCCGATGGTATACTGGGTGTCGTCCTGGCTCTCGGCGTACTGGGGATAGTTGAAGTCCAGCCGCTGGGTGATGGGCAGACCGGTTTCGTAGTTCTTATGGGCCGCCGCATAGAATACCGGCATCAGCCGGTAGCGCATCTGCACATAGTCCAGCGCCACCTCTTCGGCTTCCTCGCCGTACAGCCAGGGAGCGCGGTTGACGTCCCCGCCCACGCTGTGGTAGCGGAAGATAGGGGAAAAGGCGGCATACTGGCTCCACCGGGTCCACTGTTCGGGGGAGTTGACGCCATAGTGCCCGCCCACGTCGGCGCTGACGTAGGGCACGCCGGTGACGGCGCCCGAACGGACGGCGGCCACAATCTCCTGCTTTAGGGCCGTATCGGTCTGCATAATGTCCCCCGTCCACTGGACGGAATACCGGTGGGAGGACAGGTCGGGGGCCGAATCAAAGGCGCCGCTGGTGATACCGTCCACGTTGCCGATGATGAGGGGCCGCTCCTCCGGGCTGACCAGCTGGGTAATCTGCTGGTAGGCGTACATGCCGAAGCTCTCCTTGGATATGCCGTCAAAGGGGGAGATGACCGAAACCGTCCAGTTCCGGTCGAACCACCAGGTGTCCAGGCCCATATCCAGCAGCCGGCGCAGGTTATCGTTGCGGTAATTCAACTCGCCCTGCTCCAGCATGTGCTGGTTGTTCTGGGACTCGGGATGGTCGTTGAAGGTAATGCGCACATGCTGCTCCTCGTGGGCCCGCTCCAAAAAGCGCTCCATATCGGGGAACAGGCTGGTGTTGATGTCATAGCCGTGGCTGCCGCCCTGCCGCCAGTCGGTATCCACCACAAAGTTGTCCAGGGGGAAGCCCTCGTCCCGGTACTTCTGCATCTCGGCCAGGGCGGTTTCCTCGCTGTAGGCGTAGAAGCAGCTGTGCCAGAGGCCCAGGGCCTTTAAGGGCACCAGCTCGGAAGAACCGGTCAGGTCTACAAAATCCTGCCGCAGCTGCTTGGCGCTGCCCTTCGGCATAAAGATGTACATATCCGGGGCGTTGTTGTCCACGTCCCAGCCGTTGTATCCGTTATCCTCCTCCCCTTCGGGCAGGTAGTCATAGCCCCATTCGGCCGGCACCACCCGGGGATTGTCCGCAATGGCCCAGGCCGCCGGAGTGTTGCCCGGGTCGGGCAGATAGGGAGAGGAATCGGGCAGCTCGGTATAGGTCCAGACGGCAGTGCCTGCGGCATCGGTGATATAGATACCCTCCAGGCTGTCAGCCCCGTCCGGCACATGGACGGTGTAGGAATCGGTGGCCACCAGGGTCTCCCCCGCCGCTTCCGTCACCTGGGCGGACACGCCCTCCCAGTCCCGGCCGGTGATGTGGTAGGTCTCCCTGTCCTCGAACCCTTCCGGGCCTTTTACCTCCACCCGGGCCAGGGTGTCCGACAGGGTCTGCACCCGGATATTCCCGATTTCGGTGGAATATCCATCCTGCCGGGCGGTGTCGGCAGCCGCCGAAACCTGCCGGGAGGCCGGCAGGGCTGTGGCCGGTATGACGGCCGCCGTCAGCATGAGGGCGGCGGACAGCATACAGCACAGGGCCTGCTTGCTTCGGAGTTTCATGTCTTCTCTCTCCTTTTGTCATAAGATTTGCCTGTATGGCTTTTTCTTTGTAAGCATAGCATAGATTTTTGATTTAAAACAGCGTAATAATTGCCATATCCATGCCAAATCTTGCGGTGTCCCGGGTTTGCCGGGAGACCTTTCCCGCCCCGCCGCAGGCCGTCTTTTACGCAAAACGCACCCGGGAATGGTTGTTCCCGGGTGCGCGGTGCTGTAGGTTTATGGCAATATTTACATGAAGCCGCACATCTGCTGACTGGGACGCCTGCCGCGCCTATTTACGCCCGGCCTTTCTAAAGCGCAGGCAGAGCGCTGCGGCGGAAACAAGCAGAAGGGTTACGGCTGCGGCCGGGCCGGCCTGGCCGGTTTTGGGCGACGAACCCATATTCTGCCCTGCAGGTTCAGTTCCTGTGGAAGTCTCGGATTGGGAGCCGGCATCCGCCGCCGGCGTTCCGGGCTGACCCGTAGCGGACGTGTTGCTTTCGTCCGGCTGGTTGGGTGTCTGGGTCGGTTCCTCCAGCCTGGCCAGGGTGCGGCTCTCGGTCTCCCCGCAGCGGCCGCAGGTGCGTTCTTCCCGGCCTTCCTCCGTATAGGTGGGTTCCTTCACCGTCTCCCAGGCGCCGTAGTCGTGGCCCAGGGGGGCGATAGACGTTTCATTCTGCACGGCGTCGCAGTTTGCGCAGTGAATGGACTTGGATCCGGCCTCGGTGCAGGCGGGTTCCTTATCCACCGTGTATTCTGTATCCCACACATGGCCGGCGGCCAGGGGACGGGTTTCGGTCTCTTTGCAGCGGCTGCAGGTGCGTTCTTCCTCACCTTCCTCCGTGCAGGTGGGCTCCTTTACCGTCTTCCAGGGACCGTAGTCGTGGCCCAGGGGGGCGATAGACGTTTCATTCTGCACGGCATCGCACTTTTTGCAGTGGATGGACTTGGAACCGGCCTCGGTGCAGGTGGCTTCCTTATCTACCGTGTATTCTATATCCCAGCTGTGGCCCGCTGCCAAAGCGCGGGTCTCGGTCTCGCCGCAGCGGCTGCAGATGCGTTCTTCCCGGCCTTCTTCCGTGCAGGTAGGATCCTCCACCGTCTCCCAGGGGCCGTAGGCATGGCCCAGGGGGTCGATGGCGGTAACCTCCTTGCGTTCGCCGCAGGTTTTGCAGTGAATGGATTTGGAGCCGGCTTCGGTGCAGGTTGGTTCCTTGTCCACCGTAAAATCCGCATCCCAGCTGTGGCCCGCGCCGGGAATCTGCACGGTAAGATCCCTTTCCCCCGCCCCGGCAACCGAGAGGGTCAGGGTCACCTGGGTATCCTGCTCCGGATAGGTGATGCGGCCGTCGGTATCCACAATGTCCGGATGGCTGGTGCCGGTGATGGCAAGCTGGAAGCCGGCGGGCAGCCCGGGCAGCCAGAGGGTTTCCTCCCCCAAAGTGGGCGGCAGCAGGGTGAGCTGGCTGACAAGGGCCGCCGCGTCCAGGACGGGCGCGCAGGTTTCAAAGCAGTCCACGTCCACATAAGCCCCGGCCGAGGCGGGATTCTGCTGGCCGGTCACACGGATTTGCAGGGTGTGCTGCCCGTATGCCAGTGTGTCTGTCCGGAAGATTTCCTGCTGGCGCAGGATGGAAGGGCTGTACATATCCACCGTGCCCTGGGATACCCCGTCCAGGATGATCTCGGCGATGCCCCGGTTGGATTCCTTGCTGGCAAAGCAGGCAATACCGGTACCGGTGAAGGTGTATTCCATATAGTCGCCGGGGACATTGCTGTAGCTGAGGGTGGCGTCATAGGAGCCGGACACGGCGTTGCCCAGCGACCAGCCGCTGCCCTGGGCGCTTACGGCCTCATTCATTTCATCCACCAGCGTGTACTGCCGGTTGTCAAAGGGACCGGTGACCCGGATGGCATCCACCTCCACATAGGTGCCGTCGGCGGCCTCGTTTTTCTCGCCGGTGGCCCGGATTTGGAGGGTGTGCTCCCCTGCAGGCAGGTTATCTATGCTGAACACCTCTACCTGGGTCTGAGGATCGGCCGCATAACAGTCCACCCTGCCGCAGGATTCACCATCGATGAAGATTTCGGCGATGCCCCGGTTGGCCGTCTTGCTGGCGATATAGGTGAGCCCTGTGCCGTTAAAAGTGAGACTGGCCGTGGCTCCTGCCGCATTGGTATAGGTGTAGGTGTTGCGGTAGACATTGATGCCGCCCGGGTCGTGGGTCCAGCCAGCGCCCTCGTAGCGGATGGCCGCCTGGTGGTCGTCGTAGGTGTAGGTGCTGGCGGCATAGTCCGCGCCGGGGACGATGACATACAGCTCCCGGTCGGCGGTATCCTTCCCGTCGGACACCCGCAGAAGCAGCCGCACCGCCATGTCGATGGCCGGTGTGGTAATGTGGCCGTCGGTATCCAGCACGGCCGGATGGCTGGTTTCCACGATGGAAAGCTGGAAGCCGCTGGGGAGGGTCGGCAGGGTCAGGCTGGTCTCCCCCGGCTGGGGATTTCGCACCGTGAGGCCTGCGGCCAGGGCGTCCACGTCGAAGAGGGCGGAGCGGACGGCAAAGGCGTCCACATCCACATACGCGTCGCTGGCGGCCGGGTTCTTCTCGCCGGTGACCACCACCCGGATGGTATGCTCCCCTTCCTCCAATCCGTCCAGGGTAAAGACGGTCTGCTGGCGGAGGGCCTCGGCAGAATACAGGTCAACCGTCCCCTGGGATACGTCGTCGACGAAGATTTCCGCAATGCCCCGGTTGTTTTCCCGGCTTGCGATATAGGATATACCCGAACCGGTAAAGGTGAGGGCGGCCGCGTCCCCCGCCTGCTTAGAGTAACTGAAGGTGTCGGCATAGGCCCCGCCCATGGGGTCGTGGGTCCAGCCCGCGCCCGAGAAGGTCACCTGGCTTTGCTGGTCGTCCACCCTGACCTCGGTTATATTCTGGAATTCGTTGCGCACCTCGAAGGCGTCGACATCCACATAGGCGTCCAGGGCCAGGGGATTTTTCTCGCCTGTGGCCACAATCTTGATGGTGTGTTCCCCGTAGGTCAGGTCATTATCGGCAAAGATGATTTCCTGCCGCCGCGTACCGGCCGAATACAGGTCAAAGGTGCCCATGGACTCCCCGTCGAAGAAGATTTCGGCGATGCCCCGGTTGCTCTCCCTGCTGGCCAGCAGGGAGATGCCGATGCCGGTAAAGGTGAATTCGGCCCCGTCGCCGGGGGTATTGGTATAGCTGAAGGTGCCGTTGTATGCGTCCCCCATGGGGTCGTGGCGCCAGCCGCTGCCGGTATACTGCACCCGGGCGTCCTGGTCGTCCACAAGCTCGGTGGAGAAGGCCGGGCCGCTGCCCGCTCCCTCGCCGAAGAAGATGCCGCTCAGGGTGGCGTTTTTGCCCCGGATTTGGTTGATGCGGAACCGGGCGGAATTGTCGTATTTGTAGATGAGGTAGACGCCGCCCTCAAAGTCCCGGACGGCCTGCAGGGGGGCTACCAGGTTGAGGGTGTCTCCGTCGAACATCTCCACCATCTGCTCCCGGCCTTCCCCTTCCCAGTCGGCAAAGTAGAGGGCCACGGTGTACTCCCGTTTTTCCCGCAGGTCGATATCCACCGTAAAGGTCTGGTAGCAGGCCACGTTGTCGTCGCTCTGGTAGGCGCCCAAAGACCGGGAGCCGGCGTTAAAGCTGTTGGAGGCAAGGGCCCGGGGGTCATTCGAATCGGTGACAAGGGAAATCCGCTTGCCCTTGGACAGCCGGACGTTGCTGACATAGTCCGGCAGCACCCGGACGTCGTTTCCGCCGTACCCGGGCAGCAGGTAGCCCTCCGAGCCGTACACCCCGCCCCAGCTTCCCTGGGTCGTTGTATCCCTGCCCACAAATTCGGCCGGGTAGACATATTCGCTCTCCTCGTAAGCCGGCGTCTGTCCCTCATAGGTTACCTGGAAATTGTAGGTGCCGGCGGAAAGGCCGGTGAAGTAGACAAAGTCCTCGTCCTCACCGGAGGGCGCGGCAGGGCTGCCGTTCAGGGTGATGCCCGTGATGCTCTTTTCCACCTTGGGCAGGGCCACGGTGGCCGTGGTGCCGGCGGGCACCGTCACCGCATGGGCGCCCGACCCCACATCAAAGGAGGCTTGGATGGTGCCGTAGGGGGTGGGCGTCCCGCCGGACACCCGGGTCAGCTGCCGGCCCAGGTGGGGCTTGACCGTAAAGCTGGAAAAGCCCGCCTCGTCGGCTTTAATCCCCAAAACCTCCTCGCTCATCCAGGCCAGCACCCCGGCGCTCCAGGGATGGGCCAGGCTGGTATAGCCCGCCTGGTTGTTGGGAACCGGGGCGTTTTCCCCCACGATGTCGTTCCAGCCGGGGCGGAAGGTCTCAAAGAAGGTGGTGCCGCCGTACTCCACCTGGCCGCCCCACAAATCCAGGATGGCCGAGATGGCGTCGTCGTATTCCCCCGCCTTGCCCATGGCCTGCAGGAGCATGTACTGGTTAAAGGGGGAGTAGGAAATCCGGTTTAGCCGGTCGTCAAAATCCTCGTGGTACAGCTTATCTATATCCTCGATAACGCCGGCGTTGATGGCGTCAGCCGAGGCGTGCAGGCCGTACTCTTTGTAAAAATCCGGGTCGCTGGTGAGCTCGGCCGTCTTTTCCTCGGCGTAGCCCTGGTATGTATCGGCCAGATCCTCCCGGCCCAGTTCCCGGAACAATGCCGCGCATTCCTTCCAGCACTGGATGGACAAAAGCTTATAGGAATTTTGGTTTTCGGGCAGATTGGGGTTTTCGAAGCCGGCCCCCAGCCGCTCGTCCCAGCCGAAAAAGCCCAGGGAGGGATTGGTGCCGTAGATTTCATAGGCGTGGTCCAGCCGCTTTACGGCCTCGTCCAGCAGGCTCAAAACCCCCTCCGTATCGCCCGAGCATTCGTAGTAATCGATAAGGCTCAAAAGCCAGTAGAGCTCATAGCTTTCGATGCCGTTGGGCCGCACCGCCGTATAGCGCAGGTTTTCCAGAATGAAATCGTAGTTGCCGAAGGCCACCAGGGAGGCCGCCTGGGAGGTGTAGGCGTCCCCCGTCCAGGAGTGGCGGTCGCCCCGGTCCACCAGGATGGCGGCCAGATAGTCCTTTTTCAGATTGGCCCGCACGTCATAGGCCGCCGTATACCAGATTTTGTTGAGCATTTCATTGTCGCTGTCAAAACTGCCCTCGTAGTTGATGGGCTTGGTCTGGCAGACCAGCCGGACGCCGGTGATGGTAAAGGGCTTATCGAATTTTTCCACGTTGATAAAGCCGAAGCGGACGCCCTCGTACAACTCGTCGTTAAGCTCCAGCCGGTAGGTGTCGCCGTATTTTACCGGCGCGGCCGTCTTGGAGGGGGATTTGGGGCCGCTGTTGACAAAAGCGGGCTGGTTGTATTCGCTCATGCCCAGGGTGATTTCGCCGGACAGATCCGGGCTGTCGATTTCCAGCCAGCCGGCGAACTCGGTCCCGAAATCCATGCGGATGGTGCCCGGGCCGTTCACCGTGATTTCTACCTGGTCGGTGGTGATGGTCTGGAGGCCGGCAAAGCTGTCGGGGGTCTCGGTGTCATAGGTCTTGGGTTTTTGCAGGAAAATCTCCAGGGAGTCCTCGGCCGTGGGGTTATCCCAGCGGTAGGATACCAGCGGGTCGGGGGAGGCCGGCTGCTCTTTTCCGGAAAAGCTGCCCTCCGACACATAATCATAGGGCTCCCGGATGGGGGACTTGCCCCAGATGGCCGGGTTGGCCGGTGCGGTAATAACGCCGTACAATCGAACCTCTCCTAACTGCATAAGATAATCTTTGTTATCGTCCTGCCCGTACCGGGTGGCGACAATCCGGATCTTTTTGGCCGATACCGGCTGGAAAGTGAAGACCTTTTCCCCCGGCGTCACCTGGTAGTCGGTATAGGTCTGGCCGGGAATGTCCAGCCAGGTCTTTTTATCCGGGGAATACTGGAGTTTGAACCCACGGGGAAAAGCGGTTATTAAATCCTTCCGGGGCGTCAAGGCGATTTTGGATATATCGGCCGTACCATCCACCGAAAAGGTGACGCTGTCGGTCTCGTCCGGATACTCCTGGTGACGGATAGTGGAAGACCAAAAGGTGCTGTCATCCCCATCTACAAGATTGTAGGGATCCAGGTCGGTACGGATGGTGGAGGTTGCTTCTACATTTGTAATTTGCAGCCAATCCTCCCCCGCAGCCAGGGCCTGGAAGGCCGGGAAGACCGCGGTCAAAAGGAGCAGGGCGGATAAAAGGGCCGCCGGCAGCCTTTTCCCTCTGTTGTTTGCCTGATACACGTTGCCACACCTCTTTCTGATTTGCTGAACCCGTATGCCTGTATGCCGTTTTACCTGCTTTTATTATAGCGGGAGCGTACGAAAGATGCATTGGGCTTTTCTGTACAGTACCGGGGGAATCCTGACGGATTTTCCCAAATCTATATAGAATTCTCTGTTTATTTATGGTAAAATAGTTGCATCGCAAGGAGGGCATGCCCATGGACTGTATTCTGCTCAACGCCGATTACTACCTGGAGGAAGAGACCGACATCAATGTGCACCGCTATACCGTCCGGGACGACGCCCGGATGCATACCCACGATTTTATTGAAATCGCCTACATATCCGGCGGACGGGGTACTCACCGCATCGGCGGCAGGGATTACGGGGTGAAAAAGGGGGATTTGGTGATTCTCAACGCCTTTGTGCCCCATCAGTTCCAGTCGGAGGCGGACGATCCTTTGGTTATCTACAACTGCGTTTTCCTGCCTCCGGCCATTGACCAGGACAAAAAGGAGAGCAGCAATTTCGTGCATGTGGCCTGCGACTACCTTTTCCACTCCTTTTACGACAAGGACGCCTCCCGGGATTTTATCTGGATGCGCGGCATACGGCCGGCCGATGTGGAGCCCATCCTGCGGGAAATGCTGGACGAGCGGGAGAAAAGGCGGGACGGCTACCGCCAGGTGCTCAAATCCGACCTTATGCGGCTGCTTATCTTCATCTTCCGGCTGTATAAGGAGGATGCCGGCCAGGCGCAAAACGCATCAGCCTACAAGGAGCTTATCGTCCAGAACACCCTTATCTACATGCGGGAAAACTGCGGCAAGGACATCCGCCTGGAGGAACTAGCCGGCCGGGCGTATGTGAGCAAGGGCTACCTTTCCCGCATATTCAAGGAGGTATCCGGGCAGACGGTCATCCACGCCCTGCAGGAAATCCGCATGGATAAAGCCTGTACCCTTTTGGAAAAAACCAACTACACCGTATCCGAGGTGGCGGCCCAGGTGGGCTATGCAGATATGAAATACTTTTATACCCTTTTCTCCCAGCTTTTCGGCGCCACGCCGGGGGAATACCGGGACAAAAAGATACGCGACCAGCACTGAAAACAGCTGACAAAAAGCGCCGCAGGCAGAGGGGGCATTCCCCACGCCTGCGGCGCATCCTTTTTTATCCGGCGGACGGCTTCTACAGCTGCAGAAGGCCCTTGTCCAGCATGGACTGGGCGGCCAGCAGCACGCCCATGGCCCCGCTGTGGAAGTTCAGCCCCCCCTGCATCCAGGCCGCATAGGGCGGGCGCAGGGGCGCGTCGGCCGAAAGCTCGATGGAGGCCCCCAGGGTAAAGGCCCCTGCCGCCATAATCACCTGGCTGTCGTAGCCGGGCATGTCCCAGGGCTCGGGGGTCACGAAGGAATCCACCGGCGCCCCCTTCTGCATGCCCTGGCAGAAGGCCACCAGCGCCTCCGGATTGCCCAGCTCCACCGTCTGGATGATGTCCGCCCGGGGCTCGTCCCAGGCCGGCGCGCTGGCAAAGCCCAGCTGGCCAAACAGGGCGGCGGCGTAGACGGCCGTCTTTAAGGCCTCGCCGGTCACATGGGGGGCGTTAAACAGGCCCATGTACAGCTCCCGGTTGTGCCCCAGGGTGGCCCCCACCTCCCGGCCTACGCCGGGAGCGGTCAGGCGGAAGGCGCATTTTTCCACCAGCTCGGCCCTGCCGGCTATGTATCCGCCTGTCGGCGCGATGCCCCCGCCGGGATTCTTGATGAGGGAGCCCACAATCAGGTCGGCCCCCACCTGGGTGGGTTCTTTCGGCTGGACAAATTCGCCGTAGCAGTTGTCCACCACCGTCCAGGCGGCGGGCGACACCTCCTTAACCAGCCGGCAGAGGGCTTCTATCTCCTCCACCCGCAGGCTGGGGCGCAGGCTGTAGCCCCTGGAACGCTGCATATAGGCCACCCGGTACCCGCCGGCAGCCAGCTTCTCCCGGATGGCCGGCAGGTCGGGGCGGCCGTCGGCGGTCAGGGGCACCTCATCATATTCCACCCCGAAATCCTTTAAAGAGCCGTCCACATGGCTGTCGATGCCCAGCACGCCGATAAGAGTATCATAGGGCCGGCCGGTCAGACAGAGCATTTTGTCCCCCGGCCGCAGCAGGCCGAAAAGGGCCACCGTCAAAGCGTGGGTGCCGGATACGAAGTTGTGGCGGATGAGGGAATCCTCGGCGCCCATACAGTCGGCAAAGACCCGCTCCAGGGTCTCCCGGCCCCGGTCGCCGTAGCCGTAGCCGGTGGATATGCCCAGATGGGA
Source organism: Candidatus Howiella intestinavium (assembly GCA_904420585.1). Lineage (GTDB taxonomy): Bacteria > Bacillota > Clostridia > Oscillospirales > Acutalibacteraceae > Howiella > Howiella intestinavium. Next base: position 3,547 of record CAJFVX010000011.1, on the reverse strand, counting down.
CTCGCTGACCCCGCCCCGGATAAAGGCGGCCAGCACCTTCTGCTGGTTGTACTCGGTGGTTTCCTCAATGCGTCGGAAGGCCGGCTGCACGGTTTCCCGGGCGGCAGCATCCGCCCGCTGCAGTGCGGGGTCAATGGTGAAAAAGTTCTGTTGCAACATAAAGAAATATCATCCTCAACATGTATTTGCATAAGCCGTATTTGCCGGCCGGCTTCCTGCCTGTGGCGTATCCCGGCCTACGGCTTCCGGGGCGTGTACCAGCCGGCCGTTCCGCTTGGTACAAAACCCAGCTTTTCATAAAAATGCAATGTCTGCGAAAGGGCCAGGACCCATATATCCCGGGGGCCCAAAGCCCTGCACAGGGCCGAAAGAGCCGCCGCGCCAAGCCCCCGGCCCCGGCAGGACGGCAGGGTGGCCACGCCGCTTATGTAGGCCGTTGCCGCCGCCGTACAGGCCACCGCACAGGCCGCCGGTTTTCCCTCCCACAGAGCCGTCGCCGCCAGGGCCGCCCCATGCCGCAGGCGGTGGGACAAATCGGCGTGGAAGGCGGTTTTGTCGGGCGGGCTTAAGCCCGGCCCGGCGCTGGCGGCCAGTATTTCATAAATCTCCCCGGGAGCGGCGTCCAGTCTGCAGGGGACGGCAGACGGCGGCAAAAGACGGCCCAGGCGCAGGGCCGTCCCGGTTTCCATGGGATATAAGCCCAAAGCCAGGCCGGCCGGCTTCTCGCAGAAGACCCTTTGCGCTCCTAAAGCCGACAAAAAAGCGGCCAGCTCTTCCCCGTCCGCATCCGGGCTGCAGCAGAGGGTAAAGTTCTCATCCAGCAAGCAGATAAGGGCGGTTGTGCAGCCTGTTTTGTCGGTCTGGGCCCAGAACAGGGCAAAGGGCCGTCCGGCATACGCCTGGTATCCGCTTAACAGGCGCGCGCCGGCCGGCCCATGCAGGCAGAGCCGCCGCTGCTCTTCCTTCAGGGTATCCAGCAGCCGTATCATCGGGCCGGATGCTCCCACTGGCCGCCGGCGATGGCCTCTGCGGCCGCCCGGGCCAAATCGGCCACGGCCTCGATATCCTTCTCAGCCGCCACACAGTAGGGGGAATGGAGATACCGGCAGGGCACCGAGAGGGACAGGGTCCTTATCCCCCTGCCCGATTTGTGGATGGCCCCTGCATTGTTGCCCCCTGACACCATGGATTTGGGCTGGCAGGGGATGTTCCGGGCCTCGGCCAGGGCCAGGGCGGCCCGGTAATAGTCCCCATCGTACAGGGTGGAGCGGTCCATAAAGGAAACGGCCGCCCCCTGCCCTACCCGGCAGACCTGTTTGTCGGCCGGGGCCCCGGCCAAATCGGCCGCCGTGGTGGACTCCAGCACGATGGCCGCCGCCGGCGCTACCCCAAAGGCCGCCGTGGAGGCTCCCCGCAGGCCCACCTCCTCCTGGACGGTAAAGGTGAAGGTCATGTCATAGGCCGGCTCCTCTTTCAGCATCTCCAGCAAAATGGCGCAGCCCGCCCGGTCGTCGATGGCCCGGGCCCGGATGAGGCCGTCCCCAAAGGGGCTGTAACCGCTGTCAAACACGGCCGTATCCCCCGGGCGCACATATTTTTCGGCCTCCGCCCGGTCGGCGGCGCCGATGTCGATGAGGAAATCCTCCATCTTGGGCATTTTGGCCCGCTCTTCGGCGTCCATCAGGTGCACCGGCTTGGCCGCCAGCACGCCTTTCCTGCCGTTCTCCAGCACCACCCGCCGGGCGATGACCACCGCCGGGTCAATGCCCCCCACCGGCGCAAACCGCAGGTAGCCTTCCTCGGTTATGCCGGTGATGATAAAGCCCACTTCATCCATATGGGCATCCAGCATCAGAGGGACTTTGGGGCGCTGTCTCCCCTTCCGGAAGACGATGAGGTTGCCCAGGGCGTCGGTGCGGCAGTCGCCAAAGGCTTCCGCCCGCTCCCGGATATAGTCCCGCACCGGCCCCTCCCGGCCGGAGACGCCCGCAAGCCCGCAGAGTTCCCGCAGCGTATCGGTCAGCACGCCCCATCATCTCCCTTCAAACCGCCGGCCAGGGCGTAATCCGCCAGCAGACGGCCCACGTTTTCCACGTCGCACAGCCGGATAACCTCGGCCGTGGTGTGCATGCTCCGCAGGGGGATAGACACAAGGCCGCAGGGAGTCCCCGCCCCCGAAAGGGCGATGACGTCGGCGTTGGTAGAGGTTTCCCCGCCCATGACCTCGGGCTGCCAGGGCCGTCCGCTCTTCTCGGCCAGGCGGGTGAGTTTTTCGGTCACCGGGCCGGAGAGCACCGGCGATATGCCGATCATACCGCCGCCCCCCAGTTTGCCCGTCTTATGGGCCGGGACGCTGGGGGAATCCCCGAAGCTGACGTCCACCGCCACCGCCTCGTCCGGCCTTTGGGCAAAGGCCGCCGTCTGGGCGCCCCGGCAGCCCAATTCCTCCTGGTCGCTGAGCAGGAATGTCACGCTGCAGGGCAGGACTTTTTCGGATGACAGAATGCGGGCCGCCTCCAGCAGGGCGGCCACACCGGCCCGGTTGTCCAGGGATTTGCCTGTCACATAGTCGTTCAGCAGGGCGGCGGGCTCCTGCCGGAAGGTCACCCGATCCCCCGGCCGGATGAGAGCGGCCGCCCGTTCGGCCGAAAGGCCGGTGTCCACCAGCTGCTGGGCAATATCCGGCACCTTGTTTTCCCCTGCCGTCTGCAGATGGGGCGGCGTGCTGGCAAAAAGGCCCTCCACCGGCTCGCGCCCCCAGATGGTCACCGGCTGGGCGGCCAGGGTGCGCACATCCACGCCCCCCGCCTTGGATACCCGGACAAAGCCGCCTTCCTCCAGGCCGGTGACAATCATGCCGATTTCATCTATATGGGCATCGAACAAAATAGTATAGTCCGACGCGCCTTGCAGTTTCCCAATGAGACTGCCGCTCTCCCGCACCATGGGACAGAAGGGGGCAAACAACCTCTCGGCCATATCCAGCGCGCCGGTAAGGCCGCTGACCCCCGCTGCGGCCGACAGTTCCATCAGCCATTCCTTTATTTCCACGTTTTCGTATCTCCTTTTCCTGCCGTTTTCCCGCCCGCAGGGCAGGACGCCGTATCCTCCCCGGTCTACTGCAGGGCCATGACCAATTCCTTATATCGGTTGCCCCGCACGGCAAAGTTGGGATAAGCGTCAAAACTGGCGCAGGCGGGGCTCAGGGTGACGATGTCCCCCGCCGCCGCCCTGTCGTGGGCCAGGGTTACGGCCTCCTCCAAATCCTTGGCCCGCAGGATTTCCGGATTGCCCTCGCTGTAGCCGCTGTCGGCCTTGACGGCCTTTTCAATGGCGTCGGCCGTGGGGCCGGTGAGAATCAGCAGCTTTACCTTTTCGGTCACATAGGGGGCCATGGGTTCAAAGGGGATATGCTTATCATACCCGCCGGCCAGCAGGATTACCCGCTGATGGAAGGCATTCAGCCCCGCGATGGTGCGGGTGGGGCTGGTGGCGATGGAATCGTTGTAATATTTCACCCCGTCCAGCTCCCGGACAAACTCGATGC
>CAJFVX010000010.1 GCA_904420585.1 Candidatus Howiella intestinavium | reverse complement strand
TTTCATCAAGCTGTCCCCTCGTAAAAGTGGCCTGTTTTTTGGTTAAGGAATAGGACAACCGAGGGGCCGAGGCTCAAAAAAGCCCGTAATATCAAGGAAAACCGGCGCTAAACTGTACGCCAATACGGCCTGAAAGCCGCCCGGCGCGCGCCCCAGTTCTCCAAGCGTTAGTTTTATTATTGGATTTACAGAAACCTGCCGGTTTTCCGGCAGGTTTTTTGTATCGCCGGCCGGCGGGCAGGGAAACATATTGCGGCCGGGGATGAAGTGTGCTATACTCTCTATACATGCGGCAAATTTACAGAGATTTGAGGTTTCATGCCATGAAAAGAATCGTTTGCATATGCCTGGCAGCCTTCCTGCTGCTTCTGGCCGGCTGCAGCGGGGAATCCGGGAAGGATGCGGCGTCGGACACATCCCTCCAGTCTGGCCCGTCGGCGGCCCCGCCGGCTGCAGGGGAGAGCGGCGCGGCGGGAACAGCCTCCGGCACATCGGAGGAAGAGGCCCAGCCCCGGATTCCGGGCCTGAAGGCGGGCATTTATTTCGGTATGACCAAGGCCCAGTTGGACGCGCTGGAGCCGAATATGGAATTGGACGAAACCATGGAAGAGGAAAACTGGTGCGCCTTCGAAACGGTGGGGGGGACGCCGCTGTACGATTTTGCCAAGGACAAGGGCATCGACGTGGTCAATTCCTACACCCTTATTGACGGCAAGGTGGCCGTGGTGGAGGTCATGGCCAACAGCAACCAGATTACCCCGTCGGTATTCGAGGATTTGGCGGAGCAGTACGGCCAGCTCTACGGAGCGGAAGGCAAGGTATACGAGGACGAATACGGCGCGGGCATGACCTCCCACACCTGCACCATGGTTAGCGGGGACGTGAAGCTGGAGATGGAACTGCTGACCGACATCCCGGAAGACATGAACAGGGAAAATTACCTGTGCCTCAAGTTTACACCCATTTAAAAAGCGGTAAAAGCTCTGTGCAGCCTTGAAAAAGCAGCCGGCAGAAGGATATGCGCCTTCTGCCGGCTGCTGCTGTTTTATATATGTATGCCATCCTCAGGTGCCCCGGGCGGCGCTTGTCTTGTAGTCCCTGGGGGTGATGCCGAAGGCGGCCGAAAAGGCCCGGTTGAAGGTCCGGTAGTTGCCGAAGCCCGACTGGAAGGCGATGTCGGTCAGGGGCTGGTTGGTCTGGTCGATGAGGCGGGCGGCGTGGCGGGAACGCAGCAGGTTCAAATACCGGTTGAAGCCGCAGCCCAGATAGGAATTGAAAAACCGGGAAAGGTAATCCTTATTGTATCCAAATCCCCGGGCCAGCTTTTCGATGTTTAAATCCTCCAGATAGTGCTGCTCCAGATACACAAGGATTTCCCGGGCCAGGTCGGTGGAGCCGGTTTTGGGCTGGTCGCCCAGCCCCAGCTCCCGGCTGAGGATGCCTAAAATGGCGTAGGCGTACCCCTTGCTGACCAGGGGTTCGGGCCGGCCGTTCTCCACCACCAGCCGCTCGGCCGCCTCCCGGATTTGCCGGCCGGCCTCCCCGTCCTCCAGGAAATGCTTCGTAAAGGTCTTTCCCTTGGCCAGCAGCGCGAAGCTGGGCACCAGGCTCACGGGGATGATGAGCAGGATGGCCCGGGTGGTCCCCAGGGAGGCGTACCGGTGTACGTCATAGCTGCCGGCGATGGAGACCTCCCCCGGCCGCAGGGTGCGGGTCTTGCCGTTGATGGTGGCCTCGGTCTCCCCCTCCAGCTGATAAATCATCTCCAGGTTGGAATGAAAGTGGGGTTCGCACTGGTTCTGCTCCAGGATGAAGCAGTCGATGCGCTTGTCATTCTCCCGGTCGATTTCAAAATATGCGCTCATAGGACATGCTCCTTATATCAAGGCTTACCCTTATTATAAATCCGAACCGCCCCGATGGCAAGCGCCGGCCGGCCCAAAACCACCTGTGACAAAATATAGGGTCGATTTGGGGGCTTTTGTGGGAATACACCCCCTAAATATGGGGTTTTCCCGGAGAAAACCGGTAAAAATCTTCGCAATTTTGGGATTGGAAAATTGGAGCCGGCCAAAACGTGATTTTGCACAAAGGGAATTTCAAAAAATGACAAATGTTGCGTTTTTAACGGCTGGTTACAGCGTTGTAACCTTTGTAACAAGCTTGAAACCGGCCGGTTTATTGTGAAAATATACAAAAACGCCGGATTCAATCCGTTTGACTTGCTGCGGTTTCCCGCATATAATCCATAACGGACTGGTAAAATACAGTTGGGCGGAACGCGTTTTTCCGTGCGTTGCCAAATGCCCTATCTTACGGAGAAGGAGTTTTTTCATGTTGGAATCCATCAAACGCATCTTCGCCGCCGCCGGGCGGACGGCCCGCAGCCGTGGGGCTGCCGCAGCTGCCCTGTCGGTAGCGGCCGCCTTTACCATCGTCACGGTGGGGGCCGCCGCCCAGACCGTGGCCATATACGACGGCGAACAGGTGCAGACCATCCGCACCTTCAGCTGTGACCCGGAGGCCATCCTCCGCCAGGCCGGTGTGGAATACGCGGAAGACGACCTGATTACCATGGATACGGCCGACGGTTTTCCGGCCGTGACCCTGACGAGGGCCTTTGACGTAACCGTCACGCAGGGAACGGAGACCTACGCCTACCGTACCACCGGCGGCACGGTGGCCGACGCTCTGGCGGCCCTGGACATCGCCGTGGACGAGCACGACATGGTCAGCGCCGAGCTGACCGATACCCTGACGGCGGATATGTATATCGACGTCATCTCGGTGGACTACGAGACGGTGACCGAGGAGGTGCCCATCAGCTTTGAGAGCACCACCGAGTACACCGCCGAGCTGGCCGAGGGGGAGACCCAGGTTTCGGCCGGCGAGGAGGGCGTCAAGCTGGTCACCTACCGCAACAAGCTGGTAAACGGTAAGCTGGCCGAGAGCACGGCCGTCACCGAGACGGTTGTCAAGGAGCCGGTGCACCAGAAGACCCTGGTGGGCACCAAGACCGAGGAGCCGGAAATCCAGGTGGAGGCCGCCGCCGCGGCGTCCTATGACGACGGGGTATTCACCAGCGCCGACCTGGATACGGTATCCACCCTGCAGCCCGATTCGCCCATCGCCCTGGATGAAAGCGGCCGGCCTGTAAACTACTCCCGGCTGATAACCGGCAAGGCCACCGCCTACACCGCGCCCATCGGCTCGGCCACATCCACCGGCCGGGGAGCCCGCACGGGGTATGTGGCGGTGAATCCCAAGCAGATTCCCTACGGCAGCCGGCTGTTTATCCGCACCACCGACGGCAGCTATATCTACGGCTACGCCGTGGCCGCCGATACCGGCGGGTTTGTCAAGAAGGGCCGGATTACGGTGGATCTCTTCTTCAACACCGAAGGGGAATGCCGGAATTTCGGCGTGCGGAATGTGGAAATATACGTTCTGGATTAGGATAAAAAAGGACATGAGAGCAGGTTTTGCTCCCATGTCCTTTTATTTTGCCTGTAAGGCCGTTTTCCTCCGGAAGCGGGAAATTATCCGCCTGGGAGCAAAAATCGCTTACAGGGGATTTAAAAGCGTTTATATAGCGGAGCAGAGAAAAGCCGCAGGAGGATGTTTCCTCCCGCGGCTTTGCGGTTACAGAACCAAAACCGAGAAGCCCTCGCCGGGGACCAGGACCTGCCCGCCGGCGGGGGACGGCCCGGCCAGGACCCGGGCGGTTTCCCATGCGGGGCCGGGCAGGGTTACCGGCTCGGCGTCGCACCAGCGGTTGACGGCTACGAAAACCCGGCTGTCCCCCTTTTCCCGGATGTAGGCCAGATGGCCGGTCTCGGCGAAGACGGGGATAAAAGTGCCGCCCTCAAAGGCGGGGGCCTGCCGCCGCAAACGGCCCAGGGCCCGGTAGAAGTCCAGAATATGCCCTTCCGCCGGCAGGCCTTCCGGTTCCGCCGCCGCGTCCGGCAGGCTGTCCCAGGGGAAGCAGCCCCGGTTGAAGGGGTCGCCGTATCCTTCCATCCCCACCTCATCGCCGTAGTAGATGCAGGGCACGCCGGGGAGGGTAAACTGCAAAAGGGCGGCCAGGCGCTGGAGCCGCAGCCCCTTCTGCCGCTCTTCACTGGTGAGCTGCCGGGCCGCCTGCCATTCCCGGTCTTTGTCCGCCATGGGCGGGCCGCCCAGGACGTTGAGCAGGCGGGGGGTGTCGTGGGTGCCCACATGGTTCATCAGCACCCGCACCACAGGGGCAGGGTAGTTTTCCAGGACGGTCATGACCGTCTCCATAAGCTTCCAGGCGTCCCCGCCGGTGAGAAAGGCCAGGATGGCGTCCCGGAAGGGGTAGTTCATGACCGAATCCAGCTGGCCGCCCTGTAAGTACCGCCGGCGGGCGCCGTAGCTTATCTTGTTGGAGGCGTCCTCCCAGACCTCCCCCAGCACCAGGCCGTCGGCCTTCTCATCCTTGACGGCCGCCCGGACGGCGTCCAGGAATACGTCGGGCAGTTCGTCGGCCACGTCCAGCCGCCAGCCCGCAGCCCCCTGCCGCATCCAGCGGCGGAGCACCCCATCCGGCCCGGTGATGAAGTCCAGAAAGGACGGGTCGTCCTCCTGGGTTTCGGGCAGGGTGTCGATGCCCCACCAGGAACGGTATTTGTCCGGCCATTTTTCAAATTTAAACCAGCCGGCATAGGGGGAAACGGTGCTGTTGTAGGCCCCCAGCTCGGGGTAGCGGCGCTTCCGGTTAAAATACCGGCTGTCGTCCCCCGTGTGGGAGAAGACCCCGTCCAGGATAATCCGGATGCCGGCCTCGGCCGCCTTGGCGCAGAGCCGCCGGAAGTCCCCTTCCGCCCCAAGCCCCGGGTCGACGGCCAGGTAATCGGCCGTATTGTACCGGTGGTTGGAGTGGGCCTCAAAGATGGGGTTGAGATAGATGCAGCTGACCCCCAAATCCTTTAAATAGGGGAGCTTTTCCTCAATGCCCTTTAAATCCCCGCCGAAGTAGTCGCTGCCGAGATGGCAGGGGGAGCCGTCCATGCGGTAGGCCGGCTGGCTGCCCCAGTCCTCCCGCAAACAGCGGTCGGCGGGCTGGATATGGGGCCGGCCGGACCTGTAAAACCGGTCGGGGAAGATTTGGTAGAGAATGCCGCCGGACAGCCAGTCGGGGGTGGTAAAATCCCGGTCATATACCGTCAGCTGCCAGCGCTTTTCCTCCGCCGGGGGCTCTTCACCCTCCGCAACCGCTGCGTATCCCCCTATCTCTCGGGAGAACCAGTAAACCGCCCGGTCGTTTTTGAAGGAAAAGAAGTACCAGTACAGTCCGGTATCCGGCGCGGCCTCGCACCGCCACCAGCGGCCGTTTTCCTCTTCGCCGTCCGGCTCCATGGGGATGGCCGGGATATCCTCCATTCCGTCGGGCAGCAGGTGGAGGAAGGCGGCCCGGGCCGGTTCCTCCGGCCGCTCGGCAATAAAAATGCGGAATACGGCCTTGTCCCCCGCCGGCAGGGCGCCGAAGGGGGTCTTATACCGCTCATCCCGGGAACAAAAAGCAGGCAGCATATATAAGGTATCCTTTCCATAATAGCATAATAGGATGACAGGGCCACCAAATTATAGAAGGGGGGCGGACCCCCCTTCTAACATCCCCCCTACAAATCCCGCAGGAGCGGGATTTGTCGTAGGTCCAAACCGACGCACATGTCGCCGGTTTGGACAATTTAAAAATTTCATCTAAGGAAGCCCTGTGCCAAAATAAAAGTTTTTGGGCCGCCTTTTTTCAAAAAGGCGGGAAAAAGGCGGATTTACTTCTTCCTGCGGAACAAATCCCGGATACCCCGGCCGATTTGGATGAGGAAGGTGGGGGCGAAGGCCAGGCCCACAATCTGGGCCAGATGGACGCCGGTCATGGGCGCCACCTGGAACAGGCCGGTCAGGCCGGGGATAAACAGCACGGCGGCCAGCAGCAGCACGCCGGCGAAGAAGGCGGCGATGGTATAGGGATTGGAGCGCAGGCCCAGCTTGAAGATGGATTCGGAACCCCGGCAGTTGAAGCCGTGGAAGAGCCGGGCCAGGGTCAGGGTGGCAAAAGCCATGGTGCTGGCCATGGCCGCATCCTTCCCGCTGCCGTAGCCCAAATAGAAGGCCGCCATGGTGACCACGCCGATGAGCAGGCCCTGCCAGCCGATGGTGGTCAGCAGGGGACGGTCCAGAATAGACTTCTTGGGGTCCCGGGGGGGCTGGTCCAGCAGGCCCGACCGGGCGGGCTCCATGCCCAGGGCGATGGCCGGCAGGCTGTCGGTAAGCAGGTTGATAAACAGCAGGTGCACCGGCGCAAAGGGAGCGGGCAGGCCGGCGATGGAAGCGTAGAGCACGGCCAGGATGCCGGCGGCGTTGCCCGAAAGCAGGAAGCGGATGGCGTTCTTAATATTGGTGTAGACCCCGCGGCCGTTGACCACGGCCTGGATAATGGTGGCGAAGTTGTCGTCGGCCAGAATCATGGAGGCGGCGTCCTTGCTGACCTCGGTGCCGGTGATGCCCATGGCCACGCCGATGTCGGCCTTTTTTAGGGCCGGGGCGTCGTTGACCCCGTCGCCGGTCATGGAGACGATGCAGCCCCGCCGCTGCCAGGCGTCCACAATGCGGATTTTATGGGTGGGGGACACCCGGGCGTAAACCGATACCTCGGGCAGGATTTTGTCCAGTTCCTCGTCGGACATGTTGTCCAGCTCGGGGCCGTCCAGGGCCCGGCCGCCCTCCTCCAGAATGCCTATCTGGCGGGCGATGGCCGAGGCGGTGACCTTGTGGTCGCCGGTGATCATGATGGTGCGGATGCCGCCCCGCTTGGCGTCGGCCACGGCCTTGATGCTCTCGGGCCGGGGCGGGTCAATCATGGAGACAAGGCCTACAAAGATAAAGTCCTTTTCGTCCTCCAAGGTAAGGGCGTCCCCTTCCTTCCAACCGGGCATTTCCCGGTAGGCGAAGGAGAGCACCCGCAGGCCGTTTTCCGACAGCTGGCGGTTGGTATCCAGAATCTGTTCCTTGTGCGCATCGGTTATGGCCACGGGACCGGCAGCCGTCAGGATGCGGGTGCAGCGGCTGAGGAGTACATCCAGGGCCCCCTTGGTGTACAGCAGGGTGCGTCCGTCGATGCTGTGGAGGGTGCTCATGAGCTTGCGGTCGGAGTCAAAGGCCAGCTCGGCCAGCCGGGGATAGGTGTGCCGGTACTGGATTTCGTCGATGCCGATTTGTTCCCCCAGCTGCACCAGGGCGACTTCGGTGGGGTCGCCGATGGCCTGCCGCTCCCCGGTGGCCCTCGTGGCGTCGCTGGCCAGCAGGGCGATTTGCAGCAGGCGGCTCTGCACCGGGTCGCCGGAGGACAGAGCCCCGGCGTCCTGCAGGCGGCCGTCGCAGTAGATCTGCTGGGCGGTCATGCGGTTCTGGGTCAGGGTGCCGGTCTTATCGGAACATACAATCTGCACCGAACCCAGGCTTTCCACCGCCTTCAAATCCTTGATGATGGCGTGCTGTTTGGCCATTTTCTGGGTGCCCATGGCCAGCACGATGGTGACGATGGAGCTTAAAGCCTCGGGGATGGCCGCCACGGCCAGGGCCACGGCGAAGAGCAGGGAATCCAGCACGCCCATACCGCTGCGGAAGAGGGAAAGAAGGAATACCACGGCGCTGATAAGCAGGATGACCACGGCCAGCTTGCCCGAAAAGTCGTCCAGATTTCGCTGCAGGGGGGTCTTGCGCTGCTTGGTCTCGTTCATCAGGGCGGCGATGCGGCCCAGCTCGGTATCCATACCCGTGGCCGTAACCACCATGACCGCCCGGCCGTAGGTCACAAGGGAGCCGGAATAGACCATACATTTCCGGTCGCCCAGGGCGGCCTTTTCATCGGCCATGGGCTCGGTGGTCTTCTCCACCGCCTCGGACTCGCCGGTAAGGGAGCTTTCATTGACCTTCAGGGAATAGTTTTCCACCAGGCGCCCGTCGGCCACCACCATGTCGCCGGCCTCCAGGACGACGATGTCCCCGGGGACGATTTCCTCCGAGGCCAGCTCTTTGGTGACCCCGTCCCGGATGACCTTGGCGTGGGGGGAGGACATGGCCTTGAGGCTGGCTAAGGACTTTTCGGCCTTGATATATTGTACGGTGCCCAGCACGGCGTTGAGAATCAGCACGGCGAAAATCACCAGGGTGCTCTCGATGTTGCCCGACGCCATGGAGATGATGGCCGCCACGGCCAGGATGAAGACCAGCAGGTCCTTGAACTGGCTGAGGAAGATGCCGAGGGCCGTCTTCTTTTTGCCCTCGGACAGCTTGTTGGGCCCGTACTGCTCCTTCCGGGCGGCGGCTTCGGTTTCGCTTAAGCCCTTCATGCCGGTTTTTAAGGCTGAAAGGGCCTCTTCTGCGGGCTTGTCAAAATAGTTCATGTACACGCTTCCTTTCTCTCGCGGGCGGGGAAAGCTGCGGTTTTCCGCTTTCCTTATTTTTCTTCCCCCCGGGGCCGCTTATACGGCCGGGCCCTGATTTTGACAGGCGGCGGGGCCGGCGGCCTTTTTCCGGGAAAACAAAAAAGACCTTCCGGCAGCATACCGCCCCTGCGGCTGCTGTCGAAAAGTCTTGTTACCGACAAAACGGGGGAAAATCGGCGCGTGCCGCCAGGCGCGGGGCCTTTCCGGCCAACCGCCGCCGTGATGTTGACGACGCGACTGCTAACTACTCCCTTTTCAACGCCCTTTATTATACCAGCGGACAAAAAGGCTGTCAAGCGGGTTTTTGTAAAATCCTTCCCCGCGTCCTGCGGGACGCGAGCCGGGGTTTTACCCCGGCGCCCCACCCTCTTCCAGAGGCGGGCACCCTTTTGTCGCTTCGCGACATTTCCCCTAACAGGGGAATCCCTTTTTGAAAAAAGCGGCCAAAAACTTTCAGATTGTCGAGAACCCCGGTGGGAGCGGGCGGCTGTCCGGTTACTTCTTTTTCGGTTTAACAGCCGGCACGGGTTCGGCGTGCCAGATATCCCGGGCGTAGTCGGCGATGGCCCGGTCGGCGGCGAACCGGCCGGACTTTGCGATGTTGATAAGAGACATGCGGTTCCACCGGTCGGCGTCCCGCCAAAGGGCCGAGGCGGTATCCTGGGCCTTGCAGTAGTCCGAGAAGTCGGCCAGGGCCATGTAGGTATCGGTGGTCATCAGGCTGCGGCCGATGTCCGAGAAGGAGCCCTGGCTGATGTAGTCCACCGCCGCCTTGAGCTGGGGATTGTTGTAGTAGTAGCCCGAGGGATTGTAGCCGGTCTCCCGCAGGTGGTCCACCTCCTCGGTGCGCATGCCGAAGATGATGATGTTGTCGTCCCCCACGGCCTCGTGGATTTCCACGTTGGCCCCGTCCTCGGTGCCCAGGGTGACGGCCCCGTTCAGCATCAGCTTCATGTTGCCTGTGCCCGAGGCCTCGGTGCCGGCCAGGGAAATCTGTTCGCTGATTTCGGCGGCGGGCATCATCAGCTCGGCCAGGGTCACATTGTAGTTCTCCATGAAGACGACCTTAATCAAATCCCGCACGGAGGGGTCGTTGTTAATGGTTTTGCCCAGCTGCCAAATCATCTGGATAATCTGCTTGGCCAGCTGGTATCCCGGCGCCGCCTTGGCGCCGAAGATATATGTCTTGGGAGTAAAGTTCTTGTTAGGATTGTTCTTGATGTCCAGATAGTCCGAGATGATGTGCAGGGCGTTGAGGTGCTGCCGCTTGTACTCGTGCAGCCGCTTGACCTGCATGTCGAAAATCGAATCGGGGTTTACCGTGATGTCGTACTGCTTTTTAATGGCTGCCGCCAGCCGCTCCTTGTTGGCCCGCTTGATGGCCGCCAGCTTCTCCGCAACCGTCTTGTCGTCCTTGTACTTTAACAGCTCCTCCAGCTTGGAGGCGTCGGAGACATAGTCCTCCCCGATGAGTTCGTTTATGAAGGAGGCCAGCAGGGGATTGGCCTGGTTCAGCCAGCGGCGGTGGGCGATGCCGTTGGTGACGTTGGTGAACTTATGCGGCGTCAGCTTATAGTAGTCGTGGAAGACGGTGTTCTTCAGAATGTCGCTGTGCAGCCGGGATACGCCGTTGACGCTGTGGCAGGCGGCCACACAGAGGTTGGCCATGCGCACCACGCCCCCCTGGATAATGGCCGTGCGCTCCACATAGTCGGCGTCGCCGGTAGCGCACCAGACCTGGTAGCGGAACCGGTTGTCGATTTCGGTGACAATCTGGTAGATGCGGGGCAGCCGGTTCTTGAACAGGTCCACCTGCCAGCATTCCAGGGCCTCCTGCATAACCGTGTGGTTGGTGTAGGCGGTGGTGCGGGTGACGATGTCCCAGGCGGCGTCCCAGGTGTAGCCGCATTCGTCTAAGAAGAAGCGCATGAGCTCGGGGATGGCCAGGGCGGGATGGGTGTCGTTGATATGGATGGCCACCTTGTCGGGCAGGTTGTTGAGGGTATTGTACTTGCGCAGGTGGCGGCGGAGGATGTCCTGAATGGAGGCCGATACCAGGAAATACTGCTGGCGCAGCCGCAGGGACTTGCCCTCCATATGGTTGTCCTCAGGGTAGAGCACCTTGCTGATGACCTCGGCCATGGCGTTGCGCTCCATGGCCTTGACGTATTCGCCCTGGTTAAAGAGCTTCATGTCGATGCCGGCCGGGGCCTCGGCGCTCCACAGCCGCAGGACGTTGACCCCCCGGCCGTCCTTGCCGGCCACCATCATGTCGTAGGGGATGGCCCGGACCACCGTGCAGTTGTCGATTTCCACGTGGTGGTAATTGCCGTCCCACCACTCCCGGACCTGGCCGTCGAACTTGACGTCGGCGGCGGATTCGGGGCGGGGCTCCAGCCAGACGCCGCCGCCGGGCAGCCAGAATTCGGGCATCTCGGTCTGGTAACCATCCACCAGTTTCTGCCGGAAGATGCCGTAGTCGTACTTGATGCAGTAGCCCATGGCCGGGTAGCCGCCGGAGGACAGCGCGTCCATAAAGCAGGCGGCCAGGCGGCCCAGGCCGCCGTTGCCCAGGCCCGCGTCGGGCTCCAGCTCATACAGCCGGTCCAGCCGGACGCCGAACTTCTCCAGCGCCTGGGCCATGACCTTCTCCAGCCCCAGGTTGTACAGGGTGTTCTTAAAGGAACGGCCCATGAGGAACTCCATGCTCAGGTAGTAAACCTGCTTGCTGTCGGCCTCGGCGGCCTCCTCCTTGAAGCTGTTCCTGCGGTCTTTCATAATATCCAGCAGCACCATGGCGCAGGCCTTGTAGAAAAACTCGTCGGAGGCCTGGGCGGGCTTGACGCCGAAGTTGTGGGACAGCTTGGTCTCAATCAACTCGGACATTTCCTTTATGGTGTATTTGTGCATCGTAAGACACCAACCTTTCTGCGGCGCCAAAGCGGCCGCAATATGTGTATATGATACCCCATATTATGGCATTTTACAAGGGGCCCCGCCTGTCCTTTTTGGTGTGAAAGGGGTTAAATTCCCGTTAACCCGGCCCGGGAATCTGTGGGAAGGGGGTGTTTTTGCCCCAAAGCAGGTGGCGGCCCATCCTAAATCACCGTATACCCGGCTGCGGACAGGGCCGCCGCCGCTTTATCATAATTTTCTTTTTTGGTGAAAATATAATCCGTGTTGTAGGTAGAGACGGCAAAAATGCCAATGCCGGCCCCGGCCAGGACGGCGGCGATGCCGGAAAGTATGCCTATGAGCGAAAAATCCAGCACGCCCCCTATCCGAAAGGCCTTCCACCCGTCGTCCCGTGCGGTGGCGTTGGCGGGCACACGCCCGGTCAGGCACACCAGGGAATTTTCTTCGTCCGTCTTGCCGGTAAAGCAGAAGATATCTTCCAGGTTCACCTGGGAATAATCGGCGACTTTGCACACCGAAAAATCAAAATCCAGCTGTTGGATTTCCATGTAGGGCCTCCTTTCTTCCCTGTAAGCAGGAAAAAACAAAAAGCCGAAAACCCGGTTTCCAGGCTTTCGGCGTCGCATGTGGCGCCCCCTGCGTGAATCGAACACACAACTAATCCTTAGGAGGGACTTGTTATATCCATTTAACTAAGGGGGCATATCCACTATATGTTACAATAAAGCCCCGCGTTTGTCAACCGGAAAGAGGGGAAAAAGCAAATCCTACAAAAGAGGGGAAAAAGCAAATCCTGCCTGTAGCGTTACAATAGATGTGAGACCAAGGGGATAGAAAAAAGCGATTGAGAACGTTAGAATAAAGCTACCACACCCAAACTAACGA
>CAJFVX010000009.1 GCA_904420585.1 Candidatus Howiella intestinavium | reverse complement strand
CCAACTCGGTGGGGTTCCCCGCCTCGTCGGTCACAGTCCATTTGACGTTCCGGTTGTTGGCGTACTCCGGTTCGGTGTCGATGTAGAGCTGCAGGGTTTCATTCAGTCTTACCGTCTGGGCATCCCCTTCGGCCCGGATTTGGATAGCAGTGGGGTCCACCTGCCTTTCGTAGACGAACATCTCGCTGATGGCCACGGCCATGCCGTCCACATGCTCCATGATGAACAGCAGTTTGTCGGTCTGTACAGGGGCGAAGGTAATGGTGTTCATGCCGGCCGTAAACCCGTCGGATTTATCCTGCCGGGGTACATCTACGTAGGACTGGCCGTTCCAGTACTGTACCCGGACCGAAACCGGCGCCGCGCAGCCTGCGTCTTCATAAAAGGCAAAGGCCACTGTATCCACCGTGTATTCGGCTGCCAGCTCCACCCCGATTTGCACGTCGTTGGGATAGTTCTGATCGCCGTTAAAATCCGTCCAGGACCGGGCGCCGGTGCTCAAATCCACCAAGCCGTCGTTTATCTCCAGGATCCGGTCGGTGTATTTATTGTCGTAGCCGCCGTCGCAGGTTTCGGTGTTCTCGCCTAAGAAGGCCTCGCCGCCGTTATACCGGTAGGCCAGGTTGTCCTGCTCGCTCCCCTCGACGGCCTGCACCTGTTCGTTAATCTGCTCCACCGTCAGCTGGAAGGTGGGGCTGAAGGCGTCCGAATTCATGTATTCCAGAATGGCGTTCCGCAGGGCCTTGGCCTCGGGATAGTCATACTGCAGCTCATCCAGGCCCATGGAGGATACCATCAGCTTGCCGTTTCCGACCGCCGCCTCGTACAGAAGCCCCAGGCGATCCAGGTCGCCGAAGCCGCCGTCGATAACCGTGACGAGGGGCTGGATATGGTTGCCTTCTGCATCGGTCAGGCTCTCCAGGTTCATGGCCCGTCCCTGCCTGGACATGGCCCACCACTGATAATCGCTGTGATAATCCGTGGGGAAGGCGTCAAAGAGCGGATGGTTGGGGTCCATCAGGAGTCCCAGGGTACCCGGCTGGGTCTGGTCGTTGGTGGACCAGAAGGCGGTGGAGAAGCGGCCGTCCCGGCTGTTCGGCAGGGCGTCCCCAGAGGCCTTGGGGCTGAGGAAGACCTTGCCGCCCTCCTCCAGCACCTGCAGGGCCAGTTCATCCAGATACTCGGTCACATAGACCTCGCCCTCGCTTACCGTCTCATCCGCCGGATAGACCCACAGATTGTAGCTGTTCTTCCCACTCTGACAGGTAATTTCCAGCTTAAACTGAGTGGGCTCGGTGATGTCCGAAAGGGGGATGGAAAGGGTACCCGCTTCGGTCAGGCTGCCCTGGGCAAACCGGACCGTATCCGTCTTCCCTTCATAGAACACCTGGCCGTCCCTGTCGGTCAGGGTGTAGGTGATGGATTCTTCCAAATCCTCCGGGCTGTAGTTGGAGATAAGCAGCCGGCCGGTTAAGGTTTCGTCATTGGTCCAGCTGAATTTTTCGGTTTCCAGCAGCGGCACCACCGGGGCAAAGAAGTCGGAAAAGGCCTCCGGGTCGGCGAAATCGTAGGGCTTGGGTTCGCCGAAAGCGTTCATCATACCCACCAGGGCGGTACCCTGGCCGCTGAAGTCCTGCAGGCCCAGCAGGGAGATGCCGTCCATGCCCTCGGTGCGCAGGGCCGCCTCGATTTCGGCCTTGTATCCAAGCCGCGAGAGCATGCCCGAGGCCTCGATGGCCTGGCGGATATATTCTTCGGTGTACCCCTTTTCCTCCAGCCGCTCCAGAACCGTCTGCAGGTTGCGGGCCTCCAGGGCGCCGGTGTACCGCTCGGGCTCGGTGAGGACGTCGGGGAAGACCTGGTACTGTCCCACCTCAAAGCTGAAGGCCGGCAGGTCGAAGGCGTCCAGGGCCTCCATGACATCGTCAAAATTCACGGCAGCGGAGGGGTAGTTCTGATTTAAGAAGCCGTTCAGGCCGCCGTAGGAACCCCGGAAGGCAAGGCTGCCGTAATTCTGGGCGGTGTAGAAGTCGGAGTGGGGGGTGGGATCCAGGCTGCCGAAATGCACGTTGGAGCCGGGGGCGTACAGCCGGGTGGCATCCTCGGCCTGCAAATCCTGTACGAGTTTGTCGCCCTGTTCAAGGTAATCGTTTCCGTTGTAGCCCAGTTCGTTGCCGAAGGTAAGCATGACAAAGGAGGGGTGGTTGGCGTATTCCTTGAGGATGGCAAAGGCTTCCTTGGTGTAATAGTTCCTATTGGTTTCGTCCCCCAGCATACCGCCGGCCCAGCAGGAGAGCTCAGGCTGCAGATACAGCCCCAGCTTATCCGCCGCCTGGAAAGCGGCTTCCGGCGGGCACCAGCTGTGGAACCGCACCATGTTGACGCCGTAGGACTTATAGGTGGCAAAGAGGGCTTCCCACTCTTCCACGTCCATGGGGGCGTAGCCGGTTAAGGGGAAGACGGCGCAGTTGGCTTCGCTGCGCAGGAAGACCTTATCCCCGTTGACGGTGAAGTCGGTGCCCTCCGAACGGAAGGCCCGCATGCCGAAGGACGCGGTGACCTGCCCGCCGTTTTCCAGAGCCGCCGTCAGTGCGTACAAAGGCGTGTCAAACTCGCTCCAGAGCTGCACGTCGGCCGGCATGGCGTAGTCCTCTACGGTAAAGGTGGTCGTCCCGCCGGCGGGTACCGACACATCTATATCCTGCCCTTCCGTGCCTTCGCAGGCAAGGTGCAGCTTGCCCGTATAGTCCTCCCCGCCGCTGTTGCGGATGTCGGCCTCTACGGTCACGCTCTGCAAATCCTCGTTGGGATAGACCCGCAAATCGTCGATATAGACCTTTTCCCGGGCCTGGAGTTTAAATTCGCCCACAATGCCGTTCCAGTTGGTCTGGGTTTCGTCGGTGGCCATGTGGGAGGCCTTGATGCCGTTCTGGGGCAGGCCCGCATAGGAATTGTCCACCTGGATGACGATGGTGTTGTAATCCCCGAACCGCAGGGCGGAGGTGATGTCGTACTGCTGGGCCACGGGCAGGATATTGGAGGAATCCGGGGCCAGGACTTCGGTTCCGTTGACCCATACCCGGGTCTGCCGGGTGCGCTCCATATACAGGGAGATGTTCTTATCCGCCAGGGCCTCGCTGACATACAGTTCCTTCTGGTAGGCGGCCGGGCCGGTATAGGTATAGGAACGGCTGAGCCGGGCCATGTCGCGCAGGGCGTTGTAGGTACCGATTTTATTGGTGTCCAGGGTGCCGGGCAGGTTCACCCGGCTTTCAGGGACCTGCCCCTCCTCATAGGCGGAAAGGGCGACGCCCCATTCTCCCGACAGATCATATGTACCGTCGGAGGCGTTCATAGCCTTCACAAAATCACCAACCTTCACACATATATCATGGAGTTCCTCCCGGGTGGCGTCCGGGTCATCCTGTATCTGCCCCGCCTCTTCCAGAAGGGCAGCGGCGTTTTCCTTATCCTTTGCATTCTGCAGCTGACCTGCCAGCTCCTCCAAGCTTTCGGCCAGGCCGGCCAGGTCATCCTTGGTGTAGGCCTTGGCTTTCAGGATAAAGGCCTCGCAGGCAGCCTCCATTCTTTGGACGATATCGGCATAATCCGCCGGGGACAGGCCCTCCTGCTCCAGCTCTTCTGCAAAGGCCTGCAGCTGGCCGGCGTAGGCCTCCCGGTCTGCAGCGGTATAGTTCCCCACCTGGTCCCCCACCACGGCCCTGCGCAGCAGGTCCAGGGCGTCGTCATACTGGCTGAAGGCGGCCACCATGGCCAGGTCATAGGTGGTGACGCTGATTTCGGCAATGGCCGTGTTGGCGCTGTTGGCCTCCAGGGAATGAATCTGGATATACCGGGCGGCCGTATAGCGCAGATCCACAACCGCCGCGTTTCTGCTGGTATCGGCTGTGAACTCGGTCACCAGGACCATGTCCTCCGGCGAATCGCCGGCGTAAATCTGTCCCCGTGTGGTTTTGCCGGCGTCGCCGTCCTGCCGGGGGAGGATGGACAGGGTATCCAGCAGCATCTTCTTGCCCAGGTCCAGGGTAAAGATGTGGGGGAAGGGAACATTCTCGGGCGACCATTCCGAATGCCACATGGTGGCGGTGTTGCCGTCGATGGCGTTGGCCGGCGGGTAGCCGGCGTTGGAAGTGCTGGCCTCGGCGGACATCATGGTCACCGGGACGGTGGCCACCGGCCGCTCATAGGCCCGCACTCCGATTTCGGAAATGGCCGTGTTGGCAGACGAGGCCTCCAGGGAATAAATCTGGATATACCGGGCCGAGACCCCATCCAGATCCACCACAATGGGATCGGCGCCGGCGTCCCCTGTAAATGCGGTCACCAGCTGCATATTTTCCAGGCTGCTGCCGGCGTATATCTCGCCCGATGTAATCCGTCCGGCCTCGGCATCCAGCCGGGGGGTAATGGATATGTCGTACAGGGCCGTGGTCTGGTACAGGTCAATGGTAAAGATATGGGGGAAGGGGTCGTTTTCCGGCGCCCACTCCGAATGCCATATGCTGTCCGGGTTGCCGTCCACGGCGTTGCTGGGCGGGTAGCCGGGATTGTAGCTGTTGGCCGATACCCCCATCATGCTTTGGGGGACGTCCACAATCAGGCTCTCCCCCTCCCAGACGCTTTGCAGCAGGGCGGAAATGCCGCTCTCCACCTTATCAATTTGGGCTTGTGCCTCATCCGTATCGGCAGCGCCCAGCATGCCCCGCAGCTGTTCGGTTTCCTCCTCCAGGGCGTCGTACAGCGCCGGGTCGGCCTGATAGGCCCCCTCGCCCACTCCATTCTCCAGATGAGCCAGCACGGTATCGGCCCTTTCCAGGGTTTCTGTAATCAGGGCGTCGGCTGAACCGGCCGCTCCGTCATCCGCCCCTGCGGCAAGGACCGGCGCAGCGGTTGGGAAAATAAGAAAAACTGACATCATAGCGGCAAGTATGGCCTTCCATCGCGGTTTTTTCATGGTTTATCCCTCCTGTTTCACAGCTTTTCAGCCGGATACGGCCTTCCCCGATTGGGTATGGTCACAGTATAGCATATAATTTTTTATTTAGAAATACAATAAATTGTCTAATATTTATGATTTATTGACAGACAGGCCATGGCTGTTATAATAAAAATAGTCTGATGAGGGAAGTGCCAGTATGGAAAAATACATCAACATCGTGCTGCCGGATAAAACCATCGACGCGCTGGAGTTTCGACATAATTTTACCATCAGCCGGGTGGGCTATTACGAGGAGCCCAGGCATCACTATATTGAGAGGGCGGATCTGGGGGACGCCATCCTGCTTTTGTGCATCGGAGGCAGCGGATATGTGGAATATAAAGGCCGGAAATACGATATACACCGGGGAGACGCCGCCCTTCTGGAACCCCATGTGCCCCACAAGTACGGGGAGCGGGATCGCGACCCCTGGTCGGTGCTGTGGGTCCATTTCAGGGGAGAGGGCCTGCCCGGCCTGCTTTCGCTGTATAAGGAGTCGGGCGTGCCCCCGGTTTTTCACATGGAAAACTACCAGCCCGCCGCCGACCAAATCAACCGCATCATCCTGCTGCTGCGCAGCCATTACAATTCCCTGTCCGTCCACAGGGCCTGCTGCATCCTGCAGATGCTCCTTCTGGACTTTCCGGACACCTGCTCCCACCGCTCCCCGGAGGACAGCCGCTATATGGAAAAAGCCCTTCACTTTATGAAGGAAAATCTGTATGCGAACCTGGACTTGCAGAGCGTATCCAGGCATTTGGGGATTTCCAGTTTTCACACCATACGCATATTCAAGTCGGCTTTTATGACCACCCCCATGCAGTATTACAACGCCCTGCGGCTGGACGAGGCCGGCCGGCAGCTGCTGCATACCGACGACACGGTGGAAGAAATCAGCCGCCGCATGGGCTACAGCAGCCAGTTTTATTTCTCCCAGCAATTCAAGAAGAAAACGGGGCTTTCCCCCACGGCATACCGGAAAATGATGCGTTCCAAGTTTTGACTATCCCCGCCGCCGTGTCGTTTACGCTTCCCTTGCGGCTGTTTACGCATCCGGCCGGTTCCGCCCTTGCAAAGCAGGACGTTTCCAGATACAATGAACGGGATGAAAAGCCGGCGGCAGAGCCGCCCGGCGGAAAGAAAAAAGGAGGCGCCGCTTTGTGAAACGGATCATCCGATGGGGATGCCCCCTGCTGTTCCTCGTGCTGTGCATCGCCGTATTCAGTTTTCTGCACGCCTTTACCGTGACCGACGAGACCATGGAGTATATCGACTGGCAGGCGGCCGTCCAAATCCAGGCCGACGGCGCCGAGACGCCTTATGAGATAGGGGTATACACCAATATGCCGGAGAAAAACGGCACCTTCCGCTTTACCGGCCAGCTGCCCGCCGGGCTGGAGGACGGATACCTGCTGTTTGAAACCACCGGGGAGGATTTGGCCCTCTCCCTGAACGGCCGGGAGATATACCGCTCCTCCGCCCTGGCCCTGGAAGGGGCCGTGGGGATGGCCCAGGCCAACGTCCCTCTGCCCGAAAACGCGGAGGGCGAACTGGTCATGACCTGCACCGTCCTGGATCCGGATTACGCCATGTTCCCGCCCCTTCTGCGCTTTATGCCCACCGATTTAAGCCAGACCGAGCCCATGGCCTATGCCAATCTCTATGGCATTCCCGCCGGGGTGGCGGCCATGGCGCTGCTGCTGGTGGCGGGGCTGTTCCTGCTGGGGATTGTCCGGGGAAAGATTGACTGGAGCCTTATCCCTCTGATGGCAGCCACGGCAGGGCTTATGGTTTATCATATCTCCCAAAGCTGCGGGTATTATTTTTTGTCCGGGCCGCTGCTGGCCGTCTTCAGCTGGCGGGGGATGGGCTGGCTGACCCTTTTGGCCCTGGCCGTCTATCTTGTTATGAACCGCCGCCGGGCCTTCTGGCGGTACCTGGGGTATGCGGCGGCCGCCAGCGCCGGGACGCTGCTGCTATGCTATCTCGTTTCCCTGGCGGGGGGCGGGTACCTGTCCAATTATATCCATACCGCCCTGGCCGGCCTGTTTCAAAGCGGGGTGTACAGCGGCCTGCTCTACTGGCTGACCCTTTGGCTGGCGGTGGTCTGTGCCCTTATCTCGGCCTATTGGGTCATGCGTTCCTTTGCCCAGCAGCGGGCCGAAGCCCAGTCCCTGGCCTTGAAAAACAAGCTGGTTATGGACGGTTATCGGGCCATCGAGGGGAGAATGCGGGAGGGCGCCGCCCTGCGCCACGAATACCGGCATCAGCTCACCGCCATGGATCTACTCTACCGCAAGGGGGATTATCGGGGAATCGGGGCTATGCTGGAAGAGCTGCACCGGCAGAATGAAAAGCAGGCCCAGACCCAGTTTACCGAAAACTTTACCATGAACGCCATTTTGCAGGACGCCGCCTCCCGGGCGGCGCGGGAAAGCACCTCCTTCGAAGCCCAGGTCCATGTCCCGGCCGAACTGGCCATCCCGGAAAACGACCTGTGCGTCCTGCTGATGAATATGCTGGACAACGCCCTGGAGGCCTGCGCCGGGGTGGAGCCGCCGGCGGCCCGCTACATCCGGTTCAAGGCCGAGATGAAAAACGGCTTTTTGGCCATCCGGTGCGAAAACTCCTACGCCGGCAGCCTGAAGACAGACGGGCAGGGCCATCTGACTACCACCAAGGCCGAACCCGAGAGCCATGGATTCGGGCTCAAGCAGATGTCGGCCACGGCCGAAAAGTATCACAGCCTGCTGGATATCAGCTTTACTGAAAAAGAGCATGTATTTGTGGCCCAGACCGCCCTCAAGCTTCCGGAGAAAAAAAGCGCGTAAAGGGCCGGCATATCCGCCCGGAGATAATGAAACCATCGGTTTTCCATATGCAGACAAAGCAGCCTCCCGGCCTTGGCCGGGGGCTGCTTTTCTATGTCGACTCAGTATTTACAGCGCATCATTTTCCTGTATTCGGTGGGGGGAAGACCCGTTTTTTTCTTAAAATTCTGGGAGAAATGGAACTGGCTGCTGTAGCCGAAGCGGCGGCTGATTTCGGCGACAGAATCATCCGTATGCAGCAGCTGCCGGCCGGCCTCGTCCAGCCGCAGGGCGTTGTAATACTGCATAGGGGTGGTCATAAAAGCCGACTTGAATATGCGTATGGTGTGGAAGCTGGTCAGGCCCAAATGCCGGGACAGGGCTTGTAAATCCATATTCCCGTACAGGTTTTCCTTCATAAACCGCACAGCCTCTTCTATATAGCGGCTGTCCTTAGGCGAGGGAGGGGACGCTTCAAAAAAACTGAACAGCAGCAGCTCCAGCTTGCAGCAGGCCTTGTAAATATCCATGGCGGCATACCTGCCGGAAAGCAGCTGTACGATTTGTTCCAGCTGTTCGGCGGCGGGCTGGCGGTTCTCCAGATGGAAGATGTGCTGCAGGCCGTGTTTTTTGAATAAGGAGAGCAGGGCTGGCAGACCGCTTCCGCTGAAATGAACCCATAAAATGGTCCAGGGGTCGTCGTCCCGGGTGCCGTAGCTGTGATAGGTGCGGGGCTCCAGGAACACCACGTCGCCCCGGTGGATTTCCTGCCTTTTTCCCTTGTATTCCGCATAGCCGCAGCCGTCCAGACATAAAATCAGAACGGCCTCTTCGATGCCATCCCGCTCCATGTGATAGTCGCTGGGTCTCTGGTAATAGCCAGCCCGGTTGACGATAAAGCTGTGCTGGAATTCCAGGGAATCCAGTATCGTATCCGGCAAAAGTATATTGACGTGTGTTTCCATTCGCCGGCCTCCCGCGCAAAGTGTCGTAAACTGTCTTTTCTACATTATAACCCGCCATGCTGCCTATGTCAATTATATATATAAATCTATCAATTATAAGTATTTTAAATGTGCATATTATATGCTATACTACCAACAGCGGGTTAAATCTGCCATGTATATGGCAAAGCAGGGAGGAGAAAAAATGAGACATCCATTTTTTAAGCGTGTTGTCGCGGTTCTGACGGCGGCGCTTCTGGGGGTTACGGGCCTGCCCCTGTCCCAGGCCTTTGCCCAGGATGAAACGGCGGCCGAAAACTATGTGCCGGTTTCGGCGATTGGGGCAGTCACTGCCAGCTCTTATCAGGACCAGTATGAACCGGAAAAAGCCTTCGACGGCATTGAGGGCGACGCCGGCAACTGCTGGCACACTCCCTGGGGGGAGGCTATGACCGATTTTCCCCACTGGATTATGGCCGAGCTCACTACGGCGCAGACCATAGACGCCCTGGTCTACATCCCCCGAAGCCCCACGGAGTACCAATTTGTGACGAAATATGAGGTCTGGATAAGCCCGGATGACAATGAGGCCAATTTGGAAAAGGTGGCCGAGGGCGAATGGAGCCGGGGGGAAAGAGGCGTCGCCACCTTTGCGGCCACGGAGGCCAAGCTGGTGAAGTTTGTCGTCCTGGCCAAGACCGACGCCAACCAGAACCCGGAGGACACCAGTGTGTCGGCCAGCGAGATAAAGTTCCGGCTGGACCAAAACGCACCGGCCGACAGCTATGTGCCGGTTTCCGAGATTGCAGAGGCTACGGCCAGTTCCTACCAGTCCGGCTACGAGCCGGAAAAGGCCTTTGACGGGGTGACGGGGGAAAACAACTGCTGGCACACCCCCTGGGAGGGAGAAATGCCGGGCTTCCCCCACTGGATTATGGCCGAGTTTACCACGCCCCAGTATATAGACGCATTGATTTATATTCCCAGGAGCGCCACCGGCTATCAGTTTGTGGAAAAATACGAGGTCTGGATAAGCCCGGATGACAATGAGGCTAATTTGGAAAAGGTGGCCGAAGGGGAATGGAGCCGGGGCGCCAGCGGCGTTTGTACCTTCCCGGCAAAAGAGGCGAAACTGGTGAAATTTGTGATTTTATCCAAAGCAGACGCCAACCAGAACCCGGAGGATACCAGCGTGTCGGCCAGCGAAATAAAATTCCGGCTGAATCTGGACGTCCCAGGGGCCTATGATACCCGTATCCTAGAGACGGGGGGCCGGGCCGACGCCGTGCTGGATTACACGGCCGATTTCCTGGGCGACGGTGCCTACGATATGGACCCGGCCCTGCACGAGGCCCTGCAGACCGAAAACACCGTCCTGCAGGCCATGCTGGGCGGCGGGGACGCCGACGCCATCCTGGAACAGATAGCCAAGGTGGAGGAGGCCATCACCGCCCTGCTTTCCAGCAACATGGCCGAGGGGGAAAGCCTTTCTGCCGATATACCCCAGTCGGTTATGCGGGTGTCGGCCAACAGCTCCAATGCCAGCTATAGCCCCGAAAAGGCCGTGGACGGCAACAGCGCCACCATCTGGCATTCCGAGTGGACGCCTGAAAACGACCCCTTCCCCCATATTTTCACCATCGACCTGCAAAAGCGGATGATGCTGGAGGAAATCCGCATCGCCCCCCGGCAGGATATGGACACCGGCAAGATTACCAAAGGGCAGATTTATGTAGGCGATTCCCTGGACGACATGGCCCTGGCCGCAGAATTTACGGCCGATTCCACCGGCAAAGGCGCCACCGCGGTGGATTTGAACTTTGCCGCCGGCCGGTACGTCCAGATTTATTCCCTGGCCTCCACCAGCGAGAACACCGCCATATCCGAAATCGGCATCAGCACCTATGACCGGGGAATGGCAGGTGCCTTCCAGCAATATGACGACGCCGTGAATATGCTGCGCAAGGCCACGGTAGGCGAGGAAATCGGTGACTACACCGCCGACGCGGTGGAGGACTTTGAGCAGACGCTGGCGGGCTTCCAGGCGGAACTGGCGGCCGACGCCATCACGACAGAAGGGTATTACGACATCACCAGCCGGCTTTGCCAGGCCTGTAAGGACTTCGCCGCCCTGGCCAGGGTTTACACCCGGGCCGACCTGGAAGCCGCCATTGCCGAACTGCGGGACAAGTCGGACGGCCTGGAGCCGGCTGCGGACAAAGCGGCGGCCGACGCCCTCCTGGAAAGAGCACAGGAGGTGTACGAGGATGCGGATGCCGCACGAGAGGGGATACACGACATGTGCGCCGAAACCAAGGACTTTATCCAGTCTCTGGACGCCGCCGGCAGCGACAGCTTTGACCTGTCCGGGGAATGGGGCCTGGCGCTGGAGGCCTACAGCGAAGGGCTTGCCTCCGAAAGCAAGGTGACCCTGCCCGGCACCCTGGACACCAACAAAGAGGGGATTTACAATTCGGTGGACGACATAGCCCGGCTCAGCCGGTACTATACCTACAAGGGCCCGGCTACCTATCAGAAGGAACTGTACATCAGCGAGGCCCTGGCGGATAAGAACGTCTCCCTGTATATGGAGCGCACCCGGGAAACGCGGGTCTGGGTCAACGGGACGGAAGTCCTGGCGCCGGACACCTCCAACATCCTGGCGGTGTCCCAGCAGTACGACATCACCTCCGCCCTGCGGTTCGGGGATTACAACACCATCGTCATCCAGGTGGACAATTCCTACAGCCATCTGCCCACCAACGGGGTTTCGGCCTCCCATATGGCCACTGACGAAACCCAGACCAACTGGAACGGCATTGTGGGCGAATTTAAGCTGCAGCTGCGGGAGAAGGTCTATATCGACGATTTGCGGGTCTATCCCAATGAGGATTTGCAGAGCGTCAAGGTGGAAGTGGATGTGCGCAATGCGTCGGACGAAGATTACAGGGGAAGGGTGCGCCTCTCCTGTACGGATACGGAAGGGCAGGATGTGGATGTATCCGTGCCCGCCGGCGAGACGGTTACCTTTACCGCAGCCGACTACGCCATGCCGGCCGACGTACAGCTCTGGAGCGAGTTCGACACGCCTTTGTACCAGCTGACGGCAGCCCTGGATGAGGGCAGCGAAGTCACCGAATCCTTTGGTATGCGGGCTTTCCGCTCGGAGGGCACCGACTTCACCATCAACGGGGATAAGGTCTTCCTGCGCAACGAGGCCAACTGCGCCGTCTTCCCCTTAACCGGCTACGCCCCCATGGACGAGGCCGGGTGGGAAAAGCTGTTTACCACCTACCAGTCCTACGGCATCAACGCCGTGCGGTTCCACAGCTGGTGCCCGCCCGACGCGGCCTTCCGGGTGGCCGACCGGCTGGGGATGTATCTGCAGCCCGAGCTGTCCTGCTGGGATAACCCCATGCTCAGCGACGAGGTCCGCAGGACCTACTACACCAAGGAAGCCTTTGCCATCATCAAGGAGTACGCCAACCATCCCTCCTTTGTCATGTTCTCCTTCGGCAACGAGCTGATATACAACAACAACGACTATCTGGAGCAGGGCGACAAGCTGGTACTGGCCCTGAAAACCGAGGATCCCACCCGGCTGTATGCCCCCGGTTCCAACGTGCACTTCAGCAGCGTGGATCCCTCCCCCAATGCCGATTATTACACCTCCCAGGCCTTCTGGGGCACGCCTCTGCGGGGTTCCTACGGCGGCATGAGCGGCTTCATCAACCAGGAGTACCCTTCCACCACCGTCAACTATGACGAGGCGGTGGGGCGGATCGACGCCTTCGACGTGCCGGTTTTCAGCTTTGAGGTGGGACAGTTCCAGGTCTTCCCCGACCTGCTCACCGAGCCGGAGCAGTACACCGGCGTGCTGGAGGCCCGCAACTTTAAGCTGATGGCCCAGCGGGCTGCAGAACAGGGCATGACCGAGGAGGATATCCGCCAGGCCATCAATGCCTCGGGTATGCTCTCGCGGCTGGCCTATAAGGCCGAAATCGAGGCGGCCCTGCGCACCGAGGGCCTGGACGGCATCTCCCTTTTAGGGATACAGGACTTCAGCGGCCAGGGTACCGCCCTGGTGGGCATGATGAACGCCCTGGGTGACCCCAAGCCCTATGATTTCGCCGACCCGGAAGAATTCTCCAACTTCTTTGCCCCGGTGGTGCCGCTGCTGGAAATCGAAAAATTCAGCTGGACCAATGATGAAACCCTGACCGGCCGGCTGCTTATCTCCAACTACGGCCCGGATGATTTGGAATCCGCCATGACCTACACCCTGACCGACAAGGACGGCCAGGTGTTCTATGAGGGGCAGACGGATGAAAAGCAGTTCCAGCAGGGCAGCCTGACCGAGGCGGGGACCCTTTCCATTCCCCTTTCGGACATCACCGAGCCCACCCAGTTTAAGCTGGAAATCGCCTGCCAGGACGGGAAGAACAGCTACAATCTGTGGGTCTATCCGGCAAACGAGACGGTGAGCGAGGGCGAGGTCTATGTGACCGAGTATCTGGATGAACTCGCATTGCAGGTGCTGGAGGAGGGCGGCAAGGTCTTCCTCAGCCCCAAGGCTTCCAAGGACGCCCTGCCCCAGAGCGTGGCGGGTACCTTTACCACCTCCTTCTGGTCTACCGGCTTTGCGGGCGAGACCCAGCCGGGCAGCATGGGTCTGCTGCTGGATCCCGACCATCCCCTCTTCGACAGCTTCCCCACGGATTACCATACCGACTACCAGTGGTGGGCCATGTCCGAGCTGGGACGGCCCATGAACCTGGAGAGCCTGACCGATGCAGAAGGCAACCGCATCCAGCCCATCATCAAGATGCTGGACGACTTTGACAGTATGTACAATATGGGCCTGCTGTACGAGGCGGCGGTGGGAGGCGGCAAGCTGATGGTGTCCTCCATGGGCCTGGAACAGCTGCAGTATGACTATCCCGAAGCCAAGGCCCTGCGGAACGCCATTCTGGAATACATGAATTCGGACGCCTTCAATCCCACCTTCCAGCTGACGGTGGAGCAGATTAACGAACAGGTGCAGGCTGTGGAGGGTGATGAGCGGGAGAACCTGGCCTCCAAATACAGCGGCGGCAAGGCCTTCCTGGGCGAGGATACCGTGACCTGCCAGGGCGGCTACGACAACAAGTACGACGACCGGCTCTTAGAGATAAACGACGGCGTGGTGGATGTGACCCTGCCCTCCCGCTCCTGGACCGATTTTAACAACGGCGTCTACCCCAACGACGCGCAAATCGGGGTGGAACTGGCAGGCGAATACACGGTGGATACGGTGGCCTTCTCCTTCTTTGAGGATGAGGGCTGCGCGGCGCCGGCGCGAATCCGGGTGCAGTACTGGAACGGCCGGTCTTATGCAGACGTGCCCCGGCAGGATAAATCCGACGGGTTTACGGTCGGCCTAAACACCATCTCCTTCGCCCCTGTGCAGACCGATAAACTGCTGTTCATCATGGAGCATGTGGACGGCATGGCCGTGGCCATCAGCGAGATGTTCGTCTACGAAAAGCAGGTGGACCCCACCGCTATCCAAATCCGGGCCGAAGGGGACGCCCGGACGGTAAGGCTGAATGAAACCCTGCAGTTCTACATCGACACCGAACCGGAGTACGCCAACAACCGGAACGTCAAATGGACTGTGACCGACGAGGCGGGGAACCCCACCGAGTTGG
>CAJFVX010000008.1 GCA_904420585.1 Candidatus Howiella intestinavium | reverse complement strand
CGCCATATAACCTTCCCCCTGTCGCAGTACTTATATTTTCCTACTTCAGGGGGGTTGTCTATTGTCTCTTTTTACTGGTCCTATGCATCCCGTCGAAGCGGGATTTGCCGTGTGCGTGACCCGACGCACATGTCGCCGGTTTCTGCGACCCAATGGCTTCTATTGGGGTTCTTGACAGACTGTCGCCCCCGGGCCTGCCGGAGGCCCGGGGGCGCATGTTATATATAGAACGCTGGGCCTGCCGGCGTCCCGGCGGGCCCAGGGCGATGCGAAAAAATCAGGCCCGGTGCCCGGCCGAGGCGGGACGGCCTGCTTTCTTGGCCAGGTACTTCTTATACCGGGGCAGGCGGCCGGCCTGCAGGAGGAAGGTGAGGGTATCCAGCAGGGTGTCCTCCAGGGGACGGACCCGGTAGCCCAGCTCCCGGTCGGCCAGGGCGTGGCTGAAATGTCCGTTGGAGCGCAGGGTGTACAGGGAGTAGGAGGTGAAGAGGGGCGGCTGCCGCAGGATGCGGTAATACTGCTCGGCCATGGGGGCCACCGAGCGGGCTACCCAGCTAGGCAGCACCACCCGGATGGGCTTCCGGCCGCTGATGCGGGCCAGTTCTCCCAGCAGCTGCTGCACCGGCACATACCGGCCGGACAGGATGTAGCATCCGCCGCATCGCCCTTTCTCGGCGGCGATGACGCCGGCGGCTGCGTCCCGGACGTCCACAAAGTCGTACCCGCCCTTTACGCAGGCCGTGAGCCGGCCTTCCAGGAAGTCTATCATCATCTGGATGGTGTGGGAACCGGCGTAGTCCCCCGGCCCGATGATGCCGGAAGGATGCACCACCGTCACATCCAGGCCCATGCGCTGGGCGTCCAGCACCCGCTTTGTGGCCGCCGCCTTGGTCTTGGCGTAGAGCCCCACCACCCGGTTGGGGTCAAACTGCTGGGTTTCGGTGATGGTTTCGGCCGGGTCCTCCGGCTCGGGGATGGCGTGAACCGAACTGACGTAGACCAGCTTGTGCACATGGCTGCGCAGGCACCAGGAGATGATGTTGGCCGTGCCGTTTACGTTGACGTTGTAAACCTGCATCTTGTGGCGGGCGGATATGGATACAAGGCCGGCCGTGTGGATGACCACCAGCTGGTCCTCCGGGCCGTGGGCAAAGAAGGCGGCCAGGGAGTCCGGGCGGGTCACATCCCCGTACACCCGCTGGAACAGCGGATGCTGGATAAGCCCCGGCGGGCAGGGGTTGGTATCCCCCTGGAGCACAAGGCCCCGCACCCGTTCGCCCCGCTCCAGAAGCTGCCGGACCACCGTGCTGCCCAGGTGGCCGAATGCGCCGGTTACCAAATAAAGTTTGCTCATACGCACGCCTTCTTTCCTTGCAGACTGTCGAAAAACCAATGAAAGTCATTTGAATCGCCCAAACCGGCGACATGTGCATCGGTTCCTGCACACGACAAATCCCGCTCCTGCGGGATTTGTAGGGGGAATGTTAGAAGGGGGGCTTGCCCCCTCTTCTACAGCTTGTCGACTTTGTCGGCAAGCTGTTTCCTTGTTCGCTACTTATACTATATCCGGCTTTTATGAACCGCATGTGCCTCCTTTGTAAACGCCCTGTGACCAATTCGTTCTTTTTATGTAAATATGTGGCGGGGCTGAAATGGACAGGCCCCGCCCGGCTTATAAATCGTCGGCGTCCTGGACGGGCGTCTCCCGGATGTTTACCGGCCGGCCGGTGTAGGAGCCCTGGGGGTCGGACGGGTCGGGACCCATACGGAGAATGGCCTCCAGTTTATCCTTTTTTTGTTTTCCCTTTTTTTCCTGCTTCTTTTCCATGCCTTTTTACCTCCCATCCCGGTTTTCCCTCCTATTTTTCGCCGGTTCTGCCGGGATATGCGCCAAGGCCGATTTTTTTCAGCCCTGATTATACCCCGCCCCTTTGCAGCATACTAAGGAAAAAGAAGGCCTCCATCGGAACGGAAAGGAATGGTTGCATGAAAGCGATTATTATGGCGGGCGGGGAAGGCAGCCGCCTGCGGCCCTTAACCTGCGACACCCCCAAGCCCATGGCCCGGCTCTGCGGGAAGCCGGTGCTGGAATACATCCTGGACCTGCTGGCCCACCACGGCGTCACCCAGGCGGCGGTGACCCTGCGGTACCTGCCCGAGGCCGTCACCGAACACTTTCCCCAAGGGGCCTACGGCGGCATATCCCTGCGGTTTGTGGAGGAAGAGGAGCCCCTGGGCACCGCCGGCAGCGTAAAGAACGCCGCTAAGGACTTCATTGATGAGGGGACGGAGGAGGATTTCATCGTCATCAGCGGGGACGCCCTCTGCGACGCCGATTTGGGGGCGGCCCTGGCCTTTCACCGGCGCAGGGGAGCCGACGCCACCCTGCTTTCCGCCCGGGTGGACGACCCCAGGGAGTACGGCCTCATCGACTGCGGGGCCGACGGGGTCATAACCGGCTTTGTGGAGAAGCCGGGCTGGAACCAGGCCTATACCGACGCGGCCAATACGGGCATCTACATCCTGCGGGCCGGCTGCCTCTCTTTGATTCCCGCCGGCCGGCCCTACGACTTTGCCAAGGACTTGTTCCGCCGGATGCTGGCCGAGGGCCGGAAGCTCTGCGCCTTTCCCACCGACGGCTACTGGTGCGACATCGGCGATTTGGACAGCTACCGCCGCTGCCAGGCCGACATCCTCTCCGGCAGGGTCAAGACCTACGGCCCGTCCTCCAGGGAAAATCACCAGCCGCCCAGGGGGGACTACCGGATTATCGAACCCTCCTACATCGGCAGGGGGGTCACCATCGGCGGGGGTGCGGTCATCGGCCCGGGCGCGGTGCTGGACGACGGGGTCACGGTAGGGGCCATGGCCAGGGTGCGGGAAAGCATCCTGCTGCCCGACGCCTATGTGGGAGACCGGGCCCAGCTGACGGGGGCGGTGGTCTGCGCCGGGGCGTCGGTGGAGGCGGGCGGGGCCGTCTTCGAGGGGGCGGCCCTGGGAGCCGGGGCCGTGGTGGGCCGGGGGGCCGCGGTGCTGCCCGGCGTGCGCATGTGGCCGGGCAAATCCCTTGCCGCCGGGGGACGGCTGCAGGAAAACCTCCAGTACGGCCAGCCGGCCGCCGACCTCTTCGACGACGAGGGCATCACGGGGGAAATCGGCGTGGAGCTGAACCCCGCCTTCTGCGCCAAGGTGGGCATGGCGGCCGGCTCCATCCAGTGCGGCGGCCGGGTGGGGGTGGCCTCCGGCGGCGGCCGGGCGGCCAAGGCCATGAAGGCGGCCCTTACGGCCGGCGTCCTGTCGGCCGGGGCCCACGTCTGGGACTTCGGGGAAATCATGGAATCCCAGCTGTCCTTTGGGGCGGCCTTCTGCGGGCTCACCCTCTGCTTTTATGTCACCGGCGGCCCGAAGGCTTCCCTCAAGCTGCTGGGGGAGGGCGGCCTGCCCGCCGGCCGGGGGCTGGAGCGGGAACTGGAGGGCCACCTGCGCCGGGGGGAATACGCCCGCTGCGCCTGGAACAACTACCCCGACGTGGCCGATATGGACGGCATAAAGCTGCTCTACCAGCGGGAGCTGTACGCCTGCGCCCCCAAAGGCCTTAAGGGCATGGCGGCCAAGGTCAACTGCCCCGACCGGGGAGCCGAGCGGCTGTTCGGCGACCTGCTTACCCGGCTGGGCTGCCGGCTGGGGGAGGGGCCTACCTTCAACCTCTCCCATTCGGGGACCCGCCTGTCCATTTCCGACCGGCAGGCGGGGTACCTGCGGCCCGAGCAGGTGCTCTGCATGTGCTGTATTATGGAATTTGCCGCCGGCCGGGACGTGGCCCTGCCCTTCGACGCCCCCCGGATGATCGACAGCCTGGCCGAAAAGTACGGCCGGAAGGTGGAGCGATATTACAGCTGCCCGGCAGATAACGCCGACCGGCCCGCCCGGCAGGCGGCTGCAAACCAGCTCTGGCTGCGGGACGGCATGATGATGACCCTGCGCATCCTCAGCCACATGAAGCAGACCGGGACGACCCTGGCCCGGATGGCGGCCGGGGTGCCGAAATTCGCCACCGTCCTGCGCACGGTGGAGGTGCCCGAGACGGTAGCCGGGGCCTTTTCCCGCCTGCCCGACGCCCGGGAACCGGCAGGGGAGGGCATGTGTATCCGCTCCGGCGGAGGGGTGCTGTATGTCATCCCGGATAAGCGGGGCCGCCGTATGAAGCTGCTGGCCGAGGCGGCCAGCAGCGAAACGGCCGAGGAACTCTGCGCCGAAACCGCCGCCCTCCTCCATGGACTTGACACCGATGGGCAAAACAGGTAAAATAGACCATGAGCAAATATAGGCCCCGAAAAAAGTTTTTGGCCGCTTTTTTTAAAAAGCGGGCGGGGCGCCGGGGTAAGGCCCCGGCTCGCGTCCCGCAGGACGCGAAATCCTTCCGGGGGAGCGCTATGCGCTGCCCGGAAGATGCTGACAGTCTATTCGCCGCCGGCCGGGACGCGGCCGCGGTTTGATATAGGTGAACCGAAACACCGAATTGCAGGCGGCCTCCACTCGGCCGCCCGGCCGGCGCGGCCGGCTGCTTACGCGGCCCACGGGCGGCGGGTAAACCCGTCCCCGCAGCGGCCTTTCTTTCCGTGCATTCCAAAGGGCGCCTCCGCCATGCCCCGGAACGGATGGCGGGCGCTTTTTTTCACCCCCCATGTGGACATAAGGGGGAAGTCTGCCCTGCCGCAGAAAAGCGGCGGGCGGCGCGGGACATGGGGCGTTTTCGGTTCAAATACATACGCCTTTTGCAAAAGGCGTTCCGGCTTATGTACGCTGTCCCTGCCGCACTGGGACGGCCCTGCCTTTCTGCCCTGCGGGGGAAAGGCCGCCGTAGAATCTGAAAAAATAAATGTGGTAAAGAGGTGCGGAGAAAAGAAGGTATAGTATATGGCAGATACAAAAGACAAAAACACAAAGGCACAGGATACAGCCCAGCAGACAGCGGGCCAGAGCGCAAAGTCAGCGGGCCGGGGACGTCCCCGCCGCCGCCCGGCCGCCGGAGCGGCCGAGAATAAAAAGGCCGAAGGGGCCAAGGCCCCCAAGGAGACGGGAGGCCGGCAGAAGAGCCAGCCGGCTAAGGAGGCAAAGCCGGCGGGTACCGCCCGGGCGCCCCGCAAGCCGGCCAAGACCGGCGCCCAGAAGCAGGCGGCCAAGGCGGGAACGGGCAAGAATCAGAGCCGCCCGGCCCGGAGCCAGGCGGCCGCGCAGGTATCGGACAAGACGGCCGCCCTGCAGAATAAGGCCGGCACGGCCAGGAAGCGGGGCCGCCGCCCCTCCAAGTCGGCCGCGCCCCTGCGGATTATCCCCCTGGGCGGCCTGGAGGAAATCGGCAAGAATGTGACCCTGTACGAATACGGGGACGATATGATGCTGGTGGACTGCGGCATGACCTTCCCCGATGAGGATATGCCGGGCGTGGACATCGTCATCCCGGATTTCAGCTACATTTTAAAAAACAAGGATAAAATCAAGGGCCTGGTGGTCACCCACGGCCACGAAGACCATATCGGCGGCATCCCTTATCTTCTCAAGGAATTCAATGTGCCCATCTACGGCACCCGCCTGACCATCGGCCTCATCTCGGGCAAGCTCAAGGAGCACCGGCTGCTGAATTCGGCCAAGCTCCACGTCATCGAGCCGGGGGATACCATCCAGCTGGGTGCCTTCTCGGTGGAGGCCATCCACGTCAACCACTCCATCCCCGACGCGGTGGCCTTTGCCATCCGCTGCCCGGCCGGCCTGGTCATACAGACCGGCGACTTTAAAATCGACACCACCCCCATCGATTCCCAGGTTATCGACCTGGGCCGCTTTGCCGAACTGGGCAAGGAGGGCGTCCTGGCCCTGCTGGCCGACTCCACCAACGCCGAGCGCCCCGGCTTTACAGCCAGCGAGCGGGTAGTGGGGGCCTCCTTCTCCAACTTCTTCAAGCGGGCCGACGACAACCACCAGCGGATTATCGTGGCAACCTTCTCCTCCAACATCCACCGGGTGCAGCAGATTGTGGACGAGGCGGTGCGGCACGGCCGCAAGGTGGCTGTATCCGGCCGCAGCATGATAAACGTGGTGACCATCGCCAGCGAACTGGGGTATCTGAAGGTGCCCGACGGTGTGCTTATCGACATCGATATGATCCGCCGGTACAAGCCGGAGCATCTGGTCATCATCACCACCGGCAGCCAGGGCGAGCCCATGTCGGCCCTCCATCGGATGGCCTTCGGGGACCATCGCCAGGTGGCCATCGTCCCCGGCGACATGATTATCATTTCGGCCACCCCCATCCCCGGCAATGAAAAGACGGTGGGCAAGGTGGTCAACGAGCTGCTCAAGCTGGGGGCCGACGTGATTTACGAAAGAATGTACGACGTGCACGTGTCCGGCCACGCCTGCCAGGAAGAGATGAAGCTGATGCTCAGCATCGTCAAGCCCCGGTACTTCATCCCCGTCCACGGCGAGCGCAAGATGCTGGTCAAGCACGCCGGGCTGGCCCGGGCCGTAGGCGTCCCGGAGGAGAATATCCTCATTACGGGCATCGGCCATGTCATCGAACTCACCGAGGATTATATGAAGGAAGTGGACACCGTTCCCGCCGGCCAGGTGCTGGTGGACGGCTACGGCGTGGGCGACGTGGGCAGCGTGGTCCTGCGGGACCGCAAGCACCTGGCCGAGGACGGCCTCTTTGTGGTGGTCATCACCATGGATTCGGCCACCGGCGAGGTGGTGGCCGGCCCCGACCTCATCTCGAGAGGTTTTGTCTACGTCAAGGAGTCGGAGCAGCTGCTGGAGGATGCCAGGGAGGTGGCCTGTCAGGCCCTTTCCAACTGCTACGTCACCGGCGTGCGGGACTGGAGCGCCATCAAGATCCGGGTACGGGACGCCGTTTCCAAGTTCTTATACGACAAGACCAAGCGCAGCCCCATGATCCTGCCCATCATCATGGAGGTATAATGGCATTGCAGCCACCCCGTCCCGGGGCCCTAGGAGGGATGAAATGAAGCACAAGAGCTTTTGGGGGCTTTCCACCCTCTATTACATTATGATAGGGGTCATGGTCGCCCAGACCGTCATATCGGCCTTTTTCGATGTGCGGATTTTTGTGATCCTGCTGGTGTTTACCCTGGCGGTCATCGGTTTTGCCATCTACCGGCTGGCCAATATGCAGCGGTATATGCGCAACCTGCTGTCGGGTATCAGCAGCAGCCTGGATTCTTCCGGGTCGGAGGTTCTGGAGGGCTTTTCCATCCCGGTCATTGTGGCGGCGGAAAACAATGAAATCCTCTGGTATAATGAAGCCTTCCGCAGCATCCTGCTGGACGGGGAGGATATTTTTGGCCACGACCTGTCGGAGATCGTGGGGGAGGAGATTTGGGAGCTGCTGGCCGGCAACAAGCAGACCAGTGTCACCTATAATGGCCGGATTTTCTCGGTCTACCAGAGCCTTTCCCACATCAGCGGGGTGACCCAGCGGGTCTACTACTTTGTGGACGAGACCAAGCTGCGCCGCACGGCCGAGGAGTATGCCCTCAGCCGGCCGGCGGTGGCCCTCATCGCCATCGACAACCTGGACGAGGTGGCCCAGGGCGGCCGGGACAGCGAAAAGGCCGCCATCAGTTCGGATGTGGAAATCGAAATCGAAAACTGGGCCGCCCCCACCGACGGCATCGTCCGCAAGCTGACCGGCGAGCGGTTTATGATCATCCTGGAGGAGCGGCATCTCCAGTCCCTCATGGAGCAGCGGTTCGACATTCTTGACCGGGTGCGGAACATGAGCCTGAACAGCAAGAAGCACGCCACCCTGTCCATCGGCGTAGGCCGGGGAGGCGCCAGCCTGCGGGAGTGCGAGGAACTGGCAAGC
The DNA here is from genome assembly GCA_904420585.1 of Candidatus Howiella intestinavium. Lineage (GTDB taxonomy): Bacteria > Bacillota > Clostridia > Oscillospirales > Acutalibacteraceae > Howiella > Howiella intestinavium. The sequence continues at coordinate 21,396 of CAJFVX010000008.1, read as the reverse complement.
CAGGCCCTGGATATGGCATTGGGCCGGGGAGGCGACCAGGCGGCCGTCAAGGATAAAAACAACGACTATCAGTTTTTTGGCGGGGTCTCCAAAGCGGTGGAGAAGCGTACCCGGGTGCGCACCCGGGTGGTGGCCTCCGCCCTGCGGGAACTTATCGAGGGCAGCGACAATGTGGTTGTCATGGGCCACCGCTTTGCCGATTTGGACTGCTTCGGGGCCGCCTTTGCCATGTGGTCGGCCGCCCGCTCTCTCGGCAAGGAGGCGGTGGTGGTCATGGATCGGGAACAGTCCATGGCCCTGACCCTCTTGGATCGCATCGAGGCGGCAGGGATTACCGACTGCGTCTGCAGCGGGAAGGACATCCTGCCCCACATCGGCCGCAAGACCCTGCTGATTGTGGTGGATACCCACCGGGCCGGCTTTGTGGACAGCCCGGAGGTGTATAAAGCCTGCAAGACCGTGGTGGTCATCGACCATCACCGCAAGGCGGTGGACTTTATCGACAATGCCGTGGTCTTCTACCACGAGACCTTTGCCTCTTCGGCCTGCGAGATGGTGTCCGAGCTTTTACAGTATATGAATGAAAAGGCGGTGGGCCGGCTGGAGGCCGAGGCCCTGCTGGCCGGCATTATGCTGGACACCCGCAATTACGTCCTACATACCGGGGTGCGGACCTTTGAAGCCTCGGCCTTCCTGCGCAACCGGGGGGCCGACCCGGTGGAGGTCAAGCGGCTGTTCGCCGAGAATATGGAGGTCTACCAGCAGAAGGCGGCGGTGGTGGCCGACGTGCGGGTTTTTGAAGACTGCGCGGTGGCCGTCAACCGGGTGGAGGACGGCTTCACCCGTATCGCATCGGCCCAGGCGGCCGACGAACTGCTGAATATCGAAGGGGTCAACGGCTCCTTTGTGCTCTTCCGCAACAAGGATGAAATCGACATATCGGCCCGCTCCCTGGGACTGATGAACGTCCAGCTGATTATGGAGCGGCTGGGGGGCGGCGGCCATCAGACCATGTCGGCCTGCCAGCTGAAGGGCGTGGATTTTGACGGGGCTTTGGAGAAACTCATGGAAGCCATCAACGACTATCGGATGGGGGAGGGACGCAGCCCCCTGCCGGCAGATAAAAATATGACGGTGCAGCCCTAGTTCTTACCGGAACCGGCGGCCGTATGGAAGGAGATAGATGTAACATGCAGGTGATACTCAAAGCGGATGTAAAAGGAAAGGGCAAGGCGGGGGACCTCTGCAACGTGTCCGACGGCTACGCCCGGAACTACTTATTCCCCCGGAACCTGGCCGTGGAGGCCAACGCCGCCGCCCTGAACGAGTTTAAGAGCCGGGAGGCGGCCAAGGCCCACCACCTGGCCGAGGAGAAGGCGGCGGCCCAAGCCGACGCCGCTAAACTGAACGGCAAAACGGTTACCATCCACGCCAAGGGGGGCGCGTCGGGCAAGCTCTTTGGCGCGGTGACCGCCAAGGAAATCGCCGAGGCCATCAAGGAGAACCTGGGTGTGGAGCTGGATCGCCGGAAAATCGGCATCCACGACATCAAGGCCCATGGGGACTACGAGGCCGAAATCAAGCTGTATGTCGGCGTGACCGCCAAACTCTCGGTGAAGGTCGTAGAGTAAGGAAGTTTCGCCATCCGGCCGGCGGCCGTATTTGCTGCCGGCCTTTTGCCATTTTACCGAAAGATTAGAAAGGAGGGCCCGTGCCATGCCGGAAGACAGAGTATATTCGGATTTGGACGGGCAGGCGCTGCCCTTTTCCGCCGAGGCCGAGCAGTCGGTGCTGGGCGCCATCCTCATCGACCCGCCCAGCATCCTGCAGGTGGGCGATACCCTAAAGGCCGATTACTTCTATATTCCCCAGCACAGGGCCATCTACGCCGCCCTGTCCAACATGTTCGAGCTCAACCAGACCATCGATTTCGTCACCCTGCTGGAGCGGCTCAAGTCCATGGGAACTTACGACGAGGCGGGGGGAAAGGCCTATCTGACCCAGCTGGTGCAGATGGTGCCCTCTTCGGCCAACATCGTACCCTATGCCAATATCATCCGGGAGAAGTTCTATACCCGCTCCCTCATCCTGGCCGCCCGGGATATGATCGCCGAGGCCAGCGAGGGGGTGGAGGACGCCGGTCTGTTGCTGGACGCCGCCGAACAGCGGATTTTTGAAATCCGCCAGGGCAAGGAGGTCAGCGGCCTCAAGCACATCCGGGACATCATCGAGCAGGAGACCTACGACCGGCTGACCAAAATCAGCAACCCCGAAACCAAGGCCGACTATTTAGGCATCCCCAGCGGCATTTCGGATTTGGACAGGGTCATCACCGGGCTGAACAAGTCCGACCTGATTGTATTGGGCGCCCGGCCGGGCATGGGTAAGACCAGCTTTGCCCTGAATATAGCCCGGAACGTGGCGGTGAACGCCGGCAAGAACGTCTGCTTCTTCTCCCTGGAGATGACCAGGGATCAGCTGGCCCAGCGGATGCTCTCCAACGAGGCCTCCATCGAAAGCTTTAAGCTGCGCACGGGGGAGCTGACCACCGACGAGTGGACCAGGCTGGCCCAGGCCGGCGAGCACCTCTCCAAGGCCAACATCTATTTCGACGAATCCTCGGGCATCACGGTGCCCGAAATGAAGGCCAAGCTTCGCCGGATGAAAAAGGTGGATTTGGTCATCATCGACTATTTGCAGCTCATGCATTCGGCCCGGCGGACGGAAAACCGGGTGCAGGAGGTTTCGGACATCACCCGCAACTTAAAAATCATGGCCAAGGAACTGATGGTGCCGGTTATCGTCTGCGCCCAGCTTTCCCGGGGCACCGAGGCCAAGGGCAAGTCCCACCGGCCCAGCCTGGCCGACCTGCGGGAATCCGGCTCCATCGAGCAGGACGCCGACATCTGTCTCTTCCTCTACCGGGAGGATTACTACGCCGGGGAGAAGGATGACCCCACTGCGGTCACCGACCAGAACAAGGCCCTCTGTATCGTGGCCAAAAACCGCCACGGTGAAACCAGGGACGTGGAACTGCACTGGGACGGCCAGTACACCCGCTTTACCTCCAAGGATATGTTCCATGGCGCAGGATAAGGTGCGCGCCGCCCTTCGGCGGTATCTGCCGGCGGCGGGGCGGGGATTGTCCCTTACCCTGGCACTCTCAGGCGGGGCCGATTCCATGGCGCTGCTGCACATGCTCCGGGCGCTGGAAGAGGAATGCGGCTATACCCTCTCGGCCGTCCATGTCAACCACGGCCTGCGGGGGGAGGAGGCCTGCCGGGACGAGGATTTCGTCCGGGAAATCTGTAAGGCCTGGGGCGTGCGGCTGCAGGTCTGCCGGGCGCAGGTGGGGGCGGAAAGGCTGCCGGGCGAGAGCCTGGAGACGGCTGCCCGCCGCATCCGGTACGCCCTGCTGGAAAAGGCGGCGGCGGATTTGGCCGCCGGGGCCGGCTGCGGGGATTACCGCATCGCCACGGCTCACACCCGCAGCGACCAGGCCGAGACGGTGCTCTTCCGCCTCATCCGGGGCAGCGGCTTAAAGGGCGCGGGAGGCATCCCTCCTGTCCGGGAACGGATTGTCCGCCCCCTGCTGGATGTGGGGCGGGAGGAAGTGGAAGCCTACTGCCGGGAGAATGGCATCCGGTATGTGACCGACAGCACCAATCTTTCCGACGACTACGCCCGCAACCGCCTGCGCCACGGGGCGCTGCCTGCCTGCCGGGGGGTCTGTCCCGGCGCCGAGCAGGCCCTGGCCCGCTTTGCCGGGCTGGCGAGGGAGGAGGACGCCTTTTTGGATAAGCTGGCGGCCGCCGAACTGCGGCGGGCGGCCTATATCCCCACCGGCTGGGACGCGGCGGCCTTTTTCGGCCTGGGCCAGTGGAAGGGGGATGGATTGCGGGCGTTGGATCCCGTCCTGCGCCGGCGGGCCCTGCGGCTGCTCTGCGGCCGGGGGGGCTTTACCCCCGAAAGCCGGCAGATAGAGGAGCTGGAGGCTTTGCTTTCGGAACCATCCGGCCGGCTGGAGCTGTCCGGCGGCTGGACGGCCGAGTATACCGGCGGCCGCCTGCGCTTTTTAAAAATGGGGAAGATACCGGATTACCGGCTGGAGGTGCAGCCGGTTTCCCCGCCTTCTCCGGTGGAATTTCCCGGCGGACGGCTGTATCTGCTCCCTTATGCAGGGGGAGAAATCGAAGAAATACGGAAAATTCACAATTTGTTATTTAAAAGTCTGCTGGACTATGATAAAATCAAAGGCAAAATCGTTCTGCGCGCAAGGCAGGCGTCCGACCGGCTGGCGCCGGCGGGCCGGGGGCTGTCCAAACCCTTGCGCCGGTGGTACGGCGAGGCGGCTGTGCCCGCAGCCCTGCGCAGCGCCCTGCCGGTGCTGGCCGATGGGGAGGGCCTCATCTGGGTCGGCGGCTTTGGCGCCGACCGGCGGGCGGCGGCGGACGATGCGACCCGGCGGGCTGTCATGGCCGCCTGGGAGCCGGCGGCCGGGCCCTTTGGCCTTCCGCCGGAAAATTTGAGGGAATGAATCCGCAGCGGATAGATACAATATAAAGACGGGGGATGGGTTGGATGCATAAAGACGTGGAAAAAATCCTGCTCAGCGAAGAGGAAATCCGGGAAACCGTGGCCCGGCTGGGCCGGCAGATTTCCGAGGATTACAAGGATAAAAACCTTTTGATGGTCAGCATTTTAAAGGGCTCGGTGGTCTTTATGGCCGACCTGATGCGGGCCATCTCCATACCCTGCCGCATCGACTTTATGTCGGTATCCTCCTACGGCAGCGGTGTGAAGACCTCGGGCGTGGTCAAGATTATCAAGGACCTGGATTTGAACCTGGAAGGGTACGACCTGCTGCTGGTGGAGGATATCCTGGACTCCGGCATGACCCTTTCCTACATACTCGAACTGCTGGAGGCGCGCAACCCCAAGAGCGTGAAAATCTGCACGTTCCTGGATAAGCCCGAACGGCGTATCGCCGACCTGCAGGCCGATTATGTGGGCGCGCGGGTGCCGGATGAATTTGTGGTAGGATACGGGCTGGACTACGATGAACGCTACCGCAACCTGCCTTTTCTCGGCGTCTTGAAGCCGGAGGTATACGGCGGTTAAATCCGGCCGGAAGGAGTGGAAATTACTTGAACAAAAATCTGCGAAACGTCCTGCTGTATCTGGGCATCCCCCTGGTGCTCATCATGGCCGTGCTGGCCGTGGTGTGGGGCACCCAGCGGGAGGTCAGCGAGAAGTACAGCGATATCAAGGCCATGGTCATGAACAATGAGATTTCGGAATTTGAACTGAATCTCTACAGCGGCGAGCTGGTCTACACCCTGCGGGCCGACGGCCAGACCTACCGCTACAATGTGGCCGACGCCTCGATTTTCTATAACGACGTCAGCGAGTACCTGACCGAGAACAACGCCCAGTACCCGCCGGGAGACGCCAACCGCATCGATTACAACTACAAAAAGGGCAACCAGGCCTCCTGGCTGATGAACCTGCTGCCCACCCTGCTCATCATTGTGCTGATGATCGCCTTCTGGATTTTCATCATGAAGCGGATGAACCAGTCCATGATGGGCGGCGACAAGACCATGAGCTTCGGCAAGGCCAAGGTCAAGCAGGCCATGGACGACAAGCGCAAAACTACCTTTGCCGACGTGGCCGGCGCCGACGAGGAAAAGGAAGAGCTGGCCGAAATCGTCCAGTTCTTAAAGAGCCCCAAGAAGTTTAACGAGCTGGGCGCCCGCATCCCCAAGGGCGTGCTGCTGGTGGGCCCGCCCGGTACCGGTAAAACCCTGCTGGCCCGGGCCGTGGCCGGGGAGGCCGGCGTGCCCTTCTTCTCCATCTCCGGTTCGGACTTTGTGGAAATGTTCGTGGGCGTGGGCGCTTCCCGTGTGCGCGACCTGTTTGAGCAGGCCAAGAAAAACGCCCCGGCCATCATCTTTATCGACGAAATCGACGCCGTGGGCCGCCAGCGGGGCGCCGGCCTGGGCGGCGGACACGACGAGCGGGAGCAGACGCTCAACCAGCTGCTGGTGGAGATGGACGGCTTCGGCGCCAACGAGGGCGTCATCGTCATCGCCGCCACCAACCGGCCGGATATCCTGGATAAGGCCCTCCTGCGCCCCGGCCGTTTCGACCGGCAGGTCACGGTCAACTACCCCGACGTAAAGGGCCGGGAGGAAATCCTGAAGGTACACGCCCGGGGCAAGCCCCTGGGTCCGGATGTATCCTTAAAAACCATCGCCCAGTCCACCGCCGGCTTCACCGGCGCGGATCTGGAAAACCTGCTCAACGAGGCAGCCCTCTTGGCCGCCCGGCAGGGGCTTAAGGCCATCACCCAGCCCAATATCGAGGAGGCCACCATCAAGGTGGTCATGGGTACCGAGAAGAAGTCCCACGTGATGAAGGATAAGGATAAGCTGATCACCTCCTACCACGAGGCGGGCCACGCCATCGTCTCCTACTTCCTGCCCACCCAGGATCCGGTGCATCAGATTTCCATCATCCCCCGGGGCCTGGCGGCGGGCTATACCATGTACCTGCCCACGGATGAGAAATCCCATGTGTCCCGCACGGCCATTCTGGAGAATATCTGCTCCATGTTAGGCGGCCGGGCTGCCGAGCAGCTGACCCAGGAGGATATCTGCACCGGCGCCTCCAACGACATCCAGCGGGCCACCGAACTGGCCCGGAAGATGGTTACCAAATACGGCATGAGCGAGAAGCTGGGGCCGATTATGTTCGGCACCGACCAGGATGAGGTTTTCCTGGGCCGGGATTTCTCGGCTACCCCCAACTACTCCGAGAAGATTGCCGCCGCCATCGACGACGAGATCGAGGGCATTATCACCACCCAGTACCAGCATGCCCTGGAGCTGCTGAAAACCCATATGGATAAGCTGCACAAGGTAGCGGAAATCCTCTTTAAGAAGGAGAAAATCGACGGGGAGGAGTTCCGCCAGGTCATGGAGGACAACGGTCCTACCATCCCCGAGGTAAATCCCCTCTGATGACGGATGAAAAACGGAGTGAGGGTTATTTGGAACGCTGAAACCGCCGCCCTGTAGGGCGGCGGTCAGACTGTCGAAAAACCCAATGGAAGCCACCCGATCGCAGAAACCGGCGACATGTGCGTCGGTTTCTGCACACGACAAATCCCGCTTTTGCGGGATTTGTAGGGGGAATGTTAGAAGGGGGGCTCGCCCCTCTTCTACAGCTTGTCGACTTTGTCGACAAGCTAACCGCCGCCCGGCCGGGCGGCGGTTTTTCACTGCCTGCTCCCCAGGGAAAATACGGGTATTGCAATGCGGGCGGCGGGGTAATATAATAGAAGCAGCCTGTCAAACGCGGGCGCGCCGACCCTTTTCGCGCGAAGGGGCGGTTGCTACATCTGATTTTCCGCGCGAAGAAAAGGATGATTCAAATGACGATTACCAAGGATATGTGCATTGGCGACATTCTGGATATGGACACCGATACCGCCCCCTACTTTCTGGAGATGGGGATGCACTGCTTAGGCTGCCCGGCCTCCCGGGGCGAGTCCATCGCCGAGGCCTGCGCCGTCCACGGCACCGACGCCGACGCCCTGGTGGCCAAGCTCAACGCCCATTTTGCCGCCAAGGCCTAAGATGGTACAGCTGCATCCCCGGCTGGCGGCGGTGGCCGCATGGGTCCTCCCCGCCAGCCGGGTGGCCGACGTGGGCACCGACCACGGGTATCTGCCCATCGCCCTGATGGAATCCGGCCGGGCGGCGGCGGTCATCGCCTGCGACATCGGCGAGGGCCCCCTGGAAAACGCCCGGAAGAATATGGAGGCGGCCGGTGTGTCCGGCATCCGGCTCCGGCTGGGGGACGGCCTTGGGCCGGTGTCCCCGGAGGAGGCCGACTGCGTGACCATAGCCGGCATGGGCGGGGATTTGATGGCCCGGATTATCGACGCCGCCCCCTGGCTGCGGCAGCCGGGCAAGGCCCTGATTCTGCAGCCCATGAGCGCGGCCGAGGAGCTGCGCGCCTATTTGTATACAGCCGGCTTTGGGATTAAACGGGAACGGGCCGTTCCCGACCACGGCCGGCTGTACGTCGTTCTGGATGTCCGGTATACCGGGGATCCGGCGGCCCTTTCTGACCGGTGGGAGAACCTTACCCTGCCCCTGCGGGTGGGGGCGCCGGCCTTTGCAGGCGCTTTGATGGGCCCCGGCGCCGACGGGTACGCTTTTGCCTACATAGACAAGCAGATTGCCCGCCTGGAAAAATGGGCGGCGGGCATTTCCCATGTCCCCCGCAAGGCGGAGGAGCGCCGGCGGCTGCTGGAAATCCTGGACGATTTGCGAAGGCTTCGCCCGGAGGGAAACGGGGCGGAAGGAGAATAAACAAAGGAGGAAGGCCGGCATGCATACCCTGGGAGAAATTTATGATATGCTGGACAGCTGGGCGCCCTTTGCCACCCAGCTGTCCTACGACAACGCCGGGCTGCTCATCGGCAGCCGGGAGCGGGAGGTACATAAGGTGGGTACCGCCCTGGATGTGACGCCGGAAACCCTGGCCGACGCCATGGAAAAGGGATGCGGCCTGATTGTCACCCACCATCCGGTGATTTTCCGCCCCCTGCGGGCTGTGCCGGATGAGAGCCTGGTTTCCCGCCTGATAAAGGCGGGAATTGCCCTGCTGTCCGCCCACACCAACCTGGACGCGGCCGACGGGGGTGTAAACGACCTGCTGGCTGCCCGGCTGGAGCTGGAGCAGGTGGAGAAGCTGGCCGACCCCAAAGAGCCCGCCTACCCCGCCGGGGCTCGTATCGGCCGGCTGCGGCAGCCCATGACGGCCGACGAGCTGGCGGCCTTTGTCAAGGAAAAGCTGGGGGTGGGCGGCATCCGCTACACCCGCCGGGAAGGGCATATCCAGCGGGTGGCCGTCTGCGGCGGCGCGGGGGCCGACGACTTTATGGCCCCGGCCATGGCCGCCGGGGCCGAGGCCCTGGTGACGGGAGAGGCCAAGCACCACCAGTGGCTGGAGGCCAAGGAACGGAATTTTACCCTTCTGGACGGCAGCCATTTTTCCACCGAACAGCTGGTGGCCGACGAGCTGGCCGCCAGACTTTCCGCCGCCTTCCCCGATTTGGAGGTCTGCCGGCTTCGGGAGAGCGAACCGGTGCGGTATCTGTAAAAGGCGGCGGGGATTCGTAAAAAAGGGAGGCGGAGAAAATGGCGCTGGACGGCGCGTTTTTGCATAAGCTGCGGGAGGAAATCGCTGAAAAGGCGCTGGAATCCCGGATTGATAAAATATACCAGCCCCTGCGGGAGGAAGTGGTGCTGCTTTTTCGGAGCAAGGGGTTTAACGGGCGGCTGCTGCTGTCCTGCCGGGGGACGGCCGCCCGCATCCAGTTTACGGATACGGCTCCCGAGAACCCGGTCGTGCCCCCCATGTTCTGCATGCTCCTGCGCAAGCACCTCATGGGGGCCAAGCTGGTGGCGGTGGAGCAGCCCGGCCTGGAGCGGGTGCTTTTTCTGCGGTTTGACGCCGTCAATGAGATGGGCGACCGGGTGGCCCCGGCTTTGGTGCTGGAAATCTTAGGCAGCAAGGCCAACCTGCTCCTCCTGGACGGGGAGGGGCGCATCATCGACGCCGTGCGCCGCTCCGACCTGGAGAACGCCGGGGACCGGCTTATCCAGCCGGGGGCCAGGTACGAACTGCCTCCCTCCCAGCACAAGGTCAACCTGCTGGAGGAGCCGGCCGCCGACGTGCTGGAGCGGCTGCGGGAAAAAGAGGGGATGGAACTGTCGGCGGCCCTGCGGGAGACCCTGGACGGCGCCTCTCCCATCGTCTGCCGGGAGGCGGCCTTCCGGGCTGTCCGCCGGAAGGGGGCGGCGGTGGAGGAACTGACCGGCGACGACTGGGAACGGCTGCGGCTGTACCTGGAAAACCTGGCGGAGGAAATCCGTACCGGCGGCCGTCCCACCCTGGTGGTAAAACCCGACGGCACGCCCTGGGATTTTACCTACATCCCCTTGAGCCAGTACGGCCGGGAAGCCGTCACCCGGGAACTGCCCGATTATTCCGTTCTGCTGGATACCTTCTATGCCGAGCGGGAGAAAGCCGAACGCATCCGGCGGCAGTCCCAGGATTTGCTGCGGCTGCTTTCCAACCTGACCCAGCGCACGGCCCGGAAGATAGCGGCCCAGAAAAAGGATTTGGAAAAGTCGGCCGACCGGGAGAAGTACCGGATATACGGGGAACTGCTGAAGGCCAACCTGCACCGGGTGCCCAAGGGGGCGTCCCATGTGGAGCTGGAGAATTACTACGACCCGGATATGGCCCCGGTGCGCATCCCCCTGAACGCCGCCCTGTCCCCGGCCCAGAACGCCCAGCGGTATTTCAAAGAGTATAAAAAGACCTACACCGCCGAGCAGGTGCTGGGGGAGCAGATTGCCGCGGGGGAGAAGGAACTCGTCTACCTGGATTCGGTTTTCGACGCTTTGAGCCGGGCCGAATCCACGGCCGAACTCCAGGACATCCGGGAGGAACTGGCGGCCGGAGGCTATCTGAAGCGGGGCGGGGCCAAGGGAAAGAGCCTGCCCGCCCGCTCCAAGCCCATGCGCTTTCTATCCTCCGATGGTTTTTCCATTCTGGTGGGCCGCAACAACCGCCAGAACGACGAGCTGACCCTGCGGGTGGCGGCCAAAAACGACATCTGGCTGCATGTGAAGAATATCCCCGGCTCCCACGTCATTGTGCTCACCGAGGGGGCCGTGCCCCCCGACCGCACCCTGGAGGAGGCCGCCGTCTTAGCCGCCTACTACTCCAAGGCCCGGCAGTCGGCGTCGGTGCCGGTGGACTACGCCCCGGTGCGCAAGGTCAAAAAGCCGGCGGGGGCCAAGCCGGGCATGGTGATTTATGAGGGCAACCGGACGGCCTACGTCCAGCCCGACGGGGAGCTGGCAAAGAAACTGGCGGAGTAGAATTGGCCGGGAGAAGGAGGAAAAACCATGGATGGACTGCGGCGGATACTGGCAACATTTTCGGATTCGGGCTGGGCGCTGATTGCAGACCCTGCCCGGGACTTTCTGGCCGGAGAGGGAGACCGGGAGAAGCTGCTGACGGCCCTGCAGGAGGCGGATAAAATCTGCGGCGGGTGCGGCTGCCGGTTGGATCCCCTGCATAAGCGGGCGGCGGAACTGCTGGAGGGATAGAAACCTTCGTTTCATCTTTGGGCGATAAGCGCCTTCGGTTGTCTTTGCTAACCGGAGGCACTTTTTTTGTATTGCAGACAGCCGAAATAATAGAAAAATTATTTCGTTTTTTAGCCAAATATGCTATACTGAACCCGTAGCGTGAAAAGCGCGGTTTTAAACAGCATAGATGCACTCCGGTTTTGGCGGTGTTTTCGGGGTGTGTCTTCATCCCTCCAAACGCCGACAAAAATTATAGGAGTGTGAATAACATGACCCAAAGCAAAACCACAAAGCGCTCTCTCATGGCCAGCGGTTTGACTTTGCTGGTGTGCGTGGCTATGCTGATAGGCTCCACCTTCGCGTGGTTTACCGACAGCGTGGTAAGCACCGGGAACCAGATTATCGCCGGCAATCTGCAGGTCGATTTGGTGCATGTAGGCGGCGGAGCCGGCGGCAAGGATGTGTCCCTCGCGGACAATCCCAGCCATCCCGTATTCGATTATGACAACTGGGAGCCGGGCTACACGGTGATGGAGACCCTGCGGGTAGAAAACAAGGGCAGCCTGGCGCTGCAATTCCGCCTGGATGCTTCGACCACCGATGCGGTACTGGGCGCCGGCGGGGAGAATCTGGCCGACGTCATTGACGTGTATGTGTATGAAGGCGCCGGCGATGCCGCCGACACCGATTCCTTTCAGGACATGACGCCGGCCAACGGATGGCGGAACGCCGGAACCCTGTCCGCCCTTATGGCTGACGCCGACGGCCTGGCCCACGGCGTACTGCTGCCGGAAAACGCGGAGCCGAAGAATGAGGAGCCTGTGGGTTCCGTACAGATGACGGTTGCGCTGCACATGCAGGAGGGCGCGGGGAACGAATACCAGGACCTGTCCCTTGGCGATTTGACCTTTACCCTGAAAGCCGCCCAGTATACATATGAAGCAGACGGCTTTGGCGACGATCAGTACGATGTAAATGCAGAATACGACAAGACGGATAACGGCGACGGAACCTATACCGATGAAAACGGGCAGCTGTACGTCCTGTACGAGGACGAATATATTGCTGTGGATGCGGATGCAGGCGTTGCGGGCCTTTTCACGGACGCAGCGGGGAACAATTATGTTTCCGAGGGCATGGCGGTGAATTATGTCTTCAGCAATGCCGAAGAAGGCGAGAATATCGTCTTTATTGACGATGTGAGTTTTTCCGCCGCCGGCAGCGCGCCTTACCTCACCGCAGAAAATGCTACGGTTGACCTGAATGGCCGGACGGTTTGGGTAAACCTTGGCGAAAATAAGAATTCTTTCGGCGTCACCGGGGACGGAAGCGTTGTGAAAAACGGAACCTTCCGGTGCACCGGAAGCAGAGCCGATTATCCTCTGTGGGTAACGGGCAACATCGGCAAGAACCATGTGACGGTAGAGAATGTAACCGTGGAGGGCGGTATGCAGGTGACCGGTACGGTTTCCGCCACATTAAAAAATGTGACCATCACGGCGAATACCTATTACGATGTCTATGTAGCCCAGGATGCCAGCGTTACGGTGGAAAGCGGCAGCTTTACCCATACGGGCAATATGCCCCATTTCTACTTCTTCAATTATGGCGCCAGATATAATCCCACCGTCATTATCAACGGCGGCATTTTCAGCGGCGGCACGCCGACATATGCTGTTGCTCCAGAGTTTTCGGACAATCCGTATACCTTTACAAACAATTTAGGATAACCGGCCGCAGGTATGCGCCCGCCTCTTTGCGGGAGAAGGGCGCATACCTGTATAATTGCGGCATCCGGCCGCGCTGACGTTATTCAAAAGCAAAAGGCGGAAGGGCAGAAAACCCCTTCCGCCTTTTGCCGCACCGGCCATGCTGTTTTCTGCCGCACCGGCCATGCTGTTTTCCGCCTTGCATCCGGGGGGCGGCAATGATATAATAAAATATCATCGTTTCTGTTCCAAAGGGGTGTGCATGGAATCCCGCTTCCCGGCCAAACTATAGGGGTGAAGGAGGCGGAAACATGGACGCACCTAAAAGCAAGAAAACGAGAGCCAAAAACGACGCCGGGGATTTCCCCCAGGGTGCCCCGGAGGAACAGGACGAGCAGGAGGCCGGCATAACCTCCGACCAGCTGGAGCAGATTGAAAAAATCGGCGCGGTGACGGCCGGCGGGGGACGGCATCAAATCCACTGTCTGACCATTGTGGGGCAGGTGGAGGGCCACTATATCCTGCCCGCCCAAAACAAGACCACCAAATACGAGCACGTCATCCCCCAGCTGGTGGCCATTGAAGAGTCCCCCGACATCGAAGGCCTCATTATCATCCTGAATACGGTGGGGGGCGACGTGGAGGCGGGCCTGGCCATCGCCGAGCTCATCGCCGGCATGAAAAAGCCCACCGTATCCCTGGTGCTGGGGGGCGGCCATTCCATCGGGGTGCCCCTGGCCGTATCGGCCAAAAAGTCCTTTATCGCCCCGTCGGCCACCATGACCATCCATCCCGTGCGCATGAGCGGGCTGGTGCTGGGGGTTCCCCAGACCCTCAGCTATTTCGATAAGATGCAGGAGCGCATCGTCCGCTTTGTCACCGACAATTCGGGGGTGTCGGCCGACCGGTTCAAGCAGTTGATGATGAACACCGGGGAACTGGTCACCGACGTGGGCACCGTTCTGGATGGGGAGGCGGCGGTGAAGGAAGGGCTCATCGACCAGTTGGGCGGCCTTTCGGATGTCATCGCCAGCCTCTACGACATGATTGAGGATGGGAAGGAGCCGGCGGAATGATTCTCTATACCAAGGAGCCGCTGGCCGCTATATTCCCGGAGGATACCCCGCCCCGGCGGGTGCAGGCCACAGCCCACGGGTACGCCGAGCTGCTTGAGACGGCCGGGGTATGCCGGCTGGAGCGGATTTTTTCCACCGACCCCGCCGACTACCTGCGGCCGGAAAACCAGCCCGGCCGGGTCTGGCAGAAGCCCGGCCGATAGAACACTTGCGCAAAAAAGAAGGATACAGCAAAGGAGTGAGGAAGCATGGCAGCCAAAAAGAAACCGGCCGGCCGTCCGCCGGCCAAGAAGCGGACGGCCGGAACCGGCAAGAAGACATCCGGCCGGACCTCCGCCGCCGAGCGGGAGCGGTACGCATCCGGCCGCCGGCAGCTGTGGGCGGTTCTGCTGTTCGCCATCGCCGCCTTCCTCCTTTGCGTGACCCTCATCAAAGGCCAGAACGTCTGGCTGGCCATACATAACTTCCTCTTTGGTATCTTCGGCGTCTGCGCCTATATCTGGCCGCTGCTGCTTGGGTACGTAGCCGTGCTCTGCGCCATCGACAAGGTGAAAAAGGTGGGCGGCAAGGTGCTGGAATCGGCCATTCTGATTGTTTTAGTAGGCGCGGCGGTGGACATTTTTTCCAGAGCCGCGGAGGATACCACGGGATTTTTAAGCGCCCTGGGACACGCCTACAGCATAGGCCCCTCTTTGCAGGGGGGCGGCCTGCTGGGCACCCTGGTGGGCTGGCCCCTCTTCCATCTCTTCGGCAAGACGGGGGCGGCCATCTCGGTTATCCTGCTCATTTTCGTCTTCTTTATGCTGGTGACCGGCACCACCCTGCTTATGCTCTTCAGAGCCCTGTCCAAGCCGGTGCGCACCATCGAGCGGCAGGCGGCGGACATGTACGCCCAGCGCCGGGAAGTGGAGGAACAGCGGCGGCAGGCCGCGGCCCAGGCGGAGGCCCAGCGGCCCCGCTTTAATGTGGACGTGCCCATCGACGACCTGCCCACCGGCCCAAGAGAAGAGAAAAAGCCGGTGGATATCGACGAGAGCCGGCGGCATCTTTTGGATACCTACCGGGATTTGGACAGAGAAGAACCGGCGACGGTGCCCAAAAAGGGGCGGAAGAAAAAGGAAAAAACGGCGGATGCGGCCCCGGCGGCCGAAGAGGGTGAATCCAAGCCCTTTGTGGATGAAAGTGTCCTGGATAAATTCAAGGAAACGGACGAGGAAGCCGCCCCCTGGGACGACGTGCCCCTGCCGGAGGACCACGCGGTGCCCCTGGATACCCCTGCCGGAGATACACCGGCTGAAAAGCCCCAGAGCGTGCCCATAGGCAATGCGAAAACGGCCACGCCCACCGAGAAGCCCAAGGGTCCGGGGAGCGAGACCTTTATCGGCTCCTTCCAGCCCCCCGAGGGCAGCGGCATCACGGTGGAGGCCCCCCGGGAAAAATACTGCTTCCCGCCCATCGACCTGCTTTCCAAGCCGGCGGCCGAGCGGACGGAGGACATCAGCACCGAGCTGAAGACCACCGCCACCCGGCTGGTGGATACCCTGCGCAGCTTCGGGGTGGAGACGAGAATTATCGACATCAGCCGGGGTCCGTCGGTGACCCGGTATGAGCTCCAGCCGGCGGCCGGTGTGAAAATCAGCAAAATCACCAACCTGGCCGACGACATCGCCTTAAACCTGGCCACGGCTGGGGTGCGCATCGAGGCGCCCATCCCCAATAAGCCGGCGGTGGGCATCGAGGTGCCCAATAAGGTCAACAGCACGGTGTGCGCTCGGGAAATCATCGATTCGGATGTATTCCGCAAGGCCAAAAGCCCCCTGACCGTGGCCCTGGGCCGGGATATCGCCGGCCAGCCCACGGTGGCCGACATCGCCAAAATGCCCCACGGCCTCATCGCCGGCGCCACCGGTTCGGGTAAATCGGTCTGTATCAATTCCTTTATCGTCAGCCTGTTGTACAAGGCCTCCCCCGACCAGGTAAAATTTCTCATGATCGACCCCAAGGTGGTGGAACTGGGGGTCTACAACGGCATCCCCCATCTGCTGGTGCCGGTGGTCACCGACCCCCGCAAGGCGGCCGGCGCTTTGGGCTGGGCGGTCACCGAAATGGAAAAGCGGTATAAGCTGTTTGCCGACAACAACGTCCGGGATTTGTCGGGCTATAACCGGCTGGCCGAGAAGGACGAGGGGATGCAGCCCATGCCCCACATCGTCATCATCATCGACGAGCTGGCCGATTTGATGATGGTGGCCTCCAACGAGGTGGAGGACGCCATCTGCCGCATCGCCCAAAAGGCCCGGGCGGCGGGGATGCATCTGATTATCGCCACCCAGCGCCCGTCGGTGGACGTGGTCACCGGCCTTATCAAGGCCAACGTCCCCACCCGCATCGCCTTTGCCGTATCCTCCCAAATCGACAGCCGCACCATTCTGGATATGGGCGGCGCCGAGAAGCTCATGGGCCGGGGAGACATGCTCTTCTACCCGGTGGGGGCGGTGAAGCCCAAGCGGGTGCAGGGCTGCTTCGTCAGCGACGACGAGGTGGAGCATATTGTGCAGTTCGTGAAATCCGACCACTCGGCCGACTATGACGAGGAGGTCATGGAGGAAATCGAGCGGCAGGCCGCCGCCGAGAAGGGCGGCAAATCCGCCGATGAAGAGGAGGGCAGCGACCCCATGCTGCCCCAGGCCATCGAGGCGGTGGTGGAGGCTGGCCAGGCGTCCACCTCCCTGCTCCAGCGGCGGCTGAAGCTGGGATACGCCCGGGCGGCCCGGATTGTGGACCAGCTGGAGCAGCGGGGGATTGTAGGGCCCTTTGAGGGCTCCAAGCCCCGGCAGGTGCTCCTGTCCAAGCAGCAGTGGCTGGAGATGCAGGCCGCCGGCACGGACGAGGAAGTGTAGATTTGGCGCTTGAGCGGCGGAAGCCTTCCGCCGCTTCTTTGCTGTATGCGGTCTCTATTTGTAAGGAGGGAAGAGCAGGATGCCCCAGGCCATAAAAAGCCGGCTGGGCTATATACTGGCCTTTTTATTCATTGGGGGTATGACCCTCGTTTCCCATCTCACCGGCGAAAAAGAGATTTTCTTTCCCGAAATGCTGGCCCTGGCGGCCGGGGGATGGGCTGCGGAGAAACAACCCTGGCGGGCGAGCCGCCCGGTTATGTGGCTGCTCATGAGCCTGTCGGCTGTAATGGGCATTTTGCTGGTGGGGTATTTTCCCGGCCCGGTTTTCTGTAAGGCGTCGGTGGCCTTCCTGTTTGTGGCCCTCTGCCTGCATCTTTTCGGCTCCACTTTATACCCCATGATCTCGGCCTGTATCCTGCCCATCCTCATGGGTGTGGATTCCCCGGTCTACCCTTTGTCGGTCAGCGTCATGACCGGCCTGCTGGTTTTGGGGCAGTGGATGCTGGAAAAGGCGGGACTGCGTAAGGCCAATCCCCCGGCTGAAAAGGAACGGTTTACCGGCGCGGCCCTCCGCCGGGCCGGCGGGTACTGGGGCCGGCTGCTGCTGGTCTTTGTTCCCCTGTCCTTTGCCGCTCTGGCCCTGGGGATGCCCTTTTTTATCGCGCCGCCCCTGTTGGTGGCCTTTACCGAACTGGCCCATCCGGCCGGCCGGCTGCGGCAGCACCCGGTGAAAACCCTGCTTCTGCTCATCGGCGGCGGGGTCCTCGGCGCCGGGCTGCGGCTGGCCGCTTTCTATATGGGGCTGCCCGTCCTCTGGCCGGCCCTGCTGGCGGCGGCCGGTATGCTGCTGCTTTTCCGGCTGACCCGGTTTATCCTGCCGCCGGCCGGGGCCATGGCCCTGCTGCCCATGCTGCTGGAACCGGCGGTTCTGCCCTTCTATCCCTTACAGACGGCGGCAGGCTGCCTGTTGTTTTTCGGCATGTCCCTGCTGCTCTTTCCCAACAAATCCCGGCCGGCCCCATCGGCCGCCGTTACCAGGGAGGTATAATCATGGCCTTTTTACCCATATGTGAAGCCGATATGCGGAAGCGGGGCTGGGATGAGATGGATTTCATCTTTGTCACCGGGGACGCCTATGTAGACCATCCCAGCTTCGGTACGGCCATCCTGTCCCGGCTGCTGGAGGACGAGGGCTACCGGGTGGGGATTATCCCCCAGCCCGACTGGAAGAATCCGGAAGGGCCGGATGGCTTTACCCGCTTCGGCCGGCCCAAATACGCCTTTCTCATCAACGCAGGGGTCATCGACTCCATGGTGGCCCACTACACGGCGGCCAGGCGCAAACGCTCGGACGACGCCTACTCCCCCGGAAACAAGGCGGGATACCGCCCCGACCGGGCGGTGACGGTCTACAGCCAGATTGTCCGGCAGCTCTACCCGGACGTCCCCATCGTCATCGGGGGGCTGGAGGCCTCCCTGCGCCGGTTCGCCCATTACGACTACTGGGACGACGCCGTGCGCCCCTCGGTGCTTTTGGAGAGCGGGGCGGATCTGTTAAGCTACGGCATGGGGGAGAAGCAGACATTGGAACTGGCCGCCCGGTTTGCCGCCGGCGGAAGGGTGGAGGATATGCGGGACATCCGGGGTATCTGCTATTTTGCCGATTCGGCGGCGGGTATCAAGGGCATCCAGCTGCCGTCCTATGAGTCGGTGCGGGCCTCCAAGGAAAAATACGCTGAGGCCACCCGGGTGGAATACGACGAGCAGGACGCGGTGCGGGGCCGCACCCTTATCCAGCCCCACGGCCACCGCTTTTTGATTCAGAATCCCCCTATGGAGCCCTTGACCACCCCCGAGCTGGATCGGATATACGATTTGCCTTACCAGCGGTATTACCATCCGGTGTACGAGAAGCTGGGGGGCGTACCCTCCATAAGGGAAGTGGAGTTTTCCATCACCCACAACCGGGGCTGCTTTGGGGCCTGCAACTTCTGTTCCATCGCCTTCCACCAGGGCCGGCAGGTGACCGTGCGCAGCGAGGAATCGGTGCTGCGGGAGGCCCGGCTGCTGACCAAAAATCCCCATTTTAAGGGGTATATCCACGACGTGGGCGGCCCCACGGCCAACTTCCGGGGCCCCTCCTGTGAGAAGCAGCTGCAATACGGCTTGTGCAAGGGGAAAAAGTGCCTGGCCCCCACCCCCTGCAAGAGCCTGCACGCCGACCATACGGCCTATCTGGACCTGCTGCGGAAAATCCGGGCCCTGCCGGGGGTCAAGCGGGTGTTCATCCGCTCGGGCATCCGGTTCGACTACCTGCTGGAGGATCCCTCCGAGGAGTTTTTCAAGGAGCTGGTCAAGTACCACGTCAGCGGCCAGCTGAAGGTGGCCCCCGAGCATTGCTCCGACGCCGTGCTGGACAAGATGGGCAAGCCCCATATTGAGACCTATCGCCGGTTTACCAAGCGGTTCTATGAGCTGACCAAGTCCATGGGCAAGGAGCAGTACCTGGTGCCCTATCTCATGTCCAGCCACCCGGGCAGCACCTTAAAGGACGCGGTCAAGCTGGCCCTGTTTTTGAAGAAGGAGCGTCTGCATCCCGAACAGGTGCAGGATTTTTATCCCACCCCCGGCACCCTGTCCACCTGTATGTACCACACTGGCCTGGACCCTTACACCATGCAGCCGGTTTTTGTCCCCAAGACAAAAGAGGAGAAGGGGATGCAGCGGGCCCTGCTGCAGTATTTCAAGCCGGAAAACCGGGAGATTGTGGAAAAGGCCCTGCGCCTGGCCGGCCGGGAGGATTTGATAGGCCCCGGCCCGGAATGCTTAATCCGGGGCCGCGCCGGGCAGCCCGCCGGGCAGAAGGCCGGAACGAAGGGCCGTCCGGGCCGGGCCGGCGGAAAACAGACGCCTGCCCGGCCGGGCCGCAGCCGCATGGGCGGGCGCTGGCAGCCGGAAAAGCGGCGGAAAAAGTAGGCGGCTTCCCGGCGGGAAGGCGGCATGCAGAGAGAAAATATGCGTTGCCCTGCAAAGGCTCTGTGCCCGGCGGGGCCGGCAGGAGCCACCGGAGGGGAAGGGGAAAATATGCAGGCAGACGCGCAGGGGAGCACCAAGAAAAAGCAGGCCGTTGTGGTTATCGCGTCGGCCCTTTTGGCCCTGCTGCTTGCCCTTCTGTACATCTTTCCCCGGCCGACCGGCAGCTGGCCGGCCATCTTTTCGGCCCTGGGCCTCTGGCCCCGGGAAGCGCCGGCCTGTCCCACGGTCACCTTCGTGGATGTGGGGCAGGGGGACTGCACTTTGCTGCGGAACGGAGAGCATACGGTGCTCATCGACACGGGGACGGACGGCTACAGCCTGCTGCGAACCCTGCGGCGGGAAGGTGTGGGACAGATTGACGCGCTGATTGCCACCCATCCCCACGCCGACCATATTGGCGGCATGGACCTGATTATGGAGGCCTTTGCAGTAGGGCGCCTGTATGTATCCGATATGCCGCCTGCAGACGAAACCGACGCCCAGTGCTATGGCCGTATGCTGGAGGCGGCGGCAGCGCAGAAGGTGGAAATATCCCATCCGAAAGATGGCGGCATTCTGGACATAGGCGGCATCCATTTGGAATTTTTTGCGCCCCTGCCGGCGGCCCCGGACGAAAACGAGCGTTCCCTGTTTGTCCGGGCCCAACTGGGCGGCGCATCGGTTCTGGTGACGGGCGATGCAGGCGTCGATGCGGAAACCGCGCTGCTGAGCCGGCAGGAGAACATGGAGGCTGCTATTCTGAAAGTGGGGCATCACGGCAGTTCTAATAGTTCCAGTCCTGCCTTTTTGCGGGCGGTGGCGCCGGATTACGCCGTCATATCCGTGGGTGTGGATAACGCCTACGGCCATCCCGACGCCGGCACCCTTACCCGCCTGCAGAACGCTGGGGCAGCCGTTTTGCGGACAGATGTGCTGGGCACCATCCGCTTTTCCGTTTTGGAAGACGGTTCGGTGCAAAGAACGGTGAGGGAGTAGGAGGTGTTTTTGTGCTGATTATCGACCGATTTGAAGGGGATACAGCCGTATGCGAGACGACGGAGGGGCAGATGGTGGAAATTCCCCGCAGCCTGCTGCCGCCGGAGGCCCGGGAGGGCAGCGTGCTGCTTCCGGAGGGAAAGGGCTACCGTTTGGACTTGGCCGAGGAAGAAAGGCGGCGGGCCGGGATCAAAAATCTGCAAAATCGGCTTTGGAAAAAGTAAAATTACAGAAGTAAGCCGCCCGGCTTCCTTACGTAGGGAACCGGGCGGCTTTGCATATGTGGGCCTATTCGGTTTTATCGGCCACAGCCTTGGTAATCTGCTTGTACCCCTGGTTGACCAGCACAGCCAGCCCGGCAGCCAGAATCCCCTGGAGCACTCCCTGAGCTCCGCCTACAATCAGCAGGCCGAAGACGATACCCGCGGCTGTCAGCACAAAGGGAATCACCCAGTCGGGAATCTTCGGAATCATCTTGCAGAACACCCCGATGATGTAGAGCACCACGGCCACGATG
>CAJFVX010000007.1 GCA_904420585.1 Candidatus Howiella intestinavium | reverse complement strand
GGACGGCGGGAAGCAGTGGTAACGGACATAGAGGCATTGGTGCCGGAGAATCATCTGGTGAGGAAAATAGAGAAGGTAATGGATTACGAGTGGATATACGAGAGGGTAGCGCCATACTACAGCACGGCCAGACAGGTGATCTGGATGTCGTCATCCACGGCTTCCCGGGCGGCGGTCAGCACATCGTCCCCAGTGGTTTTGTTGGAAACCGCCAGGGCGTTTACCGCCGCACCGGCGGCTTTTAGGGCTGCTTCCAGCCGGCCATCCGGCTGGGGCGTTTGGATTTCCAGCCCCTCGGCCGCCTGGGAAAGGCGGGTTATGGTGGCGTCTGCATCGGCCAGGGTGGCGGTATCGGAGGCGAGAACGGCCCCGGCCTCCAGCAGCGCTGCCTGCAGTTCTGCCCAGCTGGTATCGGTATAATCCCCCTGGGCCATGTCCGCATAGCTATCGTACAGGGCCTGCAGCGCGCCGGTTTGTTCCAGAAGACTGTCCAGGGCGGCCTGCAGCCGGGTCAGTTTTTTGGCCTGCACAACCAGCAGCTTTTGTTCCGGGTTCAGGGCGGTGTAATCGGCCTGCAGGGCGGCTATGTCATCCTGCTGGGCCCTGGTGACCTGTACCGGCGCCGGCAGGCTGCCCAGCAGCAGGTTTATCGCCGCCGGGGGAGCCTCAAAGGCCGCTGCGGCTTCCGAAAGAGCCGTCAGCTTCTCCCTTCCGTCCACCTGGGCCTGCTGCTCGGCGGGCAGGGAAGCGAGAGCGGCCGCCGCCGCACGGATGGCCGGCCGGCTGTCCAGGGTATCCCCCAGGCTTTCGGGCAGGGCGGCTATCCTGTCCGATACCTCCCCGGGGGTAAAGGAGGGCTCCGCGCCCGGATTATCCATAACCACCAGCCGGTGCAGGTTGATGTTGGCCGACTTGCCGCTCTGTCCCGGCCCGGCGTTTTCCAGGCGGAGCACATGGCTGCCC
This sequence comes from Candidatus Howiella intestinavium, assembly GCA_904420585.1. Lineage (GTDB taxonomy): Bacteria > Bacillota > Clostridia > Oscillospirales > Acutalibacteraceae > Howiella > Howiella intestinavium. The sequence continues at coordinate 44,479 of CAJFVX010000007.1, read as the reverse complement.
CGGGCAAGGTCTGTTTTGGAAAAGGCCAGCACGTTGCTGCTCGACTTATCGCTGTAGGTGTCCACCGTATCCGTCAGGACATCGTCGATATAGATATGGAGTTTGCCCGCCCCCGTGCCGTTGTTGACGTATACCTCAATACCTGTGCCCTGGAAGGCGAGTTCGGCCGTTTCCCCGGCCTTTGTGGAGCGGGCGGCGGCCCCCGCCGCGCCGCCTATGGTCCAGCCGGCCGAATAGGCGATGCGCCCCTGCTGGTCGTTATAGCGGATTTCCTCGGTCTTGCTTTCTTCGGCCGGCTGGTTTACCGTCACAAACCGGCGGATATTGATGTTGGTAGCCGTGCCGGCGGGATTCTTTTCCCCCGTGTTCTCCACCCGGAGGGTATGGCTGCCGGCCGGCAAATTGTCTATTTCGTAAAACAGCACGTCATTGTGGGAGGAGGCGCTGTAGGTATCTACCCTTTCGGCGGGCTGGTCGTCGATGGATACCTGGAAAATGCCGGCTCCCGGCCCGTTGCTGCCGTACAGCCGGATGCCGGTGCCCTGGAAGGAAAGTTCAGCCGTATCCCCCGCCTGCTTGGAGCGCATGCAGTCCCCGGCGTCGCCGCCGGTGTACCATCCGCCGGTATATTGGATGCGGTCGGTGCGGCTGTAGAGGATTTCCTCACTGCTGTTTACCAGAATGGGATCCCGCTTGACCACTACAAACCGGTGAATATTGAGGTTGGCCGATGAGCCGCTCTGTCCCGGCCCGGCGTTTTCCACCCGGATGGTGTGGCTGCCGTCCGGCAGGCCGGTCTTTTGGAAGGCCAGCACATCCGAACCGGTGGTGGGACTGTAGGTATCCACCGTATCTGCCAGCTGGTCGTCGATGTAAATATTGCAGAGGCCGGCCCCTGTGCCGTTGCTTACATACAGCCGCACCCCGGTGCCCTGGAAGGCAAGCTCGGCCGTTTCCCCCTTTACCTTGGAACGGGTGGCGTCCCCCGCCTCGCCGCCGGTAATCCAGGCGCCGGTGTAGGTGATTTTGTCGGTTTCGGTATGGCGGATTTCGGTTTCCAGGGAGCTGGAGCAATCCACCGTATCCCCCTCTGCAGTGTAGTCCAGCCGCAAAGCCTCCAGCAGGAAGGACAGGGGCACGTGGATGCGGCCGGCGATGACGGTGGGAGCCGCGGCCAGCGTCACCGTTTCCCCGCCGGCTATGGCCTGGGTGCTGCCCAGGGTATAGGACGCCTCCAGGCCCTGGAAGCGGGTTGTGGACGTCCCCGTGACCGGGTCAAAGTCCACCTGTCCGCCCAGGGCGGTCAAAAAGGCCTCGGCGTCAAAAAGGATTTCCTCCTCCTGCCGGACAGGCTCCACATCCGGCCAGATGTAGGAGCCGTCGGCCTTGACCTTGATGTCGTGGGGCGGGGCGAAGCCCAGCTGCCGGTCGCTCACCGGCCGCATTCCTTCCACGCCTGTGGCCGTCAGATTGTCAAAGGTGGTCACGGCACCGTCGGCATACAGGCCGATGCCTCCCTTGAGATAGGTCTGGTCGAAACAGGTAAGGGCCAGTTCATCGTCCACGTAGATTTGGATCTGGTCGCTGTCGGTCTCCACCCGCAGGCGGTATTGGGCGCCGGGCGTCAGTTCCAGGTCGGCTGCGGCGAGGACGCTGGCGTTCTGCCCCTTGACGTTCAGCAGCTCCACCCGGCCCTTTTCCGCGTCCAGCACGGCGGCGTAGGCCTTAAAGGCCGGATTGGTGGGTTTGGCCAGGCTGGAGCGGAACTGCAGACCCGCCCGGCCGGTTTCGGGGGCTGTCACATCCACCTGTACCTTGGCGTCGTAGTATAAATACATCTGCAGGGCCACGGCGCCGCCGGATGCGCCGGAGGAGGAGAAGGAGCCGTTTGCATAGGTAAAGGCGCCGCTGTTGGACCAGCGGTAGTATTCGTCCCCTTCAAAGCCGGTTTGGAAGGTTTTCCCGTAGGTATCCCGCTCGAAAAGGCTGTGCAGCTCCCGGGACAGGGCCTGTGCGATTTCGGGGTACCGGTCGATGAGGTTGTTGTGTTCCCCCGGATCCTCCGCCAGGTTGTAGAGTTCCCGGCGGTCGTGGGCGAAGGACTCCAGGTATTTATAGTCCCCCTTTCGGATGGCGCCCCCTTCCCGGAAGATGGTATCATAATCCACAGTAAAGCCGGGGGTCAGGGTGGTGTCCCGCAGCATGACCCAATAGAGGGTGTCCCGGTCAGGGACGCCGGCGCCGGAGAGCAGAGGCATGAGGGAGATGCCGCTGTTTTCGGGGATTTCCTCCGGGGGAAGGCCGGCCGCCTCCCCGAAGGTCTGGTAAAAGTCGATCATGTGGGTGGGAAAGTCGGTTTCCTGCCCGCCCTGCATCTTTTCCGGCCAGCGGATGAGGAGGGGATCCCGGATGCCCCCTTCATACAAATCGGTCTTGCCGCCCCGCAGCTCCCCGTTGTCGGTGACGGCCAGGTCGCCGCCGTTGTCCGAGGCGATGACCAGGATGGTGTTGTCGTACATGCCCAGTTCCTTTAATTTTTGGTCGATCATGCCCACCCCGTCGTCCACATGCTTAAGCATGGCCGCCAGGTAGGGGTTCCGGTCCTGGGTGCCCCGGCCGGCGCTCTCCCCCCGTTGGTGATGCCGGTGCGCACCGGGTTCTGCCCTGTCATCAAGCAGCTGCGGGAGGGGGAGCAGACCGGTTCGGTTACAGACGATATTGGGCTGCTGCCCCCCGGCCGCCAGGGCGGCGGTATTCTGCCGGACGGCGCTGGAGGACAGCACCGACGAGACCGCCAGGGTGGCGGCCAGCCCGGTGGCCAACAGCTTCTTCTTATGTATGGAGGATCATCCTTTCCGGTTGTATTTTTTTGCTTACCGTAATTGTAAGGATTTCATAAAAAATTATATAAAAATCCTTTTATATTGAGTATAGCACAAATATTCCGCCATGGAATTGCGAGAATTATCGGAATTTAATTGCGTATTATTTCAAAAGGTGGTATGCTTACGTGGGAGGAGGGAAAGTCATGCGGCTATTGAACTACAGCGACGAAAACATGTATTTCCATCACGCCTATGACGACAATCCCCGGCAGAAGGACTACCATCTGCACACCCATTCCACCAATTACACTATTTTTTACCTGATACAGGGCCAGGGAAGCTATATGGTGGAGGGGTATGAATACGCCTACCGGCCGGACAGCCTCATCATCATGCGGCCCAACGAGGTGCGCAAGCACCTGGTGGACTCCCGATATGCTTTTGAGCGGGCCTTGTTTTACTTTTCGGACGCGGTGCTTGCCTCCATAGACCCGGGGCGGCTGCTGGCCGCGCCCTTCCTGGACCGTCCCCTGGGGGTGGGCAACCAGTATTTCAGCCACGAGCTGCAGTATCACCTGCCTCAGCTTATCCGCAGCCTCTGCCAAAGCCGGCCGGAGGAACCCTACTTCCGCACCAAGATGCTGGCGACCCTGGGCGTGGTTCTCATGGCCATATACGAGGCCTTCCAGCGCAGAAAGGACGCCCCGCCCCAGCCGGTTCCCCTGCCGGCCCGGATTGTGGGGTATGTCAACGACAACATCTATGAAAACCTGACCATGGAGCAGATTGCCGCCCGGTTTTATATCAGCAGCGCCCAGCTTTGGCGGATTTTCAAGGAGGCTACCGGCTACGCGCCGGGGAACTACATCCGGCTCAAGCGGGTCAGCGAGGCCCGGCGGCTGATTGAAGCCGGCGTCCCGGTGCACAAGGCAGCGGCCCAGTGCGGCTACAGCGACTATTCGGTGTTTTTCCGGGCTTATAAGCGGGAGTTTCATCAGTCGCCCACCGGCCGCAGCCGGTCCCCTGCAGAGCAGGAAAAAGAGGGCGGTACTGTCGAAAAGGCAGACCCGCTGAAAAAATACGATGAAAAGTTATAGAAATTTGCCTTCGTTTTTGGCAGAAACCCCACCTTGTAAAATGGGCCGATATAGAGTAAAATAGTAAAAAATATAGTGGGGGAGACCGGGCCGTTCCTTGTGCGGACGCGCTGACCCCGAGCTGCTTTTTTCGGCAGGGCCGTTTATCGCATATCCCGCAGGGCGGGGACGGAGGCGGCAAAAAGCAAACGATGGATGCTTTGTCTTAAAGACGGCGCGGCGGTTTCCGCTGGCCGTCTTTTTTTCTGGACCGTGGGCTTGTCCATTTGGCGGGAAAGGTAAGGGTGGTAAAGAGAATGGAACAAAAGAAGATCTATCTGACGTTGGAAAATGGCCGGGTGTTCACCGGCTTTTCTTTTGGGGCAGAAGGGGAGGTGACGGGTGAAATCGTCTTCACCACGGCCATGACCGGTTATCTGGAGACCATCACCGACCCCAGCTACTGCGGGCAGATTGTGGTGCAGACCTTCCCGCTCATCGGCAATTACGGCGTCATCCCCGCCGACTTTGAGAGCCCCCGGCCGCGGCTTACGGCCTATGTGGTGCGGGAATACTGCGAAGAACCCTCCAACTTCCGCAGCGAGGGCACCCTGGACGCCTATCTGAAAAGGGAAGGCGTCGTGGGGTTATACGGCATCGACACAAGGGAGCTGACCCGGATTATCCGGGAGCACGGCGTCATGAACGCCAAAATCACCCGGGAGGCCCCCGACCTTCCAAAGGTGCAAAAGGAGCTTGCGGCCTTCTCGGTGCAAAAGGCGGTGGAGACGGTGAGTATCGCTGCCGAGGAGCGGTACACGCCGGATGAAATCAAGCGCCGGGTGGTGCTCTGGGACTTCGGGGCCAAGCACAACATCCGCCGGGAGCTGGTGAACCGGGGCTGCGAGGTCATCTGCCTGCCCCAGGGCAGCACGGCGGAGGAAATCGCAGCGTATAAGCCCGACGGCATCATGCTGTCCAACGGGCCGGGAGACCCGGAGGAGAACCAGGGGGTTATCCAGCAGCTGCGCCGGCTGAACGAGCGGAAAATCCCCACCTTCGGCATCTGCTTGGGCCATCAGCTGCTGGCCCTGGCCGCCGGCGGCCGCACCGGCAAGCTGAAATACGGCCACCGGGGGGCCAACCAGCCGGTCAAGGACGAGAAGACCGGCCGGGTATACATCACCAGCCAGAACCACGGCTACGCCGTCCTGCCCGAAAGCCTGCCCGACACGGCCCGTATGCGCTTCTCCAACGCCAACGACGGCACCTGCGAGGGCATTGATTACACCGACCGGCCGGCCTTTTCGGTCCAGTTCCATCCCGAAGCCTCCGGCGGCCCCCTGGATACCATGTTCTTATTCGACCGCTTTATGGAGCTTATCGACGCCAACCGGTAGCCGGGTAAAGGAAAGAAACTGCGTGGATGCGCCGCGCCTTTTACTATAGAAAAGGGATGTGTAAACTATGCCGTTGAATCCGGATACAAAGAAAGTAATGGTTATCGGCTCCGGCCCCATTGTCATCGGGCAGGCCGCCGAGTTTGACTACGCCGGCACCCAGGCCTGTACCGCCCTCAAGGAGGAGGGGCTGGAGGTGGTGCTGGTCAACTCCAACCCGGCCACCATCATGACCGACGGGGCCATGGCCGACAAAATCTATATCGAGCCCCTGACCCTGGACACGGTCAAGCGGATTATCGACAAGGAAAAGCCGGACAGCCTCCTTTCCACCTTAGGCGGCCAGACCGGCCTGACCCTTTCCATGCAGCTGGCCAAGGAGGGCTTTTTGGAGAGCCGGGGGGTAAAGCTGCTGGGGGCCGACCCGGAAACCATCGACAAGGCCGAGGACCGGCAGATTTTCAAGGACACCATGGAGGCCATCGGCGAGCCGGTCATCCCCTCGGTGGTGGCCAACGATTTGCAGACCGCCCTGGATTTTGCGGATAAGGTGGGCTATCCCCTCATCATCCGTCCCGCCTTTACCTTAGGCGGCACCGGCGGCGGCATCGTGAACAACGAGGAAGAACTGCGGGAAATCGGGGAGGGCGGCCTGCGCCTGTCCCCCATCCACCAGGTGCTGGTGGAAAAGTGCATCGCCGGCTGGAAGGAAATCGAGTTCGAGGTCATGCGGGACGGGGCCGGCAACGTCATCACGGTTTGCTCCATGGAGAACTTCGACCCGGTGGGCGTGCACACCGGGGATTCCATCGTCATCGCCCCGGCGGTGACCCTGGCCGACAAGGAGTACCAGATGCTCCGTTCGGCGGCCCTCAACATCATCACGGCCATGGGCATCGAGGGGGGCTGCAACTGCCAGTTCGCCTTAAACCCCGAAAGCTTTGAATACGCGGTCATCGAGGTCAACCCCCGTGTGTCCCGTTCCTCGGCCCTGGCCTCCAAGGCCACCGGCTACCCCATCGCCAAGGTGGCGGCCAAAATCGCCGTGGGCTACCGGCTGGACGAAATCCCCAACGCGGTTACCGGCAAGACCTGCGCCTGTTTCGAGCCCACCCTGGACTATGTGGTGGTCAAGTTCCCCAAGTGGCCCTTTGACAAGTTTGTCTACGCCAAGCGCACCTTGGGCACCCAGATGAAGGCCACCGGCGAGGTCATGGCCATCGGCCAGAGCTTCGAGGAGGCCATTATGAAGGCCGTGCGGGGGGCGGAAATCTCCCTGTCCGACCTGAACCTGCCCAAGTTGGCCGAGCTGTCCGACGAGGAAGTGCGGGAGAAGCTCCAGGTCTGCGATGACGAGCGGCTGTTTGTGGTCTTCGAGGCCCTCAAGCGGGGCGTCAGCGTGGCCGACATCCACGACATCACCAAAATCGACGAATGGTTCTTATATAAGCTTTGCAACCTGGTGGAGATGGAACGGCAGATGGCCGATACCGAAATCAGCGAGGAGACCTACCGCCGGGCCAAGAAGCTGGGCTATCCCGACAAGGTTATCCAGCGCATCACCGGCCGGCCGGTGGCCTACCACCTGCCCGCCGCCTTTAAGATGGTGGACACCTGCGGCGCCGAGTTCGACGCCGAGACCCCCTACTTCTACTCGGCCTACGACGAGGAAAACGAGGCGGCCGAATTTATCGCCCGCAAGGGCAGCGACAAGAAGACGGTCATCGTCTTCGGCTCCGGCCCCATCCGCATCGGCCAGGGCATCGAGTTCGACTATGCCTCGGTTCACTGCGTCTGGGCCTTGAAGGAAGCGGGGTACGAGGTGGTCATCGTCAACAACAATCCCGAGACGGTATCCACCGACTTCAATACGGCCGACCGGCTGTACTTTGAGCCCCTGACCCCCGAGGACGTCATGAAGGTCATCGAGACCGAGAAGCCCTACGGCGTGGTGGTGGCCTTCGGCGGCCAGACGGCCATCAAGCTCACCGGCTTTTTGGAGAAGGAAGGCATCCGCATCCTGGGCACCCCGGCCGACAGCATCGACGCCGCCGAGGACAGGGAGCGGTTCGACGAGCTGCTGGAGTCCCTGCACATCGAGCGGCCGGCGGGCCACACCGTCTTCACCATGGAGGAGGCCCTGAAGGCGGCCAACGACCTGGGATATCCGGTGCTCATGCGCCCCTCCTACGTCCTGGGCGGCCAGAACATGATCATCGCCTTCTCGGACGAGGATATAAAGGAATACATGCAGATCATCCTCTCCCACGACATTGAGAACCCCATCCTCATCGACAAGTACCTCATGGGCGTGGAGCTGGAGGTGGACGCCATCTGCGACGGGGAGGACATTCTCATCCCCGGCATCATGGAGCATATCGAGCGGGCGGGCATCCACTCGGGCGACTCCATCGCCGTCTATCCCGCCTGGAATATCAACGGCAGCCTGACCGAGCAGCTCATCGACTACACCAAGAAGCTGGCGGTGGCCTTGAAGACCCAGGGCCTTGTGAACATCCAGTACGTCATCCACGAGGGCAAGATTTACGTTATCGAGGTCAATCCCCGTTCCTCCCGCACCATCCCTTACATCAGCAAGGTGACGGGTGTGCCCATGGTGGATTTGGCCACCCGGGCCATGCTGGGGGAGAAGCTGGCCGATATGGGGTACGGCACCGGCCTGTATCCCGCCCCGCCCTATGTGGCGGTGAAGGTGCCGGTCTTCTCCTTTGAGAAGCTGCTGGACGTGGACGTGGCCTTAGGTCCCGAGATGAAGTCCACCGGCGAGGTGCTGGGCATCGGCAAGACCCTGGAGGAAGCCCTCTACAAGGGCCTGGTGGCCGCCGGCTATCAGATGAACAAGCGGGGCGGCGTGCTGGTCACCGTGCGGAATACCGACAAGGCGGAAATCGCCGGCGTTGTGCAGAAATACGCCGATTTGGGCTTTCGGCTGTACGCCACCAAGGGCACGGCCGAGGTGCTGCGGAAGGCCGGCATGGAGGTGTCGGTGGTCAACAAGATCCACGAGTCAGACGACAATACCCGCACCCTGTTGGAGAGCGGGCAGGTCAGCTATATCATCTCCACCTCCTCCAAGGGCCGGCTGCCCACCAGGGACAGCGTGAAAATCCGCCGGAAGGCGGTGGAGCTGGGCATCCCCTGTCTGACCTCCCTGGATACGGCAAACGCCCTGGCCGACAGCCTCATGAGCCGGTACACCCCCTACAGCACCGAGCTTGTGAACATCAACCATATGCGCCGGCAGCGACAGAAGCTGAAATTTACCAAGATTCAGACCTGCGGCAACGATTATCTCTATTTCAACTGCTTTGAAAGGGAAGTGGAGAGCCCCGAGTCCTTAAGTGTGATGCTGTCCAACCGGCATTACGGGGTAGGGGCCGACGGCATCATCCTGATTCTGCCCTCCGATGTGGCCGACGCCAAGATGCGCCTGTTCAACCTGGACGGCAGCGAGGGCAAGATGGGAGGCAACGGCATCCGCTGCGTGGCCAAGTACCTCTACGACAACGGCATGGTGGGCAAGACCGAAATGGAGATTGAAACCCTTAGCGGCGTTAAAAAGGTCAAGCTGTATGTGCAGAACGGGCAGGTGCAGTCGGTGGATGTGTATATGGGCAAGGCCGAGCTGGATCCGGCCAAGGTGCCGGTGAAGCTGGGGGATGCCCCGGTTATCAACCAGCTGACCGAAATCGGCGGCGGGGCCTATGCCATCACCTGCATGTCGGTGGGCAATCCCCACTGCGTGGTCTTCTGCGACAGCCTGGACGGCCTGGATATCGAACAGCTGGGCCCCCGGTTCGAGCACGCGGCCATCTTCCCCGAGCGGGTGAATACCGAGTTTGTGCAGGTCATCGACCGCACCACCATTAAGATGCGGGTGTGGGAGCGGGGCTCGGGCGAGACCTGGGCCTGCGGCACCGGCGCCTGCGCCGGCGCGGTGGCGGCCATCCTTTCCGGCTTCTGCAAGGCCGACGCCCAGGTGCAGGTCAAACTCAAGGGGGGCACCGTGGGCGTGCGCTACGAGGACGGGGAGGTCATCCTCACCGGCGACGCCGTCAAGGTCTTCGACGGGGAAGTGGAGCTGTAAGCCCTTCCCTTGACAAAAGCGCCGAATCTGGTATATACTGGATTTGTGCTATACCGGATTGCTTAGAGACGAGGAATCGAGGGGTTCCCCGTCTCTTTTCTTTCCGCGCAGCTTGCCCGGTCCGGTTTTGCTATAAAAATAGAAGCGGCGGCAGCCGTTATATGGATTAGGAAAGAGGAGATATATGCAGACCAAACCCTTTGCAGAAATGAATTTAACCGAAGAAGTCCGCCGGGCCGTTGCGGCCATGGGCTTCGAGAACGCCACACAGATACAGGCCGAGAGCATCCCCCTTATCCAGGCAGGACAGGACGTCATCGGCCGCTCCCAGACCGGCACGGGCAAAACCCTGGCCTTCGGCATCCCGGCGGTGGAGCTGGTGGATCCAAAGGCGCGGGAGAAGTGCAGCCCCCAGGTGCTGGTGCTCTGCCCCACAAGGGAACTGGCCGTCCAGGCGGCGGAGGAGCTGCAGAAGCTGGCGGCCTTCAAACCCGGCGTGCGCACCGTCTGCGTGTACGGCGGCGCGCCTATGGACCGGCAGATCCAGCAGCTGAAAACCGCCGCCATCGTAGTGGGCACCCCCGGCCGGGTTATGGACCACATGCGCCGGAAGACCCTCCGGCTGCAGGGCATCCGGCTGGTGGTGCTGGATGAGGCCGACGAGATGCTGAGCATGGGCTTCAGGGAGGACATCGAAACCATCCTGGCGGATACGCCGGAAGACCGGCAGACGGTGCTTTTCTCGGCCACCATGCCCCCGGCCATCCTGGCTCTGACCCAGCAGTACCAGAAAAATCCCCGGATGGTGCAGGTGGCCAAAGCCCAGGTGACGGTGGACAAAATCCAGCAGATTTATTATGAAGTCCCCATGGGGCGGAAGATGAACGCCCTGGCCCTGGTGCTGCGGTATTTCCATCCCAACCGCGCTATTGTCTTCTGCAACACCAAAAAGACGGTGGACGAGGTCAAGGGCTATCTGACCGCCCACGGCTTTTCGGCCGACGGGCTGCACGGGGATATGCAGCAGTCCCAGCGCAACCAGGTTATGGAGTCCTTCAAGGGCGGCCATACCCCCATTCTTATCGCCACCGACGTGGCGGCCCGGGGCATCGACGTAAACGATGTGGATTACGTCATCAACTACGACCTGCCCCAGAACCCCGAATACTACGTCCACCGCATCGGCCGCACCGGCCGGGCAGGCAAGTCGGGCTGCGCCGTCACCCTCTGCGCCGGACGGCGGCAGTCGGCCGAGCTGCAGGCTATCGGCCGCATGTGTCGGTCTGATATCCGGCATAAGGCCCTGCCCAGCCGGGCGGCGGTGCGGGAGGAGGAGCGCAAACAGGGCCTTATGCAGATTGAAAAAACCATCGGGGAGCTGGAAGGCGCCCGGCCGGCCATGCTGGAAGAGCTGTTGAAGCGGGGACATTCGGCCGAAAACGTGGCGGCCGCCCTGCTGCGGCTGCACTTCGGCCCCGAGCCGGAGCCTGTGGAGGAAATCCCCGCGCCGGCCCCTCAGGCCGCCCGTCCCCGGCCGGCCTACGCCAAGCTGCTTATCGATGCGGGCCGGGCCCAGAATATCGCGCCGGGGCATATTATGGGTGCCATCACCGGCTGCACGGATTTGACCGGCAGGGAAATCGGGAAGATTGAGATTTTTAACGACCACACCCTGGTATCCGTCCCGGCGGACAAGGCGGGGAAGGCCCTGGAGGATATGGTGGGGCTTAAAATTAACCGGCGTCCTGTGGTGGCCGCCCTGGCCGAGGAAAGCGCTTCGCCCCGCGGTGAAGAATCCCGTCCGTTCGGCCGCCCCGGCGGAAAGCGGCCCGCCTCCCACCGGAACGAGGGCGGGCGGGAAGGGTATCTGCCTGGCTTCCGGGGCAAGGGTGGACGCCCCCGCCGGTCTGCGGCGCCCCGGCCTCATCGGAAGGGGTAGGAACGGGTACCTACCCTTACAGAATGTGAAAATTTTTTGTTGCAATACGGCTGGATAGGAGTTATAATTTTATTACAAGATGCGTTTCCTGCTTAGCGGCACAGCAGGGACGCTTTCCCAGACATGCCGACAAAATACATAGGAGTGAAAAAGTATGAGCAACGCGAAGAACACAAAGCGTTCCCTCATCGTCAGCGGGCTGTCCCTGGCGGTCAGCTGCGCTTTGCTGTTGGGTTCCACCTTCGCCTGGTTTACCGACAGTGTGGTAAACAGCAACAACCGGATCGCTTCTGGTGAGCTGGATGTGGATCTGCTGTACAAGACGGGCGAAACCTATGCATCCGTGCAGAAGGATACCAACCTGTTCAAAGACAACGCCCTTTGGGAGCCGGGCTATGCTGAGGCGGTCAACCTGAAGGTGAAGAACCTGGGCAGCCTGGCGCTGGAATACCGGCTGTCGGTGAACATCGTGAACGAGACGGAGAGCGTCAATGTTAACGGGGATCCCTTCAAGCTCTCGGATTACATCCAGTTCGCCGTCATCGATGGCGAGCAGATCTACGCCACCGGCGCGGAAGCCGTGGCGGCGGCTGAGGCGGCCGGCCCCACCTCCATCGCGGCGCTGGATGTCAATGAAACCGGCGTGCTGTATCCCGATGGGAAAGGAACGTCGGAAGAATATGTGACCCTGGTAGTGTATATGCCCGAAACGGTAGGCAACGAGGCCAACTATGCAGCCGATGCTGCTCAGCCTCAAATCGACCTGGGCGTCAACCTGACGGCCACCCAGACCCCCTATGAGACCGACGGCTTCGGCAACGATCAGTACGACGCCGACGCTGCTTACGCCGATGTGTATGTGGCCGATACGGCTGCGCTGATGACGGCCATTGAAAATGCGCAGGATGGCGATATCATCGGGCTGAACGCCGACTTCTCTCTGGAACAGCAGCTGGCTCTGGATAAGGAGATTGTCCTGGAACTGAACGGCAAGACCATTACCATCCCTGATAATGCGGATCTTAATACTACCCCCATCCGTGTAAATGCAGGTGGAAAACTGACCATCACCGGCGATGGCGTCATTGACGCTACGGATGCTTCGGATGATGTTGTGCCCGTCAGTGCCATGGGCGGTGAGTTGATTATCCAAGAGGGCACCATTCAGGTAGATACCCCCAATGAATCCTGTGTCTATGCCATGTACGGCGGCACGGTGACCATTACCGGTGGCACCTTTGTTAACAACAGCACGGAGGACTATGCCTATGGCGACGGCGCCCCCTTGACCTTGAATGTTTCCAACGGCAATCCGGGCACCATCACCGTAACCGGCGGCACCTTCCAGGGCCGTAACCCGGCGGATGGCGACGATAACCTGGGAGGCACTTTTGTAGCGGCCGGCTATCAGTCCACCCAAGTAGCCGAGAATACCTATATCGTCACTCCGGCGGATACAACCCCGGTCATCAGCAGGGATGGCTTAGCTGATGCTTTACAGGATGTAGCTGTGGCGGGCAATAAGGATGTAAGCATTCAAATCGCCCAGGATGTTGCGGATGTCACAGGAATTAAAACGGCCAACGGCAATTCTCTAAAGGTGGATTTTGGCGGCAACACCGTGTCGGTAGCCCAGCCGGTGGGTTCGGCCGGGACGGAGACCAACGGGATGCAGCTGCTGCAGGGTTCCATGGTTACCCTGAAGAACGGTACTTATAAACCGTCGTCCAGCACTGTGCAGATACTGGTACAGAATTACAGCGACCTGACCCTGGAGGACGTCACCCTGGACGGCACCTCCAGCAGCAATTGCGGCTATATCATTTCCAGCAACTGCGGCGATGTGGTGATTAAAGGCGACACCGATATTATCGCGCCTGCCGGCAAAATCGCCCTGGACGTCATGCACTGGGAGGGTACCGGCTACGAAGATGAAGGCACCTCCATCACCTTCGACGAGACCATGACCGGCACGGTGGACGGCAAAATCGAAGTGTATTGCCAACGTGGCGGCCAGGTGGTTAAGCCGGTGGAAGACGGCGGTGCTACCCTGACCATCAAGGGCGGCACCTTTATGAACACGGGCCTGACTCTGGAAGAGTTTAAGGCTTTTGTCCCGGCCGGCTATGTGGCTACCGAGACAGCCGACGGCGTCTACACCGTTACCGCCGAATAAGAGATAGGTTTTATAGGAGTATCCTGCTCTCCGTCCGGAGCGGCGGGATAGTCCCCGTTTCAGACGAAAGGCCGTCCTTCTCCGGCCCGGGCCGGCAAAGGCTGTGGGTGGGAAAGCTACCGGCCGGTTTCCATGCCTTATCCGTCTGGCGGCATGGCGGTTAAGATATTCTGTATCCCACATATGCCGACAAAATACACAGGAGTGACAAAGCATGAGCAACTCGAAAAGCACACGGCGTTCCCTCATTGCCAGCGGGCTGTCTTTAGCAGTCAGCTGCGCCTTGCTGCTGGGTTCCACCTTCGCCTGGTTTACCGACAGTGTAACCAGCGGCAACAACCGGATCGTTGCAGGAAATCTGGATATCAACCTGCAGTACACCACCGACGGAACCACATGGGCCGATGTGGAGACGGATACCAATCTGTTTAAGGAAGGCGCCCTTTGGGAGCCCGGCTATATGGAGGTTGCCTATCTGAAGGTGGAAAACCTGGGCAGCCTGGCGTTGAAATATCAGCTGAATATGAACGCCACCGATACTGTGATATCCACCAGCGTAACGGGCGAGGAACTGCGGCTCTCGGATTACCTGGAGTTTGCCGTGGTAGATCTGACGGCGGCCGACGGCGCGATTACCCCCTATGACCGCGCCGGGGCTGAGGCGGCCCTGGAGAGCGCTACATCTTATGCCCTGAATGCTGGCTATTCTGTGGAAAACATCATGTATCCCGCTACCGCAGCTGATGCGGAATATCCCGCTGAAAAGTACATTGCCCTGATTGTATATATGCCCGAAACAGTGGGCAACGAGGCCAATCATGCTTCCGACGCTGCTGCGCCGGAAATCAGCCTGGGTATCAACCTCATCGCCACCCAGACGCCTTATGAGACGGACGGCTTCGGCGACGCTCAGTATGACGCGGCTGCCTGGGAAGAAGTAAGCACTGCTGAAGGTTTGGAGCAGGCCATCAGCGAGGGCAAGACGGCTTCCTTGACGGAGGATATCACCGTGAATGTTATTCCCCAGAGCCCGTCGGGCGAGACCAACATCGTTCTCAACGGCAATACGCTAACTTCCACCTCTACGGGTAGCCTGGTTGTGGAAGGTGGCGAAACCCTGAATATTTCCGGCGGCGAACTGGTTGTAGCAGATACGATGCCCGACCCCAGCAAGTCCGCAATCCAGGCGGTTGCCGGCAGTACCGTAACCCTCACAAATGTGGATTACAGCACAAAAGGTACCGGCATATTCGCTCAGGGCCAGGATGCTACGGTGGAGGTTGTCAACTCTACCATTACGGCGCCCATCTTCGCCATCGGCACCAACGCCGGCAGCGCGGATAACCACAATGTCAATATCCGCATTATCAATTCCTACCTGGAAGCCAGTTACGGAGACGGATGCACCAGCGCGACCGTTCTCATGAATGTCCCCGGCAGCCTGTACATTGAAAATTCCACTATCGTCGGCGAGCGCAATGCAGTGGTTGTCCGCGGCGGTACGGCTACTATCAAGGATTCCGTGCTGTCCCGGCCGTATACGATTGAAGGCGACAGTGAAGATGCATATATGGGCAGCGACTGGGCCAGCGGCAACGGGATGCCTTTTGCCACCCTGCTGCTGGGCAACCGCGCTTCCAATGCGTATCAGTACCCCACCGTCTGCACAGTGGAAAATACCCGCATTACGGCGGATGCCGACGGGGCCAAGACGGTGTATCTGTACGGCAACGCCACAGAAGAACTGGGCGTCACCTTTAACTATGACAGCGCTACCGTTATCCAGCCTGCCGATCCCGAGGTGAAACCGGTGATTTACGGCGGCGGCTATGTTACCGTCAATGGCCGGGTGCAGCAGTAGACCCCAACCGGATTATACGCACCATAGAAAGGGGGGCACAGGCGGGAGCCTGCGCCCCCTTTGTGCTGCTGGCCTTTTGTCGCCGTATAGGACTGCGCTGGATGGCGTAAAATAAGGTGATCCCCTTTCTGCGGGATAAAATACAGAAAGATAAGGAGACAGATATATGAATAAGCGTATTTTTGCTGCGGCTTTGGTTTGTGCGGTGCTTCTGGCGGCGCTGTCCGGCTGCACCATCCATATCGGCGGCGGTTCCGAAAGCGCGCCGGCGTCCACCCAGTCCCAGAGCCCTTCCCAGGCGGCCGGGGGAGAGAATGCCTCCACGTCCGCGCCGGCTTCTGTGGGGCAGACGGCTGACGGCATCACTGAGGACGAGGCCAAGGGCATTGCCCTGGAGCATGCTAAGGTAAAAGAGGAGGATTTGACTGGTCTGCGTATTAGGCAGGAAAGGGACGATGGCGCCGACATCTACAATGTGGAATTTTATGTGGGAAACCAGGAATACGACTATGAAATCCGGGTTTCCGACGGGCAGATCCTCCAGGCGGACTACGATATAGAAGACGATTTCTATACCTCCATGACTTCTGCGGCTACCTATGCGGAGGCCGACGCCCGAGCGGCTGCCCTTGCCAGAGTGCCGGGAGCTGCCGACCAACATATCTACATGCATCTGGAGCAGGACAATGGCCGGCTTATCTATGAGGGGAAAATCGTCTACCAGCAGATGGAGTATGATTTTGAAATCGACGCAGGCACTGGCGACTTTATCTCCTGGGAACAGGAATCGGTATTTGACTGATAAAGCATATAGAAAAAGATCCGGCGGAATATTCCACCGGATCTTTTTTCTATGGATACTGATTTTTGCGCCTGTAAAAACCGCCTATTGCTTATCCAAGGTCTTCTTTATCACCTTCAGCCGGGAGAATTCCTCCCGCTCCTTCTCCTCCAGGGCGTCGGAGATGAATTTCACCTGTCCGTCGAACCGGGGGATGATGATATTCTTCAAGGCGTTGGCCCGCTTCTGGGTCTTGCGGATGCCCTGGGCCAAACGATAGACGCTGTTTTCAATCTCGGCCAGCCGGGCGGTCAGGCGCTTGACGTCGTCGAACCGGGCGTAGGCCTCGTCCAGCTGCATGCTGGTGCGCTGGTAGCCGAAGTAGTTCTTCCGGGGATTGGCGTCCAGGGTCACCGACGGGATTTCCACACCCATGACGCTGCGGTAGGAGATGGACACGCCGTTTTCCACGGGTATGCCCGCCGCGATTTCGTCCACAATCCCCAGGGTGACGTTGGCGGCCTGCAGGGCCTCGTAAGCCTTGGCGTAGGTGGTGTTGATAAGGCTCTGGATCTCCTTGGCCGTGTCGATAAGGGCCATGGTTTCCCGGACTAAGATATTCCGCTTGCGGTCCAGCAGGTCAAAGCCGGTGCGGGCCAGCTCCAGGGATTTTTTAATTTTAATCAGGTTGCCTTTGGTGGGAAATACCTGCTCGGCCAAATCGGCTCACCTCCATGGAATGGGTTAGGGACAAGGGCTTATTCCGCCGTCGTTTCCGGCGCGGCCGTATCCCCGGCGGGACGGTAGTACTTATCCAGCAGGTCGTCGTCCACCCGATCCAGCTCCTCCCGGGGAAGGGTGGAGAGCAGCTCCCAGCCCAGGTTCAGGGTCTGTTCAATGGTGCGGTTCTCGGTGGAGCGCTGGGACAAAAAGCGGTTTTCAAACCGCCGGCCGAATTCGATGTACTTCTTGTCGGTGGGGGACAGTTCGTCCTCGCCGATGACCGAGGCCAGGGCCCGGGCATCCTGCACCTTGGCGTAGGCCGCGAAAAGCTGGTTGGACAGGGGGGCGTGGTCGGCCCGGGTGTACCCCTCGCCGATGCCGTCCTTCATCAGACGGGACAGGCTGGGCAGCACGCTCACCGGGGGATAGATGCCAAGGCCGTCCAGCGAGCGGTCCAGCACGATCTGGCCCTCGGTTATGTAGCCGGTTAAGTCGGGCACCGGATGGGTGATGTCGTCATTGGGCATGGTCAGGATGGGAATCTGGGTCACCGAGCCCTTTTTGCCCTTAATCATGCCCGCCCGTTCGTACAGGGCGGCCAGGTTGGAATAGAGGTAGCCGGGATAGCCCTTCCGTCCGGGGATTTCCCCCTTGGAGGAGGAGAACTCCCGCAGGGCCTCGCAGTAGGAGGTCATATCGGTCATAACCACCAGGATGTGCATGCCCTTGTCAAAGGCCAGGTACTCGGCGGCCGTCAGGGCGCACAGGGGGGTGATGGTACGCTCGATAATGGGGTCGTTGGAGAGGTTCAGGAACATGACCACCCGCTCCAGCACGCCGGTGGACTCAAAGGAACGGCGGAAGTAGTCGGCCACGTCGTTCTTGACGCCCATGGCGGCGAAGACGATGGCGAAGTCGGCCCCTTCCTCATCGGCGATTTTGGCCTGCCGCACAATCTGTACCGCCAGCTCGTTGTGCTTCATACCCGAGCCGGAGAAGATAGGCAGCTTCTGGCCCCGGATGAGGGTGCACAGGCAGTCGATGGAGGAGATGCCGGTGGAGATGTAGTTCCGGGGATAGACCCGGGATACGGGGTTGATGGGCAGGCCGTTGACGTCCCGGGAGACCTCGGGGAAGATTTCCCCCAGCCCGTCCTTGGGGCGGCCGGCGCCGTCGAAAATCCGGCCCAGGATTTCGGGGGAGAGGGCCAGCTCCATGGGATGGCCGGTGAGCACCGTGCGGGTATTGGTCAGGGAGAGGGAACGGGTGCCCTCGAATACCTGGATGACCACCCGGTCGCCGTCGATTTGGACGATACGGCCGGTGCGGGTGGTGCCGTTCTCCAGGCGCAGCTCCACGATTTCCTCAAAGGTGGCGTCGGTTACACCGTCCAGCACCACCAGGGAGCCGGAAATATCCTGTAAACCTACATGTTCAATAATCATACCATCAGTCCTTTACGCCGGATTGTTCCGTAAAAAAGCCTTACCGGGCGGCTGCCGTCCCCGTCTGCAGAAGGCCGTCCATAACCTGGTCGATTTCCTTCAGATAGTCGTCGAAAATCTCGGGCTTGTCGTTGGGGATATCGTACTTCATCTTAATCAGCTTTTCATATAAGCCCGATTCGGTAACCCGTCCCACCGGTATGCCGGCGGCGATGAGCTGCCGCCCCTTGTCGTAGAGCCGGAGGATGACCTTCATCATCAAAAATTGCTTGGACAGGGGCACATAGGTATCGTCGGCGTGGTAGGCATTCTGCTGCAAAAAGCCCACCCGGATGACCCGGGCCACGTCGATGGTCAGCTTCTGGTCGTCGGGCAGCACGTCGGCGCCGATGAGCTTGACAATTTCCATCAGGGAGCTTTCCTCCCGGAGAATGGCCATCATCCGGGAACGGTATTTCATAAAGTCGGGGTCGACATTTTCCTCCAGATACCGGGCCAGATCCACGTCGTACTCGCTGTAGCTGGTGGTCCAGTTGATGGCGGGGTAGTGCCGGGCGTAGGCCAGGGACTTATCCAGGGCCCAGAAGACCCGGGTGAACCGCTTGGTGTTCTGGGTCACCGGCTCGGAGAAGTCAGAGCCCTGGGGGGATACGGCGCCGATAACCGTCACCGAACCCTCCTTGCCGTTTAAAGCTTCCACCCGGCCGGCCCGCTCGTAGAATTCGGACAAACGGGAGGGCAGATAGGCCGGGAAGCCTTCCTCGGCGGGCATTTCCTCCAGGCGGCCGGAAATCTCGCGCAGGGCCTCGGCCCAGCGGGAGGTGGAGTCGGCCATCATGGCCACGTCGTACCCCATATCCCGGTAGTACTCCGCCAAGGTGATGCCGGTGTAGATGGAGGCCTCGCGGGCGGCCACCGGCATGTTGGAGGTGTTGGCGATAAGGACGGTGCGGTCGGTCAGCTTGCGGCCCGAACGGGGGTCGATAAGCTCGCCGAACTCGTCCAGCACCTGGGTCATTTCGTTGCCCCGCTCGCCGCAGCCCACATAGATGATGATGTCGGCGTTGCACCACTTGGCCAGCTGGTGCTGGGTCATGGTCTTGCCGGTGCCGAAGCCCCCGGGGATGGCGGCGGTGCCGCCCTTGGCGATGGGGAGCATGGTGTCGATAACCCGCTGGCCGGTGATAAGGGGCACGGTGCAGGCCAGCCGCTCCTTAAAGGGGCGGGGGTTGCGGATGGGCCACTTCTGGCAGAGGGTCAGGGGGATTTTATTGCCCTGCTCGTCCTCCAGTTCGGCCACCCGGTCGTCGATGCGGTACTGGCCGTTTTTCACCGTAAAGGTCACCTTGCCGGATACGCCGGGGGGCACCATGACCTTATGGACGATGCTGGCCGTCTCGGGGCATTCGGCGTAGATGTCGCCGCCGGTCAGCTGGTCGCCCACCTTAACGGTCAGGGTCACATCCCAGAGCTTTTGGGTGTCCAGCGGGGCCACGTCGCTGCCCCGGGCGATAAAGGCGCCGGACTTCTCGGCGATGTCCCCCAGGGGGCGCTCGATGCCGTCGAATATATTGGAGAGGATACCCGGTCCCAGGGTCACCGACATGGGGGAGCCGGTGGGCTCCACCGGTTCGCCGGGATGCAGGCCGGTTGTGACCTCATAGACCTGGATGGTGGTCAGCTGCTCGTTGACGCCGATGACCTCGCCCACCAGCTTCTCTTCGCCCACATAGACCATTTCCTGCATGGAAAAGTCCCTGGTGCCGGCCACGGTGACCACCGGGCCGTTGATACCGAATATAACATTTTTGGACATGGCGAAAACCTCCTGGAGATAGGATGACCGGCTTTTTATGCTGCGGATTCCCCAATGCGGGAGGGCGCTCCCGCCCTGGGGAACCCGCGGCGGATGCCGCGGGGGAATGCGTTAGGATAAGACCAGACCGGAATTTTGCTGGAACCAGGTGCGCTGGGCGGCCAGCCGGGTATCCAGCGTGTCGTCCACGGCGATTTTGCCCGCTTCATCGGTCATGCGCAGGCCGCCCAGCCGGATGCCCGCATCCTCCTCGAAGCGGCAGGGGCCGATGGCGGCGGCAATCTCGGCCTGCCGGGACATATCGGCCGGCCGGAGATAGACGGTGGGCTTTTCGGTTCGCAGGACGGCCAGGGCCTTTTTGGCCGAGGCGGTCAGGAAGGCGGCGTAATCCGCCGTCTGGGTGAAGGCGGCAAGGCGCTGGCCGGCCTTTCCCAGCACCTCTTCCAAAATTTCCTCCCGCCGGGCCAGCAGGGCCCGCCGGTTTTCCATCATCCTGGAAGACAGCTGGCTGCCCACGTCGGCGCGGATGTTGCTCACCGCCCGCTGGATCATCTTATAGCTGTCGTTCAGGGCCTCCATTTCGGCCTTTTCCATTTCGCTGGCGATAAAGTCCTTGGTTTCCTGTTCGATCCGCTGCCGCTGTTCCTCGGCTTCCTTGGTGATGGCGGTGACGAATTTACTGACGCGGTCGTCCTGTGCCAAGGCACTCACCTCTTTCTGCTGTGTTGATAGGCTGCGGGCCTAAATCTTGACGCCGATGGCCTCCCGCACATAGCGGGTGATGGAATCCTCGCTGCGGCCGTCGCCATGACGGTCGGGAATTTCCACAATCAGGGGCCTGCGGCGGTTCATTTTGATATCGTAGACCAGGTCGGGGCAGAGGGCCACCAGTCGTTCGGTGACCAGCAGGATGCCCACATCCTCCTTTGCCACCGCTTCCTTGAGGGCCTTCTGCACCTCGTCGGGCTCGTGGACGATGACACCTTCGATGCCGGCCAGGCGCATGCCCATGGCCGTATCGTGGTTGTCGCTGATGAGCATGAAGCGCATGTCACGCGCCTCCTTTCTGCAGGGGCGGCCTTTAGCCCAGGGCGGGCAGGTTGGGGATCTTCAGGATGATGAGGATGGCGATAATCAAACCGTAGATGGCCACGGCCTCGCCCAGCACGACGAAAATCATGGACTTACCGAAGGACTTGGGGTCTTCCGAAACCGCGCCGATGGCGGCCGGGGCGCCGGCGCTCAAGGCGATGCCCGCGCCGATGGCGGCCAGGCCGATGGACAAAGCGGCGGCCAGGAAGCCAAGGCCGGTGGCCATGCCCGCGCCGTTGTCAGCGACGGTTTCCGCAGCCGTGGCAACGGCCTCGGCTGCGTCGCCCGTATCAGCGGGGGCGGCGGCGGCCACAAAGGTAAAGGCGAGACACAGGACAATGGCCATCACCAGGGTGATGAAGTGGCGGGAGAAGGCACGGCGGACATTGCCGGTCCTTTTCATGGTGCGGGCGGCCACAAAAACAGCGGCGGCCAGGGCCAGTACGGGCAGTGCGAAGACGAGAACGTTTAAAAAGGTTGTCATGGAAATCCTTCCTTTCGGCGCGCAGTGCGCGCAAATCTTTTTCGGGAATATGGAAGGGCCGCGCCTGTATTTACAGGCCTTGCAAAGCCCCGGGAAAGAAGTTGAGCAGCCCGGCTAAGGGGCCGGCGGGAAGCGGAGGCCCCCGCCTACTCGGCCTTGACGGCCACCGGTTCGAAGGGATGTCCCTCGCCGATATAGAACCGGCTGAACATTTCGTAGAATTCCAGACGCAGAACCTGGATGCTGACCAACAGGCCCTCCAGCACGGTTACAAAGGCGTTGCCGAAGACAATCATGACGATGTTGACGCCGGGGGGCAGGATGTCGGCCAGAGAGAAGAAGACCATCATCATACCCGCGTGTACCAGCACGAAGGCGCCCACCCGCAGGAAGCTGACCGTATTGGTCAGGTAGCTTAAGATGATTTCAAAGAGTTCGAAGATGTTTTCCAGGATATAGTCGCCCCATTTTTCCGGCTTCCAGTCCTTCCGGCCGGCCGCCAGCTTGCCCAGGGGTTCCTTAAAGAAGATGAGCACCACCGGCAGCAGGATGCCCACAAGCACCAGGGGAAGCACCGGGAAGTCTACACCGGTGACAACCACGGCGGCGGTACCCAGGATGCTGCCGTACAGCAGGATGCCGGCCAGGCCGTTGTGCCCGAAAAAGGCGCTGCCGTAATCTCGCCGCTTTAGGCTGGAGTAGACGTTGGCTATCATGGCTACCAGCACCAGCACCACGCCGATGCCGATGGAGAAGGCCAGCAGGTAGGTGGCGTCCTCCATAACGTCTATGGGCTTTTCCGCAAAGCCCAGCAGCCGGTAGAGGGGATTGAGCAAATCCTCATACCCGAAGACGCTGCCGAAGACACAGCCGAAAAAGGCGCCGCAGATGCCGCAGGGAATCAAAATCTTGCCCACATCCATGCGCTTGAGCTTCCACATGAGCCAGCCGGCGATGGCCAGGATAATACCCTGCCCCAAATCGGCGAACATGATGCCGAACAAGATAGTGTAGGTGATGGCCACCAGGGCGGTGGGGTCGGCCTCCCGGTAATTGGGCACCCCGTAGAGCTTTACATAGTACTCAAAGGGCCGGAAGGGCTTGCGGTTGCGCAGCTTGGTGGGCGGTTCAAACCGCTTGGACTGCTCAGGCCGGCTGTACTCTATCTCAATGCCGTCCACCCTGTCGATGTACCGCTTAAAATCGGCCAGCTGGGATTCGGGGACCCAGCCCAGCAGCATAAAGGAGCGGCCGTAGCGGGAGGCGAACCGCCGGATTTCAAAGGCGTCGTAATTCCGCTTGACCTGGGAATAGAGCTGCATGCACTCTTCCCGGTGTTCGGTAAAGTACCGGTCGATGATTTTATCCTGTTCTTTTAGCCGGCCCCGCAGGGTATCCAGCCGTTTTTCCAGGAAAGCTACGGCCTCGTGAGGGGTGCCGGTGGATTCGGGGATGTGGAGGCGTTCAAAGAACAGGGAGGCGAAAACCCTGTCCACTTCCTCCACGCTGTCCAGGGGGGCCAGATACATGCCCCAGTAGTAGCTTTCGTCATGGGAACAAGGGACGAAGAGAATGTAGGGGTTGGGGCGGTAGGCCCGGAGCTTTTCATAGCTCTCGGCTGGCAGACGCCCGAACCGGACCTTGATGAATTCCGAGGCGAACACCTTGTCCAGCGGGATGTCCAGGGAATAAAAATGCTGCAATTGGGATATGGCGTATTCCTTCTCGGCTATCTCCTTTTGCAGCTGGTCCCGGCGGGTCTGCACGGTGTGCAGGTTCTTTTCCAGCCGGTTGATGTAGACGTCCACATCGTCGTCGCTGAGGTCTTCCGGGATGGGAACCAATTCGGGCTTAATCCCGCAGTAGTCCAAAGCCTCATGGAACTTTTGCAGCCGGCCGCCGTAGGGGTTTTCGTCGTTGATTTGGGAAAATCCCTCCACGTCGGACGTGATGTCGGCAGTGGATTCGGGATGGAAGCAGCCCGCGTCCAGGCAGGCCTCTATGACGTCCTCCAGCTGCTGGAATTTGCCGATGATACTGACCATTTGCATGGATTCAACTGCCATGTAAGCCTCACCCTCTTCCTTTTTCCGGCAGCACCAGCGTGGAACTGATGCGGTCGGGCGGCAGCCCGTACCGGATACCTTCTATAATGTTGGTTATATTATCCAGCTCGTTTTCAGCGAAGCGGAAGTAGCAAGCCATGACCACGGCGGGATGGGTGGAGAAGTGCAGTTTGCGCTCGCAGTAGTCCTGCAGGACCCGGCGGGCGAAGTCGTCGATGTCGGCCGGGTCGAAACGGGCGGTGTACTTTTTATACCGGGAGGCCCGGAGAATGGAGAGAACCTCCGCCCCGTCGGCGGCGTGGAGCAGAGCGTCCTGCTGCCGGGAGGACAAAAACCGACTGTAGGGCAGTAGATGCCTAGAGAGGACCTTTGCATCCCCGTCGTAATACCGCTTGGCTCGGTAGATGCGACGGATGTTGGCCAACTCGGCCTCCAGGGAAAGGATACCCCGGAGTTCCTCCCGGGTTTCGCCCAGAAAGTTTCGCTCCAGCATGGCGAAGGTCTCTTTAAATAAGAAGCGGTCAAAGGATGATTCCAGATTGTCCATATTGTGTTCGATCTGCCCGTTTAGAAAGGGCTGGATCATTTTCCCGTACCGGGTTTGCTGCAGCATTCCCGCCAGATCGCGGAAGTTTTTGCATTTGGGCAGGGACAGCAGGTCCAGCCGGGTGAAATGATTGAAGCGGTAGGAAACGTCCAGGATGTACTCCTCCGGGTGCCCGGCCGCCAGATGGCGGATAAACCGCAGCAACTCGTCGATTTCCCCCCGCATGATGATGTATTCAAACAAATGCTCGCCCACCGAGCTTTCGAACCGGCAAAGCAGGTCCATATCCTTCAAATTGCTCTGCTTGAGCAGCTTTTCCAGATTTCCCCGGTGCAGGGCGGATTCCTGTACCCCCGCCAGGGCCCCGGCAAAATGGGTATGGCCTTTGAGATAGGCGGCGACGTCGCCCACGCTGCCCAGGGCCACCAGGTCCCGGTAATTCTTGGGTGTGAGCCGCCGGCCGTACTTGGCCCGGGCTTTGGTTAAAATAGAGTTGGAAGCCTTAGCTGACAACATGGTTCACCTGACTCTCTGGCCGGCGGCCCTCCGCCGGGTATTCTGCGGCCGGAAGGAACCGGCCGCGGCGCCGTCAGACTTGGATGGCCCGCCGGTAGATTTCCTCCACCCAGCCGGCGGCGTTCTTTTCGCAGGCCTGGTTCAGCATGTCCAGCTGCCGGGCCTGCTCCTCTTTGGCGCGGGCCAGGGATTCCTCCGCCAGCTTTTCCTCCTCGGTCCGCACCAGCTCGATGCGGTGCTCGGCCTCCTTGCGGTACTTCTCCCGCATGGCCGCCTTCTGGCCGGCAATGTTCTGCTCGGCCTCCAACCGGAGGTTCTGGGCTTCGGCCGTGACGCTGCGGGCCTTGGCGTCAATATCCAGGATGCGCTGGATTACGCCCTCCAATTCGGCCGGCTGCTCGCCGACGGCCTCTTTCGGCTTTTGTTCCATGCTGGCGTCCCCCTTATCCGAATCCTGCGGCGAAATCCGCAGACTTATTTTATGCGCTAACAGGGTAAA
Organism: Candidatus Howiella intestinavium; assembly: GCA_904420585.1. Lineage (GTDB taxonomy): Bacteria > Bacillota > Clostridia > Oscillospirales > Acutalibacteraceae > Howiella > Howiella intestinavium. The sequence goes on along the minus strand of CAJFVX010000007.1, from coordinate 19,125 downwards.
GCGCTGTGCGTCTTGCCCAGCCTCATTGATTGCCCGGGCAACTTTGCTTTTATTCTAACACTTTCTTCATAAATTGCAACGGTGCGTTGGATGAAGATACTAATTATTTTCTGGATAATTTGGTGAAATTGCAGATGGAATAGGCGGAATAAGAACAGGGTTTAAATATTTTATAAAGAAACGAAAAAGGGGCGCAGAAAGAAATATTTTTCGCAGATTTAACCTTCTTTTAACATAAAGGGACTACAATCGACCCGGAAAGAGAAAAATCGGAGACCGATCCGCCGCGGGCGGACGGGAAAAGAGAGAGGCTGTATAACAATGGGTATTACCAACATTTTAACCCTGCTGGGCGGGCTGGGCCTGTTCCTTTTGGGTATGAAGCTGATGAGCGACGGCCTGGAAATGGCGGCCGGCTCCCGGCTCAAGCGGATGCTGGAGGTGCTGACCTCCCGGCGGCTGCTGGGCGTGCTGGTGGGCGCCGGGACCACGGCGGTCATCCAGAGCTCCTCGGCCACCACGGTTATGGTCATCGGCTTTGTCAACGCAGGCCTCATCACCTTAAACCAGGCGGTGGGGGTGATTATGGGGGCCAACATCGGCACCACCATCACCGGCGTGCTGGTGGCCATCAATCCCCAGGCCCTGGCGCCGGTGGCCCTGCTGGCCGGCGTGGTGGCCATGACATTTATCAAGAAAAAGACGGTGCAGCATGTGGGCCAGATCTTCGCCGGTCTGGGCATCCTGTTTTTGGGGCTCAACACCATGTCGGAGGCCATGGAACCCCTGCGGGAATTCCAGCCCTTTATCGACATGATGGTCGCCTTTGCCAACAACCCCTTCCTGGGGATTCTGGCCGGCATGGTCTTCACGGCCATCATCCAGAGCTCTTCGGCGGCCATCGGCATCCTGCAGGCCCTGGCCATGCAGGGAGCGGTGCCGGACGTGCGGGCGGCCATCTTTATCCTCATGGGCATGAATATCGGCACCTGCATCACGGCCATCCTGGCCTCCTTAAGCGGCGGCCGGAATGCCAAGCGGGCGGCCATTATCCATTTGATGTTCAATGTCATCGGCACGGCCGTGTTCGTGATTATCTGCCTGCTGGCGCCGGTGGATAAGCTGCTGGCCCTGGTGTCGGACAATATGTCGGCCCAGATCGCCGCCATGCATGTTGTCTTTAATGTAGTCACCACCGCCCTGCTGCTGCCCTTCGGCAACCTGCTGGTCAAGCTGTCCCGGAAGATTATCCCGGGCACCGACCAGGAGGCGGGTGCTCTTACGCTGGAATACCTGGATCCCCGTATCCTGCAGACCCCGCCGGTGGCGGTGGCCCAGGTGCTGCGGGAGGTGGGCCGCATGGCCGACGTGGCCGGGGAAAACCTGCAGACAGCTATGGACGCCCTGCTCCAGCGGGATGCCGAAAAGGCCGAGCGGGTGTATGAGCAGGAAAAGCTGGTGAATTTCCTCAACCACTCCATCACCTCTTATCTTGTGCAGATAAACGGGCTGGAATTGCAGGAATCGGATCAGAAAATCATCGGTTCCCTGTTCCATGTGGTCAACGACTTGGAGCGTATCGGGGACCATGCCGAGAACATCGCCGACGATGCCAAGCATTCCCTGGAAAACGGCTGCCGCCTGTCCGACGCCGCGGTAGAGGAACTGCGGGGGATGGCCAACAAGACTATGGAGGTCTACCGGCAGTCGGTGGAGCAGTTCAAGAGCCGCAAGCTGACCGAATCCGCCGTGGAGGAAATCCGGGCGGAGGAGGAAGCCATCGACGATTTGGCCCACAAGCTGGAGCAGAACCATGTGGACCGGCTCAACCAGCGGCAGTGTACGCCCGAGAGCGGCATGATTTTTATCAATGTGGTAACCAACCTGGAGCGGGTCAGCGACCACGCCACCAATGTGGTTTATTCCATCGGCTCGCCCAGTTCCAGTTCCGACGAGGTCCGGCAGGCCATGGCCCGGGCTTAAGGGGCAGATTGAAACAGAAAAGGCCGCCCGGAGCATGTGCTCCGGGCGGCCTTTTCCATAGATGGCAGCCGGCAGTCAGGTAAAGGAGACTCCCAGCAGCCTTTGTCCCCGGAAGGCGGCATAGTCCTCGGCCAGCCGGGACAATACCGCTTTTGGGACGGCCTCCTCCCACAAGTCCATCCGAATTTCCAGGCCCTGTCCCTTGCCCACTGCCTTCCAGGTTCCAATGGCTTCCCCCTGATAGAGGACGACGCCGGGATTTGCCACTGTCCGGAAGACCTGCCTCTGCCGGGCCGGATCCTGTACCAAAACCTCCCGGTCGCGCTGCTCCAAATAGGGGTCGTGGCCGGAAAGCAGCAGCGGATCGGCCGGAAAATCGACGGGGGAAAACAGGCTTTCCCGGTCGGCCGACAGGATATAGGCCTTTTTTCCAAGAAAGGGAACCGGCTCCAGTTCCTCCTCTGCGGCCTCCCACAGCCGCCGGGCCTGTTTCCCGGAGCAGCCCATCCAGTCGGCCAGCATACCCGGGGTGGCCGGGCCGAAGCAATGCAGGAATTTCCGCACCAACCGCCGGGCTGTATCCTCCCCGGAAACCAGGGGGTGGCCCGTCCAGTCCTTATAAGAGGTGAAGGTGGGATGGATGCCCTCCCGCCGGCCGAAGACCACCAGCCCGTAAAAAGCGCAGGGCCGCAGCAGAAAAGATACCACCGCGCCGCCCACCGTCTGCTTGTCGGGGCTGCCGTACATGGAGGGCCGCTCCCACAAATCCCGCTTGTCAGCCGGCAAAAGGGGAAGCATCCGTCCGGCCAGATACTGGTCCAGCTGGTTCTTGCTGGTAACCGTCCGCCCGTCCAGCGCCGATATAGCCTGCCGGAGGGCGGCCAGCAGAGGGGCAAAGGGCATCTGCAAAAAATCCAGGGCCAGGGCGATGCCCTTGGTGTAAATCCAGGGCTCGTCCTCCTGGGGGATGAGGGCGGACAAAAAAACGCCGCTTTCGGCGGCGGGGAACACATAAGGCGCTCCCCGCAGGCTCCAGGCCTGCAAAAGCAGCCTTTGGTCGTATAAAAACCGGCGTATTTCCTCGACACTGCAGCCGGGAATCCGGCAGTGCAGAGCGGCTTCCCAGGCGCCGGGCGGGGAGTTCTGCATACCGCAGGCGCCTGCTATTTTTTCTATATCGGCGGCTTTCCGGGGCGCGTCCAGATGGTGGGCGCGCAGGCGAAAACTTCGCACCTGCTCCGGGCTGGGGCTTAGCATGGGATACCCTCCTTAGCCATTCTTATAATTCTTTTATCATAATAATTTCCAGGGGCTCCCCGGGAAGGATAAGGCTGCCGGCGTCCCGGTAGCCCAGCTTCCGGTAGAAATGCTGCGCCCCCTCGTCCGCCTGGGTGGAGGTCATGACCATCCGGAACCCGGCTGCCCGCATTTTATCCTCCCAGTAGGCCATGGCCTGCCGGCCCAGGCCCCGTCCCCGGAAGGCCTCTTGCAAATACAAAAGATTCAAAAAGGGGGTATTGTCCCAGAAAAGGCCGTACCGCATAATGCCCACAGGAAGGCCGCCTTCCCGCAGGATATAGCAGGTTTTCTCCGTAATCTTCTCATGGTAGGTTTCTTCCCGCATATGCCTGTCCAGGGAGAACCAAAAGGCCTTGTCCGCTATTTCGGCATAGGAGACGGATAACATAGGACTCCCCCTTTCTACTTCTTTTTCCGCCTGGGATTTTCGGGGAACCAGCCCTTGCGCACCCGCTCGGTCTGCTCCTTCAGCTCCTTAATGCTCCACAGGCAGGAGAAGCCGGCCACGCCCAGGGCGGCCGAGCCGATGGTGTTGGATACGAGGGTGGACAGCCCCAGCAAAAGAATCCCCAAAACCAGGAATACAGGCCAGATTTTATCGGAAAAATGGTATTGGCATTTGATGACGATGGGGTGAAAAATCCCGATGGTCACAAAGGATACGAGGCCTATGATAATGCCGTCGAAAATCATTACAGCGCGTCCTCCCGTGGGATGTAATATTGCCGCCGGTCCGGCCGGCCACGTTGGTAGTTAGTATACCATAACTCCGGCGAAAAGAAAAGAATTTTGCCGGCTTCTATACAATTTTTTCGTTATCCGGTATACTGTAGGAAGAAAAGGAGGAAGCGGTATGCAGATTCAGATTTACGGCAAAAACAAATGCTTTGACACCAAAAAGGCCGAGCGGTATTTTAAGGAGCGGAAAATCCCCTTCCAGCGCATCGACCTGCCCCGGTACGGTATGGGCCGGCGGGAATTGGAGACGGTTCTGCGGGCGGTGGGCGATCTGGAAGCCCTCTTAGACCCCAGGCATCCCGATGCGGCCCTGGTGCGGTATCTTTCCCGGGAAGAGGACAAGCTGGAAAAGCTGCTGGAAAACCCCGCCCTATTCAAAACCCCCATTGTGCGCAACGGCAGGCAGGCCACGGTGGGCTACTGCCCGGAGGTGTGGAAGGGCTGGGCCTAAGGGCCTTTCAAAAATATTTTCCTTTTCTATTTTGTTCGCAGGCGTCCATACTAGGAAGGTGAGCGAAAGGAGAAAGGGAACATGCTGCATCAAATCAAGGCGGAATTCGATACCATCGATTTGGCCGAGCGGGCGGCCCATCGGATCCGCCGGGAGTTTTCCGGCATCCGGCAGATGGACATATACGCCCGCAAGTACCACGACGGCTTTTACGATGCTTCCCGCATCGTCCAGCCCGGCAGCCCCAACGCCAAGCTGGGGTACAGTGTGGACGCCCTGTACGCCCCGGTGAACTATTTTGACGCCCACCACGGCCGGGAGACCGGCCGCCGCCGGACGGCTACTTTGGAACTGCGGCTGGAGGCGGGAAGCCCCCAGCAGGCCGCCGGACGGCTGCGGAACCTGGGCGGCCTGTCGGTGCGGACCCGGCCGGTATCCGCCGGTACGGGAAGACAGGGACGGCCGGGTTTATGAAATGAGGCCGGCGCGCAAGCCGAAAAAGCCCAGCCGTCTCGTCCGCCTTATGTGAAAAACCCCCCGCCGGTACGGCGGGGGTTTCCGCATCTTGGGATGTTTTAAGCTTCCGCCGCCAGCAGAGCCTCAATCTCCGCCGGCGCGGGCATGGCGGGGATGGCCCCCCGTTTGGCGGTGGCCAGACTGGCGGCGGCCGAGGCGTACCGGAGCAGCGCGGCGCAGGCGGCTTCATCCAGGGCGTCGAAGTCCAGACCGGCGTCCAGAAGGCGGCTCAGGGCCGCCCCGCAGAAGGCGTCCCCCGCCCCGGTGGTGTCGATGGTTTTTACGTCGAAGCAGGGGTGGTGCAGGACAAAATCCCCCTTGAGCAGGTAGGCCCCCTCCTTGCCGCAGGTGGAAAAGAGGATTTTGGGGGAGAATTCCTCCAAAAGAAGCCGGGAGGCCTTCACCACATCCTTTTCCCCGTATAAAAATTCCAGTTCATAGTCGGAAATCTTGATGACGTCGGCATACCCCAAAGCCTGCCGCGTGGCGGCCCGGGCGTCGGCCAAATCCTTCCAGAGGGGTTCCCGCAGGTTGGGGTCCACCGATATGCACACCCCGGCCTGCTTTGCCGTTTCCAGCCCCTTGAGCACGGCGGCCCGGGAGGAGGGATGGGTAAAGGACAGGGTGCCGCAGTGGAAAATCCGCCCGTTTCGGATAAGGTTTTCGTCCACCTCCTCCGGCCGGAGCATGACGTCGGCGCTGTTTTTGCGGGAAAAGGAAAATTCCCGGTTGCCCGCCTCGTCCAGCTTGACAAAGGCCAGGGTGGTGAAATATTCTTCGCTCGTAATCAGCCCGCCGGCGTCAATCCCCAGCTGCCGCAGGGTTTCCGCCAGCCAGCGGCCGAACATATCGTCCCCCACCTTGCCGATGAAGGCGGCCGACTTGCCAAGCCGCCGCAGGGCGGCCAGCACATTGCAGGGGGCGCCGCCGGGGTTTGCCTCAAAAACAGGGCTGCCCTGCTCCCCCACACCCCGGGGGGTAAAATCGATGAGCAGTTCGCCCAGTGCCACGGTGTCGAACATCCTGTGACCTCCTTGTTTGCATTGCTTTTATAGAATGTGCAGAATCTGTGGATTTACCAATCCTTGTGCAGATTGGGCAGGGGATGGGGCCAGCTTCCGATGATTTCCTCATACCGCTTGTAGGCCATGGCCACCGCGTCGTCCCAGGAGAGGTAGACCCGGTCGGCGGCTCCCCGGCCGATGCGGGCAAGGGTCCCCGGCTCCCGCAGGGCGGCCAGAATCCGCTGGGCACAGCTTTCCGCCGATTCCTCGGCCAGCAGGCCGGTGTCGTTGTCGATGACCCCTTCGGCGGCGCAGCTGCCTGCCACCAGCAGGCTGGGACAGCTGCAGGCGGCCGCCTCCTTGACCACCAGGCCGGAGGTGTCGTAGGTGGAGGGGAAGAGGAAAAGATTGGCCAGGCTGAAATAGGCCCGCACCTTTTCCCGATCGTAGATGGCGCCGGTGAAAATCGCCCGGTCGGACAGTCCCAAAGAGCGGGCATACTGTTCGATGGCCGGCCGGTCGGCGCCCTCGCCCACGAAAATCACCCGGAAGGGGATGCCTGCCTGCCGGACGATGTCCAGGGCGTCCAGGGTGATTTTGATGTTTTTATACCACATCATCCGGCCCACCGACAGAAAGACCAGGTCGTCCGGGCTTATATTGTAGATGCGCCGCAGCTCGTCCACCTCTTCGGCCGGGGCCTTTCCTTTCGCAAAGTCGGTGCCGTTGGGCATGACCCGGAAGTCCCCGTGGTATCCCATGACCCGCAGGCTTTCCCCCGCGCCCTGGGATACGGCCCACACCTCGTCGGCCAGGTTGATGTTGTGCCGGATAAACCGCTTGATGACCTGCTGCAAATGGCGGGCCTTGACGAATTTCTGGATATCGTATTCATATTTTGTATGATAGGTCAGCACCACCGGCACCCGGTACTTTTTGGGCCGGACCAGCTGGCGGGCCAGCACCGAGGAGGCAAAGGGGCTGTGAACGTGAAGCAGGTCCAGGCCCTGGGCGTGAAGTTCGGAGATGGTCATGGGGGAAAAGGGGTTGCCCGCCCGGTAGCCTAAAGGCCCCACGATGGGGATGGAGTGGTAGCGGTAGACGGGAAAGGGATAATCGTCGGTTACATGGGGGTATTTGGGGGTTACCACCAGGGCCTCCCCGTGGTGGGCCGTAATGGATTTGGCGTAGTTGAGCACGGTGTTGGCCACCCCGTCGATGGTGGGGGGGAAGGAGTCGTTTAAAAGGCCGATTTTCAGCTGCATAGGGTTCCCTCCAAAAATGCGCCCATTCCCCAGATGCCGCCGGGAAGGGCTGGTTTGCTCTTTTATTATAGAGGATAAAGCTTAGGGCTTTATAAAGACAGGCTTAATACATTCAGTATTATAGCTGTGACAGGGGAAAAAGTCCAGTGAAAAGCCTGCAAATGGGAATCCCATCTTGCGCCGGCGGGGGAAAGAGGGTATGATACAAGGGATGATAACCCACGGGAGGCGGATGGTGCATGGATACAGCGGTGGAAAAGGTACTGGCGGAAATATGCCGGCTGGCAAAGCCGGATACCGTTATCCTTTACAATGAAAAGCGAGGGCTGGACGGGGCGGTTTCCTCCTTTAAGCTCTGCGTTGTGACGGGGGAAGCAAATCCCCGCAGCCTGGAGGAGCAAATCTATTTGCAGGTGGACTGCCCGGTGGCCTTCGACGTGCTGGTGTACGGCCGGGCCGACTGGGAGCGCCTGTTGGCCGAGCCGGGCAGCTTTGCCGCGCGCATCGCGGGCAGCGGGAGGGTGCTGTATGAGCAGGCGGGGTAGCCGCACGGGGGACAGCCGGCATTATTACGACTGGCTGGAGTTCGCCGCCGAGGACCTGCACTGTGCCGACATGCTGCTGGACAGGCGGCAGTGCCCGGCGGCGGCCGGCTTCCACTGCCAGCAGGCCATCGAGAAGGCCCTCAAGGCCTTTGTGCTCTACCGGACGGGGAGCCATGTGGACGGCCACAACATCACCTGGCTCTGCCGGCAGGCCGGACGGTATGACGAGACCTTCCTTTCCTGGCTGGACAAGACCCCCGCCCTCAACCGGCTGTACATCGAAACCCGGTACCCGGCGGATATGCCGGTGCAGCTGGATTTCGACTGGCTGCGCCAGGTCTATTACACAGCCGAGGAAATCTATGATTCTGTCTGCGGCACGGTCTACGCCGGCGCCGACGCGGAGGAGGACTAGTCCCCTTCCGGAAAAAACGCATAAGGAGAAGCCTTCCTGATATGGATTACGATATTTTGATTGTGGGCGGCGGCGCGTCCGGCCTTGCGGCCGCCGTGGCGGCCGGCCGGACAGCCCGTTTGTCGGTGGGAATTCTGGAACGGCTGGACCGGGTGGGCAAAAAGCTGCTGGTAACGGGCAACGGCCGGTGCAATATCACCAACCGGGATCTGTCCCTTTGGCACTTCCACGGCGGCGGTATGCAGACGGCGGGGGCGGTGCTGGATACCCTGCCCCTGGAGGACACCCTGGCCTTTTTCCGGTATCTGGGGGTGCTTATCAAGTTCGACGAAACCGGCCGGGCCTATCCCTATTCCCTTCAGGCCTCGTCGGTGCTGGACGCCCTGCGGGCCGGGGCGGCCGCAGTTGGAGCGGATGTGCGCTGCGGCTGCCGGGTGACCGGCATAAAGAGGATATCCGGCGGTTTCCGGCTGACGGCCGAAACCCCTGACGGCCCGGCCGCCTTCACCGCCCGCCGGGTGATTCTGGCAGCGGGGGGCAGCGCCGCCCCCAAGCTGGGCAGTGACGGCGAAGGCGTCCGCCTGCTGACGGCGCTGGGCCATAAGGCCGCGCCCCAGACGCCGGCCATCGTCCAGCTGAAAACCGACACCACCTATACCCGGCCTTTGAAGGGAATCAAGATCGAGGGCCGGGCAACCCTCCGCCTTTCGGGCAAAAAGGCCCGGACGGAGGCAGGGGAAATCCTCTTTACCGACTACGGCCTGTCCGGACCGCCCGTCCTCCAGCTGTCCAGGGAGGCCGTCCGGGCGCGGGAGGGCCGGGCGGAAATCGCCCTGGACTGTATGCCCGAATACCCCCTCCGGCAGGTCTTTTCCATGCTGCTGGAGTGGGAAGCTATCTATCCCGAACGGCGGATGGAGGACTTTTTCACCGGCATGCTGCATAAACGGCTGGGACAAACCCTGGTCAAGGCCTGCGGCATCCCTCTAAGCCGGACGGCGGGGGAGCTGTCTCCCGATCAGATGAAGGAACTGGCGGGCAAAATCAAGGATTTCCGCTTCCGGGTGCTGGGCTCCACCGGCTGGGCCAACGCCCAGACCACCGCCGGGGGCGTCCTGCTGGACGGCTTTTCCCCCCGCACCCTGGAATCCCGCCTGGTGCCGGGGCTGTACGCCTGCGGCGAGGCCCTGGACGTGGACGGGGACTGCGGCGGCTACAACCTGCAATGGGCCTGGGCCAGCGGCGTGCTGGCCGGCCGGTCGGCTGCGATGGCCTGCAAAAAGCGATAGGAGGGCATCCCTTTGATTCTCATACAAAACCTGCACCTGCCTCTGGACACCGACTTTTCCGACCTGCGGCCGGCGGCGGCTAAGGCGCTGGGGATAGGCCTTTCGGATGTCCGGTCGGCCCGGCTGTACCGTAAGTCGGTGGACGCCCGGAAAAAGCCGGCGGTGACCTTCTGCTGCGCCCTGCTGGCCGAGACGGCAAAGGAGGCGGCGGTGGTGCGCCGCTGCCGGAACAAAAATATATCTCTTTATGAGAAGCCGCGGAGGGCAGTCCCGCCGTCCCGCCGGCTGCCGGACGGAGCGCCCCGGCCCCTGGTGGTGGGCAGCGGCCCGGCGGGGCTCTTTGCGGCCCTCTACCTGGCAAGGGCCGGCCTGCGCCCCCTGCTCATAGAGCGGGGCCGGGACGTGGACGCCCGGCAGGCCGACGTAAATACCTTCTGGCAGGGCGGGCCTTTAAACCCCGAATCCAACGTGCAGTTCGGGGAGGGGGGCGCCGGCACCTTTTCGGACGGCAAGCTGAACACCGGCATCAAGGACCCCCGCTGCCGGCAGGTGCTGGAGACCTTTGTGGAATGCGGCGCCCCGGCGGATATTTTATATGAACACAAGCCCCATGTGGGTACCGACCTGCTGGCCGGCATGGTCAAAAACCTGCGGGAGAAAATCCGCGCCTTGGGCGGGGAGGTGCGCTTTTCCTGCCGTCTGGCCGGCCTGGAGACCGCCGGCGGCCGTCTGCGCCGGGCGGTGCTGGAGGGGCCGTCCGGCCGGGAGAGCATAGACTGCCAAACCCTGCTGCTGGCCATCGGCCATTCGGCCCGGGACACTTTGGAGATGCTCTTTGACGCGGGGGTGCCCATGGAGGCCAAGGCCTTTGCGGTGGGGGCCCGCATCGAGCATCCCCAGACCCTCATCGACAAAGCCCAGTACGGCGGGGCGGCCGGCCATCCGGCCCTGGGGGCGGCGGATTACAAGCTGTCGGTGCACCTGGAAAACGGCCGGGGGGTCTACACCTTCTGCATGTGCCCGGGGGGTCAGGTGGTGGCCGCCGCCAGCGAGCCCGGCCGGCTGGTCACCAACGGCATGAGCCGGTACGCCCGGGACGGGGAAAACGCCAACAGCGCCCTGCTGGTAGGGGTTACCCCCGCCGACTACGGGGATGACCACCCCCTGGCCGGCATGGCCTTCCAGCGGGAAATAGAAGAAGCCGCCTTCCGGGCGGCCGGGGGCTACCGGGCCCCCGCCCAGCGGGTGGGGGATTTTCTGGAGGGCCGGGCTTCGTCCGGTTTGGAAGGGGCGGTACATCCCACCTACCTGCCCGGGGTTACTCCCGGCAATCTGGAGGACTTCCTGCCGGGCTTTGTCACCGCTTCCATGCGGGAGGGCATCCGGCTGCTGGACAAGCGGCTTCGCGGCTTCGCCCTGCCCGACGCCCTGCTCACCGGCCCGGAAACCCGCAGCTCCTCCCCCGTGCGCCTGCTGCGGGGAAAAGACTATATGTCGCCTATAGAAGGGCTCTACCCCTGCGGAGAGGGAGCGGGCTACGCCGGGGGCATCGTGTCGGCCGCCGTGGACGGCCTGCGCTGCGCCGAAGCCGCCGCCGGCCGGTATGAAGAGATTTAAAGTTGTGCGCAAAAATCCCCCTTTTTCCATAAAACAAGGAAAAAGGGGGATTCAGCTTGTCGACAAAGTCGACAAGCTGTAGAAGAAGGGCGAGCCCCCCTTCTAACATTCCCCCTACAAATCCCGCCAAAGCGGGATTTGTCGTATGCAGAAACCGACGCACATGTCGCCGGTTTCTGCGATTGGGTGGCTTCCATTGGCTTTTTCGACAGTTTGAATCTTGTAATAAGAAAAAGGGGGATTGCTTTTACCTGGAATCCTTTCTTGCCACGCCTATAACGGCCAGCACCAGCCCCACCAGGTTGATGCCCACGGAGATGCCCAGCAGCAGCCCCGAGAAAAAGTCCCCGAAGGCGCTTTCGCCGCCCGGTTTCAGCAGGGAGAAGACAAGATACAACCCTTCCCCGAGAAAAATGAGCGCAATCCCCGATTTCACCAGTTTTCCGTTCACGATACCCCTCCTTTGCCCCGGGGCGGAAAAGCCCCCGTATCCTCCCTTGCATTGTAGCATACGCATCCGCCGGCCCACAAGGCCCAGACTGTAATTTAACGGGAATGCCCCTTTTCCCTTGACAAAAGCCTTACGATTTGCTACATTATTTTCGTTTGGCATACATGCTTTACAAAGGTTTTACATAAGGAGGGCGCCCTTCGTGGCCATTAAAATCATTACCGATTCCAGCAGCGACCTGTCCCTTGCCTACGCGGCGGAAAACGATATAGAAATCATCCCCCTGCGCATCCTCTTCGGGGAGGAGAGCTACCTGTCGGGGGTGGAGATGACCCCCGACCAGTTTTTCCGCAAGCTGGAGACGGTGGAGGAACTGCCCAAGACCTCCCAGCCCACCCCGGGAGAGCTGACCGAGGTTTTCTCCCGCTACCTGGACGCCGGGGACGAGGTGGTGGCCGTCTTTATCTCCGGCCGCATGAGCGGCACCTATCACGCCGCCTGCCTGGTTAAGGAGAATATGGGCTGGGACCGGCTGCATATTGTGGATTCGGGGACCGTTACCTTCGCTTTGGGCATCCTGGTCATGGAGGCCGTGCGGTTAAAGGGCCTCGGGTATTCGGCAAAGGAAATTTTTGATACGCTGGAAAGGGAAAAATCCCAGGTGTATCTTTACGCCTCGGTGGGCACTTTGAAGTATTTACAGATGGGCGGCCGCCTGTCCAGCACCTCGGCCTTTTTCGGCTCGGTGCTGGGCATCAAGCCCATCATCACCATCAAGGACGGCCTGGTGGAGGCCATCCAGAAGCAGCGGGGGCAGAAAAACGCCTTCGAGGCGCTGTTAAAGCTGATGCAGAACGGAAATCTGGATGTGGAGCGGCCCCATATTATCGCCCACACCGACCAGCCGGCCCTCATGGAGGAGTTGGCCGCCCTCATCCGGGAGCGGACCGATTTCGACGCCGACGCCTTTGCCCGCTGCGACATCGGCGCCACGGTGGGGGTGCATGTGGGACCCGGGGCCTGCGGCTTCGCCTTTTTCGCCAAAGAATAAGGGCTGTCGGCGGTAAATTGGAAAAAATGCTTGACCCGCGCAGGGGGATATGGTATAACTATATTACCTCTACAAGGGTCTTTTTTTTTGCGCGCTAAAAAAATTTAGATGTGTAAAAATTCCAAAGGCCCGTTCATGCGCCGTGGCCGGCCGGGCCGTCGGCTGGAGATAGGCGGGGGCATTCCAGCGTCCCCTTCTTTCTACAGGCGGGAGACCGACTGGTCCCAGGGCAGATTGAGGGAGGCTAAAAAATTCCGTAAAACGGGAGGTGCCGTCATGAGAGTCAAAATTACCCTAGCTTGCACGGAGTGCAAACAGCGCAACTACGACACGATGAAAAACAAGAAGAACGATCCCGACAGGCTGGAAATGAACAAGTATTGCAGGTTCTGCAAGAAGCACACGCTCCACAAAGAGACCAAGTAGGAGGCAGAAAGAAATATGAAAGCAATGAATATGGCCCTCCGCGTACTGACAGCGGTCTTCGGCGTGGGCGCCCTGGTGCTTTTCTTCCTAAACTTCGTCCAGGTCACCGCCGGCGGAGAGCTTGTCAACCTCACGGGTTCCCAGCTGGCCTTTGGCGGCTCGGTCGCTACGGCGGCCGGAACGGTTTCGCTGGCTAAGTCGGCCCATCTGCTCTTCTGCTTCATCTTGACCGCTATTGCGGCCCTTATGTCTCTGTTGGCCTTCAAATTCAAGAACAGCAGAATCGCCGCGCCGGTATTCGGCCTGATCGCCGGGATCTACATGCTGGTCATCAGCCTGTCCACCCCGGGTTCCTTTGTGGACTATCGTCCCATCGCCGATGTTACCTATCTGTCCTATTTTCTGAACATCTACCTCTGCATGGGCTGCCTCATCCTCTGCGCCGTGGCCGGCTTCGCCGGTATCCTGGTGGCCGACGCCATCGCAGTGCAGGAGTCCAACGGGGCCAAGAAGACCATTCCCCAGCGCCTTGCGCAGTTCTTCCGAGAGTACAAGAGCGAAATCAAGAAGGTAGTATGGCCCGGTCCCAAGTCGGTTGTGAAGAACACCGTCATTGTACTGGTGATGTGCCTGATTGTAGGCGCCTTCATCTGGCTGCTGGATTTCGGCCTGAGCAAGCTGGTCGAGCTTATCCTGCAGATCTGATGAAGCGGATTTGTCCTGATTATTGCCGCGCATAAAACCGTGGTGGGAGGTTCAGTCATGTCAGACGCCAAGTGGTATGTAGTGCATACCTATTCCGGGTATGAAAACAAGGTTGCCACCGACCTGGAAAAGATGGTGGAAAACCGGAAGCTTCAGGACTTGATTATGGACGTCAAGGTCCCCACGGAAACGGTAGTGGAGATCAAGGATAACAAGAAGCGGGAAGTCGAACGCAAGATTTTCCCCGGCTATGTTTTAATCAAAATGATCGTCACGGACGACAGCTGGTACGTGGTCCGCAATACCCGGGGGGTTACCGGGTTTGTGGGGCCGGCGTCCAAGCCGGTGCCGCTGACCGACGAAGAGGTGGCCGCCCTGGGCGTGGAGAAGCGCACGGTGGAGGTCAACTACGCGGTAGGCGACAACGTGAAGATCGTAGACGGCCCCCTGGAGGGCTTTATGGGCCTGGTGGAAGAGCTGGACGTGGACAAAAACCAGGTCCGGGTCAGAATCTCCATGTTCGGCCGGGAAACCCCGGTGGAGCTGGAGCTGGACCAGGTGGAACTGGTCGACTAGGCCAAAGGTATTTTCTGTTAATATGCGGATAGACTTCCGCTTATTAAGCGGCTGTAAGGCCGCTGGCGCACACCGCGCCGCAGTGGGAGGGATGGGAAAGCCGTCCCGCCATGGGGATGCAAATCCCCGCCACCACGAATTTTGGAGGTGCAAACAATGGCTCAGAAAGTAACGGGCTATATTAAACTGCAAATCCCCGCGGGCAAGGCCACTCCGGCGCCGCCCGTAGGTCCCGCGCTCGGCCAGCACGGCGTCAACATCATGGCGTTTACCAAGGAATTCAACGAGCGCACCAAGAACGACGCGGGTCTTATCATCCCGGTCATCATCACCGTGTACGCGGACCGCTCCTTCACCTTTGTCACCAAGACCCCGCCGGCCGCTGTTCTCATCAAGAAGGCCTGCGGCATCGACAAGGCTTCGGGCGTGCCCAACAAGACCAAGGTCGCCAAGATCACCGGTGAGCAGATCAAGAAGATTGCCGAGCAGAAGATGCCCGACCTGAACGCCGCTTCGCTGGAAACCGCCATGAGCATGATTGCCGGTACCGCGCGCAGCATGGGCGTTGAAGTTGTTGATTAATGCTCCCGGGTGGGAGGAACATTCCGATATAACCACTCGATTGGGAGGTACACGAAAATGAAACATGGTAAAAAGTATAACGAAAGCCTGAAGCTGGTGGAACCCGGCAAGCTGTATGATGTAAACGAGGCCATGGAACTGGCCGTTAAGACCAAGACCGCCAAGTTCGACGAGACGGTGGAGGTTCATGTCCGCCTGGGCGTTGACTCCCGCCATGCCGACCAGCAGGTCCGCGGCGCCGTGGTTCTGCCCAACGGCACCGGCAAGAAGGTCCGCACCCTGGTCATCGCCAAGGGCGACAAGGCCAAGGCCGCCGAGGAGGCCGGCTCCGATTTCGTCGGCGCTGAGGATATGGTGGAGAAGATCCAGAAGGAAAACTGGCTGGACTTCGACGTGGTTATCGCCAGCCCGGATATGATGGGCCTGGTGGGCCGCCTGGGTAAGGTCCTGGGCCCCCGTGGTCTGATGCCCAGCCCCAAGGCCGGCACCGTCACCCCCGACGTGGGCAAGGCGGTCACCGAGGCCAAGGCCGGTAAGATTGAATATCGTCTGGATAAGACCAATATCATCCACTGCCCCATCGGCAAGGTGTCCTTCGGCGCCGAGAAGCTCCAGCAGAACCTGGAGACCCTCATGGGCGCCATCGTCAAGGCCAAGCCGGCGTCTGCCAAGGGCCAGTATATCCGCTCCTGCGTGGTTTCCGCCACCATGGGCCCCGGCATCAAGCTGAATCCCGCCAAGTTCGGCGCCTAAGAGAGAAGCGCCGAGAGGCTGAGCCCGGGAGAATAACCGCAGCGGAGGAATCGGCGGAGCGGCGGAAGGCCGCGCAGACGGTTCCGGAGCAGAGGACATTCTCCCGGAACAGCAAAGCCTGCAGAGGCGTGACAGAAGCGCCGAGAGGCTGCATCTGATTTCAGTGCCGGCCTGCTTTCCCTTTGTCAAAGATATTTCTTGACAAGCTGGGAAAGATGTGCTAATATAATCATGTTGTTCTAATCCAAAGACAGCAGGTATGCGCTGGGATGCGCGTCTAACTGTTCCAAACAGCCTGCCGAGGAGAGGGAATGCAGAAACTGCGTCCGTTTTGGACTGTATGCTTTTTCATGCCCGTCCTCCTTTGGAGGACGGGCATTTTTACTTGGCGGCATAGGCCGCCTGCGGGAGGTGAATCTATTTGCCTAGCGAGAAGATTCTGGAACAAAAGAAGCAAATCGTGGCCGAGCTGGCCGAGAAGCTGCAGAATGCCTGCGCCGGCGTCATCGTCGACTACAAGGGCATCAATGTGGCGGACGACACCAAGCTCCGCAAGGAACTGCGGGAGGCCGGCGTGGAGTACGCGGTTGTGAAGAACACCCTGCTGTCCCGTGCCGCCGAGGCTGCCGGCAAGGATGGTCTGAAGACCGTTCTGGAGGGCACCACCGCCCTGGCCCTGTCCAACGACGACTATGTGGCCGCAGCGCGGATCCTCTGCAAGTTTGCCAAGGATCACGAGAACTTCAAGATTAAGATTGGTTTCACGGATGATCAGATTCTGGACGCCGCCAGCGTGGAAGCCCTTTCCAAGCTGCCCTCCAGGGAAGAGCTGGTCGCCAAGGCCCTGGGCGGACTCAATGCCCCCATTACCGGCTTTGTGCATGTGCTTAACGCCAATCTGCGGGGTCTGGTCTGCGCCCTGAACGCCATTGCTGAAAAGCAGGGCGCCTAAAGCGGACTGTCCACGGCTTTTGCCGTAAGAAACCGGCCGGAAAGGCCGCAACCATACTAAAAAATTATTTGGAGGTAATTTACAATGGCTTCTGAGAAAGTTGTTAAGCTGATTGAAGATGTTAAGTCCCTGACCGTCCTGGAGCTCTCCGAGCTGGTTAAGGCTCTGGAAGAGGAGTTCGGCGTATCCGCCGCCGCCCCCGTGGCCGTGGCCGCCGCCGGCGCTGCCCCCGCTGCTGAGGCCGCCGCTGAGAAGACCGAGTTCGACGTTGTGCTGGCTGAAGTCGGCGCCGAGAAGATCAAGGTCATCAAGGTTGTCCGCGAGATCACCGGCCTGGGCCTGGCCGAGGCCAAGGCTCTGGTTGACGGCGCTCCCAAGGCTGTGAAGGAAGCCGTCGGCAAGGACGACGCCGAAGAGATGAAGAAGAAGCTGGAAGAGGTCGGCGCCAAGGTCGAGCTGAAGTAAGTTTCTGCATCTGCTGTTATAAATCCGCCCGGATACCATGGCGTATCCGGGCGGATATTTTTGTCGTTTCCAGCGTGTTCGCACCAAAGCACCGGCGCCATATACAAACCGGTGCGCCGGGATATCATGGAGCGTATCAAAAAGCTGTGCGAAAAAATGAAAGGGAAAATGATGGAGGGCGAAGCGTGCCCGGCTCACATTCTTTTTTTAGTGAACATACCCCGTACATGCGTGTATTTCAATTTATGGGAACGGCAGGAAAGAATGCGAAGATGATGGAAGCTTTTCGTATACTGATAAAATAGAATGGCAGCTTAATCCGGCAGCCTGCCGGCGAAGGCGAAATCCGCCCGGCCGCTGAAGGGCTGGATCTGCAAATCCTGCATCTGGGGAGACTGGGCAAAGGCGCTGGAACTGAAGAAGACGGGGGTCAGTCCGGTATAGCTTAACAGCTGGTTTTCTGTCTGCCCTGCCAGCTGGAGCAGCGCCTCGTCCGACAGGCTGCCGGTCATGCCGCCCATAAGCTCGGCAAAGGTGCTGTCGGTGAAGCCGGCGTACGGGCCGCCTTCGGTAAACTGTTTAAAGAAGGACTGCACCGTATTGTCCCCGGCGGATAAGGGAACCAGGGCCAGCTGGTATTCCCCGGCGGCCACGGCGGACAAAAGGGCGGTGCGGGACCGGCTTTCTATATTGCAGTACAGCCCCATATTCTGCTGCCACTGCTGGGCGATGACGCTGGCCGCCTCCTCCATCCCCGGCTCGTCGGCGTAGAGCAGGGTGACCGAGGGCAGCCGCCCGTTTTCCTGGTTCTCGGTGGTTTCGGCCAGGATGGCCCGGGCGTCGGCCGGGTCATAGGGGAAGGTGTATTGCAGGGGCTGGGTTTCTTTATAGGCCTTGCCCCGCAGGGTCAGGCTTGCCGGCAGGTACCGGTCGGCCCGGGTGAAGTAGCCGGGCAGGGCCGTATCGCAGACATTCCGGTTGATGGATTCCCGCAGGGCCTTCTGCATGTCGGCCGTGCCGATTTCGGTATTCGGGTTCACGGCCACCGCCCAGCAGGTATCCTCGTAGGCCGTGATGGAAAACCCTTCGGCGGAAAGGGCGCTGGCCTGGGAGTTGTCGATTTTGCCGGCGTCCAGGGTGCCGTCCTCCAGACGGGCCAGCCGATAGGCGGTGTCGGATAAATCGGCGTCCGGGTCGTTGGTCTGCTTTTCCCGGCCGGTGGCGAACACCACGGCCGCCGGCTTGGCCGGGAAGGGGCCGTTATATCTTTTGTTGCGGTTCAGGCGGATGGTGGCGTCCTCCTCCCACCGGTAGAGGGTGAAGGAGCCGTTGGAGGCCGTGGCGTCCAGATTGCGGCCGTAGGCCCCGGCCGCCTTCTGGAAGAAGGCCTCGTTGCAGGGCATGCTCACCGCCAGGGTCAGCACCATGGGAAAATCGGGATCCGGCTCGTGCAGGCGGATGGTGAGGGTGCGCTCATCCACCGCCGTCACCCCCAGGGTGTCCACAGCCGCACTGCCGGCAAGGATGGCCGGCGCGCCGTCGATAGCCGAGAGCAGGGAACCGTAGGGTGCCTTGGTAACCGGGTCAACCGCCCGCTGCAATCCGAATACAAAATCAGCGGCCGTCACAGGGGTGTCGTCCTGCCAGACGGCTTCCCGCAGGGTAAAGGTGTAGGTCAGGCCGTCCTCCGAGAGGGTATAGCTCTCGGCGGCGCCCTCCACGATATTCCCCCCCGCATCCAGCCGGAAAAGGCCTTCAAAGAGGTTGCGCACCATGGTCTGTTCGGTTTCGCTGGAGGCCAGCTGGGGGTCTAAGGTCGTGGGGCGTTCGTCCATGCCGTAGGTGATGACGGCGTCGGCGGTTTTGTCCCCCCCGCAGGCCGCGGCGGTTAAAAAAAGACAGAGCGTCAGGCACAGGGCCGCCGCTCGTTTTATCCATTTCCTCATATATCTCCATCCCATATCCCGTATTGTTCTATTCAAAGTATACCCGTTCCCATACGGATTGACAAGACCCATTGCAAAATATTGCCGCCGGCCCGG
>CAJFVX010000006.1 GCA_904420585.1 Candidatus Howiella intestinavium | reverse complement strand
TTTTCTTGTTGTCCAGCCCTCCGGCTGTATCGGTTGAGCAAAAGCCAGCGTGGGATTGGTGTGGTATCTTTATCTAAGTGATACCCCCGTCTCCCATTTGGAGACGGTCTGCCGGGATACGCCTATCTGTTCCCCCAGCTGCTCCTGGGAAAGGCCCTTCTGTTTGCGCAGGGAAATAAGTTGTTCGTGAAATTGCATATGGGTTGCCTCCTTTGCGGGAAAAAGCATACCAGCCGGCCGCCCTTTTTTCTACCATTTGCGGCTGGAACCTTGTCAACCAAAGTTAACATGGCCCCTTTTTGCCCGCAGGGCCGGCCTCACCAGCCGTCCAGCCCCGCCCGCTGCATGGCGCCGATGGTCTTGACCCGCAGCCGGTCGTAGTCCTTCTCCAGACCCCGGATGAGGTCCTTCATCTTCTGCCGGTCGGTGACGCCGTCGGCGGGGCAGGGGTTTTTCACCACCGGCAGGTTCCGTTTGCGGCAGGCCCGGATGACGTCCCGTTCAAAGGCCAGCACCATGGGGCGTATCATGGTCAAATCCTTCCGGGAAAGATAGGTCACCGGCTGGAAGCAGCCGATGCGGCCGCCGTTGAAGAGATTCATATAAAAGGTCTCCACCGCGTCGTCCAGGTGGTGGCCCAGGGCGATTTTGTTGCAGGAAAGGGCCTTGGCCGCATCGTGGAGGGCCCCCCGCCGCATGCGCGCGCAGAGGCTGCAGGGATTCTCCTCCTTCCGGCTTTCAAATATGATGGGCCCGATGCCGGTGGGCTTGATGGTATACCGCACCCGCAGCCGCCGGCAGAGTTCCTGTAAGGGCTGGTAGTCGGTGCCGCCGAAGCCCATGTCCAGGGTCACGGCCTCCAGCTGGTAGGGGACGGGGTAGAACCGGCGCATCTCGGCCAGGGCGGTGAGCAGGGTCACCGAGTCCTTGCCGCCGGACACCCCCACGGCAATCCGGTCCCCCGGCTGTATCATTTCGTATTTCTCCATGGCCGCCCGCATGACGCTCATGAGTTTCTGCATGAAAATCCCCGTCCTTTCGCTGTCACGGGCCCTATTGTAGCACAAGGCGGTTCAAAAGGGAATCCCCGGGCAAAACCGAAAATAGCAGATGAGGATTCAGACGTTATCGCGAGAAAAACGGAGGAAATAAAAGATTGCGCCCTGCGGATTAAAAAAATGAAATTTTGGTGTTGACAGGGCGGGGGGCTTGTGTTATGATAACAGACGTCTCAAACCGTAAGAATAAAGGAGATACTGGAGGTTACGAATATGTCCACTTATATGGCAAAGGCCAGCGACATCCAGCGCAAGTGGTATGTCATCGACGCCGCCGGCAAGCGGCTGGGCCGTGTGGCCGCCGCCGCCGCCGACATCCTGCGGGGCAAGGGCAAGCCCCTCTTCACGCCCCATGTCGACTGCGGCGACCATGTCGTCATCATCAACGCCGACAAGATTGAGCTCACCGGCAACAAGCTGGAGAAGAAGTACTACCGGCATCACACCGGCTACATCGGCCATCTGAAAGAGGTCAAGTACGCCACCCTGATGGCCAAGCGCCCCGAGCTGGCTGTGCAGCTGGCCGTCAAGGGCATGGTGCCCGACACCACCATCGGCCGCAAGGCGCTGACCCGGCTGCATGTGTACAAGGGAACCGAGCACAAGCACGCCGCACAGAAGCCCGAGACCTGGGCGCTTTAATGGAAGGGAGGCAGCTATTCATGTACGAGAGCAAACCGCATTTCTACGGCACCGGCCGCCGCAAGAGTTCTGTCGCCCGTGTGCGGCTGTACAACGGCACCGGCACCATCACCATCAACGACCGGAATATTGACGATTATTTCGGCCTGGAGACCCTGAAGCTGATTGTCCGCCAGCCCCTGAACCTGACGGGCACCACCGATAAGTTCGACATTGTCTGCCGGGTAGCCGGCGGCGGCGTAACCGGCCAGGCCGGCGCCATCCGCCACGGCATCGCCCGCGCCCTGCTGCAGTACGACGAGAGCCTGCGGCCCGCCCTGAAGAAGGCCGGCCTGCTGACCCGCGACCCCAGAATGAAGGAGCGCAAGAAGTACGGCCTCAAGGCCGCCCGTCGCGCGCCCCAGTTCTCCAAGAGATAACAGGCCCGACAAACCAATTCAAAAATGCTCAAAAAGCCCGGAACCATGCGGT
>CAJFVX010000005.1 GCA_904420585.1 Candidatus Howiella intestinavium | reverse complement strand
GGCAGTGCTTGGCTGGCGGGCAGTGCCCGCCCCCAGACGTCTCCGGGATTGTGGGCGCCACAGGCTTTTTCGCTCGGTAGCTGTACTTGGGAGCGGGCAGTGCTTGGCTGGCGGACAGTGTCCGCAGACAGACGTCACCGGGATTGCAGGTACCGCAGGCTTTTTCGCTCGGTAGCTGCACCTGGGAGCGGGCAGTGCCCGCCCCCAGACGTCACCGGGATTGCAGGCGCCGCAGACTTTTTCGCTCGGTAGCTGCACCTGGGAGCGGGCGGTGCCCGCAGACAGACGGCGGCAGTGCCCGCAGACAGACGTCACCGGGATTGAGGGTACCGCAGACTTTTTCGCTCGGTAGCTGCACCTGGGAGAGTGCGTTTTTTATTTCTTTATTGCAAGGGGGAACCGTTATGCATATAAGCAAACCGGTGGGGGTGCTGGCCCTGCAGGGGGCCGTATCCGAACAGATAGCCGCCCTGGAGGCCGCCGACTGCCGGGGGATTGCCGTCAAGCGTCCGGAGGAACTGGAAAACCTGTCGGGGCTTATCATCCCCGGCGGGGAAAGCACCACCATCGGCAAACTTCTGGAACGATACGGGTTTCTGCCCGCCATCCGGGAGTTTGCGGAAAACAAGCCCATTCTAGGCACCTGCGCGGGCATGGTGCTGCTGGCGCAGAACGGGCTGCTGAAACTTATGGATATCTGCGTAAAGCGCAACGCCTTCGGCCGCCAGCGGGAGAGCTTCGAGGCCGGCCTGCACATCCGGGGATGGGACGACAGCTATCCCGCCGTCTTTATCCGGGCGCCCTACATCGAATGGGCCGGTCCGGGGGTGGAAATCCTGGCGGAGGTGGATGGCCATCCCGTGCTGGCCCGGCAGGGACACCTGCTGGCCTGCGCTTTTCATCCCGAACTGACGGAGGACAGCCGCCTGCTAAGCCGCTTCTTTGTCCCCCTGCTGCCATAGGCGCACATCTTGCAAAACAGCCGGCGGGGCTGTATACTGTCGGTATCTTATATGGAAAGGTATGATAGGATGCCCGCCCCTATTCCCCGCCCCGAAAAGAAGGCAAGGCCTGTCCGCATCCAGCCTCCCCAACTGCCCGCCGCCTTGCCGGAGGCCGACCTGCAGGCCCGGCTGCTCCAGGCCGACGCCGACGACGAACCCCTGGAAGACTGCCTGCTGCTGGGCGAAACGGCCGAAGACTTTTATAAAACCGAGGTCAGATGCTGCCGGTTCCAGGGCTGCCGGCTGTCCGGCCGGCTGGACAGATGCTACTTCCGGGACGCCATCTTTGATACCTGCGACCTGTCCAACGCCGACTTTTCCGGCTGCACCTTCCGGCGGGTGGTCTTCCAGAACTGCAAGATGCTGGGTGTGAAGCTGCCCGAGGCCCGCCTGGAGCAGGTGCGCTTTGCCGGCTGCCATCTGCGCTTTGCCAACCTGAGCCTCTGCGTCCTGAAATCCGTGGGGTTCGAGGGCTGCAATCTGGACGGCGCCGTCCTGCAGGAAATGCGGCTGGAAGGAGCCTTTTGGAAAGACTGCCAGCTTACCGGCGCCTCCCTCTTCCGCACGCCCCTGGATGGGCAGGATTTGACATCGGACGAAATCACCGGCATACAGGTATCCCTGCCCGAACTGAAGGGCGCCGTCGTGACCCCCTTCCAGGCCTGCGAACTGGCCGGACTGCTGGGCCTGATTGTCAAAAGCCAATAGCCCTAACCTGGATATACAAAAGCAAACCGTCCCCCGCGCAGGATAAAACTGCGACGGGGGACGGTTTCAGCTTGTCGACAAAGTCGACAAGCTGTAGAAGAGGGGCACGCCCCCCTTCTACCATTCCCCCTACAAATCCCGCCAAAGCGGGATTTGTCGTATGCAGAAACCGACGCACATGTCGCCGGTTTCTGCGATGCAAATGGCTTTTATTGGTTTTTCAACAGTCTGAAACCGTCCCCCACGCAGGATAAAACTGCGGCGGGGGACGGTTTATGTATGGGGTTATTTTATAAGCCGGGGGCCTATTTTCCGGCTTGCACAACCGCTGCCAGGGCGGCGTCCTGCCCTGCCTTTGCCTTTTCCAGGTCGTCAAAATCGCCCAAATCCTCCAGACGAAGGGCCGAGGCGTCCACCCCCGCCTCCGGCTGCTCCTGCCATTCCCGGATGGTGGAGGGGATTTCTCCCTCCAGCTGCCCCCGGGCGCTCTCGGCCCGCAGCAGGCAGACCTGCTCCAGGGTATCCACCGCCAGCTGGTGGTCGGCGTAAGAACAGAAGGCGGTGGGATCCCGCTGCACATAGGGGGCCAGCATTTTTTGGGTCTGCCGGAGGGTGGCGGAAAACCGCCCGCTGTCAAAATACTCGGTGAGAAAGGCGTCAAAACAGGCGTGGTACCGGGCAAAATAGGCGTCGTTCTGCATCAGGTTGTGATACAGCGGCCGGTTGCGCATTACCTCCCCTTCCGCCGGGGTGTTGATGGGATAGTTTATCAGTATATCGGGATCCCGGATGGGGTTGGTCATCCCCAAAGCATAGGTGCCGAAGGCCAGGTTATAGTCCCAGGGCAGGATGCGCAGAATCCCGTCCTGCTCGTATAAAAAGTAGTTGTGGCCGGTGTACCCCAGGTAGCTGTCCCAATTCATGACGAAAACCTGCACCGTAAAGTAGCGCAGAACCTCGTCCACGTCCACGGCCGTCTCCAGGTTTTCCCCTGTGGACAGAACCCGCAGGGCCTCCACCAGCCGCTGCTTGTCCGCTTCGGTGGGCTGGAATTTGGCGTTCCCGAAAATATTGGGGTAACTGTCGGGGTTGCCGTCGATGTACTGCAGGGCCACGTCGGCGTTTTCCTCCTTTAAGGAGCGGTAGTCCGGCTTGTACAGCTGCCCGTAGTCCTTGCCGAAATTCCGCCGGGCAAAGGCCTCCTCCGGCTCCTCTATGGCCAGGAAGAGACCCCAGTCGACGCCGTTGACCGTCACAAAGGCATAGCTGCACAGGGGCGCAGGCACCTCCATAAAGGCCATCATGTCATAGGCCATATAGGTCTTTAAATAGCTGTTGTCCTGAAAGGAGGCGTCCAGGGAAAATTTGTCCAGCCCGTGGTAGCTGCCGCCGTCCAGGTACTGGTCGAATTCCAGCTTGAGGCTGCAGCGGCTCAGGCCGTATTCTTCGGTCAGCCGCAGGGAGTTGTTGCCCTTGGCCCGCAGGCCCACCTGCCGGAAGGCCTCCCCATCGATAACCGCCGTACAGGGGACGTAGGCCTCCTCCCCCGCCTTTTCCACAAAGCCTCCCCAGTCGTCGATTTGGATGTCAATGGTATGCACCCGGCTGTCGTCAAACAGGCGGGTGGTATACCCCGGGA
The DNA here is from genome assembly GCA_904420585.1 of Candidatus Howiella intestinavium. Classification (GTDB taxonomy): domain Bacteria; phylum Bacillota; class Clostridia; order Oscillospirales; family Acutalibacteraceae; genus Howiella; species Howiella intestinavium. The sequence continues at coordinate 1,736 of CAJFVX010000005.1, read as the reverse complement.
CGGCGCTGGCCCGGGGGATGCCCAGGGCGTCGCCGAAGTAGAGCGCAAGGGTCAGCAGGACGGCCAGCAGGGCCGCCCCTATGCAGATTTTGTCGATATGCTTATGCTGCACCATAGCCTTATCCCATATAGTCCCCGTTATAGGATACCAGCACCACCCGGCTGACGCCCTCCATGGCCTCCAGCTGGTTGACAAAGGCGCTGCTGTCCTCCTTCAGGCGGACTTCGTAATTGAGTTCCACGCAGCCGCTGTCCACGCTTTTGCTCTTTAAGCGCAGCCGCTTGACCTGGGAAGCCACAAAAGTCCGGGCCTGCTGTTCGATTTGGCCGTTTTCGCAGTGCACCACCAGGATGTAGGGGGAATCCGCCGTCTTCCTTTTGGAAAAGAGAACCAGCACCACCCCCACAAAAATGCTTCCGAATACGGCCAGGGGGATGAGCCCGGCGGCCAGCACAATGCCCACGGCAATGGCCCAGAACAAAAAGGCGATGTCCATGGGCTCCTTGATGGCCGTGCGGAACCGGACGATGGACAGGGCGCCCACCATGCCCAAGGACAGCACGATGTTGCTCACCACGGTCATGATCAGCAGGGTGGTGATCATGGAAAGGGCGATAAGGGTCACGCCGAAGCTGGCCGAATACATAACGCCGCTGTAGCTCTTTTTATAGATAAAAAAGATAAACAGGCCTACAAGAAAGGAAAGGACCAGGGCGGTGGCCATATCCAGCACCGAAATGCTCGCAAGGTTTTCCAGAAAACTGGATTTGAAAATATCCTGAAAGGTCATTGCAGCTGCTTCCTCCTTCATTTCCCGCATCAGTCATACCGCCGGCAGAGGGCATACTTGGAGCAGGCCGCCGCCTGCCGGCCGGGCACCTGCACCGCCGCCCGCACCAAATCCGGCAGAAAAGCGTCGTACTTTACCTCCAGCACCGTATACCCTTCCAGCGCCCCCAGATGGAAAATCGCCGGGTTTAAAAAGTCCAGGCTGGAAAGGCCGGTGCGCAGGTTTCTGTCCAAAGTGATCCGCACGTTGCCGGGGGCATAGCAGAAGGCCTCCCGGTCATAGCATACGATGGTTTTAGGCCCAAGGCCCCCGCCCTTCAGTTTGCTGTAGAACTCTATGAACAAGGGCTCCCCGGACTCCAAAAGAAACCCGTAGTCGCCGGCCAGCAGACGCTCCACCTGTTCAGCCGTCATCCGGGCGCTGCGCTTGCCGCACAGGCCGGCCTCCTTGAACTTTTTCTCCAGGCGGATAAAGGAGGTATCCGTCCCGTAATACCGCAGCCGGAATTTTTCCCGCCGGTTTACGCCGTCCAGCTTTTCCCGCAGGGCCTTATCATAAGGCGTATCAAAATAAAGGCTGGTCACCCGATACGTCCCCTCCGGCCCGGCGTTTTTGTCGCGGGAAAAGAGCTTGCGCAGCCGTCCGGAAAGCACCAGATCTTCCTGGCGGTTGATCTGGTGCTTGTATTCGTGCCGCAGCCGGACAGGCCCATCAATCCTCATAGTCGGTACGGCCGTCATCATAATTGGTATCGCCATAGTTGGTGTCGCCGTCGCCCTCCGGGCCGTAGTCGGTGTCGTTGTAGTCGGTGACTCCGTCGTTATTGGGACCGTAGTCAGTGTCGTTGTAGTCGGTGACTCCGTCGTTATTCGGACCGTAGTCGGTGTCGTTATAGTCGGTGACCCCGTCGTTATTGGGGCCGTAGTCAGTGTCGTTGTAGTCGGT
>CAJFVX010000004.1 GCA_904420585.1 Candidatus Howiella intestinavium | reverse complement strand
TTTGATAAGCCTTTTACCGGGCAACAGGCGGGAAAGGCTTTCTTTTCCATCCAATAGGATACACGATTATTATATACGTCCGTCGAAAAAAAGACAAGCCCCGCCGGTACAAATTGCCAAAGATTTGACAATTCCATGAAATTTGCCCGGCGGGAACTTGTCTTTGGGCTAAGATTGCCCATATAAATTCCGGCGCACCGGCTGCCTAAAAACCGAAATACCGCTTGGCGTTGTAATAGCTCACGTCGGCGGCGATGCGGCCCAGGGCCTCCTCGTCCGCCGGGTAGAGGCCTTCCTCCACAAACCGGCCCAGCAGGCCGCAGAGGATGCGGCGGAAGTACTCGTGGCGGGTATAGGAGAGGAAGGAGCGGGAATCGGTGAGCATCCCCACGAAATTGCCCAGGAGAGAGGTGGAGGCCAGGGTGCGCATCTGCTCCCGCATCCCCTCCAGGCTGTCGTTAAACCACCAGGCCGAACCCTGCTGGATTTTCCCCGGCAGGGCCGGATGGGCCTCATCGGAATGCTGGAAGCAGCCGATGAGGCTGCCCAAAAGGGCGTTGTCATTGGGGTTCAGGGAATAGAGAATGGTCTTGGGCAGCAGCAGTTCCTTATCCAAAGCGTCCAGGAAGGCGGCCAAAGGACGGCTGTCCAGGGCCGGGCCCATGCAGTCGCAGCCGGCGTCGGGGCCGAAACTGCGGAACATCCGGCTGCTGGCGTTGCGCACCGGGCCCAAATGCAGCTGCATCACCCAGCCCCGCCGGCCGTACTCCCGGCCTAAGAAGAGCAGCAGCTCGGTCTGGTAGCCCTCCCGCTCCTCCGGGGTCAGGGCCTTGCCCTCCAGCGCCTTTTGGAAGGCGGCCTCTGCCGCCGCCAGGCCGGCGGGACGGAAAAAGGAGTAGCCCAAAGAATGGTCGCTGGCCACGCAGCCGCGGCGGGCAAAGTAGTCCATCCGCCCCCGCAGGGCCTCCAGCAGGGAAGAAAAATCGGCAATCTCCATCCCCGCCGCCTTACCCAGGGCTTCCATATAGTCGGCAAAGCCGGGGGCATCCAGGTGGATGGCCTTATCCGGCCGCCAGGCGGGCAGCACCTTTGTGGCAAAGCTTTGGTCGGCCGCCAGCTTTTCGTGGTATTCCAGGGTATCCGCCGGGTCGTCGGTGGTGCAGATGACCTCCACACCCGAGCGGCGGATGAGCCCCCGCACCCCCATATCCGGCTGGCGCAGCCGCTCTTCACACAGCTGCCACACCTCGTCCGCCGTCTTCCCGGACAGGCAGCCGGAAAAGCCGAAGTACCGCTTCAGCTCCAGATGGGTCCAGTGGTAAAGGGGGTTGCCGATGCACTTCGGCATCATGGCCGCATAGGCGTCGAACTTCTCCCGGGGACTGGCCGCGCCGGTCACCTTTTCCTCCGGCACCCCATTGGAGCGCATGGCCCGCCACTTGTAGTGGTCGGCCTCCAGCCAGGCCTCGGCGATATTGGAAAAATGCCGGTCCTCCCAAATTTCCCTGGGGCTGACATGGCAGTGGTAGTCGATGATGGGCAGCTGCTCCGCATAGGTGTGGTAGAGCCGCCGGGCCGTCTCGGTATCCAATAAAAATTCTTCGGTCATAAAACCCGTTTGCATAGTGTATGCCTCCTGTTTCTTATGTGTCGCCGCCCCGCAGGCGATGCTTGTATACTTATTTTGCCTCCATTATAGCGCAGCCGCCGGCAGGAAGGAAGTGGAAAAGCAAAAAGGAACCTTGCAAATAAGAACGAATTTTGCAAGAAAGAATAAAACCTGCCTTGAGCGGATAGTTTTCCGGCATTTATATCATAAACAGGCGTTCCCCCGGGGAATGGGACGCAAAGGACGGGACCGGCCCCGGTATTTCCCGCCCTGCCGGACAAAATAAAGCGCCGATTTGCATTGACCCGGCCGCCGGCGGGAGGGTATAATGCAGATATAAGCTTTAGGAAAAAATACATAAAGGAGGAACCCAATCCATGCACGCCGTTTTGCAAAGCTTGCAGGCCATCGGCCTGATTCCGGTGGTCAAGCTGTCCGACCCCGGAAAAGCCCTGCCGCTGATGAAGGCCCTGACGGCCGGGGGCATTCCCACCGCCGAAATCACCTTCCGGGCCGAGGGGGCGGAAAAAGCCATCGCCGCCATCGCCGAGGCCATGCCCGACGCCCTGGTGGGCGCGGGGACGGTCATCACCCCCGCCCAGGCCGACGCCGCCCTCAAGGCCGGCGCAAAATACATTGTCACCCCCGGCTTCGACCGGGAGATTATCGAGTGGTGCGCGGCCCGGAACGTACCCATCCTGCCCGGCTGCTCCTCGGCCACCGACGTACAGCTGGCGGCCAGGCTGGGGCTTTCGGCCGTCAAGTTTTTCCCGGCTGAGGCTGCCGGGGGCATCCCCATGCTCAAGGCCCTGTCCGGGCCCTTCGCCTCTATGCGCTTTGTCCCCACCGGCGGCATCGGCCCCGGCAACCTGCGGGACTATCTGGCCCTGCCGGGCGTCCTTGCCTGCGGAGGCAGCTGGATGGCCCCCTCTCCCCTGCTGGAGGCCGGGGACTGGGAGGCCATAGAGGCCCTGGCCGACGAGGCCGTCCGGGCCATGCTGCATATGCGGCTTGTCCATGTAGGGGTCAACTGCCGGCCCAACGAGGCCGACGATACGGCCCGGCTCTTCTCCCGGATGCTGGGGGCCCGGCCGGATGAAACCGCCGTCTCCTACTTTGTGGGAAAGGAAATCGAGGTCATGAAGGACATAGGCCGGGGAGATATGGGGCACCTGGCCTTTTCGGTTACCGACGTGGACCGGGCGGAGCGGTATTTTGCATCCAAGGGCTTTGCCTTTGACCCTGCCAGCCGGAAGGTGGACGCGAAAGGCCGCACCACCTTTTTGTACTTTAAAGAACCGGCCGGCGGATTTGCCGTCCACCTTGTGAGGGAATAGGAGGAAACACATGCCAAAGATTATCACATTCGGGGAAATCCTTCTGCGCCTGTCCCCCGACGGCTCCCGCCGCCTGGTGCAGGCCGAGCGGTTCGGCGCGGTGTACGGCGGGGCCGAGGCCAACGTGGCCGTCTCCCTTTGCTGCTTCGGCATGGAGGCGGCCCACGTCACCGCCCTGCCCGATAACGCCATCGGCCAGGCGGCCGTCAACAGCCTGCGGCGGTACGGGGTGGACACCTCCCTTATCCGTCGGCAGGGCAGACGGATGGGCATTTACTATCTGGAGCGGGGAACGGCCTGCCGGCCGGCCCAGGTGCTCTACGACCGGGCCGCCTCGTCCATGGCCGAGGCCCTCCCCGGCGACTTCGACTGGCCGGCCGCCTTCCGGGGGGCCGACTGGTTCCACTTCAGCGGCATCACCCCGGCTTTGAGCCCGGCGGCGGCCGACCTCTGCCTGGAAGCCTGCCGGGCGGCCAAGGAGGCCGGCTGCACCGTCTCCTGCGACTTAAACTACCGCAGCAGTCTCTGGAGCATGGAGGAGGCGGCGGCGGCCATGTCCCGCCTGATGCCCTATGTGGACGTCTGCATCGCCAACCGGGAGGACGACGCGGATATATTCGGCATCCAGTCCGACGCCGAACCGGTGGAGGGCTGCCGGGCCATCGCCCGGAAGCTGACCGACCGGTTTGGCTTTCAGAAGGTGGCCATGACCATGCTGGACGCCCCCTCCCCTCTTTCCAACCATTGGTCGGCCCTGTTGTATGAAGGGGGCGCCGATGTGCTGTCCAAGACCTACACCACCCAGGTGGTGGAGCGCATGGGCATCGGGGACAGCTTTGCTGCCGGCCTCATCTACGCCCTGCTGGACGGGCAGGACAACCAGGCGGCCATCGACTTCGCCGTGGCGGCCTCCTGCTTAAAATTCTCGGTGGAGGGGGACGCCAACCTGGTGTCGGCCGAGGAAGTGCGGCGGCTGGCGGCCGGCGGCAGCGGCGGCGTGCAGCGGTAGGGCCGCCCTATAAAAGGAGGATAGGCATATGAAAAAAAGAATCCTGGCCTGCCTGCTGGCAGGCGTCCTTGCGGCGGCGGCCGGAAGCTGCCGGGTGGTACCTTATCAGGAGGGTATCCAGCACACCCAATCGGATACTGCGGCAAATTCCACCGCCTTCACAAGCTATGACGGCCAATTCCATGTGACCACGCCGCCGGGCTGGTATGACACCGGCTATACCGACGACTTGATTGTACTGAATTTGAGCAGCGGGGACGACCTGGTGTATCTTTCCATTTATCCGGAAGATAAACGGGAGTATGACGGCTGCTCGCTGGACGAATACGCCGACCTGATGCTGGAAAGCTGGGATGTGGAGCGGCCGGCTTTCACCCCGCCCTCTTATCTGTATATTGACGGTGCACCGGCCCGGTTGGACTGCATGGACTGTACCATCGACGGCACCTCCATGCGCATGTGGGCATATACCCAGGAATTTGGCGATATATTCGTGCAGTATGTTTTCGGCAGCACGGCCGACAACGCAGACAGGGCCGAAAAAACCATAGAAATCATCGCCCAGTCCATCTACCGCACCGGCGGCTATGATTATAACGACTACAGCGACGACTTTTACAATTACGGAGACGACCAGCCGGGCATCGCCTTTTAAGGTACGCTCCCGGCCGCTCAACAAAACAGGCCGCCCTGCTCCGACAAATTTCCGGAACAGGGCGGCCGCCTTATATCTCCAGTTCCTCTTCCCCTTCCATCATGACCAGGCGGTAGAGCGGCACCTGGAGGGCGCGGGAAATGGATATCAGGGAATCCAGCGAAGGCACTTTCAGGGTTCCCAGGGCCTCCAGATGGCTGATGTAGTCCGGGCTTAATTCTACAGCCTCCGCCAGCTGCTCCTGGGTCATTCCCCTCTCCCGGCGGAACCGGCCGATGTTGGTGCCTATGGTCCGATAATACCAATAATACTCCTGCTTCATGCTCAAATCCCCTTTTTAGACGGTTTTTTTGCTATCCATATAAAAACACGTCGAGAGGATTCCCGCCACGGCCCAGAAAGTATTCTTTCCTAGCGTTCAGATATAGCATTTAGAATCCGGCGGCCTATGGCATGGCAAACCAGATACTTTGTCTCTTCCGGACAGGGCCGGCCGGCCCCCCCGCTTACGTTTTTAGCCGGCAGAAGCAGCCCCTCCGTCCATATGGACAAAGGGGCTGCTTTTTAATAGGCGTATGCTTATGCACCTGCATTGCGGGCCAGGATTCTGCAAATGCTCATGATATCGGTGATGTCCATCTTCTTGTCTTCGGTCAGGTCGCCGGCCAGGATTTCCTCCGGGCTGGGCTGGATTTGGATCGCCTTGCGGGCCACTACCTTACAAGCCGACATGACATCGGTGATATCCACCTTGCCGTCCCCGGTCAGGTCGCCTAAAGGACGGACCGGCAGGGTCAGGCTGTCGGTGACGCTCTCATCCGCCGCCGCTGCGGCGGTGACCGTCAGGGTTTCTGCTGTCTCGTCGGCGGCCACATACAGCAGGCCGTTCTCATCTATGACGGTGCCGGATACGCCGCCGGTGACAGTCCAGACAACGGCCGTATCCACCCCTTCGGAACCGATGACCTCCGCCGTCAGCTGCACCGATTTTCCGGGCACGGCAAAATTGATTTCCGACGCAGCCGTGACCCTTTCCACTACCGGGTCGGTGGTCTCCGGTTCGGGGCCGAAGGCATACTGGCCGGAAGCCAGTTCATAGATTGCCCGGCCGTCTTCGTAGCCTGCATAGCGCACGCCCTCGGCCTGGTCCATGGGGACATCGCCCTCGTAGAGAACCGTGCCCTCCTCCACTGGGAGACAGAGGGTTGCGGTGGTATTGGCCGGGACGGTGCAGGTATAGCTGAGAGCCCCCTCTTCCATCTCCCAGCCGCTCTGGATGCGCCCATAGGGCGAATCGTAGCTGGCCGCGGCATAGGTCATCCGCCCGGAGGCGTCGGGGGTGGGCTGGAGGATGATATGCTGGAAGCCGGGCTGCTCCATATCGTACATAATGCCGGCCATGTAACCGTACATCCACTCGCCCACCGCGCCGTAGGCGTAATGGTTAAAGGAGTTCATGTTGGCCGGGTCGTTGGAATTCATCCGCTTGTAGTTGAAGCCGTCCTCCAGGGTGTAGGAATTCCAGCGCTCCCAGGTGGTGGTGGCGCCCAGGTCCACACAGTACAGCCAGGAGGGGAACTCGTGCTGCAGCAGCAGGTTGTAGGCCATGTCATCGGCGCCGATGTCGCTTAGGGTCTGCATGATGATGGCCGTGCCCAAAAAGCCGGTCTGCAGCTTGTTGCCGTGGCTTTCCAGATTCTCCAGCAGGGCCGCCTTGACCACCTCCCGGGAATTTTCGTCCGGCAGCAGGTCGTAGTGCAGGGCCATCAGGCAGGCGGTCTGTTCGGTGCGCTTTAAGGAGCCGTCGGCGTTGACGTATTTCTCCTGGAAGTAGGCCTTTTCTACTTCGTAAACCTCCCGGTATTTCTCCGCGTCCTCCCGCTTGCCCAGAACCTCGGCCATTTCGGCCATCATGAGAGCGTCCCCGGCGTAATAGGCGATGGCGCAGAGCCGTTTTACCTCTTCCTCGTTGTTCTCCAGGGCCACCCAGTCGCCGTACCGCGTGCCGCCGCCGTCCTTGCCGGTGGAGGCCATGTAGACATCCATGAACTTCTGCATGGCGTCCCAGTTTTCGCTGAGGATCCGCTTGTCGCCGGTCATCTTGTAGACGTTGTAGGGGACGATGATGCCGGCATCGGACCAGCCGGCCTCATACCCTTCGGTTTCGTTGATGGGGGCGATGGTGCGGAAGGCCCCGTCGGATTCCCTTGCGGAATCCCGCATGTCGTCCATCCACTTGTTGTAGAAATTCTCCAGGTCGGCAAGGTACATACCGGTGGTGGAGAAGACCTGGGTGTCGGCCGTCCAGCCCGAGCGCTCGTTGCGCTGGGGGCAGTCGGTGGGGATGCTCAGCAGGTTGGAATACCCGCCCCACTTAATATTGCTGATAAGCTGGTTGACGTCGGCATCGGAGGTTTCCAAAGTGCCGGTATCCTCCAGCATGGAGGTAAGCACCAGGCCCCGCATCCCCTTGACCGTGATATCCTGCGTAGCCGCAAGCTCAATGTAGCGGAAGCCGTAGAAGGTGTAGGTGGAATGGTAGGTCTCGTCCCCCTGCCCGTTCATAATATAGCGGGAGGTGGAGGCGGCCGAACGGTAGTTGGTGTGGTAAACGCTGCCCTCCGGCCCGTCGTTTCCACGGGACATTAAGCCATCCATATCGTTGAGCATTTCGCCGGTGCGCATGGTGATAACCGTATCCTTGGGGCCGCTGGCGGTGATTTCCGGCCAGCCGGCAAAATTCTGCCCGAAGTCGATGACGGCCGTCTGGCCGGCCTGCAGGGTAAAGTCGTCGTCCTGGGTGTACTCCCCTACAATGTTAATTTTGCCGTACTGCTGGTCGGTGGCGCCGGTGGCGCCGTCATAGACCGTAACCGTGTAGGTCTCCCGGGTCAGGTCCTCCCGCAGGCGCACCCGGCTGCCGGAAATGGGGTCGATAATCCCGTCCCAGTCGGTGAGGATGGCGGGCTGGCCCCAGCCCGAATCGTCGTAGGACAGTTCCTCCCGCCAGGATGTATCCATATTGCCGTTGTAGCTTTCCCCGTCGTAGATGGCGGCGAACATATACCCGCTGGGATAGTCGGTTTTCCAGCTGCTGTCGGTGCCGATGACCACCGGTTCCTCCTCGCCGGCGTATTGTATCAGCAGCTTGGCCCGCAGTCCCAGAGGCTTGGATACCTCGCCGGAAAGCCCGCCGTACCAGCCCTTGGCCAGCTGGGCGGCCACAAGGTGGGAACCCTCTTCTTGTAGTGCGTCGGTCACGTCGTAGGTGTAGTAATGGATGCGCTTGGAGGCGGTGGTATAGCCCGGCTTGAGCTCGTCGTATACCATGCCATCCTCGGTCTTTTCCCCTACCCGGCCGCCGTCGATGTACATGTCAAAGGCGCCGAGGGCGGTGGCGTAGAGCCGCGCCCATTCCACTTCGCCCTCCACCTGGATGGCCTTGCGGAAGGAGGGGAAGGGAGACTGCACCAGGTCCACGGGAAGGGACCAGCGGTTTTCGGTCTGGTATAACCGCCCGTCCACAATTTCGGCCGGCCCCAGGTTGCTGTGGGGATCCCCGCTTAAGGGGTTTAGCCCGTCGTCAAAATTAAAGTCGTATACCACTTCTCCCCCGGCATTGTCGGTGTAGTCGGTCAGCTTGAAATTGTCGATGTAGCCGCCCTCGCCGGCCCCCGAGTGGCCGCCGGCCGGGGTCGGGGAAATTTGCAGTTCCATGGAGGACGCCGCCCGCTGGTCTACCTGCACATCGTTTATATAAGTGGTGATGGTATCCTGGGTCACGTCGATCTCCATATGCATGGCGTCGGTCTTCCCGCCGTTGTTGGTCACGCCCGGCACGTTGATTGTGACCGGATTTACCACCGACCAGGCGCCGTTTACCCGTTTGTGGGGCCGCAGGCGCACCTGGCCGGATGTGGCCGTGTTCACCTGCCACATGAGCATATTCCGGTTGTCCAGATAGTTAAAGATAAGGCCTACCCCTGTATCCTCCACCGCAAGGTCGGCCTCCACCACATAGTGGGCGTCCTCGGGCGTGCCCAGGGCCGCCTCAGGCAGGGACCAGCGGTTCCCGGCCTGATGCAGCCGCCCGTCCACAACGCTTGTGGGCTGCTGATCCCCCTGGGGATTCCCGCTTAAGGGGTTGGTCCCGTCGTCAAAATTAAAGTCGTATACCACTTCTCCTTCGGCGTTTTCGGTGTAGTCGGTCAGCTTGAAATTATCGATATAACCGCCCTCGCCTCCGCCCGAATGGCCGCCGGCAGGGGCCTGGGAAATTTGCAAACCCATATCCGCCGCCCGTTCGTCCACCTTTACATCGTTTATATAGGTGGTGATGATATCCTGGGTCACGTCGATCTGCATATGCATGGCGTCGGTCTTCCCGCCGTTGTTGGTCACGCCCGGTGCATCGATCGCCACCGTATCCAGCGTCGTCCAGGAGCCGTCCGCCCGCTTGTGGGGCCGCAGGCTGACCTGCCCGGCCGTCGCAGTGCTTATCTGCCACATGAGCATATTCCGGTTGTCCAGATAGTTGAAGATAAGGCCTACCGCCGTATCCTCCACCGCAAGGTCGGCCTCCACCACATAGTGGATATTTTCAGGCGTTTCGGCCACGGCCTCCCCCGCCTTTTCCCCGATCCATTGGGAGCCTTCCCAGGCGGCATCGCCCGCCCCCAGTCCGGTCTCGAAGCCGGCGGGGTCGGAGGTCACAGAGGCGCCGGTTTCGTCCCACACCGTAACCGTCCAGCTGTAGACAGTGGAGGGGGCAAGGGCCGGGCCTTCATAGGCAATTCCCACAGACAGATCCCCCGTCTGTTTTTCGGAATTCCATATAACTGTGCCGCCCTGCCGCACCTCTATGGCATAGGCGGTCTGGGCCTTGCCCCGCTCAGCCGATTCCATCTGCCAGGAAAAGGTGGGTGTGTCATCAATAATGGGATAATCCTCCCCGTTGGTTTGGAGATTTACCACCGTAAATCCGCCATCCGCCCCTGCGGCCGGCATCGGCACGGAAAAAAGCGACAGCATCAGCGTCAGCGTCATAACCGCCGCCAGTATGCGTTTCATTCTTTTCATTTTTTCACCTTCCTCTGAAAATAGACGCTTTCCTATAAATCCGAAGCCGTCTTTCATCGGCTGCCCCCTTTTCCTGCGGCGGCCCTTTTCGCCGCCGGTATGCCGGCTCCAGGATAATCGCCCGTTGCTTTTATTATATTAAATAAAAAAATCAATGGAATTGTAAATAAAAATATGTTTTTTGTAAATATATCTGTCTTGCCCGGGCTGACAGGACCCCCGTTTTCACCCAGCCATCTCTATGACAAAAGGCCCCCGCCGACGGCGGAGGCCTTTTGTCATGCCGAACCGGACACCCGGTTTCTGCTGTATGTATCCATCCGGCTGCCGGGGATTATTTCCCGCCGCCGGTCCGGCCGGGGCAGTTCTGCTTGCAGCCAGAACAGCTGCCGCAGCAGCCCTTGCCCCGGTTTTTCCATTTCCAGTAAAGCACAAGCACCACGGCAGCGGCCGCTCCCAGGCCGATGAGCCAGGTGCAGAGGATACCTAACACAAAAATCACTCCTATTCCTTAACCAAGCCCCAGCAGCCGGCCGCCCTGGTAGACGAGAAAGGAGGCCGCCCAGGCCACCGCCAGCTGCATGACGATGGCAAAGGCTGTCCACTTTGCCGAACGCATTTCCCGCCGGATGGCCGACAGGGCCGCAAAGCAGGGAATGTACAGCAGCACAAACACCAAAAAGGAGAAGGCCGACAGGGGGGTGAAGACGCTGTTCAGGGCCGCTACGCTGGATGCTTCATCCGCCGTCCCGAAGAGGATGCCGAAGGTGGAAACCACCGTCTCCTTGGCGGCCAGGCCCGACACCAGCGCCACCGAGGCCTGCCAGAAGCCGAAGCCCAAAGGCGCAAAGATGGGGGCGATGGCCGTGCCGATGGCGGCCAGGATGCTGTCGGAGCTGTCGGTTACCATATCCAGGGAGGTGCTGAAGGACTGCAGGAACCAGATTATAATGCTGGCCACCAGCAGCACGGTGCCCGCCTTGAGCAGGAAGTCCTTCAGCCGCTCCCAGATGTGGATGCAGAGTCCCCGGAGGGTGGGCAGGCGGTAGGGGGGCAGTTCCATGACAAAGGTGGAATTTTCCCCCTTCAGCACCGTCCGCTTGAGCACAAAACCGGCCAGGATGGCTATGGCGATGCCCAAAAGGTAAATGGAAAAGATGACCAGGGGCTTGTTTTTGGCAAAAAAGGCCGAGATAAACAGGGCGTAGACCGGCATTTTGGCCGAGCAGGACATAAAGGGGGTGATCAGGACGGTCAGCCGCTTATCCCGCTCGTTTTCCAGCGTGCGGGTGGCCATGACGGCCGGCACGGTACAGCCGAAGCCCATGAGCATGGGCACAAAGGAGCGGCCGGTCAGCCCGATTTTCCTCAGGGGCCTATCCATGATAAAGGCCGCCCGGGACATATAGCCGCTGTCCTCGAGAATGGAGAGGAAAAAGAAAAGGATCATGATCTGCGGCAGGAAGGAGAGCACCGATCCCACGCCGCCCAGAATCCCGTCGCACACGAGGCTTACCGCCCACTGGGCCGTATGTATGGAGGAAAGCCCCGTGCGGACGGCCCCGGTGAGGGGGCCGCTGATAAAGCCGCTGACCGTATCGGTGAGGAAGCTGCCCGGCGGGCCGAAGGTGATGACAAAGATGACCAGCATGATGACGAAGAAGAGGGGGATGGCCAGGATTTTATGGGTCAGCACCCGGTCGATTTTATCCGATACGGTGACCACCGGCTTTTCCGGCTTGTGCACCACCCGGCTGCAGACCCCGCAGATGAATTTATACCGCTGGTCGGCGATCATCATCTGCCGGTCCACCAGCGGGGTTTCGGGGACGCTGTTTAAAATCTCCTCCACCATCTGCCGCTGTTTGTCCGACAAAGGCAGGTTTTTCACCAGGATGGGGTCGCCCTCAAAGAGTTTGACGGCGGCAAACCGGGGAATGCCGCTGGCCCCCGGCAGGTCCCGTATCACATCCTCGATGGCCTCGATGGCGGCGCTGACCTTCCAGTCGTAAAAGCTCTTGACAATGGGGTGATAGGGCAGATGGCTTTCGTGCAGGTCGCCGTGGATATGGTGCAGCTCCCGGTGCAGTTCGGCCGCCCGGCTTTTCAGCTGCCCCTCCCCCTTGGACAAATCCTCCTCGTGGGAGACGTCGTGGAGCATATGGATGGCCCGGTGGAGCAGCTGGTCCACCCCGGTGGATTTGGAGGCCGATATGGGACATACGGGAATGCCCAGTTCCTTTTCCAGCCCCTCGGTATCAATGGTGATGCCCCGGCGCTCCAGCATGTCGATCATATTCAGGGCGATGATCATGGGCCGGCCCAGCTCGGCCAGCTGGGTGGTCAGATACAGGTTGCGCTCCAGGTTGGTGGCGTCCACAATGTCGATGATAAGGTCGGGCTGCTCGTCGGTGATATACTGCCGGGATACGATTTCCTCCGGCGTATAGGGGGACAGGGAATAAATCCCCGGCAGGTCCACCATGACCACATCCAGGCCGCCCCGCCGGAACTTGCCTTCCTTTTTCTCCACCGTGACCCCCGGCCAGTTGCCCACATACTGCGACGCGCCGGTGACGGCGTTGAACAGGGTGGTCTTGCCGCAGTTGGGGTTGCCCAACAGGGCGATATGAAATGGCATAAAAACCCTCCCCTTACTTTACTTCCACTACGATTTCTTTTGCCTCGGATTTGCGCACGCTCAAGGCGTAGCCCCGGACGTTGAATTCCAGCGGATCCCCCAGGGGGGCCTTTTTAACCAGCCGCATGGACGCCCCCGGCGTGATGCCCATATCGATAATCCGCCGGCGCAGGGCGCCGGTACAGGCCAGGGACTTTACCGTCCCCTCCTGGCCGGATTTCAGCTTGTCAGCCGTAATATCCATATCCTTTTCCTCCATAAATCCGACTGAATACAACAAACTTGTTAGTCTACAGTAACATTGTAACGACTTCCGTCCCCCTTGTCAATCGGGCGGCCTCCCCTTCATTCCTATGCCGGGCCGCTGCCGGCTTTGCCCCGGTGCGGCAAAAATCCCCCGGCCGGGCTATCGCCGGCCGGGGGACAGGCAGACGCCCTGCCCTGGCTTTTCTTTTTTCCGGTATGCCAGCGGTTTTATTCCGCCGGCTTCTCTTCTTCGGCTTCCCAGCAAAGGGTAAAGGCCGAACCCTCCCCCGGCACGCTGTGCAGGGATATGTCAATCCCTAAGTAGGCCGCCCCGTGCTTGACGATGGAAAGCCCCAGCCCGGTGCCGCCTATCTCCCGGGAATGGCTCTTGTCCACCCGGTAAAACCGTTCAAACACCCGGGGCTGGTGGTCGGCCGCAATACCGATGCCCGTATCCTCCACCGTCAGCAGGGTTTTCCCCTCCTGCTGCGCGATGCGCACGGTCACCTTACCCCCCGGCCGGTTGTATTTGACGGCGTTGTCGCAGAGGTTGTAAATCACCTCGTCCAGAATGGGCCGGACGCTGCGCCGGGTGATGTGCTCCCCCTCCAGATGCAGGCTTACCTTGGCCTTTTCGGCGGCGCTCTCCAGCCGCTGGAAGATGCCGGAGACCATGCCGTACAAATCCACCGGCTCCCATTCATAGGGCAGGCATCCCTCATCCAGCTGGGATATTTTGATAATATCCCCCACCAGGTTGATGAGCCGCTGGGTCTCGTCGAAAATATGCCCGGCGAAGTTCTTGATATCCGACGGCTGCACCAGCCCGTCCCGCATGATTTCGGCAAAGCCCGAAATGGAGGTCAAGGGGGTCTTCATCTCGTGGGACACGTTGGCCGTAAATTCCCGGCGCATGTCCTCCAGCTGCTGCTTTTCGGTGACGTCCATCATCAGCAGCACCGCGCCGGCCAGCTCCCCGTCCCGGAAGACCGGGTTGGCAATCAGCCGGCAGCGCCGGTCGCCCATTTCCATATTCACCGTCTGGTGCTTGCCCTTGAGTACCTCCTCCACCGCCACCCGGAAGGGTTCGCTGCGGTTGAGGGTCAAAACGCTTTCACGGGCGGGCACTTCCTCCGCCCCCAGCATCCGCAGGGCGCTGGAATTGGAGGAGAGCAGCTCGGTCTGCCTGTCGATGACCAGCAGGCCCTCGCTCATATTGTCGGTGATGATGGCAAATTCCTCCTGCTGGCGTTTGGCATCCTGCAGCTGCTCCCGGATGGTGCGCCGCTGGTAGTTGATTTTCCCCAGCAGGGGGGCCAGCTCGTCGTAGGTCACGTTCTGGGCCGGATGCTCCAAATCCAGCTGATTTAAGGGTTCCACAATCCGCTTGGACGCCCGGGAGGCCATGACAGCCGACAGGATAAACATGACCACCAGCAGGATGAGCAGGGGCTGGATCATGCCCCCCAGGAGGGCGGCCACGGTATACTGGGTGCTGCTCACCCGCAGGACCCGGCCGTCCGACAGGCGGGTGGCGTAGTAGACCGTCTTCTCCCCCAGGGTGTCCGACTGCCTGGTGGCCGTGCCCGACCCCAGCTCCATGGCCTCTTTGATCTCCTCCCGGTCGGCGTGGTTTTCCATCTGGGCCTCGTCGGCGTGGTTGTCGTACAGCACCCTGCCGTCGGTATCCACCAGGGTCACCCGCTCGTCCTCGGCCGTAAGCCCATTCAGGGCGTCGGTTCCCGCCTGCTCCACCGCAAGGGACAGGTACTTGGTCTCGTTCTGCAGCTCCCTTTGCAGCTGGCTGCCGAAATACTGGTAGAGGATGGCCATGGTAAAGACCAGTCCCACCGTCAAAATAATCGCCGCCACCAAGAAGATGGATCGGAAAATACGTCCGGTCACCGGGCCTCCCCCCTTATTTTATAGCCTACGCCCCGGACGGTCTCGATGCAGCTGCCCGCCTCCCCCAGCTTCTGCCGGAGGGTGCGGATGTGCACATCCACCGTGCGGCTCTCCCCGTCGAAGGCGTAGCCCCAGATCCTGTCCAAAAGCTGGCCCCGGGTCAATACGGCCCCCTGCTCGGAGAGCAGCAGGCTGAGCAGTTCAAATTCCTTCAGCGTCAGGCTCACATCCTGGCCGTCCACCTGCACCACATGCCGGGCCGGACAGACATAGAGGCTGCCCAGCCTGTACTCCCGTTCCCCCTGCTCCGGCTCCACCCGCCGCAGCAGGGCCCGGATGCGGGCCAGCAGCTCCATCATCCGGAAGGGCTTGGGGACGTAGTCGTCGGCGCCGCTGTCCAGCCCCAGCACGGTGTCGTATTCGCTGCCCTTGGCGGTCAGCATCATCACCGGCAGGTCCTTGGTATCGCTCCCCCGGCGCAGCTTTTTCAGGATGCTCAGGCCGTCCTCCTCCGGCAGCATAATATCCAGCAGGATAAGCTGGGGCCGCCGCCGGCCCATAGCCTCCCAGAAGTCGGAGGGCTTGGAAAAGCCCTCGGCCTCCATACCCTGCCGCCGCAGGGTATAGGTGATAAGTTCCCGGATGCTGTCGTCGTCTTCTACAAGATATATCATACTGTCCTCGCCTCGTTTCTGGCCTTGCTTGTATATAACCCGCCTAATGAAAAAGCAGCCCGCGTCAAAAGCCGGCGTCCTGTGTATCCCGCCGGGCGGCCCGTCCGCAAAACAGGGCGGCCGGGGGATGCCGCTTTTTCCACTAACCTGATTATAACAGCCGGCGCGGCTGTTTTGTATCGCAAATTTCCTTTTTATATAAGAAAACCGCCGGACGGAGCCTGTGTGCGCCATACGGCCTGGGGCCGGTGCGCGGGGCCGTCCGGCGGGCGCATTGTCCCGTCCCGCCGCCTTATCCGGCGGCGGGCGAATCTTTTTTGCGGACGGTTATCCCAGCTCCGCCTGGGGATCCGTCCCGTTGTGGATGCCGGTGATGGAGTATTCCACCCATTCGGCGATGTTGACGGCGTGGTCGCCGATGCGCTCAAAGTACTTGGCGGCCATGAGCAGGTCCAGGGCCGCCCGGGCGTCCATATCCTTTTGGTAGATGACCTCCAGCAGCTCGTTCTTGACCTGGTCGAAGAGAGCGTCCACCCGGTCGTCGTCCGACATAACCCGGCGGGCCAGGGCCAAATCCGCCTTGACAAAGGCCTCCACGCTGTCGGTGACCATGTTCACGGTGGCCCGGGCCATGTCGCCGATGTGCACCTTGCTCTGGAAGCTGAATTTGACGATATAGGGTGCCAGCTCGGCGATGTCGGCCGCCTGGTCGCCGATGCGCTCCATGTCGGAAATCATCTTGAGGGCGGCCGAGATGTTGCGCAGGTCCTTGGCAACCGGCTGCTGCCGCAGCAGAAGCCGCATGCAGATATTCTCGATTTCCCGCTCCTTGCGGTCCACCTCGGTCTCGGTCTCGTGGATTTTATCCGAAAAGGAGGGGTCCATATCGGTGAGCATTTTGGCCGCCAGGGATATGGCCTCCTCGCACAGGCTGCCCATCTTGATGAGCTCCACATGCAGGGTTTCCAGCTGTTTGTCGAATTGTGTACGCATTTATCCGAACCTCCCGGTGATATAGTCCTCCGTGCGTTTGTCCGTGGGGCGGGAGAAGAGCAGGGAGGTGTCTCCGTATTCGATGAGCTCGCCCAACAGGAAAAAGGCCGTTTTATCCGAAATACGGGCCGCCTGCTGCATATTATGCGTAACGATAATGATGGTATACTCCTTTTTCAGGTCGGCGATGAGTTCCTCGATTTTGCCGGTGGAGATGGGGTCCAGGGCCGAAGTGGCCTCGTCCATGAGCAGGACCTCCGGCTGGACGGCCAGGGCCCGGGCGATGCAGATGCGCTGCTGCTGGCCGCCCGACAGGCCCAGAGCCGACTTCTTCAGCCGGTCCTTGACCTCGTCCCAGATGGCCGCCTGGCGCAGGGACTGCTCCACGATTTCGTCCAGCTTGACCTTGGAGCGGGTGCCGTGGGTCCTGGGGCCGTAGGCGATGTTGTCGTATATGCTCATGGGGAAGGGATTGGGTTTCTGGAAGACCATGCCGATCTGCCGGCGCAGCCAGGTCACGTCCACCGACGGGGCGTAGATGTCCTGGCCCCGGTACATGACCTTGCCCTCGATGCGCACGCCGGGCACCAGGTCGTTCATGCGGTCCAGGGTCTTCAAAAAGGTGGATTTGCCGCAGCCCGAGGGGCCGATTAAGGCGGTGACCTGCTTTTCCGGGATTTCTATGTTGATGTCCTTGAGGGCATGGGCCGTCCCGTAATGTAAATGCAGGCCTTCTGTGGAAAGAATGGTTGTGTCGTCCATGTTGGGCCTCCTTACTTCTTTTTCAGCTTGCGTCCCACCAGCTTGGCGGACAGGTTGATAACCAGCGTCAGGATCATGAGGATGGCGGCGATGGCAAAGGCCACGTCAAACTCGGCCCGCTCCTTGGCGTAGACGTAGAGGGCCACGGTCAGGCTGGCGCCGGAGGAATGCAGAAATCCGTCCATGGAGAAGAAATTGTTGAGGCTCATGCCCATGCCGGCTGTGAAGAGCAGGGCGGCCGATTCGCCCACGATGCGCCCGATGGCCAGGATACAGCCGGTGACGATGCCGTCCACCGAGGAGGGCAGCACGATGGTGCGGATCATATGCCATTTCCCCGCCCCCAGGCCCAAAGCCCCCTCCCGGTAGCTTTGGGGGACGGTTTTCAGGCTCTCCTGGGTGGTGCGGATGATGGTGGGCAGGGTCATGATAACCAGGGTCAGACATCCGGCCAGCAGGGACTTGCCCAAACTCATAAAATTACAGAAGAAGAGCATGCCCACCAGGCCGAAGATAATGGAGGGGATGCCGGTGAGGGTCTCGGTGGCAAACTCGATGGCCGCCACCAGCCGGCGGTTGCTGGCATACTCGGTCAGGTAGACCGCCGCGCCGACGCCCAAAGGCAGGGTGATGACCAGGGTGATGAGCACCAGGTAGACCGTGTTCAGAATGTTGGGCAGGATGCCGATAGTATCCTTGATATAGCTGGGCTTGGTGCTCAGCAGCTGCCAGGTCACATGGGGCAGGCCTTTTATAAAAATATAGCCGATGATGAACAGCAGCAGGGCGCAGGTCAGAAAGGCGCAGAAGTAGAGCAGCACCCGCAGGGTGCGGTTGTACACCTTTCTCCGGCCCGAAAGCGACTGCATCTTCATAAGCAAATCATTCCTTTCCGCATTTGAATCGGGCCGTCCTACTTTTCCCGCTTCCACTTCAGAAGCATATTGAGGATGACGTTGATGAGCATGATGAACAGGAACAGGACCAGGGCGATGGAGAAAAGGGCCTGCTGCTGCAAAGAGCCCACGGCGGCATAGCTCATCTCACTGGCCACAGCGGTGGTCAGGAAGCGGACGGAGGAGAATAAAGAGGGCATGTTGGCCACGTTGCCGGCCACCATGATAACCGCCATGGCCTCGCCGATGGCCCGGCCGATGCCCAGCACGATGGAGGCCGCAATCCCGCTCTTGGCCGCCGGCACCGAAACCCGGAAATAGGTTTCCACCTCGGTGGCCCCCAGGGCCAGGGAGGCCTCCTCGTACTCCTTGGGAACCGCCTTTAAGGCCGTCTCGGACACGCTGACAATGGAGGGCAGAATCATAACCGCCAGCACGATGATGGCCGCAAAGAGGCTGGCGCCGTCGGGCAGGTTAAACAGTTCCCGGATGGCCGGCACCAGCACCATCATACCGATAAGGCCGTATACCACCGAGGGGATGCCGGCCAGCAGGTCCACCGCCGGCCGGACCACCGCGGCCACCTTGGGGGGCGCGATTTTGGCTAAGAAGACGGCCGTCATAAAGCCCACCGGCACGCCGATGAGGATGGCGCCGCCCGTGCCGTAGATGGAGGTCAGGATAAAGGGCAGGATGCCGAACTGGGGCTCCGAGGCGGTGGAGGCCCAGGTCTGTCCGAAGAGGAAATCCACCAGGCCGATTTCCCGGATGGCCGGGATGCCGGATATAATCAGGTAAATGCTGATGAACAGCACAAAGCCGATGGAAATAAGGCCGCATATGAGAAACAGAATATGCATAACCCTCTCCACCATGCGGAAGACGCGCTTGGGACGGCTGGGCTTGGCCGCAGATACGTTAGCCGCGGATATACGTCCATCCATTTTGGGGTGTTCACACCTTTCTCGTAAGTAGGGGCGGGCGGCAATGGACCTTAGGCAAAAGCCCGCCTAAACGCCAGGAAAACCCTCTCCGGCTCTCAGGGCTCCGAAGGGAGTTTTCATGGCAATGTACATAAGGGATAGAGAGAAGACGGAAGGTTTAGACCAGGGGCACCGCGCCGGCATCCGCAATCAGGTCGGAGGCATCGGTAGAGGTGGCGAAGTCCACGAAGGCCTGGGCCACATCCGACAGGGCCTCGGTGTCGCTTACGATGAAATTGAAGTTACGCTGAATCTTATAGGTGCCGTCCAGCACGGTGGCCTCGCTGGGAGCCACATTGTCCACGGTCAGGGCCTTGACGGTGTCGTCCACGGCGGACAGGGAGGCGTAGCCGATGGCGTTGGGGTTGGAAGCCACGTTGGCGATGACTTCACCGGTGGAGGTCAGCTCATTGGTGTACTTGCACTTGTCTTCGGTATCGGTGATGGACTCAAAACCGTCCCGGGTGCCGGAACCGGCCTCACGGCCGATGAAAACGACCTCGCCGTCGTTGCCGCCCACATCAGACCAGTTGGTGATTTCACCGGTGGCCAGCTGGGCAATCTGCTCCACGCTCAGGTTGGCGACGGGGTTGTTGGGGTTGACGATGATGGCGATGCCGTCCTTGGCAACAGTGATGGACTTTACGCCGGTCTCCTCTTCCTTCAGGTCGCGGCTGGCCAGGCCGATGTCGGCCGTGCCCTGCTGGGCGGCGGTAACGCCGGCGCCCGAACCGGTGCCGCTGTAGTTGACGGTTACGCCGCTGTGATCGCTCTCAAACTGTTCGATAAGGGCGCCCATGACGCTCTCCATGGAGGTGGAACCGTCGGTGTTGACCGTGCCGCTGAGTTCCGCAGTCTGGGAAGCGCCCGAGCCGCTGCCGGCAGAACCGGTGGAAGAGGTGTCGCCGGAATTGCCGCAGGCTGCCAGGCCCATCAGCATAACGCCGGCCACAAGCAGGGATAAAATCTTTTTCATAACTTGAACACTCCTTTTTTGTTTTGCAAGCCCAGTATAAAAAAGCAAGGTAAAATGCAACATCTTTTCTTTGTTAAATCCGTGTAAAACGCTTTACAATTTTAAAATCCCCTGTAAAATCCCCCTGTTTCAGGGGCCGGACAGCCCTTACAGCCCGGCCAGCCCGTCGCAGATCCCTTTAAACACGGGGGCGCAGGTGGCGCCTCCCGACACCCCGTCCTCCCCCAGCACCACAATGACATACTGGGGATCCTCGGCCGGGTAAAACCCTGCAAACCAGGCCTGTACCACCGGACGGCCGTCCTTTATCCACCCCGTTTCGGCCGTGGCCGTCTTGCCTCCGGCCCCGCCTGCAGCCGGGGCGCCGGCCGCCCCCGTGCCCGACTGCACCACCCGGACAAGCCCCTCCCGGATGGTAGCTGCCGTCTGCCTGCTCATGACCCGGGTGGGGGCCGGCACTTCGGCCGGTTCCAGCTTTCCCGCCGTCACCCGGCCCTCCACCACCGTGGGCGCGTAATAGGCGCCGTCCCTCGCCACCGCCTCATACAGCGAACAGAGGGCCAGGGGGGAGAGGAGCAAATCCCCCTGGCCGATGGCAAAGTTGGCCAGGGCTGCCGGCTGCTCGGCCAGCACCGCCAGACCCGGCAGGCTGCCTGCATCGGCGGCAATGCCATCAGCCAGGGTATGGGACTGCCCGAATCCCAGGGACTTGGCCATATTGTACACCGCCTCCGCCCCCGTCTGCAGGGCCAGGTTGTAAAAATAGGTGTTGCAGGACTTTTCCAGGGCCGAAAGAAGGGTCATGGGGCCGTGGGCCGACATGCAGTGAAAGGCCCGCTCCCCGATGACCATGCTCCCTGTACAGGTGTAGCCCAGGCCGGCCGAAATCCCGCTTTCCAGGGCGGCCGCCGCTATGCAGGGCTTGAAGACCGAGCCTACATTATATGCGCTTAAGGCCCGGTTGATAAAGGGGGCGTTGTCGGCCTCCAGGCTGTCGGCCAGGTTGTCGGGGGAGAAGCCCGGCAGGCTGCACATGGCCCGCACCTTGCCCGTGCCCACCTCCATGACCACGGCCGCCCCGGCGGTAAGATTCGACATGGCCTTCTCCGTCACCGCCTGGATGCGGCTGTCGATGGTCAGGGCCAGCCCGTCGCCAAGGGAGCCGGCCGTGCCCTCGATTTCCGGCTCCACCCCCGGCAGGACGTTGCCGCCGGCGTCTATGGTGTACACGGCCGACAGGGGCGTTTCGGTATACAGCAGCTGGTCGTAGGCCTTCTCAATCCCCGATGCCCCGTGCCCGCTGCCGTCCAGATACCCCAGCAGGTGGACGGCCTGGGCGCCCTCGCCATACCGGTCGAATACGCTGAACAGGGTGATGCCCTGGGCGTATACCGGCTCCTCCAAATCCACCACCGCCGGCTTCTGCTGCTCCAGCCGGTCCAGGGCCGCCTCCAGCTGGTCTTCCGGCAGGGCCTCTCGCAGGGCGATAATGGCCTGGGGCGTAGGGGCCACCGCTGCCCTGTAGTGGGTGGTGCGGTTGGTAAGGGGTTCCAGATTTGCATCAAAGATGGTGCCCCGGGGGCGGGTTATCTCCACCCGGATGCTGTTCTGTTCCCGGGCGGCCTCGGCGTTTTCCCCGCCGCTTAAGGCCAAAAGGCGCATGGAGGAGACAAAAAGCAGGGCGGCTATCAGGAAAAAGCAGCCCGCCGTCCGCCTTTGCAGCCGTCGCCGAAAGGCCCGTTCCTCCCGGCCGCCTTCCTCCTCCGCCCCATCCCGGCCCGGCCAGAACTTCCACCATCTCCGGCCGGCTGCGTTCTGCGGCTTTTTCGATTCCCGCCTGTTTTTCATTCTCCGCGCCCCTTTCCTTTGGCAATGCTACCCTTAGCATGTCCCGCCCGCCGCCGGTTTAGCCGAACCAACCGGAAAATCCGCCTCC
>CAJFVX010000003.1 GCA_904420585.1 Candidatus Howiella intestinavium | reverse complement strand
ATACTTAATGATTTTGGGCTGTTGCAAGTAAAGCGTTTCAACAATCAAATCTTCTTTCGTTGCGAAAAAGGAATAGAAGAAAGTTCGTGAAATACCAACTTTTTTATATACTTGCTCCACAGTTGTATGCTGTATGCCTTGTTTTGCCATCAGTTCAAGCCCAACTGTAACAAGCTGCTTTCTAATACGTTCTCTGTCCTCCTCGGAATAAGCAACCTTTGGCACTCCATCACCTCTTTGAAATAAAAACAAATTCTGAATTTTGACTTTATTTTATCACATCGAATAAGATAATACAAGAGCGAAATATCACAACTCTGATGTTCTCAAACGCTGATACTTCCGGAGACCGCACATTTTGGCAAGCAGGGTAAGTGTGGCCACACTTGCCCGTTTTTGTTGTATCTTAAGATTTTTTATTCTCACCGGTATAGCTGGTGGTTTCTTTTCGTTAAAACTCCATAAAAAGGGGGCGGCGGGTATGGCGCCCCGCCGCCCAAAGGAGGAAAAAGAAGAGATGAAAGCTGATTTACTGCAATGTGACCTGGCCGCTGTTGGTGCCCAGGGTTACGGTAGCCGAGTAATACCGGCCGCCTCTGTAGACCGTCACATCCACCTGCTGTCCCGGGCTGCACTGGGAGAGGGCCGTGCTCAGGGTGGTGTAGCTGGAGATGGTGGTGCCGGCGAATTCGGTGATGATGTCGCCCCGCTGGATACCTGCGTCAGCGGCCGGGCTGCCGGACGTTACGCTGTTGACCACCGCGCCGGTAGGATAGCCCAGCATCTGCAGGGTCTGGGCGTCGTAGGTGGTGCTGATTTCCAGGCCCAGATAGGGTGTGGGCTCGTTCTCACGGGAGATGATGTCGTTGCAGGTTTCCACCACTGTGTTGATGGGAATGGCAAAGCCCATGCTCTCGTAGCCGGAGGAGACCAGCTTGACCGAGTTGATGCCGATGACCTGCCCGTCGGAATTGACCAGGGCGCCGCCCGAGTTGCCGGGGTTGATGGCCGCGTCGGTCTGGATGAGGTTGAGCTGTTCGCTGGTTTCGGTGGTGATTTTACGGTTGAGGCCGCTGATGACGCCGTAGGTGACCGAGCCCATGAATTCCAGTCCGCCGGGGTTGCCGATGGCCACCACGTACTGGCCTACGTTCAGATCATCCGAATTGCCGATTTCGGCGGCGGGCAGCCCGGTCTGGTCGATTTTCAGCACGGCCAAATCCAAGGAGATATTGTAGCCCACAATGGTGGCGGGGATAGCTGTCTCGGTGTCACTGGGCAGGTAGACGTCCACCCGGGCCAGCTGGGAACCCGACTGCTCGGCGGCCGCCTGGATCACGTGGTAGTTGGTGATGATGTAGCCGTCTTCGGAGTAGATGACGCCCGAGCCTTCACCGGTGGACTCGGTCTGGCCGCCGAAGATGCTGTAGGCGGCGGCAGTGGTACGGATGCCCACTACGCTGGGGCTTACCTTTTCGGCTACGGCCTGAACCAGGTTCTCCACCTGCCCCTCGATGCTGATGGTCTGGCCGGTGGTGCTGGTCTGGGAAGAGGTGCTGGCCGTATCCGAATTGTCGGCGACGAGGTAATTGCTCAGCGCAAAGCCGCCGGCGCCGGCGCCCGCTCCCACAACCGCCGCAGCCAGGATGCAGGCCACAAAGGCTTTAACCGGGAAGGCGGAAGCCTTTTTTTCCTTTTTCGGCTTGGGCGCCTTGGGGGCCTTGGGAGGCTTAGCCGGCCGGACGGGCTGGTTATAGGAATAGGGGTTCTGATAACCGTAGCTGCCGTTGGGGACAAATCCGCCGTAGGGCGGCGTATAGCTGCTGCCGCCTCCCGCCTGCTGGTCCGGCTGCCCCTGCTGCCAGCTTCCGCCGTTCTGGGACTGCCAGGAAGAGCCGCTGCCGGCGTCCTGCTGTCCCGCCGTGCCGGAGGAAGCCGTGCTGCCGGTGCCGCCGTCTTCGCTGCCGGCAAAGGGGATGTTGCCGGCGGCCGAGCTGTAGTGGTACTCGGAAGAGGCTTTCGGCTCTTCCGGAGCAGGCGCCTCTTCCTTTTCGGCGGCGTCGGCAGCCGATTCGGCAGCCGCCGTTTCGGCGGTATCCGGCCGGCCGCTGTAGTACCCGCCGGCAGGGGTCACGGTGTACCCTTGCTCCCGGCTGTTATCCGCAGCGGGGGTGTCGGCTTCCTTGGCCTCCTGTTCGGCGCGGCCGTCGGTGGGGACGGCCGAATCAAAACCCTGCAAACCCTGCATGTTGTTTTTATCGTCATACATAATCGTGTCATCCTTTCCTTGTCCGGTGGGGCTCCTTTTTGTCCCCGCTTTCTTTGATGGTCTTATTGTAACCCGGCTGTTTGACCCCTTTGGTGTGAATATATGAACGTCCTGTAAACAAATCGTCAGGTTTTCGTTGCGCCGGTGGGACAGGCTCTGTGTTCTATATGTATGAGAAGGGGGAAACGTTTATGCAGTAGAATGCTATAGGTTAAAAGCCGGTCAATAGTACAAAAAAACAGGATAAAATATCGAAATAGCTATTTACATTTCATAAATATGCTGTATAATATAGACAGCAAAATTTGTTGGTCGGGAGGATACCTCTTCCGCCAAATTTTGATAACAGGGCGGAAGCTTTCGTCCTACATGAAAGGGGAAATCCAAAATGCAGATGAAGGATTTAAAGGAGAAAATCGCCTCCAGCGCCATGGTGGACATTTATAAGTATGGCGACTGCGCCGTCAAGCTGTTTAAACCCGAATGCCGCAAGACCCAGGCGTTGTACGAGGCCCTGACCCACGCCCGTGTGGAAGCCACCGGCCTGCCCGTCCCGGTTATCCGGGAGGTATCGGTTATCGACGGCCGCTGGGCTATCACCATGGATCTGATCCCCGGCCACACCATGGAAGAAATGATGGATAAGGATCCCGGCAACATCGACAAGTACCTGAACGATTTGGTGGACATCCAGCTGAAAATCCATGAGAAGCACACCCCCAAGCTCAGCAAGCTGAAGGATAAGATGGCCCGCCAGATCAACAGCCTGGACAATATCAACGATGTAACCCGCTATGAGCTGCTGACCCGTCTGGAGAGCATGCCCAAGCATACCAAGCTGTGCCACGGCAACTTCTGCCCCTCTAACGTGATTATCAATGATAAGGGTACCTATATCGTGGACTGGGTGGCCGCCCGCCAGGGCAACGCCTCGGCCGACGTGGCCCGGACCTACCTGCTGCTCTCTCTGAAGTCCCCCGAGTGGGCCGAGAAGTACATGGATCTGTTCTGCGAGAAGACTCACACCTCCAAGCGGTATGTGCAGGAGTGGCTGCCCCTGGTGGCCGCCGCCCGCCTGACCGAGCACCGGCCGGAGGAAACCGAGCTGCTGATGAAGTGGCTGGACGTGGTGCAGTACGAATAAGCCGGTTTTCCGGCTGTATAAAAAGGAGAAGGCGTTTCGCCTTCTCCTTTTTGCGTCTGGGGAGCTTTAACTGCATAAACCGTGCGGCGTTCTTTTTATTTATCCTTCCGCATTTCCTGCATCCGCTTCTGCTGGCGGACGTCGGGGCCTAAAAAGCCCTTCATCACATAGCTGCCGATGATGCGGGAGGCCACCCGGGGGGTGTATCGCTCCTCCAGGGCGGGGATGTCCAGATTGGTGCTGATGATGGTGGGACGGTGGGTCAGCAGGCGGGTGCCCACCAGGTTGTTGACCACCGACAGGTTGAAGGGGGTGGAAAATTCCGTGCCCAGGTCGTCCAGAATCAGCAGGTCGCAGCCGAGAGCGTCCTCCAGGGTATCGCCCTCGCTGCGCCCGAAATGCTCCCGCTCTATCATGCCCAGCAGGTCCTGGGCCGAGCCGTAGAGGACGCCGTATCCCTTTTCCAGTACCGCCCGCCCGATGGCCAGGGAGAGATGGGTTTTGCCCAGCCCCGTGTTGCCAAAGAACAGAAGGCTCTCCGCCCGGGGGGTAAACCCTTCGGCGTACTGCCTGCAGAAGGCAAAGATTTCCGCCATCCGCTTCCGGGGGGCCGGCCGGCCGGCGTCGGGGTAGTAGGATAAATCGAAATTGTCAAACCGGCTTTCCTCCAGGGGCAGGGCGGCCGACAGCTGTTCATAGGCCAGCCGCCGGGCGATGCGGTGGACGCAGCCGCAGAGCCTGCCCTCCCGTTTGCCCGTGTCCTTGCAGTCGCCGCAGGCGTAGGCCGGCTGAAAATCCGCCGGGCTGAATCCCTTCCCGGCCAGCAGGGCTTCTTTTTCCGCCGTCAGCCGGCCGCATGCGGCCTCCAAATCGGCAAGGTCGCCCCCAGAAAGGGCCGTCAGGGCCAGCCGCGCCCCCTTTTCGGCCAGCTGCCGGTCGATTTCCTCCAGCCGGGGCAGGGCGGCATAGGCCGCCTGCCGGTTTTCTTCCGCCCGGCGTTCGGCCGCCCGGCGCTGGGCGGCCTTTTCCTCCAGGGCCCTCCGGTATATCTCCTTGCTGTATCCCATAGCCTATCCCTCGTTCTGCATGTCCAGCATCTGCTGAACCAAATCCATATCGTAGCCCGCGTAGGAGGCTTTGCCGTCCTTTTTCCCTTTGGCTTTGCCGCTGCCCGCCTTTTCGGTTTTGGCGGCGGCCGCCTCCTCGGGGGTTTTTATTCCCTGCTTGTGCCAGTTTTGAAGCACCCGGCCGATGTAGGCCATGGAGACCTTGGCTGTGTTGTCCACGCACTCCTCGTAGGCCGCCCGGAGCATCTCGGAGGAAAAGCCCCATTCCTCCACCCAGGTGTAGGCGTTTTTCAGTTCCTTGGCCGAGGGGAGCCGCCGGTCGATGCCCATGGCCTTCTCTACCTTGCGCCAGGCCGTGCGCTGGTCGTGTATCTCCCGGATGTGCCCCTCGGCCTGTTCGATGGTGGTGATGCCTTGGGAAATCCAGTTTAAGGCCGTGCGCTCAATAAAGCCGATGTTGCAGCGCTCCTCCGAAATGGCGAACTCGATGAGCATGAGGATAAGGGCCACGCCCATTCCCTCGTCGTCGTGGAGCCAGACTAAGGTGGAGGCCTCGCTCTGCCGCAGGCCCCGGCCGAACTTCATCTGGGCCTCCTTGAGCAGGAAGGCGATTTCCGGGGATTCCAGCCCCCGCTTGGCCACGTCCTCCCGCCCGGGTTTCACCGTCTGGGCCGTGGCCGGCCGTGCCGGACGTCGGGCCGCCTGTCCCGCCGAGGAAGCGGCCCCGCCTGTCCCATTGTTCGGAGCCTGGGCGTCGCCGGCCCCGGCAGCCTCGGGCGCTCCCGCCGGGCGCAGGGACTGAATCAGGCCGGCCTCCACCCAGTAGGTCAGGGCGTCGGTGACGTCCATGGCGGGCAGGGAGAGGGCGGCGGCGATGGCGTCCACCGAAATGGGCTGGCCCACGTGCCGCATGACCCAGAGCAGCACCTTTAACTGTACCGCACCGGCCAGCTTAATATGCTGATCCACCACCTGGCAGGGCACCATAAAAACCGCCCCCAGCGCGGCGGGGTTGATTTGGTAATCCATGGAAAGCCTCCGTTTAAAAATCCCGCCGGCCCCGGCGGGTATTTTTGCAAGCAGCGTCCCGCCGCCCCCAGGCGGCAGGAAAACGCATCGTATTGTCATTATACCATCCGGCGCGGGTTTTGTAAATCGACAGAAGCCGGCGAAAAAGAAAAATCCCCCTCCGGCCGGCGGAGGGGGCGGGCGGGGAGCCTAGGCCTTTCCGCCGGTCAAGGCGGCCCGCTCTTGGATAAGCTCTTCTATGAGCTGGCCGAAGGGCCAGTTCTGGTTGACAGCGGTAACGATGGCCTTCAGGGGCAGGTCGACGCCCTGCCGCTCCAATGCGGTTAACAGGGCATCCATCCGGCTGTCGGACATGCCGGACATGCATAAAACGCCCCGGGCCTCCGCCGGCGGGGTATAGGGCTGGGCCTCCCCGTCGTAGCCGTAGAAGCCGGCCAGATACCCTACTTTGCAGCCCAATTCATCGGTTGTCACCAGCCGTTCCCCCAGCCCCAGTTCTTCTAAAACGGCCGTCAGTTTGGGCCGCACCTCTTCCTCGATGGCAAAGGTCAATACCCTTTCTGGAATTTGTACCCGTATGCGCGCTTTCATCCCTGTCCCTCCATTCGGTGTTTGCTATTATTTAAGTATACATCAGCCGATTTGACAAGCCCGGCAGCTTTTATCGTCCCTGCCGGGTGGCTTGGGAAAACAGCGGAATCCCCAGGGAAAGCAAAAAACGGAGGCGCGATGTGTCCCCGTCCTTCAATCCTTTAACAGTTCATCCGTAGTGGTGTGCAGCACCTGTGCGATGGTTTTCAATTCAATGTCCGTCACGAACCTTTTGCCGCTCTCTATGCGCTGGATTGCGTTTTTATCCAAATCCAGCCCAGCCAAAACCAGCATGTCGGCAAATACTTTTTGTGAAACGTCCGCCCCGAGGGCCTTACGCATGCTTTTGACCTTTTGGCCGCAGATATTCAGCTTTCCATCCCGGCTTCTGTTCTTATACATCCGCATTCCTCTTTTCGGTGACATTTAGTGGTTGTCATCATGGCTATTGTATGATAAAATAAAGCCATAATTGACATTCACTGAATGTCACGAGAGGTGAAATTTTCTATGAAAGTAGCGGTAGTAGGCTCACGGGGACTAAAGGTGAAGAATCTGGAACTGTATTTGCCGGCGGAAACGACGGAAATCGTGTCAGGAGGGGCAAAGGAGATAGACAGCTGCGCCGCGGCGTATGCAAGGGAAACGGGGATCCCCTTAAAGGAGTTTTTGCCGGACTACGAGAAATACGGAAGGCGGGCGCCGCTGGAAAGGAATCTGGAGATTATCGAATACAGCGACCAGGTGTTGATATTTTGGGATGGGAAGTCCCGGGGAAGCTATCATGTGTTGAAGGAATGCAGAGAACGGGGAAAGAAGTACCGGGTTTTCGTGCCGGTAAGTCTGCCGGAGCTGGACGAGGAAGAATGGGAGTAGCAGCAGCAAAGCGCCGGCGTTACAGGTAAAGGAAAGCAGTACGTCGGGCGGGAACCATCCGCCGGCCAAATTTCCAAATGAAGCAATACAATTATACGCACACCCCCACATTTGCGGTAAAAACGCAGAAATCCCCCAATATATCTTGCTTTTTCCGCCGGATTGCCGTACAATATCCTTATATTTTGGTGGATGAAGGGCAGGTGCGCATATGGCTGCAAAAACACGGCGAACAACAGGTTATGACAGCCGCGCCGCCGTCCATCGCCGCCGGGCATAAGCTGCGGGCGCATTTTTTGCGCGCCGCGGCTTTTTTGTGCAGAAGCGCCGGCGGAGCCGGGAACATAGGGAAGGAGAAACAAAGTATGTCCAAAAAAGTAGCCATCATCATGGGAAGCAAAAGCGATTTGCCGGTTGTATCCGGGGCCATCGAGGCGCTGAAGAGCCTGGAAATCCCCTGCGAGGTACATGTGATGTCGGCCCATCGCACGCCCGAGGCGGCCTGCGCCTTCGCCCGCAACGCCCGGAACCAGGGCTTCGGGGCCATCATCGCGGCGGCGGGCAAGGCGGCCCACCTGGCCGGCGTGCTGGCGGCCCATACCACCCTGCCGGTTATCGGCATCCCGGTGAAGTCCTCCACCCTGGACGGGCTGGACGCCCTGCTGGCCACCGTACAGATGCCCAAGGGCGTGCCGGTGGCCACCGTGGCCATCGACGGCGCGGCCAATGCCGCCTATCTTGCGGCCCAGATGCTGGGCATCACCGATGAAGCGGTGGCGGCCAGGCTGGAGGACATGAAAAAACGGATGACCGAAGAGGTGCTGGAGGCCGACCGGCAGCTGCAGGCCGAATTGGCCTGACCGCCCGGTCCGGAAGGGGAAAAGGAGAAGAAAATGGAAAAGAGTTTTTCGGAAAGCTATAAGGCCGCCGGGGTGGACGTAACCGCCGGTTACCAGGCGGTGGAACTGATGAAGCAGCATGTGGCCCGCACCAAGACGGCGGGGGTGCTGTCGGGCATTGGGGGCTTTGGCGGCCTCTTCCAGCCGGATTTTACCGGCATGAAGGAGCCGGTGCTGGTGTCGGGCACCGACGGGGTGGGCACCAAGCTGAAAATCGCCTTCTTAATGGACAAGCATGATACCGTAGGCATCGACTGCGTGGCCATGTGCGCCAACGACGTGGCCTGCGCCGGGGCCAAGCCCCTGTTTTTCCTGGACTACGTGGCCGTGGGCAAGAATGTCCCCCAGCGGGTGGCGGACATCGTGGCCGGCGTGGCCGAGGGCTGCGTCCAGGCCGGCTGCGCCCTTATCGGGGGCGAGACGGCCGAAATGCCCGGCTTCTATCCGCCGGATGAGTACGACCTGGCCGGCTTCTGCGTAGGCCTGGCCGATAAGTCGAGGCTGATTGACGGCGCCGGCATCCAGGCGGGGGACGCCATTGTGGCCATCGCCTCCTCGGGGGTGCATTCCAACGGCTTCTCCCTGGTGCGCAAGATATTTAACGTCCGGGAGGAGAATATGTCCCTGGAAATCGCCGAGCTGGGCAAGACTCTGGGGGAAGAGCTGCTGACGCCTACCAAGATTTATGTAAAGCCCCTCTTAAAGCTGATGGATACGGTGGAGGTGCGGGGCGTGTCCCACATCACCGGCGGCGGCTTTTACGAGAACATTCCCCGGATGCTGCCCGAGGGTAAAAAGGCGGTCATCCGCAAGGAGTCGGTGCAGGTGCTGCCCATCTTCCGCATTATCCAGCGGACGGGGAGCGTGCCCGAGCGGGATATGTTCAATACCTTTAATATGGGCGTGGGCCTCATGGCGGCCGTGCCGGCCGACGCGGCGGATTTGGCCGTGCGCACCCTGAAGGAAATGGGGGAGAACGCCTACATCGTGGGCGAAATCGCCGAGGGCGAGAGGGGCGTGGAACTGGTCTAAGCCTGTTTGCAGGTATGCTGAGTCGAAAGGATGTTACCATGAATATAGCCGTATTGGTATCCGGCGGCGGCACCAACCTCCAGGCCCTGCTGGACGCGGAAAAGGAGGGCCGCCTGGGGGGCGGGAAAATCGTCCTGGTGGCCTCCAGCCGGCTGGGTGTCTACGCCTTGGAGCGGGCCGCCGGGGCGGGGGTGCCGGGGGAGGTGCTGCCCTCCCGCAAGTCGGGGGCCGACGTGGACGCCGCCCTGCTGGAACTGCTGGAGCGGTACCGGATTGATTTGGTGGTGTTGGCCGGCTTCCTCTCCATTCTGGGGGAGAAGGTGACAAAAGCCTATTCCAACCGCATTATCAACGTGCACCCGGCCCTGATTCCCTCCTTCTGCGGGAAGGGGTACTACGGCCTGCATGTCCATGAGGCGGCCCTGGCCTACGGGGTCAAGGTCACCGGCGCCACGGTGCACCTGGTCAACGAGGTGGTGGACGGCGGAGCCATTATCCTGCAAAAGGCCGTGGAAATCCTGCCGGACGACACCCCCGAGACCCTGCAAAAGCGGGTGATGGAGGAGGCCGAGTGGAAGCTGCTGCCCGAGGCGGTGGCCCTCTTCTGCGCCGGCCGGCTGCAGGTGGAGGGACGCCAGGTGCGGATTCTGCCGGAGGCGTAAAATCGTTAATTATTTTCAAAAAATAGAAGGAGATGGCGGATTTATGAAAAAGCGCGCGTTAATCAGCGTATCGGACAAGACCGGCGCGGTGGAGTTTGCCAAGGAACTGGTGGCTCTGGGTTTTGAGGTGCTGTCCACCGGCGGCACGGCCAAGGCCCTGGAGGCCGCCGGCGTACCGGTGACCGGCGTATCGGACGTAACCGGGTTCCCCGAGTGCCTGGACGGCCGGGTTAAGACCCTGCATCCCATGATTCACGCGGGCATCCTGGCCATGCGCTCCAACCCGGAGCATATGAAGCAGCTGGAGGAGCTGGGGGTCACCCCCATCGACGTGGTGGCCATCAACCTGTACCCCTTCAAGGCGACCATCCTCAAGCAGCCCCCCGTGTCCCTGGAGGAGGCCATCGAGAATATCGACATCGGCGGCCCCACCATGATCCGCGCCGCCGCCAAGAACTGGCAGGACGTGGCGGTTATTGTGGACCCGGCCGACTATGAGAAGGTCATCGCCGAGTATAAGGAGCAGGGCGAGGTGTCCCGGGATACCAAGTTCCGGCTGGCGGGCAAGGTGTTCGACCACACCGCCCAGTACGATACCCTCATCTCCAATTACCTGCGGGAGCAGCGGGGGGACAGCCCCTTCGGCGACACCTTCACCCGCACCTATGAGAAGGTGCAGGAGATGCGCTACGGCGAGAATCCCCACCAGAAGGCGGCCTTCTATAAGGAAATCGGTCATTTTGACAACACCCTGACCGCCGCCGAGCAGCTCCACGGCAAGGAGCTCTCCTACAACAACATCAACGACGCCAACGGCGCCCTGGATGTGCTCAAGGAGTTTGGTTTTGAAAAGCCCTGCGCCGTGGGCGTCAAGCACGCCAACCCCTGCGGCGTAGGTCTGGCCGACAATATTCACGACGCCTATATGCGGGCTTATGAATCCGACCCGGTGTCCATCTTCGGCGGCATCGTGGCCCTGAACAGGACGGTGGACAAGGCCACGGCCGAGGAGATGGCCAAGATATTCCTGGAGATCATCATCGCGCCGGACTATGATGCCGATGCCCTGGAGATTCTGGAGAAGAAGAAGAACATCCGCCTGCTGAAGCTGCCCGGCCTTGCCAATCCCAACAAGAAGGGGATGCTGGACATGAAGAAGGTGGCCGGCGGCCTGCTGGTGCAGGAGCTGGATACCGTCCTGCTGCCCGAGGAAGGGGAGCTGAAGTGCGTCACCAAGCGGCAGCCCACCGCCGAGGAAATGGAGCAGCTGCTCTTTGTCTGGAAAATTGTCAAGCATGTAAAGTCCAACGGCATTGCCCTGGCCAAGGACTTTATGACCGTGGGCATCGGCCCCGGTCAGACCAACCGCATCACCGCCCTGGAGCTGGCCATTAAGTACGGCGGGGATAAGGTCAAGGGTTCGGTGATGGGTTCGGACGCCTTCTTCCCCTTCTCCGACTGCGTGGAAGCGGCCGAGAAGGCGGGCATTACCGCCATCATCCAGCCCGGCGGCTCCATCCGCGACCAGGAGTCCATCGACGCCTGCGACAAGGCCGGCATCGCCATGGTGTTCACCGGCATGCGCCACTTCAAGCACTAACCGCGCAGTGCGCGGCCCCAATTCGCAGTGTAGCTGCATGGGCGCGGGGGCCTGGGAAGCCCGGTAGCTGTACCCGGGTGGGTCGGGTGAGAAAGCGATGCGCAGTGCGCGGCCCCAATTCGCAGTGTAGCTGCATGGGCGCGGCGACCCGAGCGGCCCGGTAACTATACCCGGGCGGGCCGGATGTGAAAGCACAGCGCAGTGCGCGGCCCCAATCCGCAGTGTAGCTGCATGGGTGCGGCGACCCGAGCGGCCCGGTAACTATACCCAGGCGGGTCGGATGGGAATGTGATGCGCAGTGCGCGGCCCCAATTCGCAGTGTAGCTGCATGGGCGCGGCGGTTTTCAAGTAATCATTTTCACAGCTGTTGCCTGTCTTATGACTTATCATGGAGGGCGGCGCAGATTGAAAGGACGATAGCCATGCGTATATTGATGGTGGGCGGCGGCGGCCGGGAACACGCGCTGATCAAAGCCCTGAAAAAGAGCCCCCGTGTGGAAGAGATTTTCTGTGCGCCGGGCAACGGCGGCATCTCCAAGGATGCGATTTGCCGCCCGGTCAACCCCATGGATCTGGATGGGATTGCAGCCCTGGCCAAAGACGAGCATATTGACCTGGTCTTCGTAGCACCGGACGATCCTCTGGCCGCCGGACTGGTGGATAAACTGGAGAAAGCCGGTATCCGGGCCTTTGGCCCCACGGCGGCCGCCGCCCAAATCGAGGCCAGCAAGGTCTTTTCCAAGAACCTGATGAAGAAATACGGCATCCCCACCGCCGCCTACGAGGTCTTTGACGACCCGGCGGCCGCCGTGGAATATATCCGTGAGCAGGGCAGTTATCCCGCCGTGGTCAAGGCCGACGGCCTGGCCCTGGGCAAGGGCGTCATCATCTGCGAGGATTATGCCGCCGCTGAGGACGCCATCCAATCCATCATGCTGGATAAGAAGTTCGGCGCGTCGGGCAACCGGGTGGTGGTGGAGCAGTTCATCACCGGGCCGGAGGTGTCGGTGCTGGCCTTTACGGATGGGAAGACCATCAAGCCCATGGTGTCCTCCATGGACCACAAGCGGGTTTTCGACGGCAACCGGGGCCCCAATACCGGCGGCATGGGCACCATCAGCCCCAACCCCTTCTATACCGACGAGATGGCCGACCGCTGCATGAAGGAAATCTTCCTGCCCACCGTGGCGGCCATGCAGGCCGAGGGCCGTCCCTTTAAGGGCTGCCTCTATTTCGGGCTGATGCTCACTGCCGACGGCCCCAAGGTCATCGAATACAACGCCCGCTTCGGCGACCCCGAAGCCCAGGTGGTCCTGCCCCGGCTGGAGAGCGACCTTGTGGACATCGCCGAGGCGGTCATCGACGGCCGGCTGGACGAGATAGAAATCCGGTGGAAGCCGGGTGCGGCGGCCTGCGTGGTCATGGCGTCGGGGGGCTATCCCGGCAGCTATGAAAAGGGGATAGAAATCCACGGCCTGGACGATATGGGACAGGTGGAGGGCGCCACTGTTTACCACGCCGGCACGGCTGTAAAGGACGGGAAGTTTGTCACCGCCGGCGGCCGGGTGCTGGGCGTGACGGCCACGGGGGAAACCCTGGAGGCTGCCCTGCAGAAGGCCTATGACGCGGTGGGACACATCTCCTTCACCGGCGCCCATTACCGCAAGGACATCGGCCACGCCGCCGACGATTTAACGGTATAATCTGCCTGCTGCGGCTGGCCCGGCAGCCCCCAAGCCGTCTGTGTTCTGGGGGCGGCCGGGCTTTTGCCTGCCGGCGGCGTGAAATACAAAAAGAAGAAAGGCGGGATTCGGCATGGGACAGGCCACCGAACAAAAGGAAAAGGAACAGCGGCGGCTGGTAACGGCCAACCGGCCCTATTTGATATTTATGGCCCTGGCGCTGACGGTGGTGGGGGCCTGCGGCGTAGGATACGCCTGTTTTGACAGCGGGCTTGCCACCTGGTCGCGCATCCTGCTGGGGGTAGGCGGCGGTTTCCTGCTGGCCTCATCGGTCTTCGCTTGGTATATGCTGACGGTGTACATGGCGGTGGAGGGGGACAGCCTTACGGTGAAATTCATCCATACCACCCGGGTGCAGGCTGCCGATATTTCCTACATTGAATGGACTTATTTCAATGCCCGGCCGGGCAACTGCTATGTGAATACAAAAGACGGGCGGTCCATCCTGCTGCAAAAGAAGATGTTCAGCCGGGAGCTGCTTCCGGTGCTTTCCGACTTTGGGGAACGCAACGGCATTACCCAGCGGGGGCTGGAAGAGATAAAAAAGAAATAGCCATGCGGCCAAAATATGCCGCCGGAAAAAAGCCCGAGCACCGTACAGGGAAACTCCTGTACGGCGCTCGGGCTGTTTATACACAGTTCTGCTGATGACCGCTGCGGCTGGCGCTTATTGCGCTGCGCCGGCCCCATCCTGGACGGAAGAGGTTATGTCTGTAATCGTTTCCTCCACACGGGTCAGGGATGTCACATCCCGGAATCCGTCGTCCCGCTGGGTGTATTCCAGAAGAACCCCTTCGCCGGGCTGGAGGATGGGCAGCAGGTCGCTGATTTGGATGGAGGCGATGTAAACTGTATCGTCGTTTTGCAGCCGGATATAATAGTAGGAATTTCCCTCCTTGACTGCCGAGGCGATTTGTTCGATGGTACCCACCGCTTCCTTCGCTTCGGTTTCGGCCGCAGTCGATTCGGACCCCAGCAGCCGGATATACTCGTCCTGGGCCTCCTCCAGGGTATCTCCTACGCCTACAATCTGGTAGTCGGCCACCGAGACGAAGGAATAGGCCTTCACCAGGCCGGCGTTGTCCTTCAGGCTGATAAAATAGGTGGGCTGGTCGGCGATGTTCATGAGGATGGGGAAGGTGGCGGTGTAGCCCTTCTCCTGTACCTTGCCCTCAGCCGAGGACATGGCCGAGAACTCCTCGGCGCCGTTTACCGCGTACCGCTTGCATTCTTTGGTGCGCAGGTTGATGAGAATAAAGCCGATGTTGGATTTGTCCGACACCACCGAGGTGATGCCGGTGAACAGCCAGACGTCGTCGTTTAGGGCGATGTAGTTGTACCCCTGGGTGGTGGTTACCACGCCCTTCTGGGAAAAGACGGTGTTCCAATAGCCGTTGCCGTACTTGCCCCAGTAGTCAGCCTGCTCCACCACCAGGTCGGCCGAAAAGACCTGGTCCAGCCAGGAGGGGACTTCGCCCACCTTATAATAGGTGGTGTCCCCCGTTACGGCATCCACCAGGATAAGGCCGGTGATGTCCTTGCCGCCTAAAAATCCGATGGTGTAATCGTAAACCGAAGCGGTCCAGTAGGGATGCCCCTGGTCGTCGATTTCAAAGTTTAAGTTGTAAATCATTTTGGTGGGATACTGAAAGCGGATATGCCGCACCAAATCCCGGTTAAAGTATTCGCTGGGGGAATACTTCATGCCCTCCTCCAGCTGGACCATCTGGGTGTCCTGGGAGGCCATGTCGATGGTGACATAGTAGGGGATGCCCTCGTCCCGGTTGGCAATCCATTTGAAAAAGCTGGCATATTCCAGCGGGGAGACCCGGAAGGGCTTCTGCTGGTAGTTTATCTGGGTGTAGAGGTCGGAGACGCTGAACTGGGAGACCAGGTCCACCATGTCGCCGATTTTCCGGCCGCCCAGCCGCTGGGCCGTGTCCTTATCCACCACGGGGATTTGGGAGAAGGAAAGCTCGGCGATGTCCTCCTGGAAGACCCCTTCCTCCACCGTGAGCATCTGCTGGTAGGCGGAGGCCCGGAACATCTGGGAGGAGGAAATCCAGATGGCCGCCCCGGCCACGACGATGACGCCGATGGCCGCGCCCAGGATAATTTTCCCCTTTTTTCCAAAGGTATGCCCGGAAGCGTGGCGCTCCCAGGTGAATTTTCCCTGCCGGATGTGTACGTATTTTTTCAGCCGCACCGAACAGAACAGCCGGGCGATGAGGTAGAAAATAACCAGGAACAAAAGGAATCCCCAGAGGGAGGAGGAGCGGATGTTGAGGACCGGCAGGGAGAAATAGAAATAAAGGAAGCCGGCTATAAGGGTCAGGAGGATGGGCAGTACATGTTTGCGGAACATAAAAACTCCTTCATCTCCGGCGGAAAGGGATGCCCCGTACCGCCGCCGGCCGGCCGGGGAGGAAAAACGCCGCAGGCCAGTTTACCGCAGCGTATGCTGCCCTCATTCTAGCATGGCGGCGTTCTATATGCAACGAAAATTCTTGTCAAGAGGGCAGAGATAAAAGCGTCTGGTGCTTAATCGTCACAAAATTGTAATAATTTATAAAAAATATTTACAAATTTTATTATTTAAGTTATTATAGACTTGGGGGAATGCGATACCTATGCAGCAGAAGAAGGCGGCGGCAAATGCATTCGCAGATTTCATTTTCAAGTACAGATAATAAGGTGGGTGGATAGCTTGCATAGAAGCAAAAAGATTTGTCTGTTTTTGCTGCTGGGTTCTCTGGCTGTCAACATTTTACTGGCGGTCTACGAAAGATGCACAAATACCATTTTCTATTTCCATGGTATAGACGGCGGGCCTGTCCATTTATTGTTAGATATCATCACCGTAGCAGCCGCGCTTATCCTGCTTTGGTCGGGGGAAAAAAAGGCCTGGCTGAAAATTATGGGAAGTTTGGCTATCATGACAGCTGCTGTTTATATGAGCCTGCTGTTGGGCTCCGGAAGCTGCTTTGCAGCATATTATACCTATATATCTCCGGACGGACAGCATCGCATTGTATGCAGAGAAGGAATGTTCGGCTTTCACAACAGTATGTTATACCTGTATAAAGCGGAAAACCCGTTTTTTATCCGGGGTGTTTTCAGGGATAGCTACAATGACTATGTACATCCCTTCCGGGACGGTAAGACGGTTGTGGATTGGCAGGACGACCGGGCGACCGTCTACCTGTTCGGCGAGAACAGCACAGCGGATGATATCGTCACCGTCTATTTTGATGAGTAGGATTTTCTACAGCAATTCCACCCGCTTCCCCTCAATGCGTACAAGCCCTTCCTCCTTCATCTTCTTGATTTCCCGCATCATGGCGCTGCGGTCTACGCTCAGATAGTCGGCCAGGGCGCTGTAGGACATGGGCAGCCGGCCGGGGACGTAGCGGCAGAGCAGTTCAAAATAGGTCAGCAGCTTTAACCGCACCGTCCGCTGGCTGAGGACGCTGAGATGCATGGTCTGCATTCGGGATTTGTGGGCCGTCATGCAGAAAAGATTGTGCACCAGCTGGCTGTGATGGGCGCAGGCCTTCTCGCACCGCTTGATCACATGGGCGTAGTCGATGAACAGGACTTCGCAGGCCGTTTCGGCCGTCACAAAGTAATGCAGGCTCTCCATGGGCAGGGTGAACATCTCCCCGAATACATCGTCCGGCCCCAGCTGTTCCAGCCGGTTTTCCCGGCCCTGGGCGTCCACGCAGGAAAGGTGGGCCCGGCCGGATAAGAGTATGCCAATTTTCTGCAAAGTGCCCGCATAGCGCATGACGGTTTCCCCCGTCGAAAACTGCTGTTTTACCGGCTGGAAGCAGGTAAACATCCGCTCCTGCTCGGCCGGGGAAATCCCGTCAAATATTGCGTAAGTACCCATTTGCAACACCTCTATATGGTTTGCCTCTTGATTTATGACCCAATATATAGTATTATATTGCTTGGATGTTGCAATTGCAACAGCAATATGTAGGAATCTGTGTTATGGTAAATGCAACCGGTTCCCCCGGCGTCTTTTAGGCAAACGGCCGGCGGGGAAACCTACATCTATGATTGGGAAAGAAGAAGGGCTGAACCATGAAGATCATCAAACGAAACGGCTCGGAGGTTGTTTTCGACATTTCCAAGATTATCGCGGCCATCACCAAGGCCAACAATGCCGACGAGCAGACAAGGGAGCTCACACCCGAGCAGATCCAGCTTATCGCCGGACAGGTGGAGCGGGAGTGCGAAAAGGTCAACCGTGCCCTGTCGGTGGAGGAAATCCAGGATTTGGTGGAGAACGGCATCATGGCCCAGGGAGCCTTTGAGGTGGCCAAGCGGTATATCAAGTACCGGTATACCCGGGCCTTGGTCCGCCAGTCCAACACAACCGACAATCAAATCCTCAGCCTCATCGAGTGCAACAACGAGGAGGTCAAGCAGGAGAACTCCAACAAGAACCCCACGGTCAACAGCGTCCAGCGGGACTATATGGCCGGGGAGGTCAGCAAGGACATCACCAAGCGCCTGCTGCTGCCCCCGGATATTGTGGAGGCTCATGAGCAGGGCATTATCCATTTCCACGACATGGACTATTACGCCCAGCATATGCACAACTGCGACCTGGTCAATCTGGAAGACATGCTCCAGAACGGCACGGTCATCAGCGGCACCCTGATTGAAAAGCCCCACAGCTTTTCCACCGCCTGCAACATCGCCACCCAGATCATCGCCCAGGTGGCTTCCAGCCAGTACGGCGGCCAGAGCATCAGCCTGGCCCATTTAGCCCCCTTTGTGCAGGTCTCCCGGGACAAGATCCGCCGGCAGGTGGAGGAGGAAGCGGCCGCCCTGGAGGGTCGGCCGGATCCGGAAGTCCTTTCCGAAATCGTGGAGAAGCGGCTGCTGGATGAAATCAAGCGGGGGGTGCAGACCATTCAGTACCAGGTGGTGACCCTCATGACCACCAACGGCCAGGCCCCCTTTGTCACCGTTTTCATGTACCTGAACGAGGCCAAAAACGAGCAGGAAAAGAAGGATTTGGCCCTGATTATCGAGGAATCCCTCAAGCAGCGGTACGAAGGGGTCAAAAACGAGGATGGGGTGTGGATCACCCCCGCCTTCCCCAAGCTGGTCTATGTGCTGGAGGAGGACAACGTCCACCCCGATTCCCCCTACTATTACCTGACGAGGCTTGCGGCCAAATGTACGGCCAAGCGCATGGTGCCCGACTATATCTCCGAAAAAATCATGAAGCAGCTGAAGGTGGACAAGAACGGGGACGGCCAGTGCTATACCTGCATGGGCTGCCGCAGCTTCTTAACCCCCTATGTGGACGAGAACGGCAAGCCGAAATACTACGGCCGCTTCAACCAGGGGGTTGTGACGGTCAACCTGGTGGACATCGGCCTGTCGGCCGGCGGGAACATGGAGCGGTTCTGGGAGATTTTCGACCAGCGCATGGATCTCTGCCACCGGGCCCTCCAGTGCCGGCATGAGCGCCTGACCGGCACCCTGTCCGACGCGGCTCCCATCCTGTGGCAGTACGGCGCTCTGGCCCGGCTGCAAAAGGGAGAGACCATCGATAAGCTGCTCCACGGCGGATATTCCACCATATCCCTGGGCTATGCGGGGCTGTGGGAGTGCGTCTACAGCATGACCGGTAAGAAGCTCACCGAGCCCGAAGGGGAGGCCTTCGGCCTGGAAATCATGCAGAAGCTCAACGAGTATACGGCCAAGTGGAAGAAGGCCGAGAATATCGACTACAGCCTCTACGGCACGCCGCTGGAGAGCACCACCTATAAATTTGCCAAGTGCCTGCAAAAGCGGTTCGGCGTCATCGAGGGCGTGACCGACAAGAACTATATCACCAACAGCTACCACGTCCATGTGACCGAGCCCATCGACGCCTTCCAGAAGCTGCGGCTGGAGTCCCGGTTCCAGGCCCTGTCCCCGGGCGGCGCCATCAGCTATGTGGAGGTGCCCAATATGCAGAACAACCTGGAAGGGGTTCTGCAGGTCATGAAGTTTATCTATGACAACATCATGTACGCCGAGCTGAACACCAAGAGCGACTACTGCCAGGAGTGCGGGTTCGACGGGGAAATCGCCATTGTAAACGATGACGGCAAGCTGGTCTGGGAGTGCCCCAAGTGCGGCAACCGGGACCAGAGCAAGATGAATGTGGCCCGCAGGACCTGCGGCTACATCGGCACCCAGTTCTGGAACCAGGGCCGCACCCAGGAAATCAAGGAGCGGGTGCTGCATCTGTAAAAAATTCCGTTAAAGACGGATAAAATAACGGTATGGACCCGCGGACGTCCGGCCTCTGGCCAGGCGGCCGCGGGTTTTCGGGCGCAGGGCTTTTCGGCCGGGGGAGGACGGAACATGAGAGACGAACTGCGGGCTTTGTGCGACCTTTTTATCGAAAACCGGGATATCCTGCGGAAGGCATTCCGGTGGGAGAGCGCCTATCTGTATCCGGTCTGCGCGGCCGTATTCACCGGGAGGGGGCAGACAGCCGACCCGGCGGCGCTGCGGCACTGCGACCGGATTTTAAAAGAGCAGACGGGGCCCTTTAACGGTTTCCGAGGGACGGCCAGGCTGGCGATTCTATCCCTGCTGGCGGCGGACGGAGACCCCGGCGGCCGGCTGCGGCGGGCGCTGGGGCTGTATGATGCGCTGAAGGGGTATTTTTTCGTTTCCCAGTACCTGCCGGTGGCCGCCATGCT
The DNA here is from genome assembly GCA_904420585.1 of Candidatus Howiella intestinavium. Taxonomy (GTDB): domain Bacteria; phylum Bacillota; class Clostridia; order Oscillospirales; family Acutalibacteraceae; genus Howiella; species Howiella intestinavium. Next base: position 90,229 of record CAJFVX010000003.1, on the reverse strand, counting down.
TCTGGCGGAGGAGACGGAAAAAAGCCGGTATGCCGAAACGGCCGCCCGCTGCCGGCGGATTTACGATTTGATGAAGGCGGAACACCCCTTCCTCACGTCGGGGGAGGACAGCATCTTTGCCGCCCTTTTGGCCCTTTCCCCCCGGCCGGAGGAGGAAACGGTGGAAGAGACCGAAGGCTGCTATCGGCTGCTGAAGCCCGCGTTCTTTTCGGCCAACGCCGTCCAGTCCCTGAGCCATGTGCTGGCGCTGGGAGAATACCCGGCGGAGGAGAAATGCCAAAGGACCATGGGGCTTTATCAAGGGCTCAAAGACCGGGGATATAAGTACGGCACCGAATATGAATTGGCCACCCTGGGGGTGCTGGCCCTGCTGCCGGAGGAGCCGGAGGCAATTATAGAAAAGGTCATCCAGGCGGACGATTATCTCTCCGGGCAATCGGGGTACGGTTTGCTGGGCCTGGGGCGGAAGCAGCGGCTGATGCACGCCGGTATGCTGGTATCCGCCGGTTACAGGGAGCAGGCGGCGGAGAACGCCATGCAGTCCGCAGCCGTGGGCGGGACCCTCTCCCTGGTGGCGGCGCAGCAGGCCGCCCTGTGCGCGGCCGTAGCCGCTGCCAGCGCCGCAGCCGGAGCCAGCGCCAGCGCCGGCGGGAACTAAAAATAAGCAAGGGATGGGGAGAGGTATGTATTACGGAGAAATCAAAAAGACCGACATCGCCAACGGCATAGGGGTGCGGGTGTCCCTGTTTGTCTCGGGGTGCACCCACTGCTGCAAAAACTGCTTCAACGCCGAGACCTGGTGTTTTACCTACGGCCGCCCCTTTACCGCCGATACCGAGCGGGAGCTGCTGGAGGCCCTGGCGCCCTCCTATATCAACGGCCTGACCGTGCTGGGCGGCGAGCCCTTTGAGCCGGACAACCAGCGGGCCCTGCTGCCTTTTCTGCAGAAAGTCCGCCGGCGGTATCCGAAGAAGACCATCTGGTGCTTTACCGGTTCGGTGCTGGAAAACGAGCTGCTTTCCGAAAGCCCCTGGCGGTGCGAGGTCACAGACGGGCTGCTTTCCCAGCTGGACGTGCTGGTAGACGGCCCCTTTATAGAGGAGAAAAAGGACATATCCCTGCGCTTCCGGGGGTCGTCCAACCAGCGGCTGATTCGCATGCCCGAAACCCTGCGGGCCGGCCGGGTGGTCTTGTGGGACGAAGAAACCGAGGAATAAAAACGGCCGCCGGTGCGCAAGCTGAATAGGAGGCCGGCTTTTCATGGAGCCGGACGGGTTTGCAAACCGAAAAGGAGGCCGCAAAAATGAAGTTTTATGTATGCGAAACGGGCGGAACGGCTTTGCTGCTTACCGCCGACGACCGCCCCATGCCCGGACTGAAGGAGCTTGTGCCCGGAAGGGTGGACGGGGCGGTGGAAAAGCATGTCCCGGTGCGCCTGGATGGGACGGCGCCCGGCCGGGTGACCGTATCGGTGGGGCAGGTGGAGCATCCCATGGAGGCCGAACACTGGATCCAGTGGATTGCCCTGGAAACCGACCGGGGCGTAACCGTCCGCCGGCTGTGTCCCGGCCAGCCGCCGAAGGCTGAATTTGCCCTTCTGCCCGGTGAAAAGGCGCTGGCCGCCTACGCCTGCTGCAATCTCCACGGCCTTTGGAAGGCCTGAGTCGGGGAAAATACCCGGTCGCTATGCTGGCGGCCGGGTATTTTTATATCTGCAGCCGAATGTTGCAAAAAAGAAAACATGGATTCCTATTTGCAAATAATTGATTTAGATTTACAAGAAAGAAATATATTTATACATAGCATTTTTGAGCTGCAAAATATATAATAAAAATAATTAGTAAAGGGATATATTATGCAAAATGCCGGTGAGCCCAAAGCCGGCGAAAAATCCAGCAAAACGGGAGGAAGTCTGCATGTTGAAAAAAATAATAGCGGGATTGCTCAGCGGCCTGGTCCTCATGACCGGCCTTATGGGCCTGCCGTCCCACCGGACGGCGGCGGCCGAATCGGAAGAGGGAGCCCGGCCCATCCGCATTTCCTGTATCGGCGACAGTATTACCTACGGCCAGTATTGCACCGACAACAACCAAGAGACCCAGAGTTATCCGGCCCAGCTGCAGCAGCTGCTGGGGGATGGGTACCAGGTCAGCAATTTCGGCGTAAATGGTTCTACCATGCTGAAGGAGGGCAGCAAGCCCTACGTGAAGCAGCAGTCCTATCAGGACAGCCTGAAATCTGAACCGGATCTGGTCATTATTATGCTGGGCACCAACGACGCCAACGGCAGCAACCCGCCCAAGCTGGTGGATTTTGAGGAAGACGCCATGGAGCTCATCGAGACCTACCGGAATCTGCCCACCCATCCGGAGGTGTTTATTGCCACCAGCGCCACCTGTTATGTCAACAGCATCCAGCCCGGCATTATCAGGGATCAGGTAGTGCCTATGCAGAAGGCCGTCGCCGAGGAGACTGGCTGTGTGCTCATCGATATCCATACGGCCACTGCCGGCATCGGGAACCTTTTCCCTGACAATGTGCATCCCAACCGTCAGGGCTACTGCCTGATGGCCGGCGTTATGTGCGCGGCCCTTATCCGGCAGGAAACCCCTTCGGACGCCATTACCGAACTTTCCTCCGTCTATGCCGAGGCCCAGGAGATAAACCGGGCTGGCCAGGGACTCTATTCGGATGCGAGCTGGGCGGATTTCCAGGAAAACCTGACCACTGCAAAGAATACATTTACCCGGCTGGATACTCTGCGGGATGCTGTGGTCACCCGGATAGCGGCGGCCCTGCGCGAATCCATGGACAATCTGTCGGAAGCGGAATATCCGGATTATCCGGAGGGATTGGTCCTGCAATACAACTTTAACGACCTGGAGGGCGGCGTGGTAAAGGACACAGCCGGCCGGTTTGACGGCACGCTGATGGGCAATGTGACCGCTTCGGACGGTTTTGCCGACGGCTCGGTGACCCTCGGGGGCAGCCGGGGGGATTACGTCAGCCTGCCCGGCGATGTGTTCAGCCTGACGGATGATATCACCATTTCCATGTGGGTGAAGCTGGAGCAGAATCCCGACTGGACGGCCCTGCTTATCGGCGGGAACGATACGTCCAACTGTTTCTGCCTGGCCGCATCAGGGACAAACCTGGGCCTGACCTACGGCACCAAATACAACGGCCTTTCCGGCGCCCGGGTATCCAGCGATCCCGCTGACAAGATCCCCACAGGGGAATGGGCGCATATGGTCTATACCCAGTCCGGCGCAGAGGCGCGGCTGTATCTGAACGGCCGGCAGGTGGGGGTCAATACCGAAATGGAAAGAAACCCGAGAGAACTGGTGAGCGGACAGACCGTCCGCATCGGTTCCAACCATCTGTACAATGACCCCAGCATGAAGGGGCAGCTGGAGGATTTGAGCATTTATAACGGCGCCATGACGGCCGACGAGGTGGCCGACCTGTACGCCGCCTGGCAGGACGAGGACAACGAGGTGGTGTCGCTGCAGGTTCCCGCAGGGCTGACCGTGGCCCCCGGGACGGACTTTGCGGCCCTGAACCTTCCGGACTCCATCCCGGCCGAGACGGCCGGCGGCCAAACGGTGGACTGCCCGGTATACTGGGAAGCTGAGGCCTATAACGGCCAGGCGCCGGGTGCATATGAAATTGTCGGCCGCCTGACCCTGCCTGACGGCCTGCGGAATCCCGACGGCCTTGCCTGCATCGTGACCGTTACGGTGGAAGGCTCTCAGGAGGAAGTGGTGGATACTGCGGAACTGGAAGCGGCCATAGAAGCGGCGGAGGAGACTTTGGCAGGCCAGTTCCTGCCTTCCAGCCTGGAGGGCGTCCGAACGGCTCTGGAGACGGCCAAGACCCTGCTGACGGACCAAGAGGCCTCTCAGGAGGATGTGGATGCTGCGGCAGACGCATTGTATGCGGAGATAGAAAAGGCCGAACCCTATCTGCCCGGAGATATGGATGGGGACGGTTCCATTCTCATAAACGATGTCATGATGACCTGCCGGCTGCTGGCCAGGCTGAACACCGGCGTGGAGCCCGATGCGGATGAAATGGCCGTGGGCAATCTGGACGGGGATACGATTATCAGCATTGGCGACGTTATGATGATTTGCCGGCTGCTGGCCCAGAATGCATAGCACTGTAAGTTTTGTAAACAATAAGGAAGCCCTGGATCCGGCGCATAGCCGGGGCCGGGGCTTTGACTGTCCGGCAGAAAAAATTGCCTGTCCAAAACAGGGTGCCGCGCATACATTGGAGTAGGCCCGTCCCACGGGTTAAAATTTGCCTTCAGCTTTCCCATGCATGATTAAAAAGGCGTGTGAAGGGGAAAAATAGGACCAGGGAACCCCATAAAGAAAGCGGAGCGTGAAAAAGCTATGACCATTCGACGCGGAGACATCTATTATGCGGACCTGAGCCCGGTAGTTGGTTCGGAGCAGGGCGGCGTACGGCCGGTACTTATTGTGCAGAATGATGTGGGAAACCGGTACAGCCCCACAGTCATCGCAGCGGCTATCACCAGCCAGAAGGACAAAAACCGTCTGCCCACCCATATCCAGGTTACCGCCGACCACTGCGGGCTGGCCAAGGACTCCATCGTGCTGCTGGAGCAGGTGCGCACCATCGACAAGCGGCGGCTCAAGGAGCGGATGGGCAGCCTGGATCCCGGCTCCATGAACCAGGTGGACCGTGCGCTGTCGGTGAGCTTCGGGCTGCCTACGGCGGCCTACAGGGAAGAGCGGCAGGCCTGAGGCAAATGTAAGCGGCCCGGGACAATAGAGCCCGGGCCGCGATTTATATATGCCGGCAGAAACCGATGCCTTATTCCGTCTTTCCGGCCACTTCGATCTGCTGCAGGATAAAGGGAAGAACCTGGTCCGGCTGGATTTGCAGCACCAGGGCGAATTCGTCGTACAGCAGCCGCTCGGCGTCTTTCAGAAAGCGCTCATCGGCCAAATGCAGATGCTTGTCCCGCTCCTTTAGCTCCTCCCGGTGCAGATACAGGGCTTTTATCATCCGTACGATATCCCGCCGGTTGCCCCCCGAAAGGATTTCGCTGTACCGTGCCCGCCGTTCCTCCTCGTCCTCGATCCACAAGGACTGTTCATCCGGCAGGGAGCGAATGAGTGCGTGAATTTCATCCGCCGACAGGACCTGCCGCATCTTCCCGGTCAGGGTCTGGTTCCCGGTGGGCACAAAGATGGTGGACGCCTGGTTGTATACCGGCTGAAGCACATAATATTCTATGGAGCTGCCAGCCACCTCCCGTTTGGTTATATCCACAATTTTACATGCGCCGTTCCGTCCGTAAAGAACCATATCATTGACCGCGTACATATTTTATCACCGCTTTATAAAAATTCACTCCGCCTGAAGAGGCAGAGAATGAGAAAAACCGCGTCCGCATAGGACGCATGGCGGCGGGAACCTGCTTCGTCCCGTATCTCTTCTTCTGCCTCTATTATAACACTTTTTATCTCCATGTTCTATAGGCGGATGGGGTGAAAAAATGCGATTTGTGGAATTTGTACCATGCGGTTTGGCCCAAAATCAGGCAAATCGCCCCGGCCTTACAGCTCTTCCTGCCCGGACAGATAGCTTTCGGCGAACCTGGCGGCCACGGCTCCGTCGGCTGCGGCGGTGATAATCTGCCGCAGGGGCTTTGTGCGCATGTCTCCCGCAGCAAAAATGCCCGGCAGCCGGGTGCGGGTGGTTTCATCGGCTATCACATAGCCCTGGTCATCCAGGGGCAGCAGGCCCCGGAGCCAGGCCGTGTTGGGCTTCCGGCCGATGGCCACAAAGAGGCCGTCCACCGGCAGGGTGCTGCCCCGGCCATCCCGGTGGCGAAGGCGGAGGGCGGTCAACCGGTCCTCTCCCACAAGGCCCGATACCTGGGTGTCCCAGATAAAGGTGATGTTGCCCGCCCGTTCCAGAGGCCCAAGGTAGCTCTTGGAGGCCCGCAGGGTATCCCGGCGGTGGATGAGGAAAACCTGCCGGCAGAGTTTGGACAGCACCAGGGCCTCCTCCGCCGCCGAATTGCCGCCGCCTACCACCGCCGCGGTTTTGCCCCTGTAAAACATGCCGTCGCAGGTGGCGCAGTAGGATACGCCCCGGCCTGTCAGGCGTTTTTCGCCGTCCAGTCCCAACTCCCGGGGAGCCGCCCCGGTGGCCAGGATGACGGCCCGGGCCAGGGTTTCGCCCCCGTCGTGCCGGATGCGCTTGACCGGCCCGGCGGGCTCCAGCCCCTCCACCGTGGCCCGCAGGGTTTTTGCGCCGAAGCCCTCGGCGGTTTTCTGTATGCGCAGGGCCAGTTCAAAGCCGTTTATCCCTTCCTCAAAGCCGGGATAGTTTTCCACCCATTCGGTGGTGGCCAGCTGGCCGCCCGGCCCGGTGCCCTCCAGCACCAGGGCGGAAAGCCCCGCCCGCACGCAGTAGAGGGCGGCGGTATAGCCTCCCGGGCCGCCTCCTATAATAGCCACATCGTAAATGGTATCCATAGCGATTACCTCCTTATAATACCAGTATCTCCCCATTTGCCCCTAAACACCGTGATAAAGTCACCGTCCCTTAAAATGCATATGGCGGCGGAGGCGGAAGAGATGTATAATAAAGAAAAAAAGGGAGGGGGAGGCGTATGCTGCTAAGACAGCCCGGATATTTTAAAGACTTTCGCTGCATAGGCGGGGCCTGTACGGACAGCTGCTGCATCGGCTGGGAAATCCCCATAGACGATGAAACCAACGCCCGGTACCAGTCCCTGCCGGGAGCCTTCGGAGAACGGCTGCGGGCGGGCATCTCGGCCCAAAAAGACGGCCATTTCCTGCTGCGGGACGGCCGCTGCCCCTTTTTGAACCGGCAGGGGCTCTGCGAAATCATTCTGGAGATGGGGGAAGACGCCCTCTGTCAAATCTGTGCCGACCATCCCCGGTACTACAATCGCCTGCCCGGGCGGGTGGAAGCGGGGCTGGGCCTTTGCTGCGAAGCGGCCGGCCGGCTTATCTTCTCCGACCCCCGCCCGGTGGAATGGGACTGCTTTCCCGTAAAAGGGGCAGAACCGTCCGCCGTCCTGCCGGATGATACGGCGGCCCTGCTTTCTGCCCGGGATACGGCCCTCGCCTTTCTGCAGGATCGGCGGACACCCTTGTACATCCGGCTCCGGCGGCTGCTGGCCTACGCCGTGGAATGGCAGGACAGTCTGGACATGGGCCTGCCCTATCCCGCCGGGCCGCCGGCCGACGACGGCGCGGGAGAACTCAGCCCGGCGGATTACCGGGCGCTGCTTGCCTTTTTCGCCGGGCGGGAGGCCATTTGTCCCGACTGGCCCGCCCGCCTGCGGGCGCTTTCGGCCGGGCTGCCCCGGCTGCTGGAGGCCGCGCCGGATTTTTGCAAGGCCCTTGGCGGGCGATTGTACGAATATGAACGCCTGGCGGTCTGCTATGTAGACCGGTATTTTATCCGGGCGGCGGAGGACGGGGAACTGCTTTCCCGGGTAAAGTTTGCCGCCGCCAGCCTGCTTGTCCAGCTGCTGCTGGACATCTCTCTCTGGCTGGAAAAGGGGGCGTATACCCCGGCGGACAGAATCGATACGGCCAAGGCCTACTCCAGAGAGATGGAGTACAGCGAGGAAAACCTGGCCGCTTTTCTGGAAGCATCCTGGGAGTTGGACTGTCTTACATCCGAGCGTCTGGCCGCCATGCTGCGGCTGTTGCCATAAGGAGGAAAGATACTATGCTGGCTGTAGTATACAAGGAAAAAGGAAAATTTGCCCTGGAGGAGCGGCCCCGGCCCCGGTTGGAGGAGCCCACCGACGCCCTGGTGCGGGTGACCCTCTCCTCCATCTGCACAAGCGACCTGCACATTCTCCACGGCAGCGTCCCCCGGGCGGTGCCGGGGATTATCGTGGGCCATGAGATGGTGGGCGTGGTGGAGGAAACCGGTCCCGCCGTGGAGAAGGTACATCCCGGCCAGCGGGTGGCGGTGAACGTGGAGACCTTCTGCGGCGACTGCTTTTACTGCCGGCGGGGTTTTGTCAACAACTGCACCGACCAAAGGGGCGGCTGGGCCCTGGGCTGCCGGATAGACGGCGGCCAGACCCTCTATGTCCGGGTTCCCTTTGGGGACAACGGCCTGACCCCTATCCCGGAAGAGGTCAGCGACGAGCAGGCCATTTTCACCGGCGACCTGCTGTCCACCGGGTACTGGGGCGCCCGGATTGCCGACATCCGTCCGGGGGATACGGTGGCGGTGCTGGGGGCCGGGCCCACGGGGGCCTGCGCCATGATGTGCGCGCGACTGTACAATCCCGGCCGGATTGTGGCGGTGGATATAGACGACCGCCGGCTGCGCCTGGCCGTAGAACAGGGCTGGGCGGACGAGGGGATAAATCCCGCCAAGCAGGACCCCTGCGCTTTTCTGCAGGCCTGTACCCACGGCCGGGGGGCGGATGTGGTGCTGGAGGCAGCCGGCGGGGCGGACACCTTCCAGACGGCCTGGCAGATAGCCCGGCCCAACGCCACCGTCTGCGTCATCGCCCTGTACGACCGGCCCCAGTCCCTGCCCCTGCCGGATATGTACGGCAAAAACCTGACCTTCAAGACCGGGGGCGTGGACGCCTGCCATACGGCCGAAATCCTGGAGCTCATCCGCACGGGCAAAATCGACGCCACGCCCCTTATCACCCACCGGTATCCCCTGGAGCGGGCCATGGAGGCCTACGACCTGTTTGCCCAAAAGAGGGAAGGGGTTATCAAGGTGGTACTGCGCCCGTAAAGGGATTATGAAAGAAAATCGTAAGATTCACACAAGGTTTTATTCGGAAATTCCTCCGTCTCTGTCGGTACAATAAAGACAGAAACGGAGGAATTTTCATGAGGAGAAAAAAGAAAAAGATCGGCTGCCTGCTTTGCACCCTTCTGTGCACCCTAGGCCTTGTGCTCTGCTGTGGAGCGGCAGCCGTCCTGTTCCCGGGGGGATGGGCCCATTTGTCCCAGGCCTTTGGGGGCGGGGACGGAGCCGCCGCTTCCAAAGCCGGAGCCGAGACCGATCAACTGCCGGCGGACAGCGAAATCTACAGCGCCCATGTGCTGCTCATGGATTTGCAGAGCGGCCGGACGATCTACAGCCGCAGCGCCCATGAAAAGGCCTGCCCAGCCTCCCTGGCCAAGATGCTGACGGTGCTCTGCGCTATCGAGGCCTGCGACGATTTGGACCAGCAGGTGACCCTTACAGGCGGGGACTTCAAGGATTTGAAAGCTGAGGGTGCTTCGGTGGCCGGGTTTCTCAAAAATGAATCGGTTACCCTGCGGGATTTGCTGTACGGCACCATGCTGCCCTCGGGGGCCGACGCCGCCCAGGCCCTGGCCAACCACCTTTTCGGCTCCCAGAAGGCCATGGTGGAGCAGATGAATCAGCTTGCCGCCTCTATCGGTATGGCAGACAGCCACTTCGCCAACGTCACCGGCCTGCACGACCGGAAACTGTACACCACCGCCGCCGATATGTGCCGGTTTCTCCGGTACGCCCTGCAAAATGAAACCTTCCGGGAAATTTTTACGGCCCGGCGGTATACCGTCCCCGCCACCAACCTGCATACCGAGGGCTTTACGGTGCGCAGTCTTCTTTTCGACCAGCTGCCCGACGCTGCCTTCCCCGGCGGGGAAATTTTGGGCGGCAAGACCGGTTTTACCGACGAGGCGGGCCTCTGCCTTGCCAGCCTGGCGGAAAAGGACGGCCGGGAGTATATCCTGGTGACCCTGGGCGCGCCGGGAGATCACAATACGGAAGCCTACAATATAGAAGACGCCCTAACCCTGTATACCGCCTGCCCGGCCTGACGGCTCCAGGACAAGCTGTAGAAGAGGGGCGAGCCCCCATTCTAACATTCCCCCTGCAAATCCCGCTTTAGCGGGATTTGCCGTGTGCAGAAACCGACGCACATGTCGCCGGTTTTTGCGATGCAATGGCTTTTATTGGGCTTTATTAACAAAGTGACCAGCGCCCCCGGCCTTGTCGGCCGGGGGCGCTGGTCAGGCTGTCTGTTTCCGGTTAATCTTCAAACGCCTTTCGCAGGGCGTTCTTCATGGTTTTGACGTAGGCGGCAACATGGGGCACACAGTCCCTGCCGTACTCCCCGCACAGCCGGACGATGGCCGAGCCCACAATGGCCCCGTCGGACAGGGCGGCCATGTCCACCGCCTGGTCGGGCCGGGAAATGCCGAAGCCCACCGCGCAGGGGATATCCGGGTTGACCTTCTTGCAGTGGCGGACGATTTCCCCCACGTTGGTGTGGATTTCCTCCCGCATCCCCGTGACCCCCATGGAGGACACGCAGTAGATAAAGCCTTCCGCCTCGGCCGCGATCATCTCCACCCGCTCCCGGGAAGTGGGGGCTATCATGGGCACGAGGGCCAGCCCGTACTTTTTGCAGGCGGGCTCGAAATCCGCCTTTTCCTCATAGGGCACGTCGGGCAGGATGATCCCGTCCATGCCGATTTCGGCGGCGGTGGAGAGGAAGCGGTCGGTGCCGTAGGAGAAAACCACGTTGGCGTAGGTCATGAAAACCATGGGAATGTCGGTGCGCTGCCGGATTTTGCGCACGCAGTCAAAAACCTGGTCGGTGGTCACCCCCTGGGACAGGGCCCGCAGGGTGGAGGCCTGGATAACCGGCCCTTCGGCGGTGGGGTCGGAGAAGGGGATGCCCAGCTCGATCAAATCCGCCCCGGCCTCGTCCAGGGCGCAGACCAGTTCCACCGTGGTGTCCACATCCGGGTCGCCGCAGGTGATAAAGGGTATAAAGGCCTTGCCGTTCTTGAAGGCGTTCGCAATCTTACTCATGGATATCCTCCCCCCTGTACCGGGCGATGGCCGCGCAGTCCTTGTCGCCCCGGCCGGAAATGTTGATGACGATAATCTGGTCCCGGGACATGGTGGGGGCCAGCTTCATGGCGTAGGCCACGGCGTGGGCCGACTCGATGGCCGGGATGATGCCCTCGATGCGGGACAGGTATTCAAAGGCGTTTACCGCCTCGTCGTCGGTGACGGCCACGTACTCCGCCCGGCCGGAATCGTGGAGATAGGCGTGCTCCGGGCCGATGCCGGGGTAGTCCAGACCGGCAGATATGGAGTAGACCGGGGCAATCTGGCCGTATTCGTTCTGGCAGAAGTAGGACTTCATGCCGTGGAAAATCCCCAGCTTGCCCGTGGAGATGGTGGCGGCGGTTTCAAAGGTATCGATGCCCCGGCCGGCCGCCTCGCAGCCGATGAGCCGCACGCTCTCATCCGGGATAAAGTGATAGAAGGCGCCGATGGCGTTGGATCCGCCGCCCACACAGGCCAGCACCGCGTCGGGCAGCCGGCCCTCGGCCTCCAGGATCTGGGCCTTTATCTCCTTGGAGATAACCGCCTGGAAGTCCCGGACGATGGTGGGGAAGGGATGGGGGCCCATGACCGAGCCCAGCACATAATGGGTGTCATCCACCCGGCGGGTCCACTCCCGCATGGTCTCGGATACCGCGTCCTTCAGGGTGGCCGTACCGGTGGTCACGGCGTGGACCTTGGCACCCAGCAGCCGCATGCGGTAGACGTTGAGGGCCTGCCGCTCGGTATCCTCCTTGCCCATGAAGACTTCGCACTCCATGTCCATAAGGGCGGCGGCGGTGGCGGTGGCCACCCCGTGCTGGCCGGCGCCTGTCTCGGCGATGACCCGGGTCTTGCCCATCTTCTTGGCCAGCAGAGTCTGGCCCAGCACGTTGTTGATTTTATGGGAGCCGGTGTGGTTTAAGTCCTCCCGCTTTAGATAGATTTTTGCCCCGCCCAGGTCGGCCGTCATGCGGTCGGCCCGGTAGAGCAGGGAGGGCCGGCCGGCGTAGTTGTTTAGCAGGTCGGTCAGCTCCCGGTTGAACTGCGGGTCGTCCTTATAGTGGTTGTAGGCTTCCTCCAGTTCGATGACGGCGTTCATGAGGGTTTCGGGTATGTACTGGCCCCCATGCAGGCCAAAACGTCCTTTGGACATGTTGTTTACCCCTTTCTTACCATTCTTACAATTTGCTCTATTTTATCCGCGTCCTTGACCCCGCCGGTCTCCGCACCGCTGGATACGTCCAGGCAGTATGGGGAAAGGGCCAGGGCGGCGGGCAGGTTTTCGATACATAGCCCCCCGGCCAGAAAATAGGGCCGGTGCATTTCGGGCAGCAGGGACCAGTCAAAGGGCTGCCCTGTGCCCCCGGGGCCGTTGTCCAGCAAAAGGTAGTCGGCCGCCGAGTCCTGCCAGGGGCGAACCGATTCCCGGCTGTCCACCCGCAGGGCCTTGATAACCGGCAGGCCGGTGAGGGCCTTTACCTGCCGGACAGCCGCCTCGTCTTCCTCCCCGTGGAGCTGGACAAGATCCATAAGGCCTTCCCCGGCCAGGGCGGCGATTTCGTCCGGCGGCGCGTTCACAAAGACCCCCACGGCCTGGATACCGGCATCCAGAGCGCCTTTCAGCTCTCCCGCCCTTTCCGGCGTCACCTGCCGGCGGCTTTTGGCAAAGACAAAGCCGATGTAATCCGGCCGGCAGCGGTTGACGGCGGCAATATCCTCCATGCGGCTCAGTCCGCAAATCTTGATTTTGCTCATCCGCCCCTCCCCCGCAGGCCCGCCAAAGCGGCCTTTTTATCCGCCGCCCGCATGAGGGTTTCCCCGATAAGCACGGCGTTTACCCCCTCCTGCCGCAGCCGCTCTATGTCGGAAGCGTCCCGGATGCCGCTTTCGGATACGAAGAGGGTATCCGGCGGGGCCAGACGGCGCAGGCGCAGGCTGTTTTCCACGTCCACCTGGAAATTCTTTAAGTTCCGGTTGTTGACCCCTACCACCCGGGCCCCGGCGGCGGCCGCCCGGCGGAGTTCCTCCTCGTCGTGGGCCTCCACCAGGCAGGAAAGGCCCAGTGTATCGGCCAGCTGCCGGTAGGAACGCAGGGTTTTCTCGTCCAGAAGGGCGCAGATGAGAAGGACGGCCGACGCCCCCAGCAGCTTGGCCTCGTAAATCATATAGGGGTCTACGGTGAAGTCCTTGCGCAGCACCGGGATGGATACGACCCCGGTTATCTCCTGTAAATACCGGTCGCTGCCCAAGAACCAGTAAGGCTCGGTCAGGCAGGAGATGGCGGCCGCCCCGGCGGCTTCATAGTCCTTTGCAATCTGCAGATAGGGAAAGTCTTCGGCGATAATCCCCTTGGAGGGGGAGGCCTTTTTGACCTCGCAGATAAAGGCCACGTCCGGCCCCTGCAGGGCCTGCTCAAAGGGAAAGGCAAAGCCCCCGGCCGCCTGTTCGGCCGCCGCCTTCTCCTCCGCTAGCTCCTTGATTGCGGCCAGGGGAAGGGCTTCTTTTGCCGCCGCTACCCGCTCCCTTGCCTTGGCGGCGATGGTTTCCAATATGTTCATGCGTTGCTCTCCCGGATAAAGTCCTCCAGTTTCCGAAGGGCGGCGCCGCTGTCGATAAGCGATTCGGCCAGCCGGACGCCTTCCTCCAGGCTGTCGGCCTTGCCGGCGATGTAGAGGGCTGCCCCGGCGTTCATGCAGACCGCCCCCCGCTTGGGGCCCTTCTCCCGGCCGTCCAGGATGGAGCGGGTGATGGCGGCGTTCTCGGCCGGGCTGCCCCCGGCAAGCTCAGCCTTGTCGCAGCGGGCAAAGCCGAACTGCTCGGGGGTGATTTCATAGCTTGTAAAGCCCCCGCCTTTTACCTCGCAGACGCTGGTGGGGGCGCTCATGGAGATTTCGTCCAGGCTGTCCTGGCCGTAGACCACCATGCCCCGCTTGACCCCCAGATTGGCCATAACCCGGGCAAGGGGTTCCACCAGGGCCTGGTCGTAGACCCCCATAAGCTCCATGTTGGCGCCGGCCGGGTTGGACAGGGGCCCCAGGATGTTGAAGACCGTCCGGATGCCCAACTCCCGCCGGATGGGGGCCACGTACTTCATGGCGATGTGGTAGTTCTGGGCGAACAGGAAGCAGATGCCGATGCGCCGCAGAAGGGCGGTGCTCTTCTCCGGGGGCAGGGTGATCTGCACCCCCAGGGCCTCCAGCACGTCGGCCGCCCCACACTTGGAAGAGGCCGCCCGGTTGCCGTGCTTGGCCACCGGCACGCCCCCCGCCGCGATAACCAGGGAGGATGTGGTGGAGATGTTGAAGCTGTTGGCCCCGTCGCCGCCGGTGCCCACAATTTCCAGCACGTCCATGTCGTGCAGCAGCTTGATACAGTGAGCGCGCATCCCCGCCGCCGAGGCGGTGATTTCGTCGATGGTCTCCCCCTTCATGGAAAGGGCTGTCAGATAGGCCGACATCTGCACGGGACTTGCCTGCCCGTCCATAATCTCGTTCATGACCGCTTCGGCCTCGGCGTAGGAAAGGTCCTGCTTGCGGGCCAGCTTCAATATGGCGTCTCTAATCATGGCTTACCGCCTCCAGAAAATTGCTGATAATCTGCGCCCCGTGGGGCGTCATAACCGATTCGGGATGGAATTGCAGGCCGTACACCGGGTATTCCTCATGCTCCACCGCCATAATTTCCCCGTCGGCCGCCCGGGCGGTGACCCGCAGGTTCGGCAGGGGCTCGGCGGCGGCCAGGGAATGGTACCGGGCCACCGGGATGCGTTCCGGCAGGCCCCGGAACAGGCGGCTGCCGGGCGCCAAAGTGATTTCCGACACCTTGCCGTGCATGAGCTGCTTTGCGTAGCCCACCCGGCCGCCCAAGGCCTCGCAGATGGCCTGATGGCCGAGGCAGATGCCCAAAATGGGGATTTGCCCGGCAAAGGCTTTTATGGCCGCCTCACAGACGCCGGCGTCGGCCGGCCGGCCGGGGCCGGGGGAAAGCACCAGAGCCGCCGGGTGCAAATCCGCTATATCCTCTGTGGTAAGGGCGTCGTTGCGGACTACCTGCACCTTCTGGCCGCCGGCGGCCGCTGCGGCGCCGATAAGCTGGTATACATTATAGGAGAAGCTGTCGTAGTTATCAATCAGCAAAATCATTCCAGACCCTCCTCCGCCCTTTTCAGGGCTTCCACAACCGCCCGGGCCTTGTTGATGCACTCCCTATACTCCTTGTCCGGCTGGCTGTCGGCCACGATGCCCGCCCCCGACCGGACGCAGACCCGCCCCTTCTTTTTATAGGCCAGGCGGATGGCGATGCAGGTATCCAGGTTGCCCGAAAAGTCCAGGTAGCCGATGGCGCCGCCGTATACCCCCCGGCGGCCGCCCTCCAGCTCGTGGATAATCTGGCAGGCCCGCAGCTTGGGAGCCCCCGAAAGGGTGCCGGCGGGCAGGATGGCGTCCACCGCGTCCACGGCGTCCTTATCCGGCCGGAGGCGGCCGCATACGGTGGAGCCGATATGCATAACGTGGGAATACCGCTGGATGGACAGGTATTTTTCCACCTGCACCGTACCCAGACGGCTGATGCGGCCGATGTCGTTCCGGCCCAGGTCCACCAGCATATTGTGCTCGGACAGTTCCTTCTCGTCGGCCAGCAGTTCCCTTTCCAGGGCCTTGTCCTCTTCTTCGGTCTTCCCTCTGGGGCGGGTGCCCGCTAAGGGGAAGGTGTGCAGGACGCCGTCCTCCAGCTTGACCAGCGTCTCGGGGGAGGCGCCGGCGATTTCGATATCGTCGCTGGCGAAATAAAACATATAGGGAGAGGGGTTGGTGGTGCGCAGCACCCGGTAGGCGTCCAGCAGGCTGCCCTCGGCGGCGGCCTCCAATGGGTTGGAGAGCACCACCTGGAAAATATCCCCCTCCCGGATGTAGTGCCGGGCCTTTTCTACCATCTGCCCGTAGGCTTCCCTGGAAAAACGGGGACGCAGCTCCTCTTTCAGACGCAGGGGCGCCGACGGGGCGGGCTTACCCTCCCGCAAAAGCCGGGCCATATCGTCAAGGGCCGCCACGGCGGCCGGGTAGGAGGCTTCCAGGTCGTCGGTATACGCCCCGGCCATAAGGATAATCTTCTGCCGGTAGTGGTCAAAGGCGATGACCTTGTCAAAAAGCATCAAATCCACGTCCCGGAAGTCCTCATCGGTATCCTGGAAATGCAGCTTGGGTTCGGCGTACTGGATGTAATCGTAGGAGAAATACCCCACCAGGCCCCCGGTGAAGGTGGGCAGGCCGGGCATCCGGGGAGTGCGGTAATCGGCCAGGATTTTCCGGATGGCCTCCCCCGGGTGGCGGGTTTCCCTCTCTTCCACGCCGCCGTTCCGGATGCGCAGCCGGCCGTCGGAACAGGTCAGCTCCAGGGTGGGGTCGAATCCCAGGAAGGTGTATCGCCCCCACTTTTGGTTGTCCTCCACGCTCTCCAGCATAAAGCAGTGCCGGCTGACCCCCATGAGAATCCGCAGGGTTTCGATGGGCGTTATCCGGTCGGCGTAGAGCTCCCGGCTCACCGGGATGCGTTTGCAGCCGCTTTGGGCGGCAAACGCCTTCGCTTCTTCTAAACTGGGTACCATTTTGCGCCTTCTTTCCCGGGGCGGGCAATAGAAAAACCCGTCCCCGACAAGAATCTTGTCAAGGACGGGTTGGAAAACCAAACTCCGCGGTGCCACCTTGATTCACGGCCAAAGCCGCGCGCTTTGCAGGATACTGACATATCCCCGGCAACTGACGTATGCCCCAACGTCGCAGAATACTCGGCCGAAAGCCTTTGACTGCGCCCTCCGCGGCCCATTTAACGCCCCGCTTACCATCCGGCTCCCAGCCCCCCGGACTCTCTGTAGGTGCTCTGAACGTTTTTATCTCCGCTTCAACGGTTTCGATTCAATTTGATATTATTATATAGCGGCCGACGGCGTTTGTCAAGAGGAATGGATTCCATGCCGGCGGCTACTCCGCAAAATCCAAATCCACCCGGCCCATATCTATCTTGATGCGGATTTCCTTCTCACCTGTATGGCTGGTCTGGAGGTTGGAACTGCCGTCCTCTATCTCCACACCCACCTTATAATCCGCCCTGCCGCCCAGAAGGGTGCCGGTCACACTGCCGTCCTCCACCTCGCAGGAAATTACCCCGGCGGTGGAACGGTTAAAATGGATGTTGCCCATGTCCAGATAGGCCTGAAATTCCCCCTCTATCCGGCTGTCCTGCAGCTGTATCTGTCCGTCCTCCGCTTCTATTTTGCAAGCGGCGGCCGCAACCTGGTTTATCTGTATGGCGCCCATGTCCTTTTGAACGGTTAACTGCCCGGCCACGTCCACTTCCGTCAGGCTCAGCGCTCCGTCATCCAGGTCCAGGGTAACCGAGCCGGCCGACACCTGCTCCAGGATTACGCTGCCATACTCCTGCTCCACCGAGCAGGCGACCTCCGTCTGCAGGCCAGTGAGAGTCGTTTTGCCGTCTCCCTTTTCCACCCGCAGCGCCTGCAGCTTCGGCAGATTTTCCGCCGTCAGATTTCCGCCGTCCATCTCCACCTGTATGGCGCCGGAAAAACTCTCCGGCAGAGTGACGGTCACCTGACCTCTTTCCCAGCCGGACAGCTCCATCATCTCATACCACGCCCGGTTGGTGCGCGCCTGCTGGATGACCAGCGTCCCGTCGGTCCGCCGGGTCACATCCAGCCGGCAGTTTTCCCCTTCGACCTGCACCTGGGTCCCCGCGCCGGAGGTCAGCTGCACATCCAGGTCGGACAGATGCAGCAGCAGACCCTCCGGCAGGTCGTAGCTTTCGGAAAAACGCGTTTCCTGCCGGCCGGACAGGCGGTCCAGGTTAAAACCGGCCATGGCAAAGCCTGCCGTGCAGATGATAATGCCCAGCCCCAGGCAGACCGACGCCAGTATGAAAATAATCTTTTTCGGAAAACGTTTCATTTTGCATCCCTCCTGTTTTTCCGCAGCAGCTTTGCTGTCTTACGGGTCAGCCATACGGTCAGCCGCGCCATGGCCCTGCAGCTGTAAAGAAAACCCACAAAGGAGAAGAGCCCCACGCCAAGGCCGGCCAGCGCCATGCCCAGCTGTACCAGGCCCATGGCCGGGTTGTGGGCCATTAGGAAGGGGGAGGCCACCGCCATGACGATGGCGCCTGCCAGGCAGCCCAGCGCCACCGCCGCCAGCACAAGCACCGGCACCCAAATCAGAATATAGGCCACAAGCAGCAGGCAGGCGGCCGTCAGGGCCAGGGAACCCCAGATGGGAAAACCCAGCACCAGCAGGATAATAATCAAGGCCTTGCGCCCGGCGCTCTGCCCCGCAAAGGCGGCGTCGGCCGGAGACTCCGCCCGCAAATCCCGGGCGATTTCCTCCGGAGCGCCCAGGCGGGCTACGGCCTCTTCCTCCGTACAGTCATCCTCTGTCAAATCTGAATACATTTCTTCATAGAAGAGCCGGGTCTTTTCCCGCTCCTCCGCCGAAAAATCGGCCAGCGCCCTGTCCAGGGCCTGGAACCATTCATCACGCTTCATATCCATCCGCCTCCTCGATAAAGTGATATACCTGCATGACGTCGTCCCATTCCTCTAAAAACTCCCGGATACGGCTGCGGCCAGCGTCGGTGATGCGGTAATACTTCCGCAGCCGGCCGTTGTGCTCCACCGAGTAGGTGGTCAGGCAAGCCGCCCCTTCCAGGCGCTTGAGAATGGGGTAAAGGGTGGATTCGGTCATCTCGATACAGGTGGATATGTCCCGTATAATCTGATAGCCATAGGAATCGCCCTTTTTCAGGACTGCCAGCACGCAGGTTTCCAGCAGCCCCTTCTTGAGCTGTATGTCCATCCGGACACCTCCCTTTGCATAATACTATACAATACATAGTATTATGTGTCAAGGGGTATACCGCGAATTTTTATCCGGAAAATGTGGGCAGAAAATGGAAGCACAGTGATGCACCAGTTCTTTTTGTATCTTTAGCTGATAAAATGTAATTCATTCAGGGAATATATTGTCGAATATTGCGGGATATGATAAAATAAAAACATAAATCTATCTCAAACAAAGGCGTGGCGGCGCGCGCCGTACCCGCCTGCAGAGGGGGAGAGTTATATGAGCAGAAAAATCGGTCAGGCGGGGCTTTGCCTTGTCCTGGGGGCCTGCCTGTTGGCCGGCTGCGGCAATCCGGCGGAAGGGCTGTCCTTCGGCGGCAGCGTGAACGGCAGCAGCAGCTTTGTGGCGGCGGGGGACAAACTGGCTTATGCC
The DNA here is from genome assembly GCA_904420585.1 of Candidatus Howiella intestinavium. GTDB lineage: Bacteria > Bacillota > Clostridia > Oscillospirales > Acutalibacteraceae > Howiella > Howiella intestinavium. Next base: position 71,069 of record CAJFVX010000003.1, on the reverse strand, counting down.
AGGAATCTGGAAAACGGTTCGGTGCTGGAGCTTCTGGACAGGGAGAGGGGAGCGGCCCTGCAAACCGAATACGGGCTGTATTTTCCCTATTACGCCTGCGGCGACGCCGTTTTGGGACGGACGGCCGACGATGCCATCGGGATTTTCCGGCTGGAGGATTACAAGCTGTCCACCGTCCTGCGGCTGCCGGCCGATATGTCTCTTGGGGATTATGTGCCCTTAGGCCAGACCATCTACTATGTGGCCGGCCGGGACAGAACGGAGGAACTGCGCGCCTATCATATGGATACAGGAAAGGATACCACCTTTTTGATTGGAGAGGATATAGGCGGTCTGTGGGCCTACGACCAATCCATTTTTGCATATGTGCAAGCATCTGATGGGGCCGGACAGCTCTATCGATTTGCGGCCGGGGATTTGGAGGCAGAGGGGACGGCGGAGGATAATACCCTTACAGAAGGGGTATTGGTGCATGAAACGGAAGGGGAGTGGCAGCTGGACAATCTCTTTTCCACGCCGGCCGGCCTGGTGGCCGCCGAAACCGACGGTAATGGAGATGGCCGGGCGGTATGGCTTCAAAGCGGGCAAATCCGGGAACAGATCCAGGTGCAGGCCGCCGGGGGAGACGCCCTATACTATTTTGTGTCGACGATCGAGGCGGGCGAAACGGTCACCGACTGGCAGCAGGTATACCGGATGCCGGCCGACAGCAGCGGCGGGGAAGCGGTCTGCACCCTGCCGGAACCGGCGGTGGGTATGCAGGTTTTGGAGGACGGGACGCTGCTTATAGAGACGGCAGGCGGCTTTTATGAGGCGGCGGCAAACGGGACGGAGGTTGTTCGGCCGCTGTCCCCCACGGCCTGAAGGAGGGGCAATATGCAGTGGCGTTTTGAAGGTTTATGCAAATCCTACGGCGATATAAAAGCCCTCTCGCCGGTCACACTGGATTTGACGCCGGGGGTATACGGCCTCATAGGCCCCAACGGCGCGGGAAAGAGCACCTGGATGAAGCTGGCGGCCGGCCTTTTAAAGCCTACTGCCGGCCGGATTCTCCTGGACGGGCGGGATATCAGGGAATATAAGGAAAAATATTATGAGCATATCGGCTATCTGCCCCAAAGCGCCGGGGTCTACCCCAATTTTACGGGGGCGGAATTTCTGACCTATTTCGGCCGGCTGAAGGGGCTGTCATACAAGGCGGCCAGACAGTCGGCGGCCGAGCTGCTGGAGCAGTTCCACCTGTCCGACGCGGCAAAGCGGAAGACCAAAACCTATTCAGGCGGTATGCGCCAGCGGCTTCTCATCGCGGCGGCCATGACGGCCCGGCCGGACATCCTGATTCTCGACGAACCCACCGTGGGGCTGGATCCCAAGGAGCGTTCCACCCTCTTAAACCTGCTTTCCTCCCTGTCGGGGGACCGGATTGTCTTCTATTCCACCCATATCATCCGGGACTTGGAGCGGATAGCCGACCGGGTGTTTTTCCTGCGCCGGGGGGAGATTGCCGTGCAGGGTTCTCTGCAGGAGGCCGTGGCCGCCCTCTCCGGCGGGGTATATACGGCCCTGCTGGAGGGGGAGAAACTTGCGCGGCTGGAGGAAGAGGCCGCCTGCCAGGTTATATCCGTCCGGCGGGAAGACGGGGGCAGCCTGGTGCGCTATTACACCGAGGGCCAGCCCCTGCCGGGCAGCCGGCCGGCCGAGCCCCGGCTGGAGGATGTGTATTACGCCCTCTTCGGCGGCGACGGAGCGGAGGAGGGATAAGGATGTTTGGCTATGAAATCCGCAAACTTCTCCGCAGTCCCATAGCCCTGGCGGTGGCCCTGCTGCTTTTGGCCGGCTGCATGGCGGTGAACGGCACGGTGTATCGGAACCGGGTCCCGGCCGAATATAACGCCCTGGCGACGGCTTTGGAAGGCCCCTTGTCCATGGAAAACTATGCCGCCCTGGCCGCCAAGGAGGCCGAGGCCAAGGGCCCCTTCGGCCAGGCGGTTTTCGCCAATACTCCCTTTGACGCTTCCCTTGTCATGAAAAGGGATGGCGGGGGATATGCGGCGGGGGAGAAGGTGGCGGCCGAGCGTTCGCCCGTATGGGAGTTTGATACGGCCACGGAAGAGCAGCGGAATGCGGTAAGCGCCCTTTTTATGGACTACGACGCCCTGATGCGGCAGACCGAGAAATGGGACGAAAAGGCCGAAACGGCCCGGCAGACCCTGGAATGGTTCGAGGGCGGCGTAAACTACGAAACCCGCCGGGCGGAGCGGGTTATACAGGCGGCGGAGGATATGCAGGCTCCCCAACGGTTCTTTAACCCCCAAGAGGGCGGGAAGCTGCTGGAAAGTTTTTTATACGGCGTGTGGGCGCTGCTCTTTGTGCTGATTCTGTCGGCCCTGCTGGCCGGCGCGGAGCAGCAGGCCGGCGTCCTCCCCCTGACCCAAGCCACCTGCCGTCGTTCCCGCATTCTCTGGACAAAACTCCTCTGCGTGCCGGTTCTGGCCGCCGTGGGGATATGTGTGGAGTTTATCTGCGCCCTGGCTTTTCATCCGGCCGCCTGGCCGGCCCTGCTTTCCGGACGGCTGCAAAACTACCTTGCCGAGGCGGGGGATTCCTATTCCCTTATGAAAACCCTGCTTGTGGGCGCGGGGGTCAAATTTGCTGTTTTAACCGGCATAGGCTGGATGGTCTGCTTTTTCACCCGGATTTGCGGCAGTGCCGCCGGGGGAATCCTCGTCTTCCTGCCGGTGGTTCTGCAGCTGGCGGGCAATATGACCGGCTGGCCCTGGATGGAGGCCGTGTATCTCCACAGCCCCTTTGCCCTGGCTTCCGGCCGGGAGCTTTGGGTGCGCACCGCCTATGAGAATTTTTGGGGCTTTCCCCTGACGGTGCGGGAGGCCGGCCTGCTTATCTGGCTGCCCCTATCCCTGCTGGCGGCCGTGGGATACCGTGAGCTGTCCGGCTTATCCGGCCGGCTGGCCGTGGCCTAGGGCCGGGAAGGAGGGAACAGGATGCGGGAAATACGGGGCGAATGCAGAAAGCTGCGGTCTTTGCTGCTGCTGGCCGCCCTTTTCTTTCTCCTTTTGAGTATAGGCTATGCGGCCCTGTCGGTCTATCGGACGGCCATCGACGAAAACGAAGCCGTCTACCGCACCCTTTGCGGGCAATACCGGCAGCCGGTGACGCCTGCGCTCTTGACCGAGGCGTCGGCCGCCCTGGAGGGGGTGCAGGAGCAGCTGGCCGCCCTGTCTGGAGAATCGGACGACTGGGACGCCCAGGCGGCCCGGCAGGCGCTGGAGCGGGAGGCCGCCGCCCGGGAGCGGATTGCAGCCCGTATGCAGGATATGCTGGAAGCGGGGGCCGCCGGGGAAAGCTTTGTGTACGACACGGGCTGGAGGCTCTTTTTCCAGTCGGGCTATCCGGAGGTGCTGCTGGCGCCCTGCCTTGTTTTCCTGCTGGCGGGGGTGTTCGCCAGGGAACGGGAATGGGGCGTCTGGCAGACGGTCTGCGCCACGGCCGGCCGGCGGCGGGTCTGCCGGGTAAAGTGCGCCCTGGGATTGGTGCTGGCCCTGGGGACGGACCTTCTCTTCTGCCTTTCAAAAGCGGCCTTTGCCGCCGGTATGCTGGGCCTGCCCGCCGCCGGGATGACCGCCCTGCTGCCGTCGGCCGGCTGGGATATATCGGCGGGCCTTGGGGCGGCGCTGTACGCCGCAGGCAGCTGCGGGGGCCTCTGCGCCCTGGCCGCCCTCATTCTGTTTTTATCGGCCGGCAGCGCCACGGTCTTCAGCGCCCTGGTGAAGGCACTGGGCCTTTCGGCGGTATCCTACGCCCTGTACCAGGTCCCCGGCCGCTGGAAATATATCTTTGTCTGGTGGGACGGACTGCTGCAGCCCTATCCCTTTCTGGAATACTTCTGGCTGACCCTTCTTTCCTGTGCGGCCTGTACCGCCCTGTTTTTGATAGCGGCCGGTTCTATAGGAGGTAAGTCTGCATAGACCGCCGGCCAGACCGCTGCATATGCTGATAAGGGGCGGCGGGCGTTGAACGGACGCCCGCCGCCCCCATTTTGGCAGAAGGAGGAACAGCCATGTCGGATTTGCAGCCCTACGGCCGGGAGGACGCCCTTTGGCAGTATCTGAACCAGATAGAGCAGGACCTTTTTGCCGGCCTGGGGTCCTTATTCGGCCCCTTCCGCTCGGAGTTTTCCGATGAGGGGGACAGGTATCTCTTGAAAATCGCCCTGCCGGGCTTTCGCAGGGAGGATATCCGCATAGAGGAAAAGGACGGGGGACTTACGGTCAAAGCCGCCCGGCGGGAGGAAAAGGAGGGGCAGAAACAGGCGGCGGCCGGCTTTTTCCGGCAGTTTTCCCTGGCCGGCGTCCGGACCGAGGGCATTGAGGCCTCTTACCGGGACGGCCTGCTCTGCCTGACCCTGCCCAAATCCCGGCCGGAGGACGGCCCGCCTCCCCGGCAGATTCCCATTCAGTAGAAAAATGCGCCCCGGCAGGATAGGTTGCCCTGCCGGGGCGCAAGGTTTATGGGGAAGGATTATTTGTAGCCGATGACCTCGGCGGAAACCGTCCGGATAACATCGTCGGGGATTTGGGATATTTCCTTTAGATAAACCAGGTTCAGCCGGGGATTGTACAGCCCCAGCCGCCGGATACATTCGTATTCCGGATGGATGGAGTGAATGCCCATCAGATAGTAGATAAGCAGCTGTAAGGTGTGGTCTTTGGTGGGCTTTGCAGAAGAGACCTTAAAATCCCAAAGGGTATCCGCAGTGAGAAAATCGCCGTCGCCCGAGGTTATAAGATCCGTATAGCCACCCTTAAAGGTAAGGCCGTCCTTTACCACCGGCCCATACTGCCGGAAAAAGGCAAGGCTTCTGTCTGCCAGGATACGGATGTTTTCTGTCGTATCGGCGTCGGGCCGGATTTCCTCCACCGGGCGGTACCAAGCCGGCCCCGCCCGGAAGCAGACGTCGTAGCCGGACAGCTTGCAGGCGGCGTCGATGGAAGCCTTGTCCAATCCCTTTACCTTCCCCGCAAGGGCCCTGGCCCTGGATTCCTCCCCGATGAGTTTCGCGCCTGCTATGGAAATCTGGAAAGCCGTCTGCGGATCTGTGCCGGAGGCGCAGCGGGTCAGATAATCCACGGCCAGGCCCACGGTGGATGCATGGAGATTCTCAGCCGGGTACAGTTCCCGGCCATCGGACAGGGGCGTGACGGAAAACTGCGCCGGCGGCAGGTAGCCGCCCCGGGGCTGTTTGATTTGCTTTATCCTTTGGGTTACGGAAGACATGAGAGTCCCCTCCTCATTAGAATGGTTCTTAGTATATTTTTCTATATTATAGTAAATATATTTACTAAAGTTAATAGTAAATATTTTTACTTTGATAAAATAACCCCAAAAGGCCGAAAGGGGGGCGGAAATGCTTTACAGAAAACGCATCCGGGATCTGCGGGAGGATCATGATAAGTCCCAGCAGGAAATTGCAGAAATCCGGGAACCTCCCAGACCATGTATGCCCGGTATGAGCGGGGCGCCAACGAACTGCCCCTGCGGCATCTGATAACCCTCTGCCGATATTACCGGGTTTCCGCCGATTACATCCTGGGCTTTACCGATGAAATGCGGCCCCTGCCCTAGCCTGCAGAAAGACCGGCCCCGCAGACGAGCGGGGCCGGTTTTCGCATCCATACGGCCCTAGGCTTTCCCATTCTGATAGCAGTAGGCCTCGATTTCCTCCAAAAACGCCCTTCCGTACCGTTCCATCTTGGCCCGGCCCACGCCGGATACCTCCAGAAATTCCACCGGCGTCCGGGGGAGTTTGCGGCACATGTCCCGGAGGCTGGCGTCGGTAAAGATAACATAGGCCGGCACTCGGCCGGACTTGGCCAGCCGGCTCCGCAGGTCCTTCAGGCGGGCGAACAGCTCCGGAACCGCTATGTCGGTGTCCGGCACGGCCGCCGTATGCACCCTTTCCTTCGGCAGGCGCAGGGTCAGCCCTTCCGCCCCCTCCAAAATCCCCCCGGCCTTCCGGGTCAGATACAGAACGGGATACTCCCCTTCGGTCAGAGCGGTATAGCCCTGGGCCAGCAGGGTATTGAAGAGGGCACGCACATACTTTTCACTCTGCTGATGAAGGGTCCCGTAATGGGGCGACTTGTCCAGCCGCATACGCAGGATGCGCTCGCTTTTGCTGCCCCGCAGGATGTCCATAAACAGCTTTATCCCGAACCGGCGGTTGAGGGAGGCCACACAGCCAAGGGCCGCCCTTGCGTCGGCGGTGGCGTCCACCGTCTGGGCCCCCGTCTCGCAGTTGGAACAGGCCCCGCAGTAGTCGGCAGCCGGCTCCCCGAAGTAGCGGAGGATATAGGCCCGCAGGCAGTCGGCCGTGGTGCAGTAGAAGGTCATACGTTTCAGCCGCTCCCGTTCCCGCTCCCGGACGGCCGCCTGCATCTCCTCGTCCAAATCGGGATTGGGCTCGCTGTGCTCAAGGAGAAACTGGTTGGTGCGCACATCGGCCCCGCTGTACAGGATAGTGCAGCGGGCGGGGGAGCCATCCCGTCCAGCCCGGCCGGCCTCCTGATAGTAGCTCTCCATGTCCTTGGGCATGTTGTAGTGAATGACGTAGGACACATTGGACTTGTCGATGCCCATGCCGAAGGCATTGGTGGCCACCATGACCGGTTTGCGGTCAAAAAGAAAGTCCTCCTGGTTGGCATGGCGCTCCCCGTCGGGCAGGCCGGCGTGGTAGCGGGTGGCGGGGACGCCCCAGCCGCAGAGGGCGTCGCATACCTGCTCCACGTTTTTGCGGGTGGAGCAGTAAACAATGCCCGACTTGTCCGGTTCTGCCGCAATCAGCGCCCGCAAAGCGTCCAGCTTGTTCCCCGGATGCTCCACGGCGAAATAGAGATTTTTCCGGTCGAAGCCGGTGGTGATGCAGAAGGGTTCTCGCAGCCCTAAGGCGTCGGCGATATCCACCTTGACCTTTTTGGTGGCCGTGGCGGTGAAAGCCCCCACCACCGGCCGGCGGCCCAGAAGCTCCACAAATTCGGCGATTTTCAGGTAGCTGGGGCGGAAGTCCTGCCCCCATTGGGAAATGCAGTGGGCCTCGTCCACGGCCAGCAGGCCGATGGGCGCGCCCTGGGCGAAGCGCAGGAAGGAGGGGGTGGTCAGCCGCTCAGGGGCCACGTAGATGATTTTATACCGCCCGGCCGCCGCCCGCTCCAGGGCCAGCCGGGATTGGCCCGGCGTCAGGGAGCTGTTGATATAGGCGGCGGGGACGCCGGCCTCCAGCAAAGCCCCCACCTGATCCTTCATCAGGGAGATGAGAGGGGAGACCACCAGGGTAATCCCCCGCATCAGCAGGGCGGGAATCTGGTAGCACACCGACTTGCCGGCACCGGTGGGCATGACGGCCAATACGTCCCGGCCGGAGAGCAGGCTGTCGATAATCGCTTCCTGCCCCTCTCGGAAGGCGGTATGCCCGAAATAGGTTTTCAAAGCCTCCAGTTTGTCCATAGGAATAACCACGCTCTTTTTCGTATGAAAATGCCGCACAGCGGGTCACTTGGGCGCAGATAAACCGCGCAATTATACTGTACAAATTTATCATAACACAATTTGTGAGAAAATTCGACAGAAAGAGGGGCGTTTTTATTTTCCCGTGCGAAAAAACGGGGATGCCCAGTCAGAGGCATACAGGAAAAATCCCCGCCGGCTCTCGGAAAAAGCCGGCGGGGAAGAAAGGGTTATATCTGTTTGCCTGCAAATTGGTTTTGATACAGCCGGTAGTAGCAGCCCTTCTTTTCCAGCAGCTCCTCGTGGCTGCCCGACTCGGCCACCCGGCCGCCGTCGATGACGATGATTTTGTCGGCGTCCCGGATGGTGGACAGCCGGTGGGCGATGATAAGGCTGGTGCGGTTCTGCATCAGGGCTATCATGGCCTGCTGGATGTGCATTTCGGTGCGGGTGTCCACACTGGAGGTGGCCTCGTCCAGAATAAGGATTTTGGGGTTGGCCAGCACCGCCCGGGCGATGGACAGCAGCTGCCGCTGGCCGCCGCTTAAATTGCCGCCCGATTCGCTTAAGACGGTGTCATACCCCTCGGGCAGCCGCTCGATAAACAAATCGGCATTGGCCGCGGCGGCCGCCGCCTTGACCTCCTCCATGGAGGCGTCCAGCCGGCCGTAGCGGATGTTGGCGGCCACCGTGTCCGAGAAAAGGACGGTGTCCTGCAGGACGATGGCGATGGAGCGGCGCAGGTTGTCCTTGGGGATGTCCCGGATGTTGACCCCGTCCAGCAGGATTTCCCCGCCGTCCACATCATAAAAGCGGGTCAGCAGGTTGACCACGGTGGTCTTGCCCGACCCGGTGGCCCCTACGATGGCGATTTTCTGGCCGCTCTTTACCTCCAGCTGAAAGTCCTTGAGCACCTGCTCGCCGGGGATGTAGGAAAAGTCGATGTGCCGGAAGGAGAGGTCGCCCCTGACGTTTTCGGGCGTTACCGGGGCGTCGCCCCCCGCGTCCTCGGAGGGGTGATCCATGACGGCGAAAACCCGTTCGGCGCCGGCCATGGCCGTAAGGATTTGGGCGTACTGGTTGGCCACTTCGGTGATGGGGCGGGTAAACTGCTTGGAGTAGATGAGGAAGGCCTGGATGACGCCGACGGTAATCACGCCGTGCAGGGCCATGTAGCCGCCCGCTACCGCAATGAGCAGATAGCCGAAATTGCCGATGAAGTTCATCAGCGGCCCCATGACGCCGCCGAAAATCTGGGCCCGGATGCTGCAGTTTTTCAGGTTGCCGCTTATCTCGGAAAATTCCTCCACTGCCCGGGCCTCCCGGCCGTAGGCCATAACCGTCTTGTAGCCGGTGACCATTTCTTCGATATGGCCGTTGAGGTTGCCAAGCAGGGTCTGCTGGCGCAGAAAGTACTTGCGCATGAACCTGGACATATAGACGCTGGCCAGCAAACTCAAGGGCACGGTGACAATGCTGACCAGGGTCATAAGGGGGTTGTAGGAGAGCATAATCACCAGGGTGCCCAGAATGGTCAGCACGCTGGAGAAAAGGGAGGCGATGGACTGGGAGATGGTGTTGGAGACGTTCTCCACATCGTTGGTCATGCGGGACATGATGTCGCCGTGCTGATGGGTGTCCAGATACCGGATGGGCAGCCGCTCGATTTTGGAAAAGAGGTCGGCCCGCATGTTCCGGACGGTGGTCTGGGACAGCTTGGCGGCGAAGATGCCCTGAAAGTAGGTAAACACCGAGGAAAGGACATAGGTAATCCCCAGCAGGACCAGCATTTTAAACAGCCCCTGGAAGTCCACTTGCAGCCGGCTGTCGGTGATGGTGATAGCGTCGATGGCGTCGGCCTGCAGGGCGGGGCCGGCCAGGGAGAGAAGGGTCACAGCCAGCATGACCACCAGCAGCCCCATAAGCAGATACTTATTTTTTCCGATGTAAATAACCAACCGCTTCAGAGTGCCGGCGGCGTTCTTGGGTTTCTCCCGCACCATAGGGCCGTGGGGGCCGCCCCGGGGCGGGCCGCCCATGGGGCCCCGGCCGGGCATGCCTCTGGGTTCAGGCATGTGCGCTGCCTCCTTTCCCCACCTGGGAGCTGTAAATATCCTGGTAGATGGCGCTGGTTTGCAGCAGCTCCTCATGCCGGCCGCAGGCGGCGATGCGTCCGCCGTCCAATACCAGAATCCGGTCGGCGTGCATGACGCTGGCCACCCGCTGGGCTACCATAATGACGGTGGTGTGCTGCATACTCTCACGCAATGCGTCCCGCAGGCGGGCCTCGGTGCCCAAATCCAGGGCCGAGGTGCTGTCGTCAAACAGGAGGATTTCGGGCTGCCGCAGGACGGCCCGGGCGATGGACAGCCGCTGCTTCTGCCCGCCGGACAGGGAGGCGCCCTTTTCCCCGATAATGGTCTGGTACCCGTCCTGAAACCCGGTGATGAATTCGTCGGCCTGGGCCACCTTGGCGGCGGCTATGACCTCGTCGTCGGTGGCGTCGGGCCGGCCCCAGCGGATATTGTCGGCGATGGTGCCGGAAAACAGTTCGCTCTTTTGCAGTACAAAGGCGATTTTTTTTCGCAGCTCCTCCAGGGTGTAGTCGGTAACCGGCCGGCCGTCCACGAAAATTTCTCCCTTGGTGGGATCGTAGAACCTGGGAATTAGGTTACACAGGGTGGTTTTTCCCGCGCCGGTGGCGCCCAGGATGGCGATGGTTTCGCCGGGATGGATGTCCAGATTGATGTCCTCCAGAACCGGCCGTTCGGATGCGCTGTAGCGGAAGCCCACGTTCTTAAAGCTGATGCTGCCGCCCTGGCCGCTGCCGGTTCCCTTCTGTTCGCCGTCGGCGATGGCGGGCAGGGTGTCCAGCACCTCCCGGATGCGGGCAGCCGAGGCCCGGGCCCGGGAGATGGACTGGAACATCATGCTGACCATCATAATCGACATGAGAATTTGGGTGACGTAGGTGACGGCGGCCATGACCTGCCCTACCTGCATAGCCCGGGCCTCGACCTGGAAACCGCCGATGAGGATGATGGCTACTACCGAAAAGTTCATGACAATCATCAAAAGGGGGTTCAGGATGGCCATGAGCTTTTGTACCCGCAGGGAGGTCTGCATCAAATCGTTGTTGGCCGTCCGGAAACGGTTTTCCTCATAATCCTCCCGGACGTAAGCCTTGACCATCCGGGCGCCGGTGACGTTTTCCTGCACAACGGCGTTGACCTTATCCAGCTTTTTCTGCACCAGGCCGAAAAGGGGACTGGCCTTGGAGAGCAGCAGCCAGATGACCAACAGCTGGATGGGCAGGGCAATGACCAGCACCAGGCCGAAATTTACATTTAGGGACAGGGCCATGACAATGCCGCCGATAAAGGACATGGGCGCCCGCACAAACATGCGCAGGGCCATGGAAACCAGTTCCTGTACGGCGGTGATGTCGTTGGTCAGCCGGGTGACCAGGGAGCCGGTGGTGAAGTCGTCGGTCTGGGAGAGGGAGAGGTGCATAACCCGGCTGAAGACGTCCTTGCGCAAATCGTTGCCGAAATTCTGGGCGGCGGCCGTGCCGAAGGCCGCCCCGCCCACGCCGCAGAGGCCGCCGAAGAAGGTGAAAAGGAGCATGAGCAGCCCGGTGGAGAGGATGACCTGCATATTGCCGTTTAGGACGCCCTCGTCCACAATGCCCGACATGAGCTTGGGCTGGAATAAATCGAAAATGACCTCCCCCGCCATAACCAGGGGGGAGAGCAGGGCAAAGTACCAGTAGGGCTTTAAATACCGCATGAGCCGGGAGGGGGCCGGCGGAGCCGCGGCTGACAAGGGTTTTGCGGAAGCTGCCACAGAGCGTCCCCCCTTATTCCAGATCCTGTTTTTCAAGGATGGCATCGCGCATGTTGATGAGCAGCTTGCGCAATACCTGCTGTTCTTCGTCGGAAAGGCCCTCGGCAAACATCTGCTCGGCCTGATGGATGCTCTCCCGCTCCAGCCGATCCAGTTCCCGTCCCTTTTCGGTTAAGCATACGCGGGTCAGGCGCTGGTCAAAGGGATCGTTGGCGCGGGTAACCAGGCCGGCGCGCTCCATCTTCCGCAGGGACACGCTGACGGTGGGAGGCTTTAAGTGGGCCCGCTTGGTGATTTCCAGCTGGCTCAGGTTATCCTCCCGGGCCAGCTGAAACAGCAGGTGCCGGAAGCCCTCCTGTAATCCGATTCTTTCGTTTTCCCGCCGCATATGATTGTGAAACAGCCGGGAAATTTCATTGATGAGCATCATCAGGGGGATTTCCTCGGGGGGCGGTCCAAAGTGTCTGTCTTTTTCCATAAACGATCACCTCGCGAAAAAATATTTAGTTAGCTTACTAAATATAAGTATAAAACAAGATTGTCTTTTCGTCAAGGGCAAGGAAAGGATTTTTGAAAGAAAATAAAGCGAAACAGCAGCCGCCCGCAGAGACAAAAAAAGAAGGGGTCGCGTCTCGCTGCAAGGCGGCGGCTGCCCGCCCGGCCGGCCAGGCGCGAAACCATCCGCAAGCCATACAGTCCGGCGCCGGGCAAAACCGCTGTATGAAAAACAAACCGGCCCTAAGCAGGGCCGGCTGCATCGTAGACTATGCTGTCACTACGCTGTTGGCCTCCTGAAGTCCCAGGTATTCAATGGCCTCTTCCCGCATCTTATACTTGAGAATTTTCCCGGCGGCATTCATGGGGAAGCCGTCCACAAAGCGGATATACCGGGGAGTCTTGTGCTTGGCGATGTGGGTGATAATATACTCATGCAATTCTTCCTCGGTAAGGGTTTCCCCTTCTTTGCGGACGACGCAGGCCATAATCTCCTCGCCGTACTGCTTGTCGGGCACGCCGATAACCTGTACATCCTTCACAGCGGGGTGGGTATAGATAAAGTCCTCGATCTCCTTGGGATAGATATTCTCGCCGCCCCGGATGATCATATCCTTAATGCGGCCGGTGATTTTGTAATTCCCGTCGGGTGTGCGGCGGGCCAGGTCGCCGGTGTGAAGCCAGCCGTTTTCATCGATAGCCGCCGCCGTGGCCTCGGGCATCTTGTAATACCCCTTCATGATGTTGTAGCCCTTGGCCACAAATTCGCCGTCCACGTTGTCGGGGAGATCCTCGCCGGTCTCGGGATCCACGATTTTGCACTGTACCCCCGGCAGGGCGCGGCCTACCGTGTTGACCCGCACCTCCAGGGAATCGTCCGCCCGGCTCTGGGTGCAGCCCGGGGAGGCCTCGGTCTGGCCGTACACAATGGTGATCTGGGACATGTGCATCTTATCCACCACATCCTGCATGACCTTGATGGGGCAGGGGCTGCCGGCCATAATACCGGTGCGCATGTGGGAGAAATCGGTCTTTTCAAAATCCGGATGCTCCAGCATGGCGATGAACATGGTGGGCACCCCGTGGAAGCAGGTGATCTGTTCCCGGTTGATGCAGTCTAAGGACTGGCGGGGGGAGAAGTAGGGGATGGGGCAGAGGGTGACCCCGTGGGTCATGGCGGCCGTCATGGCCAGCACCATGCCGAAGCAGTGGAACATGGGCACCTGGATCATCATCTTGTCGGCCGTGGACAAATCCATGCAGTCCCCGATGTTCTTGCCGTTGTTGACGATGTTGTAATGGGTCAGCATAACCCCCTTGGGGAAGCCGGTGGTGCCGGAGGTATACTGCATATTGCAGACGTCGTGGCGGCTGACGCCGGCGGCCCGCCGTTCGGCCGCGTCAGCCGGGACGGCATCGGCCCGCTCCAGGGCTTCCTCCCAGGTCAGGCAGCCGGGCTGCTTGGAGTCCACCGTGATGATATTGCGCAGGAAGGGCAGCCGCTTCATGTGCAGGGGCTTTCCCGCCTCGGCCGTGGCCAGTTCGGGGCAGAGCTCCTTGATAATGCCCACATAGTCGGAATCCTTAAACCCGTCGATCATGACGAGGGTGTGGGTGTCCGACTGGCGGAGCAGGTACTCGGCCTCATGGATTTTATAAGCCGTGTTGACCGTCACCAGCACGGCGCCGATTTTGGTGGTGGCCCAGAAGGTAATGTACCACTGGGGCACGTTGGTGGCCCAGATGGCCACATGGTCGCCCCGCTTGACCCCCAGCCCGATGAGGGCCCGGGCGAACCGGTCCACATCCTCCCGGAACTGGGCGTAGGTGCGGGTGTAATCCAGGGTGGTGTAGCGGAAGGCGTACTGGTCGGGGAACTCCTCCACCATCCGGTCCAGCACCTGGGGGAAGGTCAGGTCGATAAGGGTGTCCTTTTCCCAGACGTACTTGCCCGTGCCGGCCGCATTGTCAAAGAGGCGGCCGCCGCCGGTCTGCCGGCCGATATAGGGGGCCATGTAGTGGATGCACTGGGGGAAGACCACGCCGGCGTCGGAGAGATCCCGGGCCCACCGCTTGACCCATTCCAGGGATACATAACCGTCATAGTTGATGGAGCGCAGGGCCAGCATCATATTGGCGATGGGCAGATCCCCCTCGCCCAGCATCTTGTAGTGGGGCTTGCCGTCCTCGCCCATCACCGAGTCTTTAATATGTACATATTTAATGTAAGCGCCCAGATTCTGTACCGTCTGCTCGGGGGATTCCCCCATGAAGCGGAAGGGGTGGTGCAGGTCCCAGAGAGCGGCCACGCTGTCGCTGGCGGTCTCTTCCAGCAGACGCCGCAGACGGGCCGTATCGGCGTATACGCCGTTGGTCTCCACCAGCAGTGTCACGTCCTTTTCCTCGGCATAAGGGGCGATTTCCAGCAGGGCAGACTTCACGACTGCATCGTCCACCTCGCCGTCGGGGGCGGGCTCCAGGTCGGCCAGCACCCGGACGTAGGGGGTCTGCAGCTTGGCTGCCAGATCGATGTATTCCCGCAGTTCAGCCAGGCTGTCGGCCTGCTTATCGGCAAACTTTAAGCAGCAGCCCGAGGAGAGGCAGGGGATTTCCAGCCGCAGGGACTGGAGCTTTTGCAGGGTTTCGGGCAGCTGGGCGTCCGAGAAGGGCGGGGCCTTTACGGCAAAAATATCGTCTCCCAGGCCGCGGATTTCAATGCCGTTGTAGCCCAGGTCCTTGGCCATGGCATAAATATCCTGCCAGGTAAAGTCGGGACATCCCAAAGTGGAAAATGCGATTTTCATTTTGTACAAACCTCCGTGTGGCTGCTGGACCGCCTCCGGGTGGGGAGCGGCCTGGCGGAAAAATTCTCAATCACAATGAAAATAATTTCATTTATTTTATCAAATTTCCCCGCTTTCGTCAACTTGGGAAGGGAAAGTTTGTCCTGAGAATTCGCCCTTTTTCCAATACGGCAAAGCAGGCAGACAGCCCTCGCCAATTTTTGTGAAAAAAACCGCTATTTAAGGTTTGACATATGCGTCGGCAGGGGTTAAACTGGACATGCAGCAATTGCGGAAATCTGCCGGCAAAATCCCCAATTTTTTCGAGGTATCCGGATTGCGGCAGCCCGGAATCCGGGATGGAATATCGGATATGGCAAAAACAGTCGGCCGCTCTTGTGTGTTTTGCCTACAAAACCATGGGGAAAAGGGCGAATGTTGTAATTCCTTATATCTTGACCTTCCCATACCGGTTTGCTATAATGAGGTTGTTAAAAAAATAACAAGCCCGCAAGCGCCAAGAGCGTGAGAGGCCGAGCCGCTCCGCCGCAGGCGTTGCCAATAGGCATGACAGGCACAGCAAAATCCAAGCAATTAACGCCGGCAGCCGCCGGCGAAAAAACGGGAGGAAATTGGAATGGCTAAAAAAGAAACCGCTGCACCCGCCGCTACCGGACTGGTAGACAATCTGGATGCCTTGGTCGAAAAGATTAAGGAGGTCCGGGAGGCCCAGAGGATCTTCTCCACCTATACCCAGGAGCAGGTAGACAAGATTTTCCTGGCCGCCGCCACCGCCGCCAACCAGCAGCGGATCCCCCTGGCCAAGATGGCCGTGGAGGAGACCGGCATGGGCGTTGTGGAAGACAAGGTTATCAAGAATCACTACGCTGCCGAGTACATTTACAATGCGTATAAGAACACCAAGACCTGCGGCGTCATCGAGGAAGACGCTTCCTTCGGCATCAAGAAAATCGCCGAGCCCATCGGTGTCATTGCGGCCGTTATCCCCACTACCAACCCCACTTCCACCGCTATTTTCAAGACCCTGATTTCCTTAAAGACCCGCAACGGCATCATTATCAGCCCCCATCCCCGCGCCAAGAAGTGCACCATTGCGGCCGCCAAGGTCGTGCTGGACGCGGCGGTTGCGGCTGGTGCGCCCAAGGGCATCATCGGATGGATCGATATCCCCTCTCTGGAGATGACCAATGAACTTATGCGCAGCGCGGACATCATCCTGGCCACCGGCGGCCCCGGCATGGTCAAGTCTGCTTATTCTTCCGGCAAGCCCGCCTTGGGCGTGGGCGCTGGCAACACCCCCGCCATCATCGATGACACGGCCGACATCACCCTGGCCGTCAACTCCATCATCCATTCCAAGACCTTTGACAACGGCATGATTTGCGCCTCCGAGCAGTCGGTTATCCTGTTGGATAAGATTTACGACAAGGCCAAGAAGGAATTCGCCGACCGGGGCTGTTACATCCTGAAGCCGGCCGAGACCGAGAAGGTCCGCAAGACCATCCTCATCAACGGCGCCCTGAACTCCAAGATCGTCGGCCAGAAGGCCCATACCATTGCAGGGCTTGCCGGTGTGGACGTGCCGGAGGACACCAAGATCCTCATCGGCGAGGTGGAGAGCGTGGACCTGGAGGAAGAGTTTGCCCATGAGAAGCTGTCCCCGGTGCTGGCCATGTACCGCGCCAAGGACTTTGACGACGCCATTGCCAAGGCCGAACGGCTCATCGCTGACGGCGGCTACGGCCACACCTCCTCTCTGTACATCAACACTGTCACCGAGCAGGAAAAGATCGCGAAATTCAGCGAGAGCATGAAGACCTGCCGCGTTCTGCTCAACACCCCCTCCTCCCAGGGCGGTATCGGCGACCTGTACAACTTCAAGCTGGCCCCCTCTCTGACGCTGGGCTGCGGCTCCTGGGGCGGCAACTCGGTTTCCGAGAACGTGGGCGTCAAGCATCTGCTCAACATCAAAACCGTTGCCGAGAGGAGAGAGAATATGCTGTGGTTCCGTGCGCCTGAGAAGGTATACTTCAAGAAGGGCTGCCTGCCCGTAGCCCTGGACGAGTTGAAGCATGTCATGGGCAAGAAGCGGGCCTTTATCGTAACCGACTCCTTCCTGTTCAAGAACGGCTACACCAAGACCATCACTGATAAGCTGGATGAAATGGGCATTGTCCACACCACTTTCTTCGACGTGGCTCCCGACCCGACCCTGGCCTGTGCCAAGCAGGGCGCTGCCGCTATGGTTGATTTCCAGCCCGACTGCATCATCGCCGTGGGCGGCGGTTCGGCTATGGACGCCGGCAAGATCATGTGGGTGATGTACGAGCATCCCGAAGAGGACTTTATGGATATGGCCATGCGCTTCATGGATATCCGCAAGCGTGTGCACACCTTCCCCAAGATGGGTGAGAAGGCCTACTTTATCGCGGTTCCCACCTCGGCCGGTACCGGTTCCGAAGTGACCCCCTTCGCTGTTATCACCGACGAGACGAGCGGTGTCAAGTATCCCCTGGCCGATTATGAGCTGCTGCCCAACATGGCCATCATCGACGCCGACCTGATGATGAACATGCCCAAGGGCCTGACCTCTGCCTCGGGTATCGACGCCATGACCCATGCTTTGGAGGCCTACGCTTCCATGATGGCCACCGGTTATACCGACGGCCTGGCTCTCCAGGCTCTGAAGAGCATCTTCACCTACCTGCCCCGGGCTTATGAG
This sequence comes from Candidatus Howiella intestinavium, assembly GCA_904420585.1. Lineage (GTDB taxonomy): Bacteria > Bacillota > Clostridia > Oscillospirales > Acutalibacteraceae > Howiella > Howiella intestinavium. Next base: position 53,681 of record CAJFVX010000003.1, on the reverse strand, counting down.
AACGGCGCCAATGATCCGGTGGCCCGCGAGAAGATGGCCGAGGCTTCCACCATGGCCGGTATGGCCTTCGCCAACGCCTTCCTGGGCGTCTGCCACTCCATGGCCCACAAGCTGGGCGCCTACCATCACCTGCCCCACGGTGTGGCCAACGCCCTGCTGATCACCGAGGTCATGCGCTTCAACGCCTCCGAGACGCCTCGGAAGATGGGTACCTTCCCCCAGTACCAGTATCCCCACACCCTGGAGCGGTACGTGGAATGCGCCGATTTCTTGGGCATCAAGGGCAAGAACAACGAGGAGAAGTTCGAGAACTTCCTGGCCGCTATCGAAGAGCTGAAGGAGAAGGTCGGCATCAAGAAGACCATCAAGGATTACGGCGTGGACGAGAAGTACTTCCTGGACACCCTGGACGAGATGGTGGAGAACGCCTTCGACGACCAGTGCACCGGTGCCAACCCCCGTTATCCCCTGTTCAGCGAAATCAAGGAGATGTATCTGAAGGCCTACTACGGCAAATAAGATACGGATATAGTGTGCAAAAGCCGGTTTTGGGCTGCGGCCCAAAACCGGCTTATTCTATATACAAAAGATGGGTGGAGGCCAGCGCCATGTACGGCGCCGGCCTCCATTTTCCGCATTAACCGGGGACGCCGGGGGAGCGGATTAGCATGTCCTGTTTCGGCGAAGAGCCGAACCGCCGGACATAGGAGCGGTAAAAGGAGGAATAGTCTTTGAAGCCGCAGGCGGCGCAGGCGTCGCCTGCCGAATGCCCGTCCCGGATAAGGTTCCGTGCAGCCACCAGGCGCTTGTAGAGGATATAGTCCCAGACGGAGGAGCCCACCTGCTCTTTGAATATCCGATTGAGCTGGGACTGGCTCATGAAGAACTGCTGGCTCAGGGCCTCCAGGGACAGCTCTTCAAACAGGTGGCGGTTGATATAGGCCACCATCTCCTGGGCCATGCCCTGCTTGGCCGGCGCTTTGCGGCCGGTCTGCTTTTTCCGGAAGGCCTCCAGAATCTGGCCGAAGAGGGGATAGAGATACAAAAGGAGTGTCCGCCGCTGGCTTTCCTCCGACGGGTCGGCGGACACCATGGAGAGAAACAGCTCATGAGGACGGATTCCCGCAAATTCCTCCGCGTGATATAGATTGTCCTGTCCCAAAGGCCGGTCCAGGAAGGGACGCAGCAGGGTGTGGGCGGGATCTACCGAATCCAGCAAACCGGGGAAAAAGTGGATGCCGTACCGTTCGTAGGCGGCGTCCCCCTGGATGCGGATCATATGGGACTCCATATTCCGGATGACCAGCAGGGAATGGGGTTCCAGAGGATACACGGTGGTTTCCACCAGACACTGGGCGTTCCCCGAGACAAAATACAGCAGCTCGCACTCCTCGTGGACATGGATGCCGAAGTCGGCTGCCCTGGGATGCAGGTCCATGGTGTGATGAAAATAAACCTTATTGTCCCGGTATTCCCGCAGAATAGCCATATTATCCCCTGCTTTATAAAAAATTATAGGTTTATTATAATATAGAATACGCGGATTTACAATACACAACGCATATAAATGCAATTGTATTGTTGATTTGTTCAAGTATACTGATACCAGAGGCTATACACATTTCCCGGAAATGCAAAAGGAGGGGTAAGCCATGTATAAAAGAAAGATATGCGCGGCTTTTCTGGCCGTGGTGATGACGGCGGCCAGCCTGCCGCTGACGGCCCAATCGGCCAAGCTGCCGGATACGCCGCCGCCGGTCTACACCGTGCCGGAGGAGAAGCCGGTCGTAGACGGTCTCGCCTGTGGGGACGCGGCGCATGCGGACAGCTGGAGCATCCGGCAGGATTTGGCCGCAGGCGACCGGGTTTACAGCGACGCCGACGCGGCCTTTACCGAAATCCCCGCAACCCTGGCGGGCAGCGTGTGGATTCGTCCGGCCGCAGCTTCGGCGGACTGGACGGGTGCGGAATCCCTTGCCCGGTTCCAGGTGTACCGGTCGGGCACGCTGTATATCGCCCTGCCGGCCGGTTCGGAAAAGCCGGGCTGGATGGAAACATATGAAGCGTCCGATTTGACAATCGGGACGGAGGAGGGCTCTATGGAGCTGTACGAAAAAAGGGTGGAAAACGGCAGTGTCATAGAGCTGGGTGCAGCAGACGCAGCCGGTCAGTACATCCCCATTTATAAGACCAGCGTCATCGACCTGGCGCCGCCGGTCCCAAGCGTGACCAAGTTCAACACCTCCGATTGGGACGCGGGCTGGTACCGCATGGAGACGAATTTGCAGCCGGGCACCTGCATCTATTCCATCGACTACGACCCCGACGGCAGCGAAGGGACCTCCGAGAATGCGGAGGATTACGCCATCGACCGTCTGCCCCGCCAGTTTATAGGCTGCGACTATATCATCAGCCGCAAGCTGGATAAGCGGGACATCTACTTCTTTGCCGAGCAGGATATAGAGGTATACGCCGCCGTGGTTTCCTCCTATGCGGCCACAGAATTTGCCGGATGGGAAAAGACACAGGATGTCATGACCACCGGGGACGGCACCGAATACAGCATTTACAAAAAGGACTACGCCATGGGCGAGACGGTGCTGGTAGACAAGCTGAACGACGGCAATGTGCGCAACTTCTTCCTGATGGTCCTGCCCGCCCGGGGAAAGGCGGTGTCCAACGCCCTGACCGACAACCCGGTCATCCCCGAGGGGGAGCGCAGCGAAGGCCCTGCGCCGGACGACGCCTACCGGTATTATCTCAATGACGTCTTCAATCTGGACACTTCCGACGCCGTCCCCACCGGCTATACAGCCTACGGGACCGACGGCGACAATACGGTTTCTCTGACCGCAAACCAGGAGCAGGTGGAAGCCGGTGTCAACCTGGCGCTGCACTGCCCCTATCAGTACAACACCATCAACTGGGAGGGCAGCCCGGTGGACGGCAGCGTGGACAGCTACTGGGCCAGCAAGGGCATGCCCGGCATCCTGACGGTGGATCTGCAGAGCGTCATGACCGTCAACCGGGTGGGCATTAAAATCATCCCCCGCTGGGGCACCCGGACCCAGAACCTGGAAATCCAGGGCAGCCGGGACGGCGTGAGCTATGAAACCCTTGTGCCGGCGGCGGATTACGAATTTGTACAGTGGGAAAACGCCATTGAACTGCCCTTTGCGGATACCGAAATCCGGTATCTGCGGGTATACGGCACCTCCAACACAGGGGACCAGGGCATCCAGGTCAGCGAGCTGGAGGCCTACGGTCCCGCCCAGACCCGGCAGATTACCAACCGGCGGCAGGTATCTGTCCACAAGACGGTCTGGGACGCCCCGGAAATCGGCATAACCCGGACGCTGGAGACCCCGGCCGCCGGCCAGATGATTCTGGAAACCCGTGTGAAGAGCAGCGCCGGCAGCCAGCAGATGGATATCCCCATGCTGGAAGACGCGGCGGGCCGGCAGTTAGGCGGCCTTGTCTTCGGCCGGAACGGCTATATCCAGGCGGCCTCGGCCGAGGGCTGTGTGGACATTGTCCCCTATACCGCCGACACCTGGTATACCGTCAAGCTGGCGGTGGGCATGGACGCCGGAACCTACGACGTGTGGGTGAACCATCTGCGCAAGGCCCAGGATATCCCCTTTGCGGAGCATGCGGAAAATCTGCAAACCGTCCGGTATGCCATCCGGCAGTATGGGGACGGGATGCTGCAGATAGATTATGTAAAGCTCTATGACAATACCGAAATCTACCTGGTGGAGGAGGATTTCAACAGCCTGGCCACCGGCAGCCAGCCCGAAACCTGGCAGGCCGTAAACGGGGAAGCGGCGGTGGCCGAAGTCCCCTTCCGGTCCGACAAGAGCCTCATGCTGGAGAACACCGGCACGCCGGTGCAGGCATCCCGGCAGTTCGACCCGGTCAGCGGCGATTTGACGGTGGAGGCCAAGGTAAAGCCCGTGGAATCGGGCTGGGTAACCGTCCCCGTCCTGACCGATGCAGAGGGCCGGGTGGCGGCCAAGGTGGCCTTCTACCGGAACAGCTTCTTTATCTCCAACGGGGACAACTGGGTGTATGTGTGCGACCAGGAGGTGCCCAACAACTATTACTGCGCCGGCAACTGGTTCCACATCAAGCTGGTGCTGAACACCGACACCAAGCGGTACGATTTTTATGTGGACGGGGCCAAGCGGTACGGCGGGGCGTCCTTTGCGGAGGATGTATCGTCGGTCAGCTGTGTAAGCTTCGGCGCCGAGCAGGAGAACACTTTGTATGTGGATCAGGTAAAGGTCTATGACAGCGCCTCCCTGGCCCGGGGCCTCATGCCGGAGGAGCATGTGTACAACGTCAAGGACTTCGGCGCCGTGGGCGACGGCGTCACCGACGACACCGAGGCCATCGCAAAGGCCATCAAGGCCGCGGCCTACACCGGCGGCACGGTGCTGCTGGAAAACGGCGTCTTCTACACGGGACAGATCACCCTGGAGAGCGACATGACCCTGTTTATCGATCCCTCGGCCGAAATCCTGGCCAACATGGACAGGAATGTGTACAATAAGGTCATTCCCTCCCGGGGCTACAACGCCAACCACCAGCTGGGACGGGGCATCATCTACTTTGAGGACGCCACCAACGTAAAGATAACGGGGGGCGGCGCCATCAACGGCAACGGATTTTACGCCTTTAACCAGAACGATCCCTCCAACCAGCGGCCCTGTATCCTCTACTTTGCCCATTCGGCCGACGTGACAGTGGAGAATGTGCGCATGGTGCAGAGCCCCTTCTGGACGCTGGTGCCCTTTGAGAGCGAGAACATCACCATCCGCAACGTCAGCATCACCAACCATGTGGCCCCCAACCGGGACGGCATCGACCCGGTCAACTCCAGCAATGTCACGGTGGAGAACTGCTTCATCATCGCCGGGGACGACGCCTTCTGCCCCAAGAGCGGCAACGACATCCCCAGCTGCAATGTGGATGTGCGGAACGTCTATATGCAGTCCTACTGCAACGGCATCAAGTTCGGCACCGACTCGGTGGACGACTTCCGGAACTACCATTTTGAAGACATCTGGATGAAGGGCGTGGGGCTCTCGGGCATCACCCTGCAGGCGGTGGACGGCTCGGATATGGAGAACATCTCCTTTAAGCGGGTGGATATGAACAATGTGGACAACGTCCTCTTCTTCTGCGTGGGCAACCGGTACCGTATGCCTTCGGGTGTGGATGACTCCTTTAAGCATCTGGGCCGTATCCGGGATATAACCATAGAGGATTTGAACTATACCAATCCCCTCAACCATCCCTATTGCCACCGGGAGAGCGACAACGTCCACGAGGCCATGATTCTCGGCCTGGATCCCCAGAAGAACACCATTAACGACGGCAGGGATCACCGTATCTCCAATGTGCTGTTTAAGAACGTCAACCTGGAGATGCCGGGCGGGTACACTACCGTACCGGGCTTCTCCGGCGGCATCGGCAGCGGATATCCCGAGCACACGTCGGTAGGCGAATCCACCGGCTGGGCCTATACCATCCGGTGGGCGGACAATATCCGGTTTGAAAACTGTACCAATACGCTGCAGAACGCCGATGTGCGGCAGGAAATCGCCCGGGCCGACTACAGCGAAGAAGCCGTGGCGGATCCGGCGAAAGCGCAGTATGTGCTGGGCCTTCCGGATTTGACGGTGATGCGCGGCACCTCGGCCGCCGACATCCCCTTCCCCGAGACGGCCGGCGTCCTTGTGGAGGACGGGCGCGTCCTGGATGCAGCGCTTACCGGCTTTACGGCCGACGCGGCCTACGACCCCGCCGTGCCGGGGGTCTATACCTTTACTGCATCCCTTGGGGAAAACGAGGATATAGCCGAGGCCGGCAGCCTGCAGGCCCAGGTACGGGTCGTGGTGCGGGATTCGCCCTTTGTGACGGCGGTGGAAAACCCGGCCGACATCACCGTACCCTATGGCACTTTGGCCGCTGACCTGCCGCTGCCCCAGCAGGTTACGGTACAGCTTTCCGACGGCAGTAAGACGGAAGCCGCTGTGCATTGGAATACCGACGCCTACCGCCCTGACCAGGCGGGAACCCAGACGCTGATTGGACAGCTGGAGGCGGATGCAGCCTATGAGAATCTGGGGGGCTATACGGCGGCTGTAAACGTTACTGTGGAGGAGCCGGAGCAGGTGTGCGACAAGACGGCGCTGCAGGAAGCCATTTCCCAGGCCGAAGCCTTGTACGATACGCTGGATACCTATGCCCAGGCGGCTGTGAAGGAGGCTTTCCGGCAGGCGCTGGAGGAGGCCCGGACGGTCAATGAAAATCCGGATGCCACCCAGGCCCAGGCGGATGAAGCCGCCGAAGCCCTGCAGGCGGCCTCTGGTGCCCTGCTTGCCTCCCTTAAGAAGGGGGATGTAAACCGGGACGGTAGTATCGATATCCAGGATGTGATGGCAGCCTGCAGGATATTGGCCCGGAATGCCACCGGCCAGGATCCCACAACCGAGGAGCTGGAGACAGGCGACATGGATGGCGATAACCGCATATTGATTCAGGACATCATGTCCATCTGCAGGGTCCTGGCCCGGCAGAGTCAAAATACCAGAGAGTAAAATAAGAAAGCGCGGCCGGCATCCATAAGATGTCCGGCCGCGCCCATTTGCTCATTTATGGAGACTCCCCAATCTAAAAGAAAAGCGGCGCCGTTTTTACGCGGCGCCGCTGCCAAATCACAGAAATCTTAATCCAAAGCGCAGGTCTTCTTGTCCATGAGTACCTTCATGTAGAGACCGCCCTGCACCGTGCGGTGCTGGAAGCCAATCATCTTGGCCGTCTTGGTATCGTACCAGTCGGTCATGGGCACCCGGGATTCGGAGACGTTGTAGCCCTGCCAGAGCCGTTCAATCAGATTGTCGAAGTCGGCCTTGTCGTCGCTTAAACAGGCCGACCACACCAGCCAGTCGGACTTGGTGTAATCCGCCCGGTTGTCCAGGGGCAGGCCGTAGGGATTGGCGTGCCGCTCCAGGTTGATTTTCAGCTCCTTCTTGAAGATTTCGGCCGGGAAGAGGCCGGTGCCGAAAAGCTGATCCCAGATGACGTTGTACTTCATGCTGTAGGTGCCGGGCTGGTCGAAGGCCAGACGGAAGGTGCCGTCGCCCTCGGCGGTGTCCTTCTGCCAGTCGGCGGCCATCTTCCGGGCGGCGTCCATGTAGATTTCCGCCTCATTCTCCCGGCCGGTCATTTTGCAGAGGATGCCGAAGGAGGCGATGCCCATAATGGCCTTTAAGGACAGGTTGCAGTTGTGGGCCAGGTGACCGGCGAAGTCGTCGGTGCACAGCTGGTTGCCAGGGTTGTAGCCCTCCTTCAGCAGGTAGGCGCACCACTTCTCCAGAGCCGCCCAGTTTTCCTCGGCGAAGGCGGCGTCCTTCTCGGCGGCGGCCACGGCGGCGGTGGTCACCAGCATGTTGCCGCATTCCTCCACCGGCATCTGCCACTGGGGGCAGGTGCCGTGGCTGTACACCTGGCCGTTGACCAGGGGATAGCAGCCGGCGTCGTGGGGGGCGAAGTCATAGAACCAGTTATCGGTGGCCGCATACTTGAATACCGGCCGGAGCATCCCCTTGACCAGCTCGGGATTGTAGATGAGGAAGAGGGGGATGGAGGGGTAGGTTACGTCCACCGTGGCGGCGCAGCCGTTGGAGAAGCACTCCTTGGACACAAAGAGCACATTGCCCTCGGTGTCATAGCAGGCCTTGTGGGCGCCGATGACCTGCCGATAGGCAAGGCTCAGCAGCTCGGCGTACTTTTCATTGCCCGAAGCCTGCATGGCGTCGTCCCAGATGGTCTTGGCAAAGCTTTCGCACCGGGCGTAGATGGCGTCGTAGTCGGCGAAGGCCTTTTCCAGAGCCTTTTCCACCGTCCCATCGGCTTTCCGCCAGCAGCCGTCCACCGGCTGGTGGAAATATTCCAGAGAATGGATGTCGTCGTAGGCGATGGCGAAGAGGGCCGGCTGTCCGCTTACGTCGGCAGACAGGCAGATGTCGTGGGCGGGGGTGCCGTATTCATTCACGCTGTCCACCGGGGCCACGGCCGCGTCCTTGCCCGAAACCGCACCGTAGAGGTAGCCCCAGTTGATCCGCAGGTCGTCCCCCGATTTGTTGAGGGGATGCTGGAAGACGCTGCCCACCCTGGCGCAGGCAAGGCCGGGGATGGATACGGGGGTGTAGGCGGTGGGGAACTCGTACTTGAAGTTTTCGCACATCTCGTCGTCGGCTACAAGGGAGACCTTGACGGTGTGGCTGCCGCCGTCGGCGGATTTGGCCTCGGCCTTTATGTAGGAAACCGGCCGGCTCATGAGTTCCACATCCTCCACCAGCATGGGGGAGGTAAAGGTAAGCTTCAGCTCCACTCCGGCGGCCTCGAAGACGTAAAAAGTGGACAGGGCGTTCCAGTCCACCGAGACCTGCTCCATGGCGGCGTCCTCGCCCGGCAGGCCCATAAAGCAGTAGGTCTTGCCGTCGATTTCGGCCGTACCCCGCAGCTGGTGGTTTTTACCCGTCCAGTGCCGGGTGATGTCCTCGTTCAGCTTGTCCTTCATGGACCAAATGCTCAAATAGGGGTCGACGGTTACAAGGGGAATCGCAGGTGCACGCAGTTGCATTTTCATTCTTCCTTTCCTCATTCTGCACCCCCGCCTCTTGCGTAGGGCGCAAATTTCAATTATACTTAAATTATCACAATTATTGCCCGTTTAAAAGGGGTAATATCCCAATTTAAGTGAGGAATATCAAAATGAGGGAGATAATATACAATTTTTGGAGCCAGCGGGACCCCGCCCGGCCCTTCAACCTGATTATGGCGGGGGTGTCCTACTGCGACCATACCTATGCCATCGAGCGGCCCTCCTCAGAATCCTACTCCTTTGAATACGTCATACGGGGCCGGGGCCGGCTGGATATCGACGGGCAGACGGTGTACCCGTGCGCCAACGACGTGTATTTATTCTGGAAAGGCAGCCGCCACCGGTACGCGGCCAACCCGGAGGACCCCTGGGTGAAAATCTGGGCGGTGTTTGACGGGCCGCTGGCGGCGGCCTTGTTTGCAAACTACCTGCCGCCGGACACCTGTCTTGTGAAGGACTGCAACATCCTGCCCTTCATGGAGGAGTGGGTGCGCATGGCCGGCCGGGCGGCCACCAAGCCCTCGGGCCGGGAGGGGGAGCGGGAGCCGGACCCGGCCGCCGGGTACGACGCGGTGCACGATGCGTCATCGGTGCTTGCCTTGCGGATTATGCTGCGGCTGCGGGAACATCTGGCCCGACCGGCCGAACTGCCGGCCCAGATGAAAAACTGGCTGGATCTGCGGGTTGAGAAAAAAGTGCGGCTGGAGGATATGGCCCGGGATTTCCACTATTCCAAAAACCGGCTTATCCAGGTGTTTAAGGAGGCCTACGGCCTGACCCCCTACGCCTATGTAAAATCCCAGAAGCTCCGGCTGGCCCGGCAGTACCTGACCGATACCGGCCTTTCGGTGGGGGAAATCGCATCCCGCCTGTCCTTTGCGGACGCCCAGTATTTCGCCGACTGCTTCAAGGCGGAAACCGGCCTGACCCCCACAGCTTACCGGGCGGAACGGACGCAGCCGGCCGAATAGGCAGGCAAAAAGGCCCGAACTGGCGTGCTGCGCGTCGATTCGGGCCTTTTTCTATTCTGTAAAGGCAGGTTTATCCCGCCCCTTCTATCCTGTCGGTTTCAAAACAGAACCGGCACCGTTCCCGAATGTGGAAGGCGGCAAAGTATTTTTCCTCCAAGGGAATCCACCGGTTCTGGAAGGCAGCGGCTCCATCGGGGCCGTTCCTACTGCGCAGCCGGCGGAGCTGCTCATCCGGCGAGACGGTCAGAAAAACCCGCAGGTCGTAAAAGTCCCACAGCGCCGGATGACAGCTGTAGGCCCCTTCCACAACGGCCAGAGGACCCGGCTTCAGCCGGATGGGGGCGTCCAGTTCCTGCCGATGGCAGTTATAGGGCCGGTAGCTGATTTCCTCTCCCGCCGAAAGGGGCAGCAGCACCGCCTCCCGGAAGCGTTCCCTGTCCACGTTGCCGCCCGGCTCCGTCAGACGCGCGGCCGTGCGCTGTTCGGGGCGGAGGAAAAAGTGATCCATGGAGACCACATTGCAGCCGGTCTCGGCCTGCAGGGCGGCCGCCAGGGTGCTCTTGCCGGCGGCGCACCGGCCGTCCAGAGCGATAAGCAGGGGTCGGCCGGCCGAAGGAAGGGGCAGCCGCCGGATTTCCTCCAGCAGGATATCCATAATCCGCCGCATAGGTCAGCCCTCTGTCTTCTGCGGCCGTCCCTTCCGGAACCGGACCAGGCCGGTGCGGTTGAGGGCTATCATAATGGCCGGGATTAAGATAAGCTGCAGTACGATGCCGGGGATGGCGGTCAGGAAGGCGCCGGAAAGATACATCTGCCAGGTAAAGGCGCTGCCGGTAACCCCCAGCAAGAGCAGCTGGGCAATACCCCAGACCGCCCGCCCCGCCAGCATGGCGGCGATAAGGGAGCGGTAGAGGGACACCACGCACTGCCACCGTGAGAAGTTGTACAGGAAACCGGCCACCAGGCCGTAGGTCAGCAGTTCCACCGACATGGCGATGCCGGTGGGGAATAGTACCGGCATACCAAAGATGGCATACCGGAGATAGGGAAGGATAAGGCCGATGACGGCCCCGTAGGGCCATCCGCAGATGAGCCCGCAGAGAAATACGGGAATATGCATGGGAAGCAGCATGTTCCCGATGCGGGGGATTTGGCCGGTCATCAGCGGCAGGACCAGCCCCAAAGCCAGGAACATGGCGGCCAGGGTCAGATTTTTGATGTTATGCTTCACGGTTGCTTCCTCTCCTTTTATATGTGGGATGGCGTCATGCGCCGAAATAGGTCCGGATTTCGGCCATCCGCCGCACCTGCTCTACCTGGAAGGGACAGCGGGAATCGCAGTGCCCGCAGGCGATGCAGTCGGCCGCCTTCTTTTCCAGGTTGTCATAGTGGTCTTTTGCCAGGGCGTCCCCGGCCCGGGATAAGTCGTAGTATTTGTTGATAAGCCCCACGTCCAGCCCAGCCGGACAGGGCTGGCAGTGGTTGCAGTAGACGCAGACGCCGGCCGCATCCTTAGGTGCGAAGCTGCCGATGACTGCATAGTCCTTTTCCTCTGGTGATGCGGAAAAGAAACCCAGGATACGAATCAGGTCTTCCTTGCTGCGGATGCCGGGGAGTACGGTTAGAACCCCCGGCTTATCCAGAGCGTACTGGATGCACTGGTATTCGGTCAGGGCCTGCCCAAAAGGAGATGTGCGGGCATCCAGCAACTGCCCGCCGCTGAAGGCCTTCATGACCGAAATGCCCACTCCCTCGGCCTCGCACCGGCGGTAAAGGGTCATGCGCTCGTCCACTTCGCCGATGGCGTATTCTCCCTGCCGGTAGTCGTAGGCGGGGTTGATGCTGAACATGAGCATATCCAGTATACCTGTATCCAGCACCTTCTGCACCACGGCGGGGGTGTGGGAGGACAGGCCGATGCGGCGGATAACCCCTGCCTTTTTCAGGGAGAGTATGTAATCCAGCACCCCGCCGTCCATGAACTTCCGCCAATCCGCCTCTTCGTCGATGCAGTGGATAAAGCCAAAGTCGATGTAATCGGTCCGCAGGTTTTTCAGCTGCCAGTCCACCGACCGCTTGATGTCCTCCAGCCGGAGGGTCCAGCCGTACTGGCCGCTGCGGTAATCGGCGCCGAAATGCACCTGGAAATAAACCTTATCCCGGCAGCCGGCCACCGCCCGGCCGTAGGCAGGGAAGGGGACGGCGTCGCCGGCGGCCATGTCGAAGTAGTTGACCCCCTGCTCCACCGCCAAGGTGACGATTTCCTCGATTTCCCTTTCACCCGCCGGCCCCAGGGAGCTGTTCCCCAGGCCGATGACGCCGATATTCTCCCCGCCCTTGGGAAGCTTCCGGTATTCCATATGTTCCATCCTTTCCAGCCTATTCCGCCGGCAGTTTCCGGACGAAATCGGCCATGGCTTCGGAAATTTTAATCTGCTGGGGACATACCGCCTCGCAGCTGCGGCAGCCGATGCAGGCGCCGGGCTGCTTATCCGCCGGGATGGCGGATAAGGCCATGGGGGCGATAAACCCGCCGTCAAAGCTGTGTTCGTTGTAGAGGGCTAAAAGCCCGGGAATATCCAGCCCTTTGGGACAGTGGCTGACGCAGTAGCGGCAGGCCGTGCAGGGCAGGGCGATTTTTCCTACCATCTCGCCGGCGATGGAAAGCAGGGTGTCCATCTCCCTTTTGTTAAGGGGCTTTTCCTCCTGGAAGGTGCGGATATTGTCCGTAATCTGTTCCATATTGGACATGCCCGACAGGGTCACCACCACCTGGGGTATGCTCTGGATAAACCGGAAGGCCCAGGCCGGGATGGGTTCCTCCGGCCGCAGGGCCCGGAGCTTTTCCTCGTCGGCCGCCGCCAGAGAGGCCAGCTTGCCGCCCCGAAGGGGCTCCATAACCCACACCGGGATATGGTAGGAATCCAGCAGCTCCACCTTGGCCTTTGCATCCTGGAAACTCCAGTCCAGGTAGTTTAACTGGATCTGGCAAAACTCCATATCCTTGCCGTAGGCCTCCAAAAACCGCTGCATGACCCCATAGCTGCCGTGGGCGGAAAAGCCCAAATGCCGGATGCGGCCGGCATCCCGCTGCTTTTTCAGGTAGTCGAAGATGCCGTAGGCCGGGTTGAGGTAGCCGTCTATGTTCATTTCGCAGACGTTGTGGAAGAGGTAAAAATCGAAGTATTCCACCCCGCACTTTTTCAGCTGGTCCTCGAAGATGCTTTCCACCTTGTCCATATTGGACAAATCGTAGCCGGGGAATTTGTCCGCCAGGTAAAAGCTGTCCCGGGGATATTTGGAAAGGGCCGCCCCCAGCACCCGCTCGGAGTTCCCGCTGTGGTATCCCCAGGCGGTGTCGTAGTAATTGACGCCGTGGGCCATGGCATAGTCTATCATTTTCTCAGCCGCGGCCCGGTCGACGTCCCCGTCGTTCCCGTCCCGCACGGGCAGCCGCATGGCCCCCATGCCCAGAGCGGACAGCTTTTCGCCTTTAAAATCCTTGTAAATCATCTGCCGCACGCTCCTTTTCTCTCCGGCGGCCAGGCCGGCCGCAGCCGCTCTGCCCCTTATGCACCGCCCGGATGCGCGAGAAACCTCCGAAAGGGGGAGCGGGCCCTGCGGGGGGGATGCGGCGTCCTATGGGACTCGCAGGCCCCTTGTCCACCGCCGCCGGTATTTTTATCCATTATAGCATCTGGAGTCCGCTTCAAGTCAAGCCCCGCCGCGGTTTGCTTTTATGCGCAGACGCAGCCCCCGGCCGCCGGCCGCAGGATAACCTCCCCCTTGGCCTCTTCCTCGTCCCGGATAATCTCCCCCACCGCCGGCAGGCGGATGCAGCCCGAACGGGGGTTTTTGATGCTGATAACCGGGGTGGTGATGTCGGCCTGTACTTCCGATTTCTCAAAGCAGAGGTCGGCCTCCAGCATCTCGCAGTGGATGAGCTTTAGGTTTTTGCAGTAGCAAAGGGGCTGGGTGCCGATGATTTTGCAGTTTTCCAGGGTCAGGCCGTCGGAATACCACCCCAGGTACTCGCCCTTTACCAGGCTGTTTTTCACCGTCACGTTTTGCGCGTGCCAAAAGGCGTCCTTGGTGTCGAATTTGCAGTTTTCAAAAAGGGCGTCCCGGATGTACTGGAAGGAGTATTTTCCCTTAAAATCCACCTGGGAAAACCGCAGGTTCTCGGCCCGCAGCATAAAGTATTCGCTCTCGGCGGTGCAGCGGCGCATGGTAAGCCCCCGAACCGACCAGCCGAATTCGGGGGAAAGGATGTGGCAGTCCTCCATCTTGACATCGCTGCACTCCCGCAGGGCCTTGATGCCGTGGAGTTTGGTGCCGGTAATTTCAATCTGCTCCGAATACCATAAGGCCGCCCGGCAGTTTTCGGTCATTTCCGAATCCCGGATCTGTACCCCATGGTCGTGCCAGAAGGGATAGCGGAGATTGAAAAAGCAGTGCTCGGCCTTCACGTTTCGGCACTCTTTAAAGGCGCTCTCCCCGTCGGCCGGGCCGTCGAAGGCGCAGTTTTCCACCCATATGTCCCGGCTGCCGTATAAAGCCCGTTCCTCGTCAAATGTCTTATCTGTAATCCGTGTCAAAGGGATTCCTCCTCTGTAAAGGGGTTATATGCCGCTGTTTTTTATCTGGTAAATCAGATAATCCAGACAGGTAATGCATTTTTCCCCCTGGTGTATATGTTCCAGAACCTGGGCCCGATGGGCGGCCAGCAGCCGCAGCTGCTGGTTTGTCTCTCCGGTTTCCCGGTACTGTAGAAACTTTGCAATGGTATCGGTATCGCAGCCGGCGTCCCGCAGATTGGAGATTACGGCTTCCTTGGAATCGCATTTCATAATCCGACCGTCTCTTTCCCAAAAAATAACTGCCGTCCGGTTCGGCACCATCATTATATACCCCGCCGCAACAAATATCAAATATCTATCATGTATGGCGAACCATAGAAGCAAACTATGAAACCGGTCCTTCGGCGAGAAATCCCGGGCCGCGCAAAAAGATTCTCTATGCTTTTGGAAAAGAATATGCTATACTAAAAAAGGCTATAGGAACATATAGATGCTGATTCCACAAGCATTTGACAACGCTTCAGACAGGAGGTTTTGCCAATGGCTTATAAGAATAAAATGGATTTCCACACCCATACGGACAATTCCCCCGATGCGGTGCACTCGGTTATGCTGCTGTGCGAGCAGGCCTGCCAGCGGGGGCTGCGGGCCATCGCCGTCACCGACCACTGCGAGTGTGACGTCTTCGAGGAGGAGGGGTACGGCCTGGCCGCCCGCCAGTCCTTTTTTGAAACCACCAAGGCCCGGTCGGTCTTTTCCGGCCAGCTCATCGTCCTGCGGGGCCTGGAGCTGGGCCAGCCCCTTTCCAACAAGGCGGCGGCCACCGAAGTCCTGGGCCGGCCCCTGGATTTCGTCCTGGCCTCCCTGCACCGGCTGGAGGGCCGGGAGGACTTTTATTACCTGGACTACAGCCTGCCCGAAAACGATCCCCACACCCTGCTGGAACTCTACTTCCAGCAGCTGACCGACATTGTGGGCTGGGGGCAGTTTGACAGCCTGGCCCACCTGACCTATCCTCTGCGGTACATCACCGGCGTCCATGGGATAAAGGTGGACATCACCCGGTATTATGACCAGCTGGACCGCCTTTTCCGGCTGCTGGCCCGGACGGGGAAGGCCTTGGAGATCAACACCTCCGGCCTGCGGCAGGAACTGGGGGTCACCATGCCCGACCTGGCCCTTCTCAAGCGGTTTAAGGAGGCCGGCGGGGAGTATGTCACCATCGGGTCGGACGCCCACCGGGCCGGGGATATAGGGGCCGGCATCGAGGAGGGCATGGCCCTGGCCGCCGTGGCCGGATTCAAGTATATCACCCTGTACCAGGATCGCATCCCGGTGCAGATTCCCCTCATATAAACTGCGTATAAAAGGAGAGAAGAAAAATGGAAGTCAATTATAAATTGCTGAACCTGCTCAGCGAGCACGCCCGCTACTCCGACCGGGAGCTGGCCGTCATGCTGGGCATGACCGAGGAAGAGGTAAAGCGGCAGATTGCCGAAATGGAGAACGAAGGCGTCATCCGTGTCTACAAGGCGGTGGTGGACTGGGAGCGGACGGACCGCCCCTATGTGTCGGCCATTATCGAGCTGAAGGTCATCCCCCAGCCCGATTCCGGCTTTGAGGACGTGGCCCGCCGCATTATGAAGTTCGACGAGGTGGAGTCGGTCTACCTCATGTCCGGGGGATACGATTTGTGCGTCATCGTCACGGGCAAGACCTTCCAGGAGGTGTCCATGTTCGTGGCCAAGCGCCTGGCCACCATGGCTGAGGTGACCTCTACAGCCACCCACTTTGTCCTGCGCCGCTATAAAGAGCTGAACGTGCAGCTTTGCGACACCGAGAGCGACGATAGGGGGACTATGTCGCTGTGATGGATTATAATTCGATTCTCAATCCGACGGTGGTAGGCATCAAGCCGTCGGGCATCCGCAAATTTTTCGACATCGCCGAGGAGATGGAGGATGTCATATCCTTAGGCGTAGGCGAGCCGGATTTCCTCACCCCCTTTCACATCCGCCGGGCGGGCATCGAGTCTTTGGAGGAGGGCAAGACCCGGTATACCTCCAACTGGGGCTTAAAGGAACTGCGCAGTGAAATCGCCAAGTACATGGAGCGCAAATACCAGCTTACATATGACCCCGCCGACGAAATCTTGGTGACGGTGGGGGGGAGCGAGGCCATCGACGGTGCTATCCGGGCCCTGGTGCAGCCGGGGGACGAGGTGCTCATCGTCCAGCCCAGCTTTGTGTGCTACGAGCCCATCACCCGGCTGGCCGGCGGGGTGCCGGTGATTCTGGAAACCAAGGCGGAGGACGACTTCCGACTGACCCCCGAGGCCCTGGCCGCTAAAATCACCCCCAAAACCAAGGCCTTAATCCTGCCCTTCCCCTGCAATCCCACCGGAGCGGTCATGCGCCGGCAGCATCTGGAGGCCATCGCCCAGGTGCTGCGGGGGACCGATGTCATGGTTATATCAGACGAAATCTACGCCGAGCTGACCTATGGGGACGTCCGGCATGTGTCCATCGCCTCCATCGAGGGGATGCAGGAGCGGACGGTGGTCATCGGCGGTTTTTCCAAGACCTATTCCATGACCGGCTGGCGGCTGGGATATGCCTGCGGGCCGGCCCCCATCCTCCAGCAGATGACCAAAATCCACCAGTTTGCCATTATGAGCGCCCCCACCACCTCCCAGTACGCGGCCATCGAGGCTTTGCGCAACGGGGACGGGGACATCCGCAAAATGGCGGAGGAATACGACATGCGCCGGCGGTATATTGTGGACGGCTTCAACAAGCTGGGGCTTTCCTGTTTTGAGCCGGAGGGTGCCTTTTATTGCTTCCCCTGCATTAAAAGCACCGGCCTCTCCTCCGAGGCCTTCTGTGAAAAGCTGCTCTATGACGAGCGGGTGGCCATCGTGCCGGGCAACGCCTTTGGAGACAGCGGGGAGGGCTTTGTCCGGGTGTCCTACTGCTATTCCCTCAAGCACCTGCAGCAGGCCTTAGGGCGCATCGCCCGGTTTTTGGAAAAACTGTGATGAAGGATAGGGAGACCGGCGTCAGCCTGCAGGCCTGCGGGGATTATGCGCCGGCGGCCCTGGATAAGGCGGTGGAGGCCTGCCTCGCCGACCTTGGGGCCGACGAACTTTTCCGGCCGGGTATGAAGGTGGTCTTAAAGCCCAACCTGGTGATGAAGCGGCGGCCGGAGGAGGCCACCACCACCCATCCCGAGGTGGCGGCGGCCGTGACCCGGGCCCTGCGCCGCCGGGGCGTCACCGACATCCTCCTGGCCGATTCTCCCGGCGGCCTGTACACCCCCGGGACCCTGGGAGGTATCTACGCCGCGTCGGGGATGCGGGAAGCGGCGTCTGCCGGCTTCCGGCTGAACCTGGACACGTCCTATGAGAACCGGCAGGCCCAGGGGGCCGTGCGCTGCCACAGCTTTGACATCATCAAGCCCTTGTGCGAGGCCGATTTGATTATCAACCTCTGCAAGCTGAAAACCCACGCCATGACCGGCCTTTCGGGGGCCTGTAAGAATATGTTCGGGGCGGTGCCGGGGCTGAAAAAGCCCGAGCTGCACTGCCAGTTCCCCCAGCCGGCGGCCTTTGGGGAGATGCTGGTGGACTTGTGCGCCATGCTGGCGCCCGCGCTTACCATTGTGGACGGGGTGGAATGCATGGAGGGCAACGGCCCCACCGGCGGCACGCCCCGGCATATGGGGCTGCTGGCCGCCGGCCGGAACCCCTTTTCCCTGGATCTTATTCTCTGCCGGCTCATCGGCATGGACCCGGCGGCCGTGCCCACCTGCCGGGCGGCCATAGCCCGGGGTCTTTGCCCTGACGGTTCCGGGAAGGTGGAGACGGCGGGGGAACCGCCGGAGAAGTTTGCGACATCCTTCCGGCTGCCCGACTCCCGTTCGGTGGATTTTACCGACCGGCTGCCCGGCTTTTTGCAAAAGCCCGCGGCCGCAGTGCTCCGGCAGGCAGCGCCCAGGCCGGCGGTGCGGACGGACACCTGCATCGGCTGCGGCAAATGCGCCGAGAGCTGTCCCCAGAAAATCATCGGGATACGTTCCGGGAAGGCCCATATCCGCCGCCGGGGCTGTATACGCTGTTACTGCTGCCACGAGATGTGCCCCGTGCGGGCCATCGACCTGAAACGCTTCCGTCTGTTCCGCTGAGGCGGGGGGCGGTACCATAGAGAAACGGAGAGGTAAAATTTGCAGATTTCGGTTGAAGCCCATGCGAAATTGAATCTGACCCTGGACATCACCGGCCTGCGGCCGGACGGCTACCATCTGCTGGATATGCTGGTGCAGTCGCTGGATCTGGCGGATACGGTGACCTTGTCTCCCAATACGTCGGGCGCCATCAGCCTGCGCACCAACGAGCGCCGGCTGCCTGAGGACGAGGGCAACATCGCCTGGCGGGCCGCCGCCCTTTTCTATGAAAAGGCCGGCAAAAAATGCGAAGGCCTAAAAATCAGCATCAAGAAGCGGATTCCCCTGGCGGCGGGCCTGGGCGGCGGCAGCGCCGACGGGGCGGCCGTCCTGCTGGGGCTGAACCGGCTGGAGGGGCTGCCCTTTACCAAGGATCAGCTGGAGGACATGGCCCTGGAGTTGGGGGCTGACGTGCCCCTGTGCCTGACGGGGGGCACCCTGGAGGCCGAGGGTATCGGCGGCATTCTTTCCCCCCTGCCCGACCTGCCCCGCTGCTGGTTCGTGCTGGCCAAACCGGGGGAGAAGGTTTCCACCGGGGAGATGTACCGGAAATACGACGCCCTGCCCGCCGCCCGGCACCCGGATACCCAGGCCGCCATCGGCGCCGTCTGCGGCGGGGATTTGGAGGAACTGGGCCGGCATATGTACAATGTGTTTGAGGCGGTCTGGCAGGATGAAAACATCCGGGCGGTCAAGGAGATTCTCCGGCAGGCCGGCGCCCTGGGCAGCACCCTCAGCGGCAGCGGCCCCACGGTTTTCGGTCTGTTCGACGATAAGGAAAAGGCCGGCCGGGCGGTAAGCGCCCTAAAAGCCGCCGACTATGCCCCCTTTATCTGCGAGCCGGCAGATGCAGGCTGCGAAATCGAGGATTGATTCCCGGTCACCGCAGCCGGAATGTCCGCCCGCGGCCTGCGCCGGTTTTCCCGGCTTGGCGGAAGGGCGGATACCCGCTGCCGTCTTACACTCCGCCCCAAGCTCTGCATCAATGCCCGCTATGGTTTATGACAAAAGAAGGGTGTGATTTTTATGCATGCCTGGTCAAACAAAAAATGGGCTATTTTCTTGGTGGGAATAGTTGCCGTCGCAGTCGGGATTGCCCTGATTCCCATGCCGATGTCCGTAACCATAGGGATAGTGACGGCGGTCACGCTTCTTGCGGTGCTTATGACTGCTTGGCGGGGCTTTCGCAGCTATAAGGAAAACCACTGTCTTCCTCACAAATTCATACAAGAAATTGTATATGAAATTGTATCCCTGATACTGTGGATTATCTTTATGCTTGAGTAAGCACCGTCTCTTTTCCCCCAAAAAATGAACGCAGGCGGATGTGGATTTCCGAAAACAGGCCTGGGCGCAGGCGGGGCGAGCCCATCGTTTATAATGGGAAATTTTTCCCTAGGTGAATATTTCGGGCGTTTTCGGCCCATCTTTTCTCTTGCCGGGCTCGTACATATAGCAGCCGGCAAAATCAAAAAAGGAGCCGAAAACCATGCTGCAATTCTTGCGTTCCAACCGGAAACCACTGGAGGCCGCCCTGCTCATAGGCCTTGTATTCTCCATCCTCTTATCCCTTGTGGGCTTTGACGCCCGCTGCGGCCAAATCCGGGAGAACGTCCTGCGGCTGCATGTGCTGGCCAACTCGGATTCCGAGGCCGACCAGGCCTTGAAGCTCCGGGTGCGGGACAGCGTCCTGGCCGCCGGGACGGAGATTTTCGCCGGCGCCAAAACCGAGGAAGAGGCCCTGACCGCCGCTAAGGAAAACCTGGACGTCCTGCAAAAAGCCGCCGAGGCGGAAGTGGCCCGCAGCGGGTACGATTATCCGGTGAGGGTGGAGGTGGGCCCCGCCCGGTTCGACACCCGGGTCTACGACGACTTCACCCTGCCGGCAGGGGAGTACGAGGCCGTGCGGGTGCTCATCGGCGCGGCGGCGGGACACAACTGGTGGTGCGTCATGTTCCCGGCCGTCTGCCTGCCCGCCGCCGAGGACCAGGGGGAACTCTCCCGGGTGCTGGACGACGGTGCGCTGGAGATTGTGGAGGAACCGGCGAAATTCACCTTCCGCTTCAAGGCGGTGGAGATTTACGAGGACATCCGCAGCGCTCTCGAAAGCTGGTTTTAAGTGCCGGGGAAAAAGGTAAAAATTTTGCTTGCATTTTGTCGGGATGTATGGTAATATCAATTTGTTAATGCGATGGAATGAAGAAATGAGGTGACAATAATGAAAGAAGGTATTCATCCCAAGTACGAGACGACGGTTGTCAAGTGTGCTTGCGGCGCTGAGTTTGAGACCCGTTCCACCAAGAAGGACATTCGTTTGGATATCTGTTCCAAGTGTCATCCTTTCTTCACCGGCAAGCAGAAGCTGGTCGATACCGGTGGACGTGTGGATCGCTTCAAGAAGCGTTTCAACCTGGCCGACAAATAAGGATAGGCAACTGTGCAGCTGAATCCGCAACCGCCTCTGGACGGTTGCGGTTTTGCTGTTTATAGAAGAAAAATTTCCATAAATTTGCTGTCCAGACAGGCGAAGGGGGAGGGACCATGGAGGAGTACCGGACCATTGCCGGGGAGGCCCGGGCGGAGTTTACCGAAAAGCGTTCCCGGTTTATCGGCAGCATCCGGCCGGTTTCCTGCGAGGAGGAGGCCACGGCCTTTATCAGCCGGCTGCGGGCCGAATTCTGGGACGCCACCCACAACGTATACGCCTACGTGCTGCGGGAGGGCCAGGCCCGCCGGTATTCCGACGACCACGAGCCCAAGGGGACGGCCGGCGTGCCGGTGCTGGAGGTGCTTTTGAAGGAGCAGGTCACCGACTGCGTGGTGGTGGTCACCCGCTATTTCGGCGGGGTGCTGCTGGGGGCGGGAGGCCTGGTGCGGGCCTATTCCCACGGGGCCAAAATCACCCTGGATGCGGCTGGCATCGCCGTTATGCGCCGCTGCGCCGTCTGCCGCCTTGCCTGCCCCTACGCCCAGTACAGCCAGGCGGAAATCCTGCTGCAGCAGGCGGGAGCGGTGGTGGAACAAACCGATTTCGCCGCCGACGTGACCATGGACTTCTATCTGCCGGCGGTCCGCCTGCCCGAGCTGCAGGCGGCGGTGACCGAACGCTTTTCCGGCCGCCTTTCGGTGGAACAGACGGGGGAGCGGTACGCAGCCTGTTCGGCGGAAGGGGACGAATAAAGGGTACAGTCCGGGTTTTCTTTTGTGCAGAAGGGAAAAATTTTTGTTTTCGGCAGGAATGGAGCGGCTTTTGCCTAATAATATAAATAAAAGGCAAAATAGCGGCAGGCTGCCGGAAAGAAGGGGTATTATGGACGACGCCATCCGCAGGCGGACGGAGGAGATGGAAGAAGCAACCCTGTCCCCCTACGCGGCCAAAAGCGCCGGGAGCCGGGGCCGGGAACGGCCGGAGGCCCCCTGCGCCATCCGCACCGCCTACCAGCGGGACCGGGACCGGATTGTCCACAGCAAGGCCTTCCGCCGGCTCAAGCATAAGACCCAGGTCTTCCTCTCTCCCGAGGGGGATCACTACCGCACCCGGCTGACCCACACCCTGGAGGTTGCCCAAATTGCCCGCACCATCGCCCGGGCCCTGCGGCTCAACGAGGATTTGACCGAGGCCATCGCCCTGGGGCACGATTTGGGGCACACCCCCTTCGGCCACGCGGGGGAGCGGGCCCTGCGGGATTGTTCCCCTCTGGGATTCCAGCACTATGACCAGAGTGTCCGGGTCTGCCAGCGGCTGGAAAAGGACGGGCAGGGTCTCAACCTGACCGCCGAGGTGCTGGACGGCATCGCGCGGCATACCAACGGCCCCCAGGCCTATACCCTGGAGGGGCGGATTGTCCGCCTGTCCGACCGCATTGCCTACATCAACCACGACATCGACGACGCGGTGCGGGCGGATGTGCTGGCCGTGGAGGACATCCCCGCCGAGCTGCGCCGGGTGCTGGGGAATACCAAAAGCCAGCGGATCAACACCATGGTCTGTTCGGTTATTGAGAACAGCGAATCGGACATTGTCATGGGGGCCGACATCGAACCGGCCTTTCAAGCCCTGCACGAGTTTTTATACCAAAGCGTGTATTACAATCCCAAGGCCAAGGGGGAGGAAAGCAAGGTCGGCGGCCTCATCCGGGGGCTGTACGAATACTTTACCGCCCACCCCGACCGGATGCCGGCCGAGTACGGCCGGATCTGGCAGGAAGAGGGGGCCGACCGGGCGGCGCTGGACTACATAGCCGGCATGACCGACCCCTACGCCGTGCAGACCTATACGGATATCTTTATCCCCAAACGCTGGGAGATTTAAAAAAGCCCCCGGGCGGGGGACAAGCAGAGGAAAGGAGAAAAAAGCGTGCCCATTGGTCAGGACTTTCTCATGGAACTGAAATATCGGAACGATATTGAATCAGTCGTGGGAAGTTATGTAAATCTCAAACGCCGGGGCAGCAATCTGGTGGGGCTCTGTCCCTTCCACAACGAAAAGACCCCCTCCTTTACCGTCTATCCCGAAAACGGTTCCTTCTACTGCTTCGGCTGCGGGGCAGGTGGGGACGTCATCACCTTTATCCGCCAGATTGAGAATCTGGACTATCTGGAGGCGGTCAAGTACCTGGCCGACCGGACGGGCCTGCAGGTGCCGGAGGACGGGTACGACGCCTCCATGCAGCGGATGAAGGCGGCGGTGCTGGAGATAAACCGGACGGCGGCGCGGTATTTCCACGCCTGCCTGTTATCCCCGGCGGGCAAGCCGGCGCTGGACTACCTGCTGGGCCGTCAGCTGACCATGGAGACCATCCGGCACTTCGGCCTGGGATACGCCCCCGACAGCTGGGACGGGCTGCTGAAACACCTGGTTTCCAAGGGCTACCGGGAGCAGGATATCCTGGTGGCCGACCTCATCGGCCGCAGCAAGCGGGGCGGCTATTACGACCGGTTCCGGGGACGGGTGATGTTTCCCATCATCGACCTGCGGGGCGGGGTCATCGCCTTCGGGGGACGCATCCTGCCGGGGGCGGAGGGGGCCAAGTACATGAATTCCTCCGACACCCCGGTCTTCAAAAAGAGCCGGAATATGTTCGCTTTGAATTTCGCCAAAAACGCCGGCGGGGAGCGGATGATACTGGCCGAGGGGTATATGGACGTCATCTCTCTCCACCAGGCCGGCTTCACCAACGCCGTGGCAGCCCTGGGCACAGCCTTTACCGCCGAGCAGGCCCGGCTGCTTTCCCGGTACACCAAGGAGGTGGTGGTGACCCTGGACGCCGACGCGGCGGGCCAGAAGGCCACCGACCGGGCCATGGGGATTCTGGCCGAAGCAGGGGTAGGCGTGCGGGTGCTGCGCATCCCCGACGGCAAGGACCCGGACGAGTTTATCAAGAAGAACGGCCCCTCCCGGTTCACCGCCCTGCTGGACGGCGCGGTGGGGGACATTGAATACAAGCTGTTTACAGCCTCTAAGGATCTGGATACAAATACCAACGAGGGCCGGCTGGCCTATTTGAAGCGGGCGGCGGACGTGCTGGCCGGGGTGGAGGATTCCATCGCCCGGGATTTGTACGCCGGCCGGCTGGCCGACAAGTTCGGGGTATCCAAGACGGCCATCCTGACCGAAGCAAAGCAGGCGGCCCGGCAGGAAAACCGCCGGCGGCAGAAAAAGCAGTTCCGGGAGCTGACGGCGCCCCGGCCCGGTCTGCCGCCGGAGGAGCGGACCCATATGCGGGCCGCCGGCGCGGAGGAAGGGGTGCTTGCCATCCTCATGCGCAACCCGGACTATCTGGATTTTGTCAAGGAGCGCCTGTCGCCGGAGGACTTCGTCACCCCCTTCCACCGGCGGGTGTACGAAGGGGTGGTAAAGGTGCTGGAGGAGGGGCGGGCCTTTGAGCTGTCCCTTTTAGGCGGCGGGTTTACGCCGGAGGAGATGGGCCGCATCGCCGGCATGCAGAATAAGGTGGTCAGCCAGGAAAAGGCCGCCGAGGCCCTGACCGACTGCATCCGGGTCATCCTGGAGGAAAAGGAGAAGCTGGACGCCGGCAAGGCCGGCGAAATGCCGGACGGGGAATGGGAAGCGCAGCTGCAGCGGCTGCGGGAAAAAAAGCAAAGGGGAATCTGAATATGGATGAGATAAAGAACAAGAAGGCTATGGAGTCCCAGGGGGATACCGCTGAAGAGCAAAAGGACGAGGCCCTGCTGGAGGAAGAGGAAGAAAAGGAGAAGGATTTAGACGATCTGGCCCCGGAGGATCTGGAGGATTTAACCGAGGAGCCGCCCCTGCTGGATCTGGATTTTGAGGAAGGCCCTACGGCTGAGGAGCTGAAGCTGGAGGAACTGTCGGCGGAGGAAGTGGAAGACGATACCGCCATGGAGAACGTCAATTTAGACGATCCGGTGAAGCTTTACTTAAAGGAAATCGGCCGGGTGCCCCTGCTTTCCTCCGACGAGGAGATCGAGCTGGCCGTCAAGATAGGTGAAGGGGACGAGTACGCCAAAAAGCGCCTGACCGAGGCCAACCTGCGGCTGGTGGTATCCATCGCCAAGCGGTATGTGGGCCGGGGCATGCATTTCCTGGATTTAATCCAGGAGGGCAATGTGGGCCTTATCAAGGCGGTGGAGAAATTTGACCACACCAAAGGGTTTAAATTTTCCACCTACGCCACCTGGTGGATCCGGCAGGCTATCACCCGTGCCATCGCCGACCAGGCCCGCACCATCCGCATCCCGGTGCATATGGTGGAGACCATCAACCGCTTAAAGAAGGTGCAGAGCCAGCTGCTCCATGAAAACGGCCGGGAGCCCAGCGAGGAGCTCATCGCCGAGACCATGAACCTGCCGGTGGAGCGGGTGCGGGAAATTATGCGGGTGGCCCAGGAACCGGTTTCCATGGAGACCCCCATCGGCCCGGAGGAGGACAGCCGCCTGATGGACTTTATTAGGGACGAGGAGGCCCTGGCCCCCGACGACGCGGCCCTCAAGACCATCACCAATGAGGACATCGACTCGGTGCTCAAAACCCTGACTCCCAGGGAGGAGGCGGTCATCCGTCTGCGCTTCGGCCTGCAGGACGGCCGCTGCCACACCCTGGAGGAGGTGGGAACCGAGTTCCACGTCACCCGGGAGCGCATCCGCCAGATTGAGGCCAAGGCCCTGCGCAAGCTGCGGCATCCCGTGCGCAGCAATAAATTCAAGGATAAATAAAACTTGCCGCCGACAGCTTATAGCCGTCGGCGGCGTTTTCTGTTGTTTTGTTCTCGAGTTGACTGCCTCGTTAACCCCACAAGCCTGCCGGTACAATGCCGCCGAAGGGAGAGAAGGGGTCGTCGATGGTGACCCGTCCCTCTAAGGTGTCGCCAAGGCCGCTGTACAGGTCGGCCTTGCCATCCGGCCGGGGGATAAGGCCCGAAGGGAAGGCGCAGTCCACAAGGCCGGGCTTTTTGGCCGGCCCGGCCGGATAGCAGTCCCTGGTGGCCAGGACTTTATCCCATACGCACCGGCGGCTGCCGGGATCCACCACAAAGGCCATATTGACATACACCTGCAGCGTCTCGCCGTTCTCCCCCTGTTCCAGGCAGCTTTTGTGGCCCACCACGCCAATCTGCCCGTTGGCCAGCAGGTAGCATTGATTGCAGCCGCCCCATTCGCCGTCGGCGAACAGCCCTTCCACCAGGGGGGCCGCCTGTATCCTTTCGGGGGACAGCTCCAGCAGGTCCTTTATAACCGTAAACCCCACAATGGATTCCGAACCGTATTTTTGCAGGATTTCCGGGCCTCTGGGCCGGGAAAAGACGCCGATACCCTCCGGCAGCTGCACCAGCCGGATGTCCTTCATGTGATCCGGACCGCTGGTGAAGTAGTGCAGATCCGCAAGGTCGCTGCCCTTGTAAAAATAGCCCCAGTAGTTGACATACCTTCCGCATTCATACCGCACGTGGGTGCCGCCCAGCACCCATTCGTCCCCTATCCGGCTGACAAAGGGGTCCTCCAGGGGATATACGGCGCCCTCCACCCGTGTGAAGGCATCCGGCCCGGTCTGCCGGAAGAGCATGGCCCGGGAGCGGGCCCATTCCTCCCGCTTTTCCACCCGGCCGAACAGGTAGGTTTCCCCCTCGTGGCAAAAGGGGAGGGAGCAGTTGTAGACGTCGTAGCCCTCTATGCCGGAAAAGGTCAGAAGGGCGCTGTCGTATATCTTCCCCTCTTTTGCAAACTGCCTGCGCTGTGTCTGAAAATCCATAGATGGTGCCTCCCGCGCGCTTGTCCGCGCCTTTATTGGTTGTCGGTTTCCTCCTTGCGCAGCCGGCCCCGGCGGAGGATTTCCTCCAGGCTCTCCCGGTCCTCTGCCAGCAGGGCGGCCCGGTATTCCGCCAGCCGGGCGGATAAGCCTTCAATTTCCTCCAGCAGGCAGTCCTTATTGAGCAGGAACAGCCGGCTCCAAAGGGTTTCATCCACCGTGGCCACCCGGGATACGTCCCGGTAGCTGCCGGCCGAGTAGCCCTGATGCTGGCCGCTGACAGGGGACTGCATATAGGCCCCAGCCAGGACGTGGGGCAGCTGAGAGGTGAAGGCTATCATGCGGTCGTGGTGCTCCGGCGAGGCCACGGTCACCCGCCCGCAGCCCAGGGCGGCGGCAAAGTCCCGCATCATCTGCAGGGCGGCCGGGTCGGTTTCGGAGGTGGGGGTCAGGATGTAGCTGGCGCCTTTGAAAAGTTCGGCGTCGGCCTGCCCGAAGCCGCTGTGCTCCTTGCCGGCCATGGGATGTCCCCCGATGAACCGGAGCCCCTTTGCCGCGCAGATGGGCTCGCAGACCTGTACAATCCGCCGCTTGACCCCGCAGACGTCGCTGACCACCGTGCCGGGACGTAAATAGGGGGCGTGGGCCTCCAAAAAGGACGGCACGGCCTGGGGCGGCAGGGCGAGAATGACCAAATCCGCCTCTGCAAGCAGCCTGGCCGCCGGGGAAGCGGCGTCTGCCTCCTCTCCTGCGGGCAAAGCTGTTTGGGTGAGGCCGGCGGCTGCCGCCGCCTGTAAAACCGCCGGTTCCCGGTCGATTCCCACGGCCCGCCAGCCCGGCGCGCGCTGCGCGGCCAAAGCCAGGGAACCGCCGATAAGCCCCAGACCGGCTACGGCAACTGTATAGGTACGCATAACATCTGTCCTTCCTGCAAGGGGATTCTGCTGTTTATCATAGGCGAGCCCCCGGAGAATGTCAAGCTTTTTCGCTTTAAATCAGAAAAGATATTTTCTGCCGGATTGGTACTTGACAAATGGGGGGAAAGACGGTAAAATAATCTTCGTCTTCTGGAGGGCGCAAGGCGTCGGTTGAAGAGCTGCGGACGTGGCGGAATGGCAGACGCGCTGGTCTTAGGAGCCAGTACCTTCGGTGTGCGGGTTCAAGTCCCGCCGTCCGCACCAGAAGCCGGTTACATGCGGATTTAGCTCATCTGGTAGAGCGCCACCTTGCCAAGGTGGAGGTAGCGAGTTCGAGTCTCGTAATCCGCTCCAGCCGAGAGCCTCGACACGCGGTTCGCGTTCGGGGCTTTTTTCTTTGCCAAAGTTCTGGTGCCCGCGTCCAAAGCGGCATCTTTTGGGTAACCTGTTGACCTATTGGGCCCGGCGCCGTCGGCTCCGGGCTGTTTTTCTATACGGAGTTAAGGCTGAGAGAATAAAGCAGCATGGCTCCTGGCAGGCTAAAAGGGACGTGCGGACGGCCGCCGGAAGAAAGGACGGGTGCATATGGCATACGAGGCGCTCAATAAAAAAATCACCGAAATGCAGGAGGCGATTATCGCCTCCATCCGGGAAAGCGTGCGGATTCCCAGCGTGCGGGGGGAGGCCGCGCCGGGGGCGCCCTACGGCCCCGGCCCCAAAGCGGCCTTGGAACATGCGCTGGCCCTTGCCCGCCGGCTGGGACTGCGCACCGGCTGCTCGGGGGACCGGGTGGGCTGGGCGGAATACGGCGACAGCGAAGAAATGGCGGCAGTGCTGGGCCATCTGGACGTGGTGCCGGCGGGGGAGGGCTGGACGCATCCGCCCTTCGGCGGCGAAATCCACGACGGCGTTTTGTACGGCCGGGGCGTAGTGGATGACAAGGGCCCCACCATCGGGGCCATTTACGGACTGGCGGCCATCCGGGATTTGGGGCTGCCCATCGGGCGGCGCATCCGGGTGCTTTTCGGCACGGATGAGGAGTGCGGCTGCTCCTGCGTGGCCCACTACATCCAGGCGGGGGAGGAGATGCCCGCCATCGGCTTTACCCCCGACGCCGAATACCCCTTTATCTTTTTTGAAAAGGGGATTTCCCAGTTCATCCTGGGCGGCCGGGTGCAGGACGCCGGGGACGGCCGGGTGCTCTCCCTTACAGGCGGGGAGGCCGCCAATGTGGTGACGCCCCGCTGCACCCTTAAGCTGCGGGGAGATTTCCCGGCTCAGGCGGCCCCAGGCCTTACCCTGCGGCGGGAGGGGGATACCACCCTGCTGGAGGCTGTCGGGCGTTCAGCCCACGGCAGCACCCCCGAAAAGGGGGACAACGCGGCCGTCCGCCTCTTTGCCGCCCTGTCCGCCGCGGATTTCGGCGGGGACTTTCAGCGCCTGGCCGATTTTGTAAGAGAGCAGCTGGCCGGTGAAACCGACGGGCACAGGCTGGGGGTATATTATGCCGACGAGGAGACGGGAAAGACCACCGTCAACCTGGGGCTTATATCCTACGACGGGGAAACCTGCTCCTTTACCTTAGACATCCGCTACCCCAAAAACGGCGACCCCCAGGCGGTGTCCCGGCAGGTGCAGGCGGCCGCCGGGGCCTACGGCTTTTCGGTTTTGGAAGAAAAACGGCTGCCCATGCTCTATGTGCCGAAGGATTCTGAGCTGGCCTGCAAGCTGACGGCGGTGTACAGGGCCTATACGGGGGATATCGCCCTACCTCTGGCCATCGGCGGGGGGACCTATGCCAAGGCCTTCCCCAACATGGCGGCCTTCGGCCCCGTATTCCCGGGGGAGCCGGAGGTTATCCACCAGCCGGATGAGCGGGCGGACATGGGCCGGCTGCTGGAATCCGTCCGGATGACGGCGGCGGCCATGTACGAAATCGCCTGCAAATAGTTTTGTGTCTTTGTCACAGAAACCGGGCAGCCGGGCTGTTATACTGCCCTCAGGCTGTCCCTATTAAACAGCACAGGAGGTTTTCCTATGCCGGGTGCTTTTGACGCCGCGAATATTCTGTCCTATCTTCTGGTATTTCTGGAGGGGGTGCTCTCCTTTTTCTCCCCCTGCGTACTGCCCCTGTTGCCCATTTACATCAGCTATCTGGCGGGCAACGCCAAGCAGACCGACGACCAGGGAAACGTAACATATAAGCAGAAAAAGGTGTTTTTCCATACCGTCTGCTTTGTACTGGGCATATCCTTCGCCTTTTTCCTGCTGGGCCTTTCCTTTACCGCCTTCGGCCGGTTCTTTTCCGGCCACCGGGAGATTTTCAGCCGCATCGCCGGCCTGATTATCCTGCTGCTGGGCCTGTATCAGGTGGGATTGTTCCGGGTGGGATTTTTGTCCAGGGAACATAAGATACACACAAAGTTCAATCTGAAAAAGATGAATCCCCTTGTGGCCTTCCTGCTGGGCTTCACCTTCAGCTTTGCCTGGACGCCCTGCGTGGGCCCGGCCCTTTCCTCGGTGCTGCTTATGGCATCCAGTTCGGAAAACGCCCTGGCGGGGAACCTGCTGGTGCTGCTGTATACAGTGGGGTTTGTGCTGCCCTTCCTGGCTCTGGGGCTGTTTACCACCGCCGTGCTGAACTTTATCAAAAAGCGGCAGAAGGTTTTGCAGTATGCCATTAAGGTGGGCGGCGTCATCCTGATTCTCATCGGCCTGCTGACCGTCATGGGATGGATGGACACCATCACCGGACGGCTGTTCTCCCTGGGCGGCGGGGCGGCCGGCACGGTCACAAGCCAGACGGCGGAGACAGAGGAATCTTCGTCGACGGCCCCGGCCTCTTCTGCCGCGGCCACCCCATCCGCCGGCGCCTCGGCGGCCGGGACGGCAGGCCAGACGTCTTCCGGGGAAGACGAGGCGGATACAAGGCCGGATGCCCCGGATTTCACCCTGCAGGACCAGTATGGGAATACCCACACCCTTTCGGATTATAAGGGAAAGGTGGTTTTCCTGAATTTCTGGGCCACCTGGTGCGGCCCCTGCCGTTCGGAAATGCCCGATATAGAGGCGCTGTACAAGGAATACGGCGAAAATACCGGCGACGTGATTTTCTTGGGCGTCGCGGGGCCGGGGGGACAGGAGCAGGACCAGGCCGGCATAGAGGATTTCATCGCCGAGAACGGGTATACCTTCCCCACGGTTTTTGACACCACCGGCCAGGTGCAGTATAATTACTATATCAGCGCTTTCCCCACCACCTTTATGATAGACGCAGAGGGAAAAGTGTACGGCTACGTCCCCGGCGCCATGGACGAGGAGACCATGCGGGAGATTATCCGGCAGACCCAGGCGGGGCAGGGAGGATGAAGGCCTTGCGGAAAAAGCTCTTGATTACCATATGCGCTGTAGGGGCGGCCGCCCTGGCCGCCTTCCTGATATACCGGCTCAACTGTGAGACCTGCGCGTCGGGGGGCACCTTTTATTACGGCGCGCCCGGCGGGATGCAGGTGCAGACCGGGGACTTGCCGGAAAAATCCGGTTGGATGGGAATAGGGAGATAGAAGTGAAGCGGCGGAGCGGTTGGCTCTGCCGTTTTGCTTTTGGGGTTTCACGCCCTGTGGATGCGCGGTTTCTTTTTCCTTCCGCGCCCTTCTCCCGGTGGGCCGGGGTGTTGACAAAAGACCAACTTTTTTGCCGCCCCGGTATTGAACCAACGCCCCAAATCGGATATAATAAATTTCGTATAGTTTCTAACGAATCCCACCTGCGGGCAGGGGGAGGAGCCGGGATTTCCCGGGAAATATATCCTATTTTGTCCGCTGCTTTTTGGGGAAAAACTACGTAAGGAGAATGCCCTTGTCCAGTCAAGAAATCTTCCGGACGGCCATGGACGTCCAGCAGACCTATATAGAAAAAGTGCGGGAAGTTCTGTCGGCCCGGTATGCCGACCCGCCCCGGGCCCTGGTGCAGACCTACGGCTGCCAGCAGAATGTCAGCGACTCGGAGCGGATGAAGGGGCTGCTCCAGCAGATGGGCTACGTCTTCACCGATAAAGTGGAGGAGGCCGACTTTATCCTCTGCAATACCTGCGCCGTCCGCGAGCACGCCGAGGACAGGGTCTACGGCAACGTGGGGGCATTGAAGCACCATAAGCGGGCCCGGCCCGACTGCATCATCGCCCTGTGCGGCTGCATGATGCAGCAGCAGCAGGTGGCCGACCGCATCCAAAAGAGCTATCCCCATGTGGACATCGTATTCGGCACCCACGCCCTGCACCGTCTGCCCGAACTCATCTGGCGGCGGCTGACCGGCGGCCGGGTCTTCGATTTGGATGCCGCCGACGAGCGCATTGTGGAGGGCCTGCCTGTAAAGCGGGACAGCGCCTTTCGGGGCTGGCTGCCGATTATGTACGGCTGCAACAATTTCTGCACCTACTGCATCGTCCCCTACGTCCGGGGCCGGGAGCGTTCCCGGACGCCGGCCGACGTCATGGCCGAGGCCTTTCAGATGGTGGAGGCAGGATATAAGGACATCACCCTTTTGGGCCAGAATGTCAATTCCTACGGCAAGGGGGAGGACCATGGGGTGGATTTTGCCAAGCTTTTGCGGATGGTCAACAGCATCCCCGGCGACTTCCGCATCCGCTTTATGACCTCCCATCCCAAGGACTGCACCCCGGCCCTGCTGGACGCCATGGCCGACTGTGAAAAGGTCTGCGGCCATCTGCATCTGCCCTTCCAGTCGGGTTCCGACCGCATCTTAAAGGCCATGAACCGCCGGTATACCCGGTCCGACTACCTGCATCTGGTGGAGGAGGCCCGCCGACGCATGCCGGACATCGCCCTGACCAGCGACGTCATTGTGGGCTTCCCGGGGGAGACCTACGAGGACTTTAAGGAAACCCTGTCCCTGGTGGAGCAGGTGGGCTTTTCCTCCCTGTTCACCTTCATCTATTCTCCGAGGGAAGGGACGCCGGCGGCCAGCCTGCCCGACCCGGTGCCCCACAAGGAGAAGGTGGCCTGGTTCGATGAGCTGCTGGCCGCCCAGGAAGCCATCGGCCGGAAAAATGCCGAGGCCGTCCGGGGGAAGACCCTGCTCCTTCTCTGTGAGGAGGAGCGGCGGCCGGGACTGCTGGCCGGCCGGGCGGACAACAACCGGGTGGTGGAGTTCCCGGGGGACGCCTCCCTGGTGGGACAGTTTGTCCGGGTGACCATCACCGAGCCGGGGGTATCCATGCACCGGGGCGTGCTGGCGGATACATAAGAGACAGACTGCGGGCTTTTTGCCTGTGGAAATAAAAAAAGAATGACAAAGGAGATTTACAAATGGATGTTTTAGAAGCGACGCGGCAGCTGGGGAAGGCCATCCAGGCCGATGCGCGGTACGAAGCCTTTACGGCCGCCCGGGAAAATAACGACAAGGATCAGGCGCTGCAGGAGGCCATCGGCAAGTTCAACCTGGTGCGCATGTCCCTGGATAACGAGCTTGGCAAGGATACAGCCGACCAGGATAAAATCAAGGAGTACAACGACGAGCTCAAGCGGGTCTACGGCCTTGTCATGACCAATCCCAACATGATAGCCTACAACGAGGCCAAGTCGGCCATGGATCAGCTGCTGGCCGAGGTCAACGACCTGGTGACCCAGTGCGTCAACGGGGAAGACCCGGATACCGTCCAGCCCTCTGCCGGCTGCACGGGAAGCTGCGCCACCTGCGGCGGCTGCCACTGAGAAAACCGCCGTCCCGTCCTCTGCACCGGGGG
The DNA here is from genome assembly GCA_904420585.1 of Candidatus Howiella intestinavium. Taxonomy (GTDB): domain Bacteria; phylum Bacillota; class Clostridia; order Oscillospirales; family Acutalibacteraceae; genus Howiella; species Howiella intestinavium. Next base: position 20,324 of record CAJFVX010000003.1, on the reverse strand, counting down.
CGGGACGGCCTGCCCGCAGCCGACAGCCGCAGAAGATGCGGCTGTGGGTTATGGGCAGGCCGGAGAACCATCCCGGCAGGCGGAAAATGGGAGAAATGGGGGAAGCCCCGCAAAGGAGAAACCGAAGGAAATGAAGGAAAAGGGCGAATTGCAGCGCAGACAGGCGGGAAATGCGCTTTCCCCCATGATGCAGCAGTATTATGAGATCAAGGCCGAGCACCCGGACAGCATTATCTTTTTCCGCCTGGGCGATTTCTACGAGATGTTTTTTGAGGACGCGGAGGAGATTTCGGAAAAGCTGGGCCTGCGGCTGACCGGCCGGGCCAGCGGCAATAATGAGAAGGCGCCCATGTGCGGCGTGCCCTACCACAGCTGCGAGGCCTATCTGGAGCGGCTGGTGGGCATGGGATATAAAATCGCCATCTGCGAGCAGATGGAGGATCCGGCCCTGGCCAAGGGATTGGTCAAGCGGCAGGTTGTCCGGGTCATCACCCCCGGCACGGTGCTGGAGGAGAAGATGCTGGACGAAAATATGAATAACTACCTGTGCAGCGTCTGCCTGCGGGGCAAGGCGGCCGGCCTCTGCTTTGTGGACGCCTCCACCGGCGCTTTGCACCTGACCGAGGTCAGGGGGGACAAGCTGGAGCAGCGGATTATCAACACGGTCAGCCGCTTTATGCCCAAGGAGGTGCTGCTCAACAGCGAGGCCGACGCCCTGCAGGAGCTGGGAAGCTTTCTGCGGGAAAAGCTGCGCTGCCGGGTGGACTGCCGGACGGAGGAGACCTTTTCGGCCAAGGCGGCGGCCGATGTCATCTGCCGGCATTTTAAGGCCGCAAACCTGGCGAGCCTGGAACTGGATCTCCAGGGGACGGATACGGCCGCTTTGGGCTGTGCCATCGCCTATCTGTATGAGACCTGCATGACCGGGCTGGACGGCATCCGCCACATCGACCGGTTTACCGACGCGGAGTATGTGCGCATGGACTTAACCGCCCGGCGGAACCTGGAACTGCTGCAAACCATGCGGGGCGGGGAGAAGCGGGGTTCCCTTCTGTGGGTGCTGGACAAGACCCGGACGGCCATGGGCCGGCGGCTCATCCGGGAGTGGATCGAGCAGCCCCTTTTGAGTCCGCCCCAGATTATCAAGCGGCTGAACGCGGTGGAGGAACTGACCGAGGCTACCGTCCTGCGGGAGGAACTCATGGGCTTAATGGCCGGCATCCGGGATATGGAGCGGCCCATGACCCGGGTGGTCTACGGCAGCGTGGACGGCCGGGAACTGCGGAGCATCGCCGACACCATCGCCTGCCTGCCGCCTCTGAAAAAGCAGCTGGATGGGGTGAAAAGCCTGCTGCTGAAAACCATCTGCGGGCAGATTGACCCCTTAGAGGACATCTGCAGCCTGATTTACGACGCCATCGACGAAAAGGCCCCCAACACCATCCGGGACGGGGGGATTATCAAGAAGGGCTACGACCCGGAAATCGACGCGCTGCGGGACGAGTACGAAAACAGCGGCGGCGTCATGGCGGCCATCGAGCAGCGGGAGCGGGAGCGGACGGGCATCCCCAAGCTGAAGGTGGGCTACAACAAGGTTTTCGGCTACTATATTGAAATATCCAACATACATAAGGACAAGGTGCCGGAGGACTACATCCGCAAGCAGACCCTGACCAACTGCGAGCGGTACATCACCCCCGAGCTCAAGCAGATGGAGCAGCGGGTGCTGGGGGCCGGGGAGAAGCTGAAGCAGCTGGAGTACGAGGCCTTCTGCCGGGTGCGCACCCAGGTGGCGGCAGCCCAGGACCGGTTCCAGCGGACGGCGGCGGCCGTGGCCATGCTGGACGTGCTCTGCTCCTTCGCCAGGGTGGCGGCGGAAAACAACTACTGCCGCCCCAACATCACCATGGGGGACACCATCCGTATCAAGGAGGGCCGGCACCCGGTGGTGGAGGCCATCGGCCGCAGCCCCTTTGTGCCCAACGATACCCTGCTGGACGAGGAGGGCAACCGGTGCGCCATCATCACCGGCCCCAATATGGCGGGCAAATCCACCTACATGCGCCAGGTGGCCCTTATCACCCTCATGGCCCAAATCGGCAGCTTTGTGCCGGCCGCGTCGGCGGACATCGGCATTGTGGACGCCATCTATACCCGTGTGGGCGCGTCGGACGACCTGGCAGCCGGCCAGTCCACCTTTATGGTGGAGATGAGCGAGGTGGCCTTTATTCTCAAGGACGCCACCCGCCGCAGCCTGCTCATCCTGGATGAAATCGGCCGGGGCACCTCCACCTACGACGGCATGGCCATCGCCCGGGCGGTGCTGGAATACGCGGCGGACAAGCGGAAATTGGGGGCCAAGACCCTTTTCGCCACCCACTACCACGAACTGACCGTGCTGGAGGAGCAGCTGGAGGGGGTCAAGAACTACAATGTGGCCGTCAAGAAGCGGGGGGAGAACATCACCTTCCTGCGCCGGATTGTGGCCGGCGGAGCCGATAACAGCTACGGCATCGACGTGGCCCGGCTGGCCGGCCTGCCGGAAGGCCTCTTGAAGCGGGCGCGGGACATCCTGACCCAGCTGGAGACCGAATCCCCCGCCCCGTCCCAGCCGGCGGCCAAGAGCCCAGCCTCTGAGCCGGCCCAAATCAGCTTTGGCGGCGGCGAGGCGGCGGCCTTTGTGAACAGGGTAGGGGCCCTGGACGTGGACACCCTGACCCCTCTGGAGGCCATGAACACCCTCTACCAGCTGGTGACCGACGCCAGGAAAATTTCCTGAGAGCGCCGGTGAAAAAATAATACGACGTTTCCAAAACGTTCACAAAGTATAGAAGATGATGCTGTAAGCTGAAAGCATCCGCGCCGCCCGGATTTCCTACCCGGCCCGCGTTTGAAAAGCATACCCTCCGGCCGGGCCGGGAAGAGAAAGGCAGGTAAAGCCCATGGGCAAAATATCGGTTTTGGACAAGCAGACGGCCGAACTCATCGCCGCCGGCGAGGTGGTGGACCGGCCGGCGTCGGTGGCCAAGGAGCTCATAGAAAACGCCATAGACGCCGGGGCCACGGCCGTAACGGTGGAAATCCAGCGGGGCGGCATCCTGTATATGCGGGTGACCGACAACGGCTCGGGCTTTCTGCGGGAGGACATCCCCACCGCTTTCCTGCGCCACGCCACCAGCAAAATCCACGCCCAGGACGATTTGGACACCATTCATACTTTAGGCTTCCGGGGGGAGGCCCTGGCGGCCATAGCGGCCGTATCCCGGGTGGAGCTTACCACCCGCACCGCCGAGGAACTGGCCGGCGCCCGCTACCGCATCGAGGGCGGGGAAGAAATCGGCCTGGAGGACGCCGGCTGCCCGGAGGGCACCACCATCGTCATGCGGGACCTCTTTTACAATACCCCCGCCCGCATGAAATTTTTGAAAAAGGATATATCCGAGGCCAACGCCGTATCGGCGGTGGTGGACAGGCAGGCCCTGTCCCACCCGGAAGTGGCCTTCACCTTTATCCGGGACGGGAAAACCACCCTGCGCACCCCCGGCGACGGCAAGCTGATGTCGGCCATTTACCAGGTCTGCGGCCGGGAGTTCGCCGGCTCTATGCTGCCCATCTCCCACGAGCAGGGAGGCATTTGGCTGAACGGCTTTGTCTGCAAGCCTACCGCCTGCCGCCCCAACCGCAATCTGCAGTATTTTTACATCAACGGCCGGCTGGTGAAATCCCGCACCATGATGGCGGCGCTGGAGCAGGCCTATAAAAATTCCGCCATGGTGGGCAAGTTCCCCGCCTGCGTGCTGCATATGCACATCCCCTATCAGACGGTGGACGTCAACGTGCATCCGTCCAAAATGGAAGTGCGCTTTTCGGACGAAAAGCGGATTTTTGACGCGGTGTATTACGGCACCAAATCGGCCATAGCCGCCGGAGACGTCCGGCCCAAGATGCAGCTGGGCGGCGAAAAAACCGAGCGGACGACCTGGTCCAATCCCAAGGAGCGCATGCCCCAGCGGGCGGCGGTGCGGGCCTACCAGCAGATGCTGCCCACGGTGCCCCAGGCCCCGGCCCGGCCGGATACGGATATTTTCCTATCGGACGTGGGACAGCGGGCGGTGCAGACCAACGTGTGGAACCCCGCTTTGGACATTGAGGCAGGGGAGGAGCCGGCCGCCGCCCCCATACAGGCTTCCCGGCCGGCGGAAAGCATCCCGGCTGACCCTGCGGCGACGGCAGAGGAAGCCCCTGCACCTCCGGACGGCGCTTTCCCTTCGGCGGATGCGGATGCTGTTCCGGCGGAGGAAGCCGCCGCCCCGGCCGATATAGTCCCTGCCCCGGCGGATATGCAGCCGGCGGAACAAGCCCCCATCCAGCTGGAGGAGCCGCCCCAGCCCATCCGGGTTATCGGGGAGGCCTTTCACACCTACATACTGGTGGAGCAGGGGGAGGAACTGATTCTGCTGGACAAGCACGCCGCCCACGAGCGGATTTTATATGAAGAGTTAAAAAAGGAAGAGGAACCCCGCCAGCAGCTTTTGCTGACCCCCGAGCCGGTGCGCCTTTCGCGGGAGGAATATGCGGCCATTATGGAAAATATCCCCCTGCTGCGCAAGGCCGGCTACGATGTGGACGACTTCGGAGGCAGTTCGGTCATGGTGCGGGCCCTGCCCCTGGTTCTCAGCGGGACGGACGTCAAAAGCCTTATGGCCGAGCTGGCCGGCGGCTTTATGGAACAGCGGCGCACCGCCCTGCCCCAGCGGCTGGACTGGCTGTATCATTCGGTGGCCTGCCGGGCGGCGGTCAAGGCCGGGAATCTTTCCGGCCCCGAGGAACTGGAGAGCCTGGCCCGGCGGGTGCTGTCGGGGAAGGACATCATGTACTGCCCTCACGGCCGCCCGGTGGCCATCCGGCTGACCCGCAAGGAGCTGGAAAAGCAGTTCGGGCGCATACAGTAAGGGTGTAAAGGAAAGACGGTACTTATGAAAGAAACCTACAGCCCGGCCGCCGGGACAGAAAAGGAGAAAATCCCCCTGCTGGCGGTGGTGGGCCCCACGGCCTCGGGCAAGACCGCCCTGGGGGTGCGCCTGGCCCTCCGGCTGGATGGGGAAGTGGTGTCGGCCGACTCCATGCAGATTTATAAGGGCATGGATATCGCCACCGCCAAGCCCACCATGGCGGAGACCTGCGGCGTCCCCCATCACCTGATAGGCTTCCGGGAGCCGGACGCTCCCTTTTCGGTGGCCGATTACGTGGAGGCCGCCGGCCCTGTCATCCGGGACATTGCCGCAAGAGGCCGCCTGCCCATCCTGGTGGGGGGCACGGGGCTGTATGTGGACGCCCTGACCGACAATATTCGGTTTGGGGAGGAGAAGGCCGACCCGGCCCTGCGGGCCGCCCTGCAAAGGCAGGCGGAGGAAGAGGGAGGCGCGGCCATGCTGGAGCGCCTGCGGGCGGTGGATCCGGAGACGGCGGCCCGGCTGCATCCCGGCGATGTGCGGCGGATTGTAAGGGCGCTGGAGGTGTACGAGGCCACCGGCCGCACCATGGCCGAGCAGCGGGCCCAGTCCCGGCGGGAGCCCTCTCCCTACGACACTTTTTTTATCGGCATCCGCTGCGCCGACCGGCAGAAGCTCTACGACCGCATTAACCGCCGGGTGGACGCCATGCTGGAAGGGGGGCTGCTGGAGGAAGCGGCGGCCTGCCTGCAAGCCGGCCCGGCGGCCTCGGGCGCGGCCCAGGCCATCGGCCATAAGGAACTGCGGCCCTATTTGGAAGGGGAACTGTCCCTTGCGGAAGCGGTGGAGAATCTCAAGCGGGAGACCCGGCGGTACGCCAAACGGCAGCTGACCTGGTTTGGGCGCAATCCCCGCATACACTGGATAGAGGCCGATGAATTGGACGCGGCCGGGATGGAAGCGCAGGCTCTGGAGATTTTGCAGGCGGCTTCCTTCCCGGCGGGGAACGGGCAGAAAGGCGGGAGAACGTGAAGTCCTATGGATTTACCCTGGTAAAATGGCTGGTGGTGGGATTTCTGGCCCTGTTTTTGGGCATCCAGGTCTATCATTCGGTTTACTCCTCCTACAGCACCGAGTCGGCCGTTTACTATAAGGATTATGACGGCATTCCCATCACAGGCTTCATTATTCGGAATGAAAATATCATCACTTCCGATACGGCGGGAGTGATGAGTTACACCATTCCCGAGGGGGGGCGGGTAGCCAAGGAGGGCGTGGTGGCCCAGGTCTACGCCAGCGAGGCGGCTGCGGCTGCGGCCCTGCAGGTCGAGGAGCTGGAAGCCGAAATCCAGTCCCTGCAAACCCTGCAGCAGTATAACGACCCCACGGCGGCCGATTTGGATTTGCTGAACACCCAGGTACAGACCGCTTTCCAGAACCTGCTGGAAAGCACGGAAGGCGGACGGTACGACGGGCTTGCCAACAGCGCTGAGCAGCTGCTTTCCCTTTTAAACCGGGAACAGATTGTCACCGGCCAGGTCACGGATTTCTCCGGCCGCATCGCGGCCCTGGAAGCAGAAAAAGCCGCCCTGGGGAATAACCTGCCCGTCCAGTCGGTGTCCTCTCCCTATGCGGGGTACTTTGTCTCCTCGGCCGACGGATATGAAAGCGTCCTGTCCACGGATATGATAGACACCCTGACCCCCGACCAGCTGAACGCCCTGGAGCCCGCCGCCCTGCCCGCCGGCAACATCGTGGGCAAGGTGGTGTCGGATTACGAATGGTATATTGCGGCCAATATCAGCTTCAGCGACTCTTTGCAGCTGGCCGAGGGGGACAGCATCACCCTGCGCACCTCCCTTTCCTCCATGCCCGACCTGCCGGTGACGGTGAAAAAAATCAACAAGAGTGCCACGGGAGAGGATGTGACGGTGGTCTTCGGCTGTACCTATATGAACGGGGAGCTGGCCGGCATCCGCACCCATCCCATGACCATCGTTCTGCAGACCTATGAGGGCCTGCGGGTGAACGCCGAGGCCATCCGGATTGTGGACGGCCAGCGGGGGGTCTATGTAGTGGAGGGGGCCGAAGCCAAGTTTGTGCCGGTCAATATTCTTTACTCCACCGACAGCTACAGCATCTGCGAAATGTCCGGTTCGGGGGACGGGCTGCAGCTGTACGACGAAATTATCGTGAAGGGGAAGGATTTGTATGACGGAAAAGCCATTGGATAGCAAGGCCGCCCAGGAAGAACTGGAACAGCGCTGCCGGAATTTTGATGAGAATTACGGCCCCATCCGGGAGCGGGCGGAAAGGGCGGCGGAAAAGTCCGGCCGGAAGGGTTCGGACGTCATCCTGCTGGCCGCCACCAAGACGGTGCCGTCCCCGGTCATCAACCACGCCATCGAAAAGGGGCTTTCCCATATCGGGGAGAACCGGGTGCAGGAGTATCTTTCCAAATTTGACGACCTGCATCTGGAGGGGGTGGCCCGGCATTTTATCGGCCATCTGCAGACCAACAAGGTCAAATCCATTGTGGACAAGGTGGATATGATTGAGTCGGTGGATTCTCTCCACCTGGCCGCCGCCATCGGCCGGGAGGCCGTCAAGCTGGGAAAATCCATGCCCATCCTCATAGAGGTAAATATTGGCGGGGAAGCCAATAAATCGGGGGTAAGCCCTGCGGCGTTGGAGGAAACGGTAGGACAAATCGCACAAATTGAAGGGGTGCAGATTCAGGGCCTTATGGCAATTCCCCCGATTTGCGACACAGAAAAAGAAATCCGGCAATATTTTGAACAAATGCAGCAACTGTTTATTGACATTGGCGCCAAAAAAATAGATAATAGTCATATGGTGTACCTGTCCATGGGCATGTCGGGAGATTTTGAGGCGGCCATCGAATCGGGGGCCAATCTGGTCCGCATCGGCACCGCTCTTTTCGGCAGGCGGCAGTATGTATAAAGCCGCCCCGGCGGTACATATATGGGAACCTGAAAATATGGGATAGGAGAGATTTCCGTGAGCTTTTTTGACAAGATTAAAAACATGGTGAACGTGCCCGAGGACGAGGACTACGGCTACGATGACGGCATGGACGACAGCCTGGACTACGGCCAGCAGGACGAGGGGCCGGACACGTCCTATGCCTCCACCTCCTCCAGCCGGTACGATTCTTACAGCAGTTCTTCCTCCTCTTCCTCCGCTTCTTCCTACGGCTCGGACAAGCGGAGCAAGGTGGTAAATATGCACGGCAGCAACGCCCTGCAGGTGGTGCTGGTCAAGCCCGAGCGGTTTGACGACGCGCCGTCGGTGGCCGACCATCTCAACGCCAAGCGCACGGTGGTGCTGAACCTGGAGTCGGCCAGCAAGGAGACCTCCCGCCGGCTTATCGACTTCTTAAGCGGCGTGGCCTACGCCAACAAGGGCCAGATAAAGCGGGTGGCCAACAGCACCTTTATCATTACGCCCTATGATGTGGATATTATGGGCGACCTGATTCTGGACGAGCTGGAGAACGGCAACGGCTACATGTAAAGATGGAAAACACGGCGGAACAGGATAGGCTCCTCTTAGCCCGGGTGGAGGACGCGGCCCGGCTCTGTGCCCAGAAGGCCGCGCCCCGCTTTGTGGGATTCCTGGACGAGCGGCAGGCGGCCCTCTGCCTGCCGGCGGCCCGGCGGACGGGGGAAGGCTTCCGGCTGTACGGCGGATATGACGACGCCGAGCGGACGGTTTTGGGCTTTTTGCCCGACTGGTGCCAGGAGCCGGAATCCGAGGCGGCTGCGGAACTTTTTCCCGTGGCCCCCGTAACCGTAACCTGGCGGGCCGACCGCACCACCCGCCCCCTCACCCACCGGGACTTTTTGGGCACCCTCATGGGTCTCGGCATCAAGCGGGAGTCGGTGGGGGACATCCTTGTGGGGGAAGGGACGGCCGTGCTGTTTTTATTGCAGGATGTGCAGCCCTATGTGCTGTCCCAGCTGCAAAAGGTGGGGGGCGCAGGGGTGGCGGTATCCCAAGGCCGGCCGGCCGAGCTGCCGGGAACCCGGGATTTCCTGGAAATCACCGATACGGTGGCCTCTCCCCGGCTGGATGCGGTGGCCGCCGTCCTTATGCGCACCGGCAGGGGCCGGGCGGAGGAAGCCATCGCCGCCGGCCTGGTACATCTTGGCGGCCTGCCCTGCGACAAGGGGGCCAAGACCGTTCTTCCGGGAACGGTGATAAAGATACGGGGAACAGGGAAGTTTATCATTGACGGGCTGAGCGACCGGACCAAAAAGGGCCGGCTCGTCCTGCGCGCCAGAAAATATCAATGACAATTAGGAGGCAATGCTATGCTGACGGCGGATGATGTACGCGCTGTAGAATTCCAGCGTGTCATGGGCGGCTACAAGGCGGCCGATGTGGACGTTTTCCTGGAGGAAGTGGCCGCGGCCATGGACACCCTGCTGCGGGAGCGGACCGAATATGAAAACAAAATCCGGACGCTGAACCGGAAAATCGAGGAATATAAAGAGTCTGAGGGCAGCATCCATACCGCCCTGCTCAGCGCCCAGCGCCTGGCCGACCAGACGGTCAAGGAGGCCGGGGAGTCGGCCGGCCGCATCACCAGCGAGGCCAACCGCAAGGCCCAGCAGACGGTGGAGCAGGCCGAGAACGAGGCGGCGGCCCTGCGCAAGGCGGCGGAGGAGGAAATCACCGCCCGCATGAACGACGCCATCGCCAAGTCGGAGAGCATCATTTCGGCTGCCCACGACAGCGTGGCCCGGCAGCAGCTGCTGTTTGACAAGCTGAAAGCCGAGGCGGCCTCCTTTAAGAATTTGATGGCTCCCAAATTTGAGGAGCTTATGACCCTGATGCAGCAGCTGCCGGCCGAGGTGCCCTTTGGCCCCGAGCGGGCGGCCGAGGCCCTCTCTTTTGCCTATGATAAGCTGCCCGATTACGAGGAGATGGCCGCAGCGGCCAAGCAGTCCCAGGCCCCGGCGCCTGTTGCCCAGCCTGCGGCTCCCGCCGCTCCGGCTGCCCCTGCGGCAACCCGGCCTGCGGCTCCTGCCGCTCCTGCAGCGGCCAACCCGCCGGCTTCCCGGGCAGCCGCCCAGCCGGCCGGCGCCCCCAAGGCCCCGGCGGCCCAGTCCGCCGCTCCGGCCCAGCAGGCCAATGCGGCCGCGCCCGCGGCTGCCCCGGCTGGTATCCAGCGGCCGGCTAAGAAGCGCCCCGCCCTCCAAAAGGAGGAAATCGGCGTGGTAGGCGGCGCCGACCTGCCGGAGAAACCCAACCGCCGTTCGGCTCCTGCCCAGGTGCAGAATACCGCGCCCCAGAAGGGCGGCTTTAAAATCATGGTGGAGGACGATGACGACGAAGATCTGATCGGCGGCCTCTTTGAGGACGATTACGAAGAGGAAAAGCCCCGCCGCGGCTTCTTCCGCAAGAAAAAGTAGTCTTCTCCCCGGATAATCAGCTAAAATACCAAGCAGTCCAAGTCCCGTCTTTTCGGGGCTTGGACGCTTTTGGAATAGGGAAAATAGCCGATTTGTGTAAGAATTTTGCAAAATCGGATGGAATTTACATTAGAAGTGCGAGGAGTGTACCAGATGGAACAGGATTACAACAAGACCCTGCACCTGCCCAAGACCGACTTCCCCATGCGGGCCGGTCTGCCCAAGCGGGAGCCCGAGACCTTAAAGGGCTGGCAGGAGGAGCATCTCTACGAGGAACTGATGAAGCGCAACGAGGGCAAGCCGCTCTACATTCTCCACGACGGCCCGCCCTACGCCAACGGCATCATTCATCTGGGCACCGCCCTGAACAAGACCTTAAAGGATTTCGTATTAAAGTACAAGAATATGTCGGGCTACAAGGCCCCCTATGTGCCGGGCTACGATACCCACGGCCTGCCCACCGAGCTGAAGGCCCGCAAGAAGGCCGGCATGAAGTCGGATACGGCCGTGTCCCCCCTGGAGCTGCGCAAGCTCTGCCGGGAGTTCGCCCTGGGCTTTGTGGAGGACCAGCGCCGGCAGTTTGAGCGGCTGGGAGTCCTTGGCGAGTGGGACAACCCCTATCTGACTCTGAAAAACGAATACGTGGCCAAGCAGGTGGAGGTCTTCGGCGAAATGGCCCGGAAGGGCTACATCTACAAGGGCTTAAAGCCGGTCTACTGGTGCCCCGAATGCCAGACCGCCCTGGCCGAGGCCGAGGTGGAGTACGCCGAGGATCCCTGCCACTCCATCTACGTCAAGTTCAAGGTCACCGACGATTTGGGCAAGCTTTCCGCCCTGGGGGCCGATTTGGACAACACCTATTTCGTCATCTGGACCACCACCACCTGGACCCTGCCGGGCAACGTGGCCATCTGCGTAGGCCCCGCCTATGAATACGCCCTGGTGAAGGCCGGCAAGGAATACTACGTCATGGCCAGGGAGCTGGTGGAGGCCTCCATGCAGGCTGCCGGCATCACCGATTACGAAATCGCCGGCACCATCATGGGCAGCGAGCTGGAATACATGAAGACCGCCCATCCCTTCCTGGATCGCACCTCCCTGGTGATTGTGGGCGACCACGTGACCCTGGAGAGCGGCACCGGCTGCGTCCATACCGCGCCCGGCCACGGCGTGGAGGACTTTGAGGTCTGCCGGAACTATAAGGAGCTTCCCATGGTGGTTCCCGTGGACCACAAGGGGATTCTGACGACCGAGGCCGGCCCCTTTGCCGGTCTTACCACCGACGAGGCCAACAAGGCCATCGCCAAGCATTTGGAGGAAACGGGCAACCTCTTTGCCCTGGCCAAGATCATCCACCAGTATCCCCACTGCTGGCGCTGCAAGTCCCCCATCCTCTTTAGGGCCACCGAGCAGTGGTTCTGCTCCATTTCCGACTTTGCCGACAAGGCCCTGGAGGCCATCCACGGCGTAAAATGGGTGCCCGCCTGGGGCGAGGAGCGCATCGCCAATATGGTCAGGGACCGCAGCGACTGGTGTATTTCCCGCCAGCGCACCTGGGGCGTGCCCATCCCCATCTTCTATTGCGAAGACTGCGGGGCGGACATTGTCAATGAGGAGACCATCGCCCATGTAGCCGACGTCTTCCGGCAGAAGGGGGCCGACGCCTGGTACGCCGGGGAGGCTGCCGACCTGCTGCCCGAAGGGTATACCTGTCCCAAATGCGGTGGCAAACACTTCAAGAAGGAAACCGACATCATGGACGTCTGGTTTGATTCGGGTTCCTCCCACGCCGCCGTGCTGGACGAGCGGGACTATCTCCGCTTCCCGGCCGACCTCTATCTGGAGGGGGCCGACCAGTACCGGGGCTGGTTCCAGTCCTCCCTGCTGACCGCCGTGGCCACCAAGGGGCAGGCCCCCTATAAGACGGTGGTCACCCACGGCTGGGTGGTGGACGGCGAGGGCCGCAAGATGTCCAAATCCGTGGGCAACACCATCATCCCCGACGAGGTGGTGGAGCAGTACGGAGCCGACATCCTCCGACTGTGGGTAGCCTCTTCCGACTACCATGCCGACATCCGCATCTCCCCTGAAATCTTAAAGCAGCTTTCGGAGGTCTACCGGAAAATCCGGAATACTGCCCGGTTCATCCTGGGCAACCTTTCCGACTTTAACCCCGATGCCGACAGCGTATCCGACGAAAGCTTTCAGGAAATCGACCGCTGGGCCCTTATGCGCCTGGATCAGCTGGTGGCCAAGTGCCGGGAGGCCTACGACAACTTTGAATACCATCTGATTTACCATGCCGTCCACAACTTCTGCGTCATCGATATGTCCAACTTCTATCTGGACGTCATCAAGGACCGGCTGTATGTGGAGGCCGCCGACAGCGCCAGCCGCCGGGCGGCCCAGACGGTTATCTACCGGGTGCTGGATACCCTGACCCGGCTGTTCGCCCCCATCCTGGCCTTTACCGCCGACGAAATCTGGAAGTATATGCCCCACGGCGCCGACCGGGAGGCCGCCAATGTGCTCTTCAACGAGATGCCGACGGCTAAGGGCCTGGCCGATGAAGCCTTTATGGCCCGGTGGGATAAGATCCACGCCGTCCGGGACGAGGTCAAGAAGGCCCTGGAAGAGGCCCGGAACCAGAAGGTCATCGGCGCTTCTCTGGAGGCGGCCGTGATCCTGACCGCCGCGGGCGAGACCTGCGCCTTCTTAAAGGGCGTGCAGGATATGCTGCCCGCCGTCTTTATCGTGTCGGCCGTCCGGGTGGAAGAGGGCAAGGCGGAGAATGAAAGCGGCCTTGCGGTCAAGGTGGAGCCGGCGGCGGGTAAGAAGTGCCTGCGCTGCTGGATGTACACCGAAGATGTGGGCAGCGACCCCGACCATCCCGACCTCTGCGCCCGCTGCGCCGCCATACTCAAGTAAAAACCCCGCAGCACAGCCCGGACGTTTTCGGCGCCCGGGCTTGCCTTGCGTAAAAAGCTGCCCGCATACCCGCGGGCAGAATTATGCCGGATAGAAGGAGGGGCCGCACAGTGACGTATATCTTTGCGCTGCTGGCCGCCGTGGGACTGGTGGCCGCCGACCAGCTCACCAAATATTTTATTGTCACCCATTTTGCCGTGGGGGAGACCCTGCCGGTCATCGAGGGCGTATTCCACATCACCTATGTGCAAAACCGGGGGGCGGCCTTTGGTATTTTCCAGGATCAGCCCTGGATTTTCCTGTCTGTCACGGCCGTCATTCTGCTGGTGTGCGTCAGCCTGCTCATCAAAAAGACCTTCAAAAGCCGCATTATGCACTGGGCCCTGTTCCTGGTACTGGCCGGCGGCGTGGGCAATATGATCGACCGGCTCTTCCGGACGGACAGTTTCGGCCGCCACTATGTGGTGGACTTTCTGGACGCCCGTTTTATCGATTTCCCGGTCTTCAACATCGCGGATATCTGCGTGGTGGTGGGGGCGGGGCTCATCATTCTGTATTTTGTCATCGATACCATTAAGGACGTAAAACGGCACCGCCGGGCCAAGGCGCCGGTGCTGCAGGGGGAAGACGCGTGCGAGAAGAAGTCCTGACCGCCGCCCTGCCCGCACCCTGCCGGCTGGACGTCTTTCTGGCCGAGGCGCTGGACATGACCCGTTCGGCCGCCGCCCGGCTCATCGCCGAGGGGGGCGTGGCGGTGGACGGCCGCCCCGCCGCCAAAAACTGCAAGGTGGGAACGGGGGAGCAGGTGCTGGTGCAAATTCCCGACGCAAAGCCCTGCGACGCCCTGCCGGAGGAAATCCCCCTGGACATCGTCTATGAGGACGACTGCCTGCTGGTGGTCAACAAGCCCAAGGGCATGGTGGTGCATCCCGCCCCCGGCCACGCCGGCGGCACCCTGGTCAACGCCCTTCTGGCCCACTGCGGGGACAGCCTCTCGGGCATCGGCGGGGTGCAGCGGCCGGGCATTCTCCACCGCATTGACAAGGACACCAGCGGCCTTTTGATGGTGGCCAAGACCGATATGGCCCATCAGGCCCTGGCGGCCCAAATCAAGGCTCATTCCTTTACCCGCGAGTACGAAGCCGTGGTGCACGGGCAGGTAAAGCAGGATGCAGGCCGGGTGGAGGCCCCCATCGGCCGCCACCCCGTAAAGCGCAAGCAGATGGCCGTCACCGACCGGAATAGCAAACCGGCCGTCACCCACTATACCGTGCTGCATCGGTACCCGGCGGCGGGCGGGGGATATACCCACCTGCGCCTGCGGCTGGAGACCGGCCGCACCCACCAAATCCGGGTGCATATGGCCTACATCGGCCATCCCGTGGCGGGAGATCCCCTTTACGGCCCCAAGAAGGCCGCCCCGGGGCTGGAGGGCCAGTGCCTGCACGCCAAAAAAATCGGCTTTATCCATCCGCAGACGGGGGATTATATGGAGTTCGACAGCCCCCTGCCGGATTATTTTACCGCCTTTTTGCACCGCATCGGTGGGTAACGATATTTCCCGAAAGGAGCCCCTTTCATGCAGAAAACCAAGAAGGGCGGCCGGTTTGCCGGCTGCCTGCTGGCGTCGGATATCGACGGCACCTTAGTCAGCGCCGGCCGGATTCCGGAAAGGAATGTGGAGGCCATCCGCCGCTTTACCCAGGAGGGCGGCCTCTTCGCCCTGGCCACCGGCCGTTCCATCCAGTCGGCCCGCCGCTATGCGGCCCTTGCGGGGGTGAACTGCCCCAGCATCGTCTTCAACGGGGCCATCGGCTACGATTTCGCCGCCGACAACCCCCTGTGGCGGGAATCCCTGCCGGATGGGGCCAAGGGCATCATCCCGCCCATTATGGAGCGGTTCCCCGACATCGGCGTGGAGGTGCACAGCGGCAAGAACCTGTATGTGCTCAACCATACGCCGGATGTGGACGCCCACGTGGTCTATGAGGAAATTGAGATTATCGACGCCGATTTTGCCCAGGTGGAGAAGGAGGACTGGACCAAGGTGCTCTTCGCCATGGGCCGCCCCGGCCGGCTGGCCGAGCTCCATGCCTACTGCGAGCCCATGCACCTGACCGGCTGCTACTTCCTCAAGACGGCCGACTGCTACTACGAGCTGACCTGCGAGGGGGTCAGCAAGGGGGCGGCCTTAAAACGGCTGGCGGGGCTTCTGGGCATCGCGCCGGCGCGCACCTTTGCCATCGGCGATTACTACAACGACGTGGAACTGATACAGGCCGCGGGGTACAGCTGCTTTGTGGAAACCGCCCCGGCCAAACTGCACAAATTGGCCGATTGCACCGCCTGCAGCTGCGAAAAAGGGGCCGTGGCCGATTTTATTGATAAATTGAGCCAAACTATTTAACCAAGGTTTTCTGTATTTCGGTAGGATACACCTTGATTTTTACCCTGCGAATCGTGTAGTATTATGAAGGAATGACATGTTGCGAAAGGAATGTTGCCGTACATGGATACCGTATCCAAGAAAAATCTGCAAACAGAAGCGCTGAAAGTCCGCATGGGCGTGATTGAAGGCACCTATCACGCCGGTTCGGGCCATCCCGGCGGCTCTTTGTCGGCGGCCGACCTGCTGACCTATCTGTATTTCTATAAAATGAAGGTGGATCCCAGGAATCCCCAGTGGGAGGAGCGGGATCGTCTGGTGCTCTCCAAGGGGCACGCCGCCCCGGCCCTCTATGCCGTCCTGGCTGAGAAGGGGTATTTTTCCGGGGAGGAAATCCCCCGGCTGCGCAAGGTGGGCAGCATGCTCCAGGGCCATCCGGATATGAAGAATATCCCCGGGGTGGACATGTCCACCGGTTCCCTGGGCCAGGGCATTTCCGCCGCCTGCGGCATGGCCCTTTCGGCCAAGCATTTCGGCGACGCCTTTCATGTGTATACGATTTTGGGAGACGGCGAGTGTGAAGAGGGCCAGGTCTGGGAGGCCGCCATGTTCGCTTCCCACAAGAAGCTGGATAACCTCACTGCCTTTGTGGATTTGAACCATCTGCAAATCGACGGCACCATTGAGGAGGTCAATTCCCCCCTGCCTCTGGATGAGAAGTTCGCCGCCTTTGGCTGGCATGTTCTCACCATCGACGGCCACGACTTTGACCAGATCGACGCGGCCGTGAACGAGGCACTGTCGGTGAAGGGCAAGCCCACCGCCATCATCTGCAACACGGTCAAGGGCAAGGGCGTGTCCTTTATGGAGAACGTCTGCGGCTGGCACGGCGTAGCCCCCAAGCAGGAGGAGTACGAGAAGGCCATGGCCGAACTGCAGGAAAAGCTGGCGGCCATGGAGGCCTAAGGCTTCCAGCATCCCCCCGCAAAGAAAGCGGCCGGCCCGAAAGGGCGTCGGGCCGAAAATATACGATACAGAGCCGCGCCCGGCCGGCGATGGGGCGGCCCCTTCCAGCAGATTTTATTCGCCGGGGAACGGAGAAGCAAGCATGTCTGAAGTCAAGAAAGCCGCAACGCGCGAGGGCTACGGCCAGGGCCTGGTGGAACTGGGCCGGCAGACCGACCAGTTTATCGTCATGGACGCGGATTTGGCCGCCGCCACCAAAACCGGCATGTTCCAGAAGGCCTTTCCCGATCGTTTTTACAACTGCGGCATTGCCGAGCAGAATATGATGAGCGTGGCCGCCGGCATCGCCGCCACGGGCAAGACGGTTTTTGTCAGTTCCTTTGCCATGTTCGCCGCCGGCCGGGCCTTTGAGCAGGTGCGCAATTCCATCGGATACCCCCATTTGAACGTGAAAATCGGTGCATCCCACGCCGGCGTGTCGGTGGGGGAGGACGGCGCCACCCACCAGTGCTGTGAGGATATCGCCCTTATGCGCACCATCCCGGGTATGACCATCATCAACCCCGCCGACGCGGTGGAGGCCAAGGCTGCCGTCTTCAAGGCCATGGAAATCGACGGGCCGGTGTATATGCGCTTCGGCCGCCTGGCCGTGCCGGTCATCTTTGACGATGACTACACCTTTGAAGTGGGCAAGGGCGTGGAACTGAAGCCCGGCAGCGACGTGACCATCATCGCCACCGGCCTGATGGTAGCTGAGGCGGTAAAGGCCTACGACCTGCTGGCTGCCGAGGGGATTTCCGCCCGTATCATCAACATGGCCACCATCAAGCCCATCGACGAGGAGATTATCCTCAAGGCGGCGGAGGAAACCGGTGCCATCGTCACGGCCGAGGAACATTCGGTCATCGGCGGGCTGGGTTCGGCCGTCTGCGACGTGCTGGCCGAGAACCTGCCCGTGCCGGTGAAGAAGGTGGGTGTACAGGATACCTTCGGCATTTCCGGCCCCGCTCTGGAGCTGCTGGAGTACCATCATCTCACCGCCCCCCACATCGCCGCTGCGGCCAAGGAAGTGCTGGCGAAAAAGAAGTAAGCCGGCATCCCGCGGGCTTAAAAAAACAGAAAAGCTGGCAGATGCTTTCGCGTCTGCCAGCTTTTTGCAGCCTGTTTACCGGATAAGCCGCAGGATGTTTTTGGAAGATGACACGGTATGGTTGTCTCCTGCGAGCGGGGGTATGGATAAAAAACCTAAGTGGAATTACCGGACCTGCTCTTTCTTACTGCCCAATTGTCTTGTTACCGGGAGCATGTTTTTATGATGCCGCAAAACATATAATCAGCCATTTTAAACCCCTGGCTTTCGATTTCATCAAATGCCTGGATATCCGCTGCGTAATTCCCCTGCAGACGCAGCGTCGCTTCCTTCTCGGTCATTTCCAGATGACTGTACAGCATATCTTTCCATTTTGATTCACTCCAGCAGGGGTTGATGGAAGAGAGAAATTCGGCAATCTCATCTGCGTTTTTATACCATTTTTTTCTGGCCAGATTTACCTTGTCGGCCTGGCCGTTTTTCGCTGCATTAACCAGTTCAGCTGCAATCAGCAGATGCTGGGTGAAAAGCGCCTCAAACTGACCTGCTGCTTTCATGCCGTAAATCGGTGTGAACAGCCTTGCAAAGTCCTTCGGATTTTGGAGCAGCCTTTTGGTAACCGGTTCTAAATCATCCAGTTCAGCCGCTGTACTAATTATGAAGAAACGCGTCCAATATACGTGCTGTCCCCATAATTGCCGTATCCGATTCATCAAACAAATTTGCTGGTGGGTATATCTGTTGCACATCATTCTTCAACTCTCTCATTTCGATGGTTTTACCATTACTATATGACAGAGCGGGAATCATGTTCCTGTGAATATATATACCTGTGAATATATATAAAAGGCAGGCCATTGGCCTGCCTTTTATACTGGGAAGCGTTGCCTAATCGTGTTTTCCCGCGCTCAGGCGTTCTTTTCCCCCACCTGCGGCTCCTGGATACGGCAGATGATAAGCATTGCCGTGACAAATAACAGGAGTGTAAACACGAAGGGCAGACGGCGATCCAGACTGGAGAGCCATCCGGCCAAATATCCGAAGGGAGAGGAGAGTGCAATCGTGGAGGCCATGATAAGGGCGTTCAGGCGTGCCCGTTCCTGGGCGGTGATGTTAAGCTGGAGAAGCGCGTCTTTGCGCGGATTCACCAGCGCGGCAGCCACGGCGGCAACAAATACATAGAGCAGCACAAAACCCAGGCTGTCCGCAGGGGAGAAGATGAGCACCAAGGCCGCCACAGCGTACAGTGCCAAGCCGATCCACAGCGGAACGCGGAATTTCGTGGCGTTCATACGGTGTTGGACCCCCACCATAAAGATCAGCATGACAGCGGCGTTCAGAATGGGAAACAGGGCTAAAAAGTTTTCCGAAAGCCCCAGCCGCTGTGTCACATACAGTCCGAAAAAATTTGTACTCACCATGTTGGTGATATACAGGATTACCGAGACGGCCACTGCTTTGAGTACGCTCCTGTTCTTCAGCAGACTGGGGATCAACTGGCGGTATTCCCCCAGCATATGGAGAACGGATACGCCCCTTGTCTCTGCCCGGCGGATTTTGCCCTGCTTGGTCTCATGGCAAAACCGGAAGGTGATGAGCGTTTTCGTGAGCATCGTCAGCGCAAAGAGGATGTACAGCACCCGTACCACCGGCACGATGGAATAGGAACTGACAAACAGGCCTGAAAGCGGTGCGAAAAAGATAGCCACCAGCCCGCCGATGTTCACCCAGGTGTAGATTCCGACCAGATCCTTTGGATGGGCATCCTCGATAAGCAGACAGTACCATGCCGTCTGGTTGATCTGTTCAAAGCAGTTGAGCAGCGCGGCGGCCAAAAACAGCCAGAAATTATTTGAAACAGCCCACACCAGACAGGCCAGCGTCCAGCCGAAGAAATCTCCCATCATGGTAGTAACTTTTCGCCCCAGCTTGTCAGATAAAATGCCCCCAAAAAAGGAGAACAGCACCTGAACCACCATTGTGACCGAGAGAATCAGGCCAATCTGCACATCTGTGATGCCCTGTGTGTACATATAAAGGGTGGCGAACGGCGAGATGAGGTTGTAGGGAATGCCCCATAAGGGTTCAATCAATACGAGAGTTCGCGGATTTCCCCTATTGTCAGCCAGCACCTGGAGGAGGGGATGTGCCTGCAGGCTTTTTATTTTTTCTTTCAGATTCATATACAATACTATGGCTTTCTCTAAATTTCCACTTATTCTATCATACTTCCAGATAAACGAGAAGGGTTTTTTGCAGGATTTCTCCCATCCGGCACATTGTTTTTTCAATTTAGGGGCCATTGCACGCGGGAGTTCGACATTTGCAGAAGAGTACGGCAAGCGAGCCAAAATCATCGTGGAGACGCTTACAGGTGATGTAGGCATAACCTTTTGCGGAAGGGAAAAAGAAGCGGCATAAGAAAAGCCCGGCTTTTAGCCGGGCTTTCTGAATGGACCGCAATCCATTCCGATATGGGTTTACGCTACAAAAAAGATACCCTCTTGTTTGAAAAGAAAAATATCTTTTTTGGACACGCACCCCTTCTTTTCAAATATTCT
>CAJFVX010000002.1 GCA_904420585.1 Candidatus Howiella intestinavium | reverse complement strand
CCCCGCTCCGACCAGACGCCGCCGGCGCCGGGTGCGGGCCATGCGGGCGGCGCAGGAGGGCACCGGCCGGCGGGATGAAGCGGCGGGACGCAGGGCCGGGGGCGCAATCTTTTGTGCCTCGTATATGTCCTGCTTCCCAAGTCAATGATAAATAAACTGCAAAATCAAAAGTTAGATTCTCTTTTCATGCAGCAGGTTATCACAAATCGTTGCAGAATTGCCTTTTTGCCCTTATAATGGGTAAAGGGTGATGAAAATGTTTTTAAAGCGCATTAAGGAATTGCGGGAGGCCCATGGGCTTACATCCCAGCAGACGGCCGACGCGCTGGGCATCCGCCTGGAAGCTTATCACGCCTGCGAGAACACGCCGGGCAGCCTGTCGGGCGAAATTTTGGTCGGCCTGGCCCGGCTGTACCACACCAGCGTGGATTATATTCTGGAACTGACCGATGCGCCGGAGCCCTACGGGGAGCATCCGGACAGAGAAGGCGCCTGATTCACGGGGAAGGCCCCATGAACCAGGCGCATGTGTTTTATATGCACAAATATCCCTTCCGCCGGCCTATTCTTCGGCGGGGGCCGGTTCCTCCGAAGCAGGGGCGGCCGGGTCGGCGGTGAACCAGAAGCAGACGCCGCCGCCGGTGTTGTAGACGCCGCACTCCCGGCCGTGGAGCTCCATAATGGCCCGGACGATGGACAGGCCCAGGCCAAACCGGCCCTCCTCCCGCTTGTGGGACTGGTCGCCCCGGTAGAAGCTCTGCCAAATCTGGGGCATGTCGTCGGCCGAAATGGGCTTGCCGGTATTGTATACGCTGATGCGGGCCAGGTTATCCCGGGTTTCGGCCATCACCCGGATGGTTCCGCCGGCCGTCACGTGGCTGGCGGCGTTGTTCAGGTAATTGCTCAGCACCTGTTCCATCCGCAGGGGGTCGGCGTTGACAAACAGCGTTCCGGGCAGTTCCAGTTCCAGGCCGGCCTCCTTTTCGGCGAAGCGGCCGGCCAGCTTCTGGCAGAGGTCCCGGATGAGGGCGGCCATGTCGAAGTCCTCCCGCTGGATTTTAATCTGCCCCGACTCGTACCGGGAAAGCTCCAGCAGGTCCAGCACCAGGTGGTTCATGCGGATGCTCTCCTCCAGGATGACGTCGCAGTATTCCTCCCGCTTTTCCTTGTCCTCGCTGATGCCCAGCTTGAGGCCCTCGGCGTACCCCTGGATGATGGAGATGGGGGTTTTCAGCTCGTGGGATACGTTGGACACAAAGCCCCGGCGCATACTGTCCAGCCGCCGCTCGGCATCAATTTCGTCCTGCAGTTTGGCGTTTTTATCCCGCAGGTCGGTGAGGGCCCCGTCCAGCTTGGTGGACAAATCGTTGATGGAGTGGGCCAGCTGGCCGATTTCGTCCGAGGATCGGGGGGTCAGCTTGCGCCGAAAGTCCAGGGCGGCCATGTCCTTGGTGACGGCGTTCATCTCCACAATGGGTTTTGTGAAGGATTTGGAGAAAAAGATGATCCAGACAAGGGCGGCGGCTAAGAAGACGCCCGCCAGGATGAGGATGAATTCGCTGGCGGTCTTGGCGCTGGCCTCCAGCAGGCTTTTCTGCACCCAGATCTCCATGTAGCCGTTATCGGGCAGGCGGCTTTGATAGATGATGTATTCGGCGTTGTTTTTATTGTCCACCGCCGTGATAAACCAGCTGCCGTCGGCCCGCTGCTCCTGCTCCAGGGCGGTCATCTCCCGGCGGTAAAAGCCGGGCAGATAGGTGGAAAAATCGCTGGAGCCCCAGATTTGCTGGCCGAAGGTAGTGTACAGGGTCTGGCCGTCCCGGCTGAAGATGTCGATGAGGAAGTTCTGGTCGGCATTGAGCCGGTTGAGGGCCTCCAGGGTGGCCTCGGTGTCGGTCAAACCCAGCTGGCGGATTTGGTCGGCCATGTCCAGCAGGGTGTTTTTCTGCCGCCAGACGTAGTAGGAGCCCAAAAAGCTGCCGTTGACCGCCGCCAGCAGCACCACAAAGGCGGCGAAAATGGCCGCCACCCGCACAAAAAGGCGTATCCAGATTTTTTTCATTTACCTCTGTCCTTTCGGCCCGGCCGGATGACCCACATAGCAGCAGGTGCGGTTGGGAAAAAGAATTTCCGCCTCGCCCCGGCCGGGTGCTGCCTGCGCATAAGCCGAAAAAAGCCCCTCCAGAGCCCGGATAAAGGGCC
The DNA here is from genome assembly GCA_904420585.1 of Candidatus Howiella intestinavium. Classification (GTDB taxonomy): domain Bacteria; phylum Bacillota; class Clostridia; order Oscillospirales; family Acutalibacteraceae; genus Howiella; species Howiella intestinavium. The sequence continues at coordinate 59,013 of CAJFVX010000002.1, read as the reverse complement.
GGTAGGCGGCGTCGGCCGGCCCCGGGGCGTAGGAGGCCGACAGGTACCGGCCGATGAAAGCCTGCCGGTTCATGGGGATGGGGTGATCGAAGCTTCTTTTTTTAAATATGCCCCCAAAAAACAGGGAGATCTTTTCCTCCCGGAAGGCCTCGCCTCCCGAAAAGCCGGTGAAGCCGGGACAATAGGCGGTGCAGAGGGCTGCGGCCTCCTCGGTCAGGGGATGGCCCGCCTCCCGCGTGTTCCAGATAAGGGCCGCGTATCCGCCGGGGCGCAGGATGCGCCGGCACTCGTCCCGGAAGGCGTCGGCGTCAAACCAGTGGAAGGCCTGGGCGGCGGCTGCACCGTCCACCGACGCATCCGGCAGCCCGGTGCGGGCGGCCGTTCCCTCCCGGATTTCCAATGCCTTCCCCTCCCGGCAGGACGACCGCAGGGCAGCCAGCATGTCGGCGTTCGGTTCCACAGCCTCCACCCGCAGCCCCCGTTCCAGCAGCTGCCGGGTAAAAATGCCGGTGCCGGCCCCGATGTCGGCTATGGTCTTGCCCGCCGTCCAGCCCAAGCGGTGGGCCAGGTAATCCAGACAGGCGGCAGCGTAGTCCGGCCGGTATTTTTGATAGATTTCTGCCTTGCCCGTAAATCTCCCGACTGCGTTTTCCATAGGTCCTGCCTCCTTACGGTTCCAGCTTATACCCCTTGCCGTAGACCGTCTTCAAATGGGCGTTGCCGTATTCCCCCAGCTTGGTGCGCAGCCGGGCTATGTGAGAATCCACCGTGCGGGAGTCCCCCTCGAAATCATAACTCCAAATGGCGTCCAGCAGCTGGTCCCGGGTGTATACCCGGCCGGGCTTTTCGCTGAGCTTCTTGAGAATTTCAAATTCCTTGAGGGTCAGTTCCAGGGGCTTTCCGTCCAGGTAGGCCACATAGGCGTCGGCGTCGATGCGCAGGCCGTCCGTGCCGGCGGGAGCGGCCGGCGCCTCCGCCCGGCGCAGCAGCGCTTCCACCCGCTTGACCAGCACAGCGGGGGAAAAGGGCTTGATGACGTATTCGTCCGCCCCGGCTTCAAAGCCGGTGAGCTGGTCAAACTCCTCCGAGCGGGCGGTGAGCATGATGACCGGGATGTCGGACAGTTTCCGCAGCTCCCGGCAGGCGGCCCAGCCGTCCATTTCCGGCATCATGATGTCGAGGATCATGAGTCTGGCGTCCGGATTCTGCCGAAAGGCCTCCAGGGCCTCGGTGCCGTCGGCGGCCTCGATGGGGGTGTAGCCGGCCATGGACAGAAAGTCGGATACCAGGCGGCGGATGCGCTCCTCGTCGTCAGCTATGATGATTTTTACCGGTGTGTTTTCCTGCATGCTTCCTCTCCCCTTTTCTGCTTTTATCCCGATACATTCAGGATACCCGATTTTCAGTTTACATGCAAGCCGTGTCGCCCGATTGCTGCGGGCATAAACAATTTGTGAACAATCTGGAATTTGCAGGAAAGCTATTGCGAAAGCCTATGAAAAACTATATAATAATTTCGTATGAACGGAGGGTGAACAGGACATGTTTACCAGTATACACAGCGTCGGCCTGTTCGGCATGGACGCCTATATGGTGCAGGTGGAGGCGGATTTGTCCCAGGGTATGCCCGGCTTTGATATTGTAGGCCTGCCGGACGCGGCGGTGAAGGAATCCCGGGACCGGGTGCGGGCGGCGGTGCGCAATTGCGGCCTTTCCTTCCCGGTGGAGCGGCTGACCGTCAACCTGGCCCCGGCGGACATCCGCAAGGAAGGGGCCCTGTACGACCTGCCGGTGCTGATGGCGGTGCTGAAGGCGGCCGGCCAGCTGGACGCGGGTATGGAGGATGCGGCCTTCATCGGCGAGCTTTCCCTCAACGGGACATTGCAGCCGGCCAAGGGCGTGCTGGCCATGGCCCTGGCGGCCCGGCAGAAGGGGATTCGGCGCTTTTTTGTGCCGGCGGCCAATGGGGCCGAGGGAGCCGTGGCCGAAGGGCTGGAGGTCTACGCCGTGCAGTCGGTGTCCCAGCTTATTTCCCATTTCCGGGGCGGCGATTTGCTGGAGCCGGTGCAACCCTCTCCGGCGGATACGGCCGCAGCGGCGCCGGCCTTGGATTTTGCCGACGTAAAGGGCCAGCTTGCGGCCAAAAAGGCCCTGGAAGTGGCGGCGGCCGGCGGACACAATGTCCTGCTCATCGGGCCGCCCGGGGCGGGGAAGAGCATGCTGGCCAAGCGCCTGCCCTCCATCCTGCCGCCCCTGACCTTCGAGGAGGCGGTGGAGACCACCAAAATCCATTCCATCGCAGGGGCTTTGCCGCCGGGCAGCGGCCTGATTCGGCAGCGGCCCTTCCGTTCGCCCCACCACACCATTTCGCCGGCCGGCCTGTCGGGCGGGGGCACCGTGCCGAGGCCGGGGGAGATTTCCCTTTCCCACAACGGCGTCCTTTTCCTGGATGAGCTGCCGGAATTCGGCCGGAGCACCCTGGAGGTGCTGCGGCAGCCCCTGGAAGACGGCCGGGTCACCATATCCCGGGCGTCGGGCACATTGAGTTATCCCTGCTCCATGATGCTGGTGGCGGCCATGAACCCCTGTCCCTGCGGGTATTTCGGCCATCCTGCCAAGCCCTGCACCTGTTCACCCGCCAAGGTGAACCAGTATCTGTCCCGGGTGTCCGGCCCGCTGCTGGATCGGCTGGATCTGCATGTGGAGGTGCCGCCGGTGGACTATGAGGCTCTCCAGGACAGCGCCCCGTCGGAATCGTCGGCCGAGATGGCCGCCCGGGTGGCGGCCGCCAGGCAGCGGCAGGCCCAGCGCTACGCCGGCACGGGGATTTCCTGCAACGCCCGGCTGACCCCGGCTTTGCTGCATACATACTGCACCATGACCGACGGCGCGTCCAAGATTTTGCAGGCAGCCTTTGCAAAACTGGGCCTGTCCGCCCGTTCTTATGACCGGCTGCTGAAGGTAGCCCGCACCGTGGCCGACCTGGACGGGGCGGACGTTATAGACGCGCCGCATATTATGGAGGCTATCCAGTTCCGCAGCCTGGAAAGAAAATACTGGAAGAACTGACTGCGAGGCTTTAGAATAATGGCACGATTTGCATTGTAGGAGGAATGTAAAATGGAAAGGGGCAAACTTCTGAAAAGAGGTGTAGCCATAGGGCTGGCCCTTTTGCTGCTGGCCGGCACGCTGACTACGGCAGGGGTGGTTTACTCGTCGGCCGACAATGCGGCGGAAGGCGGCAGCGCTGCCAATTCGGTTAAGCTCCCGGCCGAATATTTCAAGGGCGATTTGAACGGGGATGACCAGGTTGATATAACCGACGTTATGGCGGCCTGCCGGGTGCTGGCCCGCCAGCATACGAACGCCGAAGAGGATCCCGGCATCGTCTGGGCCTGTGATGTAACCGGCGACAATGCGAACAACATTCAGGACGTCATGCAGATGTGCAGGATGCTGGCTTCCGGCCAGGGGCCGATTCGGGTCCTGCGGCCCTCCGACCCGCTGGAGGCAGGCAAGCAGTATGCCCTGGTTTCGGGCTGCAGCCGGAAGCTGATTACGGTGGAGAATTCCAGCCTGTGGGATAAGGGGAATGTCTATCAGTGGAGCGATACGGCCAGCGACGCCCAGCGGTGGCTGCTGCAGGATGAAGGCGAGGGCTATTATGCCCTTTTGAACGTGGGCAGCGGCAAGGCGCTGGATGTGGACGGTTCCTCTGCGGAAAGCGACACCAACGTCTGGCAGTATACCTATAACGGCAGCGCCGCCCAGCTTTGGCGTTTTACCTTGAATGAGGACGGCTCCTACCGCATCCAGGCCGCCTGCGGCCCGGCCTGCTCCCTGGATCTTTCCAGCAGTTCTCTGGACGAAGGGGCGAATATCCAGCAGTGGGAGTCCAACGAAACCTCCGCCCAGAAGTGGTACCTGCGGCAGGTGGAGCCGCAGGACGCGGCCCCCACAGCCGAATTGGCCGACATGGCCTTTGACGCCTGGGTGGAGCAGTTTTACACCCGCTCGGGGCCGGACGACTATGCCGCCGGTATTTTTACCAGCGATTTCTGGAAGGGCGCCGAGATGTTTGAGGTGGTGCTGGACGCCTATGAGCGTTCGGGCAATGAGGCCCATAAGGCCATGATCGGCGAGTGCTACCGGGGCTTTGTCAACAACCACGGGACCAACTGGGAGTACAATGGCTACAACGACGATATTATGTGGATTGTTATCGCCTGCGTGCGGGCCTACAACGCCACGGGCGAGCAGACCTACCTGGATCAGGCCAAGCGGCATTTTGACATTGTCTATGAGCGGGCCTGGGATACATCCGTCTTCGGCGGCGGCCTGTTCTGGACCACCGATAACCGGAACAAGAATTCCTGCATCAACGGGCCGGCCACCATTGCGGCCTGCCTGCTGGCCGAGGCCCTGGATGACGACAGCTACTACGATACGGCCGAACGGATCCATGCCTGGCAGCGGGAGAATCTGGTGGACACCGAAACCGGCCGGGTGTACGACGCCTGGAACTGCGAGGGGGACGGGACCAACCAGGAGGAATACGTCCTGAACGAATGGGCTTCTACCTATAACCAGGGCACCTGGATCGGCGCCTGTACCATGCTGTATCAGCATACCGGCGAGCAGCAGTATTTTGACGACGCCATCCGCGCTGCCGACTATACCGTGCAGGAAATGTACCACGGCGGCGTCATCAACAGCGAGGGCGGGGACAATCAGGACCTGTGGGGCTTCAAGGGCATCCTGACCCGCTGGCTGGGATATTTTATCCGGGAGTGCGATCAGCATCAGTATGACGAATGGCTGCAGATGAATGCCCGGGTGGCTTGGAACAACCGCAATGCGGACGACATCGTCCAGACCCGTTGGGGTACCAAGACGGGGGCTACATCCAACTATAACGCCTGGAGCTGTTCCGGCTTTGTGGCCCTCATGCAGAACTGCCCTCTGCCCGCCGAAACGCCCGAAGAGCCTGGAACCTCCGAACCGGCCACCACTACGGATGCGCCGGTAACCACCGAGGAACCGACCACTACCGAGGAGCCGGCTACTACCGAAGAGCCGACTACCACCGAGGAACCCACCACTACCGAGGAACCGGTGACTACCCAGGAACCGACTACCACCGAGGAACCCACCACTACCGAAGAGCCGGCTACCACCGAAGAACCCACCACTACCGAGGAGCCGACTACCACCGAAGAGCCGACTACTACCGAAGAGCCGGTGACCAGTCCGCCGGATACCTCTTCCGGCACAGAGGAACCGCCCCAGCTGCTCCAGCTGGGACAGACGGGGATAGACCTCATGAATCTGGTGCAGCGGGATTTCTGGGTGGAGGAAGGCAGCTATGTTAAGGAGCGGCGCAGCGGATGGGACGCGGCCTTTATCTGGCCCTACGGTTCCTACCTGGAGGCCCTGTCGGCCGTGTACACCGCGAATCCCGGCGATATGCAGATGCAGGAGAACTATGTAAACGCGCTGAACGCCGTGGAATCCTATAATACGGGCAGGGAGGGCCCGGGGCTGAGTTATGCGGCCTCTTACGGCGGCGGCGGGGATGTCTATTACGACGACAATATGTGGATAGTTATCTCCTATCTGAAGGCTTATAAAAATCTAAAGGATCCCGCCTGGCTGGTCAAAGCCCGGCGTGTGGCCGAATACTGCTATACCGGCTGGGATGACGTGCTGGGCGGCGGCATCTACTGGCGGGAGATGAAGGATTCCAAAAACACCTGCTCCAACGCGCCCATGGCCATGGTTTCGGCCGATTTGTACGCCGCTACCGGCGAGGCCTCCTATTTGACCTGGTCCAAGAAAATCTACGCCTGGACCAAGGAGAACCTGCAGGACCCGGAGGATCATCTGTACTTCGACAACCTCAGCCTGGACGGCAGGGTGGATACGAGAAAGTACACCTACAATACCGGCTGCATGCTCAGCACGGCGTCGGCCCTTTACGCCCAGACGGGGGAGGAAACCTACCTCACCGACGCCCAGGATATCGCCGCCGGCGCGGACGCCTATTTCCTGGAGGAATGGGATGGCCGCTACTATCTGAGCGGGAACGCAGGGGAGCACACCTGGTTCTTATCCTGGCTGAACGAGGGCTTCCAGCGGCTGTACGCGCTGGACCAGAACCCGGCCTATTTAAACCATATGACCAGCGCGGCTACGGCTGCTCTGGAGGCCAGGGATGAAAACGGCTATATCTATCCCGGCTGGCGGCCGGGCGCCGGCAATACGGACGAACTGATACTCCAGTGCGGAACTGTCCGCATCTTTATGGAACTGGACGCCTGGAACCGGCAGCAGGCCGAAACGGCACAGTAAGGAAAACGGGGCGGGGAAAACTTCCCTGCCCCCACTTTTCGTCCGGCGCAAACCTGTGGATAATGCAGAAAGGGAGTCAGGAAGGCTTGGACAAGAGCACGGAAAAAACGGTGTATTCCCCCGGCGGATGCGAATTTGCCCTTATTCGTTCCAAACGGCGGACGGCGGCCATCTATATACGCCCCGGCGGCCGGGTGGAGGTGCGGGCGCCTCTGGGCATGGCCCGGCGGGACATCGACCGGTTTGTGGACCAAAAGGCCGGCTGGATAGCCAAACATGCCGCCGCCTCCGCCGCAGCCGCCGCCCAGCGGCAGGCCTTCCGGGTGGAACCGGGCCGGCGGTTTTTATGGCTGGGGGTGGAATACCCGGCGGTATACCGCCCCGGCTGCCCGGCGGCCGGCTTTGACGGCGGCCGATTTTTGCTGCCGTCGGCCTGCGGGGCACGCAACCTGCCGGCCATGGTGCAGCTGTATAGGGATATGGCGGCGGCGTTCATCGCCGGCCGGGTGGAGATATATGCGGCCCGTATGGGACTGCGGCCCCGGTCGGTCAGGGTGACGGGCGCCCGCACCCGGTGGGGTTCCTGCTCGGGAAAGAACGGCCTGTGTTTTTCCTGGCGTCTGGCGCTGACGCCGCCTTTCTGTGTGGATTATGTGGTGGTGCATGAGCTTTGCCATATAAAGGAGCATAACCACAGCCCGTCCTTTTGGCGGCAGGTGGAAGAAGTCCTGCCGGATTACCCTTCCCGCCGGGACGAACTGAAAAGGTACGGCCGGCTGCTGGCCCGGCAGAATTGGGAGGATGGGCGGGCGGATATATAATGCCCGAAAAGGCGCGGAGCAGGCCTGTGGGCTATATAAGAGAAAACAGAAAGCCCAAACCGGTAGCAGACACGCCGGTTTGGGCTTTTAACATATTCAGTTTTGCCGAGCCGTATCGGGATAGCCGCAGGCGCTCTGCCTCTATGCGCCGCCCAGCCCGGCGGCCTGCTGCCGAAGCAGGCGCAGAGCGTCCTTAAGGTAGGCCTTGTAGGCGCTGGGCAGGGCGTAGTCCTGCTGCAGCTGCCCGGCTGCGGCCCAAACGTATCCATCCGGCGGGGGGAAATCATCCGTATAGACGGCATAGCCCCGCATATGCCATTCCAGGTGGGTGAAGATATGCCGGCTGTCCTCCAGCGGCTGGCAGCTTGCCACCCGTCCGCCTAACGCCTCTGCCAGGCCTGCCGCCGCCTCCGGATCCAGCCAGCCGTCGGCTGCCGGGAACTCCCACAGCCCGGCCAGCAGGCCGGTATCCGGCCGCCGGCGGAGCAGGACGCCGGCCGGGGCCAAGATGACCGGCACGGTGCGCCGCAGGATTTTCCGTTGGCGTTTGGCCGGCCGCAGGGGCAGTTCCCCGGCGCAGCCCCGCTGCAGTCCCAGGCAGTGCCCCGCAGCCGGGCAGCCGGTGCAGCGGGGGACGCCGGGGACGCAGACGGTAGCCCCCAGCTCCATCATGGCCTGGTTGAAGTCCCCGGGAAAGCCGGGGGGCAGGATATCCGTCAGCATGCGGTGCGCCGCCTTTTTGACGGCCGCCGTCTGCATGTTTTCCCGCTTGCACAGCAGGCGGGCCAGCACCCGCAGCACATTGCCGTCCACTGCGGCCGCAGGGATGCCGAAGGCGATGGAGGCGATGGCCCCGGCTGTATAGGGGCCGATGCCGGGCAGCCCCAGCAGGGCCTCATAGTCGGCCGGCATACAGCCGTCGTAGTCGGCCAGGATGACCTGGGCGGCCTTTTTTAAATTCCGGGCGCGGCTGTAGTATCCCAGTCCCTCCCAGAGCTTGAAAAGGGCGGTTTCCTCCACCGCCGCCAAATCGCCGATGCCGGGAAGGGCCTCCATAAAGCGGGCAAAGTAGGGCCGGACGGCCTCCACCCGGGTCTGCTGCAGCATGATTTCGGATATCCATACCCGGTAGGGGGTAGGGTCCTGCCGCCAGGGCAGCGCCCGGGCGCTGCGGTGGTACCATTCCACCAAATCCATGGACAAGTCCCGCATCCGCCGGGCGTCGTCCGCCGTAAAAATTGTCGTATCCATATACCAGCCGTCCTGTTGTTTGGTTTTGCCTGGGCGTGTCCTTGGAAAGTTTCCCGGAAATTCCTTTTATTATCGCACGTTTTTCCGGTGAGCACAAGCATCCAGATAAAGGGGAATTTTATCACCGGCATGCAAAAAACGGTTTTGGTAATAATGCTTATTACTTATAACAAATTTTCGTCTTTATGCCAATTCTTTGGAATTCTAGAAAAAAATTATAGTGATAAATTTCCGGTTCCCCATAGACAAATTCACAAATGTAATATATAATATCTGTACATATTGCAAGGGGGAAGTCTGCCCTGTCGGGTAAGGCGTGCCCCCCGGAATATGGTTTTGGCTCCGCACGGTATTCTGCGGGGCCGGGCAAAATAAGAAAAAGGAGTAATGCAGAGTGAAAACCGGATTTTTGAAGAAATCCCTCAGCGCTGTGCTTTCTGCCGCCATGCTGCTTACGGTTACGCCCGCCATGCTGGCCGGCGCCGTAGACGGCGAGGTGGAAAATGTGCTGAACCTGACCTGGCCGGCAGCCGGCACCACCCAGTGGGGCAAAGAGGGCACGGTTCCCGAATGGGCGCAGAACGCCACCGAAGAGGAACAGCAGGCCACCATCGACGCCATCAACAAGGAGTATCAGGACCAGATGGATGCCGGGTACGATATGGGTAAAATCGAACACCCCGAGTTTGAAGGCGGCGGCTTCAGTTCTTGGGCTGACATGGTCAATGTCCAGTTTGTCAACCGCGAGGATGGTACAGGCGACAACAATGGTAACCCTTGGGATCATCCGAATCGCGACTGGGCCTGCATCATCGCCCCCTTCCCGGGCATGGCCTTCTCTGTAAAGGGTGAAGTTGTACAGGCCTTCACCAACCCTAAGACGGCCATCAGTAACCAGTTTGAGTGGACTGATCCTCGTGACGGTACGACCATGTACTGGCAGATGTTTGACGACGGTGAGTACTTTATCAAGCCCGACGGCTCCGGCGCTGTGGACAACGGCTGGGGCTATGCTCCCGGCAGCACCCTCACCGGCCCGGTTGTGGACGCTATGGTTCGCACCTATGCCAATTATGCTTATTATGAGGATTTTGTTATCGGCATGACCGAGCAGAACGGCCAGGTGGACGAGAACGGTATCGTCTACCAGGAGTTTTTCGGCCCTGACAGCAATGGTAAGACCCTGCAGGAAGATCGGCAGGGCGATTTCGGCATTACCTACATGGTGGCCGAGAGCCTGGATGCTACTGATGTATACATCGTCACCGGCGATGTGCTGACCGCCTGGGCCACCACCTGGGGCGATCCCACTTCCTCCAATCCCGACCGGTTCAGCGCTTCCGGCGTGCCGGTGGAGGATCAGCAGGTAGCCGAGGACGGCACCATCACCCAGCGGTTTGAGAAGATGGTCATCACCGTCAAGGACGGTGAAGCCACCATCCAGAGCACCGACAACAGCATGACCGACTTTGCCATTCCCGGCGGCGTGACCTTCGGCGAGGGCAACAACCTGTCGGTTGTGGTTCCCTTCGGCACCAATGTGACCAACCTTACCCCCACCTTCACCATCCAGGAGAATGCTACGGCCGAGCCCGCTTCCGGCACGGCCCAGGATTTCTCTGAGCCGGTTACTTACACCGTTACCTCTGAGTACGGTGAGGAGCAGACCTACACCATTACGGTTGAGGTTGCCCCCGAAACCCCGGATTCGGATGACCAGGCTGCGGCTGATGCGGTTGACGAGATTCTGGCCGCTCTGCCCGAGGCTGACGACCTGTATCTCAACGACAGGGATACCGTGGCCGACGCCCGTGCGGCTTATGAGAAACTGGAGCCCCTGCAGAAGATTCTGGTTGAAAACCTGGATAAGCTGACGGCGGCTGAGGATGCCATCAAGGCCCTGGAAGAGAATCCCATCCGCGTGACCTTTGTGGGCGACAGCATCACCGAGGGTGCGGGTGCTTCCAATGGTTCCAAGAACTATGTCTCCGTGGCCGGCGAGCTGCTGGGCGACGAGTTTACCGTCTTCAACGCCGGCGTCAGCGGCAAGACCCTGCTGGATACCCCCGAGGCTTATACCGATACGACCAAGTACACCGAGGGCAAAAACTTTGGCCCCGACGTGGTGACCATCATGCTGGGCACCAACGACAGTAAGGACCGCTACTGGGGCAGCGGCGACGAGGCTTACGGCGCCGAGGCCTTTGCCGAGCAGCTGACCGCCCTTATCAACGAGTATAAGAGCCTGCCCTCCAATCCGGTGGTCTTTATTGCCACCTCCCCCACGGTTTACGGGGAGAAAGTTGACTCCATCAACGATGCCGGCGTAACCGAGATTGTGGCGGTACAGAAGGAAGTGGCGGCTGCCGAAGGCTGCCCGGTTATCGACATCAACGCCTTCACCAAGAACCATTCCGACTGGTTCGGCGACGGCGTACATCCCAATGACAACGGCTACGCTCAGATTGCCACCCAGTTTGCCAACGCCATCGCCGAGGTAAACGAGGCTTCCCTCTCCTCCATCCAGGTAGGCGAGATGGAAATCGCGGTTGAAGACGGCGTATATACGTACACCGGCTATGTTCCCGAGGGAACCGAGATTCCCCAGGTTGTGGCTGTGAACAACTACGGCGCCACCGTCACCGTGGATCAGGCCGAAGATGGCACCCTGCCCATGACCGTGACCATCACGGTTGTCAGCAAGAAGGACCACTACCGTCAGGTTTACACCGTAAACCTGGAGGAAGGCGATATCCCCAACCCCATCATCAAGGGCGACATGAACGGCGACGAAAAGGTAGATATTACCGACGTCATGGAGGCCTGCCGCGTCCTGGCCCGGAAGAACACCGGGAGTGATCCCTTGCCGGATGAGATGCTGCGTGGCGATATGAATGAGGACGGCAGGTTCCTTATCGACGACATTATGGGCATCTGCCGGGTACTGGCACAGAAAACCGCGAACTAATCAATCCCACCCCCTGCGTTTCCTTGCGGGAACGCAGGGGAATTTTTTCAACATCCCGCCCCCCTGCGGCGGGATGTTTCTCTTCTACAGGCCGCTGTGCGCGGTTTTCTCCTATAGGGTAGCGCGTTTTTGGCATCTGACCCGATAATGGGGGAAGGCGGCCCTGTTCCTGCGGGAGCGGATTTGAAAGGCTTTGCGCCCCTTCGCAGATGGGGCAGCTGCCTGCGGGGCAAGGGCCCTCGGCGGCCGGGAATGGCGGAAGCCGGAAGAAAAAGGCCGCTTCACCGCAGCCGACCGATTGGGGTGCGGTTTGCACTGCTGGCCGGGATACCGCAGGAAAGCACGGCAATATTTTGCGGCGCGGATGGTTCCGCCCATACAAACAGCCCCCGGCAATCGATGCCGGGGGCTGTTTGTTATGCATATTTACCGCCCCTTGGGAAAAGGGGATGGTTTCAGCAGGGCCGGATTTCTCCGGAGCGGCTTATGTGGTCGAGTTGAAGGCTACCTGGAAGGTGGCTTCACCGGCGGTTTTAGGAATCCCTGTAACTTCGATAGACCCAAAGGCGTCGTACATAAAGTCATTGAAGTGCAGCGTGAGGGACAGGGTGTCCGTATCCACCGGCCCGCCCTCGGCGTGCAGCAGGGAGTCGCTTTCCCGCCGGGAAAGCTCTGCCGCAGAAAAGATATCTTCCCGGGGAGCTGCGGATATACGGCCGAAGAGATCGCCGCTTTCGGCCTGCCTGTCGCTGATGACGCCGTTCAGTATCATACCGTATTCGGCGCTGTCCCATCCGCCGGTCCGAACCAGGGAAACGGTCATATCGTAATAGTACAGGCGGTAGTTGTCCACCCGCACGTCGGCGGCCTCAATTACGCCGGTCCCGGTATTGTATTCCACGGTAAAGGTGCGGGGGGCGTAGATGATTGCGCTCTGGGCGCCCCCCTCCGTGCGGGAGGCAAGGGGGAGGGTCAGCACGTCCAGCCGGCGGATATTGTTTTCCGAACCGTCCACGGTGCACAGGGCCAGGGTCATGCAGGTATCCCCCTCGGAAACCGTGGGCTTGCGGGCGTCAAATACGTCGTCCTCCGGCTGCAGCAGGGAGGCCGCTGTGGGAAAGCGGGTGCGGAAGTCGGCGTTCCAGGCCATGGGGGCCGCCTCCAGTTCCATGCAAAGGCGGAAAAATTCCTCATCGGCCGCCATTTGCTCATCGGTTGGCGGCAGGGTTTCGGCTGCCGTGCTGATACCGCGGGCTGCCCCGGCGGTGTAGTCGAAGTCCGAGCGGACGTTTTTCGGCTGGCTGACCAGGACCCAGATGATAAAGACGACGACCAGCAGGGTGGTAATGGCAAAGAAAATGTTGGAGACCAGGCGCTTTCTGGGGCTCATTTCCTGATCAAAGGGGTTGGCTTTGGACAAAAGGCTCCCTCCCGTTCAAACTTTGTTTTTCTGCATACAGCCCGCCAGGCGGGCAAAGTCTTCCAGGCTCAGCCGTTCGGCCCGGATATCCGGAGGCAGGCCGGCAGCTTCCATGGCCTGCAGCAGGCTGGCCTTGTCGGCCGGCAGGGCGGCGGATACCGAATTGACCAGGGTCTTCCTGCGCTGGGCAAAGGCCGCCCGGATGAGGGCGAAAAAGGCGGCCTCATCCTCCACCTGCACCGGCGGCGTCTTGCGGATATGCAGCTGGATAACGGCGCTGTCCACCTTGGGCGCGGGCAGGAAGGAACCGGCGGATACGGGGAAAAGGATTTCCGGTTGGGCGTAGTAGGACACCGCCGCCGTCACCGCGCCGGCCTCCCGGGTGCCCGGCCGGGCGCAGAGGCGCACCGCCGCCTCCTTCTGCACCATGACCGTAATGGACCGGATGGGCAGGCGGCTTTCCAAAAGCATCATGAGAATGGGCGAGGTGATGTAGTAGGGGAGGTTGGCGCAGACGGACACCTCCATGCCGGCGAACCGCTCTTCTATAAGGGCGGCTGCATCCAGCTTCATAACGTCGGCAAATACCACCGAGGCGTTGGGAAAGTCGGCCAGGGTCTTGTCCAGCACCGGCCGCAGACGTTGGTCCAGTTCTACGGCCACCACCCGGTCGGCCCGCCGGGCAAGCTCCACCGTAAGCACCCCGATGCCCGGCCCTATTTCCAGGACACCCCGGGGCTGTCCGGCCGGCAGGGCGCTGCAGGCGGCCTCGGCCATGCGGGGGCAGACCGACGGGTTGATAAGGAAGTTCTGCCCCAGGGATTTTTTAAAGGAAAATCCGGCTTCCTCCAGAAGCCGGCGGATGGTACCGCTGTTAGCCAGGTTCTGCATATATGCCTCCCACGGATAGTTTATAAAGAAAAGGCCTCCGGCAGCAGGTCGGACAGGCGGAAGCTTCTGAGAGCCGCGTCCGGCCCGGCGCAGACGACCTCCATATCCCCGAATTCGGCCAGGGCCTGCCGGCAGATGCCGCAGGGGGTGGCCTTCCCGGCGGCGTAAAGGGCGATGGCGTCAAACTGCCGGGCGCCGGCGGCCACGGCGGCGGCCAGGGCCGCCCGTTCGGCGCAGATGCCGGCGGGGTAGGAGGCATTCTCCACGTTGGCGCCGGTGAAAACCCGGCCGTCCCTGCTGCGCAGGGCCGCCCCCACCGCATATCCGGAATAGGGGGCGTAGGCGTTTTCCCGGGCGGCGGCAGCCGCTGCCACAAGGGCTTCCAAGGCTTCTGTCATCCTCTGTGGGCTCCTTTCCTTATGCGGCCGGTTGCCGCATGGGTACAATTTTAATCCTATTGTAGCACATTCCGGCCGGGAAGGGAACGGGCATGGGGGAATTTGTCCGGCCAAATGCATTTTTATGGATGACAAATGGGCGGGAAGATGCTATAATACATCCGTATATAATATGGAATGGGAAATTTATGATACAGGACGTGATGGCATGGATCAAAAGGCGTATGAAACGATTATAGCCGGCCTGGAACCGGTTTTTGAGGCCCAGAAGCTGGAGGAAAGCCCGGATGCGCCGGGGGTCTTCCTCAACGACAAAAAAGCGGTGCAGGTCAGCTATGACGAAAAGAAAAAGCTTTTCCGCCTGCTGACCGCTGATGTGGAGGAAGGGAAGGAGGTCCAGTTCCAGGAGGCTTCGGCCTGGCTTTTCGACGAGACCCATACCCTGCGGGACGCCAAGGCCGTGGCGGAGGATTTTGCCGACAGCCTGCGGGAGATTTTCGGCATGAAAAAGCAGGTGTCCAACCTGAAGGACGTGGCCCTGCCCTCCAAGGCCGCCTCGGGCACCACCCCCAATGTGGAGGCCCTGGCCCAGCGGTTCCTGGCCATATTCCCTCAGTATAAGGACGATTACCGGGAGCACATGGCCAAGTACGGGGAATTTTTGTATCAGGACTTCTTCGCCCGGACCGCCGCCGTCAAGCTGAAGGAGCTGTGCGCCGACCCCAAGGCCAACAAGAAGCAGCTGGAAAAGCTTTTGGATTTGCTCAATGAAATGTACGCCGAGGGGGACGCCAACGTCTCCAGCACGGTGACCTACACCATCCTGGGCAACGCCTTCGGCGGGGATGTGGAAAAATTTGATTCCTTAAAGGACTATATGGAGAAGTGCCCCTATCTGCGGCAGAACGGCCGGGCCATGCTCCACTGCATCAAGGGCAACAAAAAGCTGCAGGCCGGCCTGCTCCAAAAGGCATAAAGAAAAAAACAAACGGGGAAGGGCGCACCTTCCCCGTTTGAGTTTGCCGAAGAAACCATGAAAACCATTTGCATCGCAGAAACCGGCGACATGTGCGTCGGTTTTTGTGATGCAAATGGCTCGCACTGGGTTTTTGGACGGCTGCCCTTCGGCGGCCGGGGGCCTTGTGCCTTATGACGGATGCCGGATAAGGCCGCCTCATTCCAGCAGCCCCAGGGAAATTTTCATTTTCAAAATCCGCAGGACGGATTGGTCGATGCGGGATTCGGGAATAGTCCCGTCCTCCACAGCGGCCAGGACGGCGGGAATCTGGGTTTCAAAATCCGTGCAGCAAAGCAGGTCGTTGCCAGCCTGTACGGCCAGCACTGCCGCCTGCTCGTCGCCGGCAAAATCCCGCACGCCGTCCATGTACAGGTCGTCGGTCACAATCACACCGTCAAAGCCCAAATCCTCCCGCAGGATTTGGTGCACCCGGGGGGAAAGGGAGGCGGGATACCGGCTGTCCATGCAGTTTACGATATTGTGGGCCACCAGCACCATATCCGCTCCCGCTTTGATGCCGGCGGAAAAGGGGAGGAAATCCCCGGAGACAAAGGTTTCAAAGGGGCGGTCGTCGTAAACCATGCCGGTGTGGGTGTCGGCATTGCCGCCGTAGCCGGGAAAGTGCTTGAGCACGCTGCCCATGTGCTGGGATTCCATAACCTCTATAACCGTCTGCACATACTGTGCCGTCCCGGCGGCATCCTGGCCGAAGGCCCGGGGGTAGATAAAGTCGGCCGGGTCGGTGGAGACGTCGCAGACCGGGGCAAAATTCAGGTTGATGCCAAGGCTTTGCAGCAGCCGGTATTTTTCCAGGGTATCCCTGCGGATGGCGTCCCATCCCCCGGCCTGGTAGAGGTCCTGCGGCGACCGGAAGGGCGTGTCCCGGAAGGCGGGGTAGAGGCTGACCCGGTTGACCGTGCCGCCCTCCTCATCCACCCCGATGAACAGGGGGATTCCGGCGGCGTCCTGACAGCTTTGAATGTCGGCTGCCGCCTGCTCCCTTGTCTTGCCGGCAAAATCCCGGGCAAAGAGGATGTAACCGCCCAGATGATAGGACGCCGCCTTGCCTGCGGCGTCGGTTTCCGGGCACCGGGCGATGAACATCTGGCCCACCTTTTCCTCTAAGGTCATGCCGGCGAGCAGGGCTTCCGCCCGGCTGGCCGGGGCGGGGGAAGAGGCCGCATCGGTTTCGGATGCAATAAGGGCGGAAGAGGCCGTAGAAACGTCTGCCTCCGGGTTGCTTCCGATACCCGTTTCCTGGTCCTGCAGCTGGGGGGCGTTTTCCAAAACAGAGGATATCCCCGCCCCAGGGCAGGATGTTTCGGCGTCTGGAGAAGCTGCCGCCGATTGGGCAAAGGCCGCGCCCGTCCCATTCATCGGCTGCCGGCCCAGAAAAAGGGAGGCTGCCAGGACCAGGGCGGCCAGGATAAACAGAAGGGCGCCTGTCAAAAGCAAATGCCCTTTCCGGGCGCGTCCTTTGAAATCCTGTGGCTGCATAGTTTCCCTCCCCTGTTTTGGTAAATATAGGCTATCTCTTATTTTATGCAGAAAACGCGGGTGGTCAAGCTTTACCTGCCGACGCCGGGAGATTTGGGTAGTTTTACCCGCTTTGCAATTGACTTTATAGCCGTCTTCATGTAAAATAATAGACAAATCCTGGTTCCGCCTTTGGAATGTATGGGGCTCGTAGCCGCCGATTGGCTGTTTTCTTCCCGGCTATGGGCGTTTTTCTTGTGTGCGGGGCAGAATGTTTGTGGGAGGTGCAGGCAATGGAGCCTGTTTACAAGCGTATCCTTCTGAAAATCAGCGGAGAGGCTTTGGCCGGCGAGCAGAAGTTCGGCCTGGATTTTGATACGGTGCTGCGCATCTGCGAAAGCGTCAAGAAGTGCGCCGACATGGGCGTGGAAATCGGTATTGTAGTAGGGGGCGGCAACTTCTGGCGGGGCCGTTCCAGCGGCAAGATGGACCGCACCCGGGCCGACCATATGGGCATGCTGGCCACCGTCATCAACGCCCTGGCCCTGGGCGACGGGCTGGAGCAGCTGGGCGTCCCCGTCCGGGTGCAGACCGGCATCGCCATGCAGGAAATCGCCGAGCCCTATATCCGCAACCGGGCCGTCCGGCACATGGAAAAGGGTCGGGTAGTGGTCTTCGGCTGCGGCACCGGCAACCCCTTCTTCTCCACCGACACGGCGGCGGCCCTGCGGGCGGCCGAAATCGACGCCGACATTATCTTCAAGGCCACCAATGTGGACGGCGTGTACGACAGCGACCCCAAGAAGAATCCCGACGCCAGGAAGTTCGACTCCCTTTCCTACCTGGATGTGCTCAACAACGGCCTGCAGGTCATGGACAGCACAGCCGCATCCCTGTGCATGGACAACAATATTCCCATCCTGGTCTTCAATTTAAACGACCCGGACAACATCGTCCGGGCGGCCGCCGGCGAACAGGCGGGCACCATCGTAAAATAAAATGCATAAATACGGCTCCCCCGGGGCTATGATTATAAGGAGGCAATACGCATGGATCAGCTGCTGAAAAAGACCGAAGAACGCATGGAAAAATCCCTGGAGGCCCTGGACCGGGAGTTCGGCTCCGTCCGCGCCGGCCGCGCCAATCCTTCCATTCTGGATAAGATCGTGGTGGATTACTACGGCGTGCCCACCCCCATCAACCAGATGGCGGCCATATCGGTGCCCGAGGCCCGTATGCTGCAAATCCAGCCCTGGGATGCTTCCACCCTCAAGGAGATTGAGAAGGCCATCCAGACGGCCGACATCGGCATCAACCCCCAGAACGACGGCCGGCTCATCCGCCTTGTCTTCCCGCCCCTGACCGAGGAGCGCCGGAAAGATTTGGTGAAGGATATACACAAAATGGCCGAAGAGGGCAAGGTGGCCGTCCGCTCTATCCGGCGGGACGCCATTGAGAAGTTTAAGGCCATGAAGAAGGACGGGGAGATCACCGAGGACGATCTGGCCGCCTCCGAGAAGGATGTGCAGAACCTGACCGACAAGTACTGCAAGGAAATCGATACCCTGACCGCCGCCAAGGAAAAGGAGATCATGGAGATCTAAAAAACGGCGGTTCCCGGCCCGCAGGGCGGCATGGAAAGCGGCTGACCTGCCCTTTCCATGCCCCGGCGGGTTTTTGCGTTTTGTAAGATTTCACCGGAAAGTGTGATACGATGCCGAATTTTGGCAAAAATGAGGAAAAACTGCGGCTGCCCCGGCACATCGCCATCATCATGGACGGCAACGGCCGCTGGGCCAAGCGCCGTTTTCTCCCCCGGTCGGCCGGCCACAGGGCCGGCGCAAAGACCTTTCAGGATATCGCCCATTACGCCAACCAAATCGGCGTGAAATATATGACGGTATACGCCTTTTCCACCGAGAACTGGAAGCGCCCCAAAGAGGAAATCGACAATCTCATGAACCTGATGCGGGATTATCTGAAGGACGCCAAGAACTTCAAGGAGGAAAACATCCAGGTGCAGTTTATCGGCGATCTGTCGGTGCTGCCCGAGGATATGCAGGAACTCATCCGGGAGGATGAGGAGCTGTCGGCGTCGGCCACCGGTATGCATCTGAACATCGCCGTGAACTACGGGGGGCGGGACGAGATTGTCCGGGCCGTCCGGCGGCTGGCTGCCAAGGTGGAGGCCGGGGAGCTGCAGCCGGCGGACATCGACGAGCAGGCCGTCTCCCGGGAACTGTACACGGCCGGCCAGCCCGACCCGGATTTGATTATCCGCCCCAGCGGGGAATACCGCCTGTCCAATTATCTTATCTGGCAGGCGGCCTACGCGGAATTCTGGTTTTCGGATATCCTCTGGCCGGACTTTAAACCGAAACATCTCATGCAGGCCATCGAAGCCTATAACGGCCGCAGCCGCCGGTTCGGCGGCGTATGAGCGCATGCTGCATGTTCTGGAATTTTTCTTCCCATACTAAAAGCAACATACGCCCGGTTGCGGCGGCGTAAAGGATGGTTTTATGAAAAAACGGATTGCGACGGCGGTAGTGGGCCTGGCTATCTTGGCCGTGGTCCTTTTCCTGCGGGACACCTACCTGGTGGACGTCTGCATTACCCTGCTGAACCTCTTGGCGGTGTGGGAGATTCTGCGGGTCACCCGATATGTGACCTGGGGTCCCCATCTGGCCGTTTGTTCCCTGTATACAATTGGCGCGCCCTTTGTATTCCAGGGGATTATTCCCGTGAACATGACGGCGGTGACCGTGCTTTTCGGCATGGTTCTTTTCTGCCTGTCCCTCATCCGGCATAAAGAGGTGCGGCCGGCCCAGGCGGCCATGGCCTTTGCCTTCACGGCCCTGTTGGCCTACGCCTTCAATACCCTGACGACCCTGCTGCATATGGAAAACGGCCTGTTTTACTTTGCCCTGGCCTGCAACGCGGCCTGGATTACCGACGCGGGGGCCTACTTTGTGGGCGTCTTCCTGGGCAAACACAAAATGGCCCCCGAAATCAGCCCCAAGAAGACGGTGGAAGGGGCCGTGGGGGGCATTGTGGTCAGCTTTATCGCGGCCGTGCTCATCAGCCTGGGATATGAGGCCTTCTTCCTGAAGGACGACGGCAGCATTGCCTATCTGCCGGTGCTCATCATGACGCCCCTGCTGTCCCTGGCGGGCATGCTGGGGGATTTGGTGGCCTCCTACATCAAGCGGGACTGCAAGCTCAAGGACTTCGGCAATCTGATGCCCGGCCATGGCGGGGTCATGGACCGGTTCGACAGCTTTGTGGTGACGGCGCCCCTGCTGTATGTGGGGCTGCAGTATTTTACCCTTATCCTCAAGCCATAAAATCCGAGGCGGGTGAATAGAATTGGATAGATCCATTTCCATATTGGGCTCCACCGGCTCCATCGGCCGGCAGGCCCTGGATGTAGTCCGGGCCGGGGGCTGGCGGGTGGCCGCCCTGACGGCCGCCGGCAACATCGAACTGCTGGAGGAGCAAATCCGGGAATTCCGCCCGGCCCTGGCGGCGGTGGCCGACGAGAAGAAGGCCGAAACCCTGCGCATCCGGGTGGCGGATACGTCCACCAGGGTGCTGGGGGGAGCGGCGGCCGTCTGCGAAGCGGCGGCGGCCCCGGAAGCATCCTTGGTACTCAACGCCGTGGTGGGGATTGCCGGCCTGCGCCCCACCCTTTCGGCCATCCAGGCGGGCAAGACCATCGCTCTGGCCAACAAGGAGACCCTGGTGGCCGGCGGGGATTTGGTCATGGCCCGGGCGGCCGAAAAAGGAGTGGAAATCCTGCCGGTGGACAGCGAGCATTCGGCCATTTTCCAGTGCCTGCAGGGGTCGCCCCGGAAGGCTTTGCGCAAAATCCTGCTGACCGCCTCAGGCGGGCCCTTTTTCGGCATGAAGCGGGAAGATTTGGCCCGGGTGCGGCCGGCTGACGCCCTGCGGCATCCCAACTGGTCCATGGGTGCAAAAATTACCATCGATTCGGCTACCATGATGAACAAGGGACTGGAGGTCATCGAGGCCTGCCATCTCTTCGGGGTGGGGCCGGAAGATATAGAGATTGTGGTACACCGGGAGAGCATTGTACATTCGGCCGTGGAGTTTGCCGACGGGGCGGTTATCGCCCAGCTGGGGGCCCCGGATATGCGGCTGCCCATTCAGTACGCCATGACCTACCCGGAACGGCTGCCCTGTCCGGGACGGCGGCTGTCCCTTGTGGAAACAGGGAAGCTGACCTTTTTCCCGCCGGATTGCGATACCTTTACCTGCCTTTCGGCCTGTCTTGCGGCGGCCGGGGCGGGAGGCCTGCGGCCGGCGGCGGCCAACGGGGCCAACGAGGAGGCGGTGGCCCTCTTTTTGCAGGAGAAAATTTCCTTCCTGCAAATCGGGGAGCTGGTGGCTGCGGCGGCGGAAAGGCAGCCGGCAGCGCCTGCCGCGTCTTTGGAAGATATTTTGGAGGCCGACAGGGCGGCCCGGGCCTATGTCCGGGCGCATGTGGGCTGAGGGGATACGCTTTGCGGCGAAAAGCGGGTGTCCGGCGGGGAAGGGCGCAATACAGTATAGAAACGGGTGATGGCTTATAACGCCGCAGGTACTTTCCATTGCATCCATCTGGAGCGCGGTATGGCCCATTCTGGTGGCCATCGTGGTGTTCCTTTTCATGATATTTATCCACGAGCTGGGGCATTTTCTGGCCGCCAAGCTCATGGGCGTGCGGGTCAACGAATTCGCCATCGGATTCGGCCCCACCATCCTGCGCTGGGGGAAGAAGGAGACGAGGTATTCCCTGCGTCTGCTGCCCCTGGGGGGCTTCTGCGCCATGGAGGGGGAGGACGAGACCAGCAGCGACGAGCGGGCCTTCTGCAACAAAAAGCCCTGGCGGCGGTTTGTCATCACGGCGGCCGGCGCGATTTTTAATATCCTCTTCGGCTTTATTGTCATGATGCTCATCCTCATCCCCCAGGAGCAGTTTGCCCTGCCCAAGGTGGCCGTGTTCCAGGAGAATGCGGTCAGTGAGCAGAGCGGCCTGCAGGTGGGAGACGAATTTATCAAGGTCAACGGCCGGCGGATTTTCACCACCTATGATTTGAGCTATACCTTTTCCAATATCCCGGCCGACGGCAAGGTGGATTTGGTGGTCAAGCGGGACGGGGAAAAGGTAGAATTACAGGACGTGACCTTCGCCACCGAGGAGGTGGAGGGCATGACCATGGTCTCGGTGGATTTTTATGTGGAAGGGCAGGAGAAAAATCTCTGGACATTTATCTCCCAGGCCTTTTGGAATACGGTATCCTACGGCCGCATCGTCTGGTGGTCGCTGGTGGATTTGATAACCGGCAAATTCGGCATCAGCCAGGTATCCGGCCCGGTGGGCGTCACGGCCGCTTTAGGAGAGGCTGTGAAATCGGGCTTTACCAACCTGCTGCCCATGGTGGCCCTCATCACCATCAACCTAGGGATATTCAACCTGCTGCCCCTGCCGGCGCTGGACGGCGGCCGGCTGCTGTTTATCGTCATTGAGATGATACGCCGCAAGCCGGTGCCCCAGAAGTACGAGGGCTGGGTGCACGCCGTCGGATTTATGCTGCTTATGGCCCTCATGGTGCTCATATGCTTTAAGGATGTATACCAGCTTATTACGGGATGACATAGGGGAGGAACAATATGACGGGACGGAAAAATACCAAACAGGTTTTAGCGGGCGGGCTGCCCATCGGGGGCGGCGCACCGGTTACCGTGCAGTCCATGCTCAACCGCCCCGCCGAAGACTTCGCCGGCAGCGTGGCCCAGGCCAAGGAACTGGCCGCCGCCGGCTGCCAGCTTATCCGGGCGGCCATACCCAACCGGGAGGCGGTGCCCCTGATTGAAAAGCTCAAGGAGGCCGTGGACGTCCCCATTGTGGCCGACATCCATTTCGACTACCGGCTGGCCCTGGAGGCCGCCGCCGCCGGGGTGGATAAAATCCGCATCAACCCCGGCAACATCGGGGATGAAGGCCGCGTCAAGCAGGTGGCCGACGTCTGCCGGCAGAAGGGCATCCCCATCCGCATCGGGGTAAACGCCGGGTCGCTGGAAAAGGAAATCCTTAAAAAGTACGGCGCCCCCACCCCCGAAGCCCTGGTGGACAGCGCCCTTTACCACGCCTCCTTGCTGGAACGGTTTGATTTTACCGACATCGTTTTGTCCATGAAGTCCTCCCACGTGCCCACCATGTACGCGGCCTACGCCCTGGCGGCCGAACGCACCGACTACCCCCTGCATGTGGGGGTGACCGAGGCGGGCACCGAACGGATGGGACTTATCCGCTCGGCCGCCGGCATCGGCGGGCTGCTGCTTGCCGGCATCGGGGACACCATCCGGGTGTCCCTGACCGACGACCCGGTCAAGGAGGTGCGGGCCGGTATCGACCTGCTGCGGGCGGCAGGCCTCCGGCAGGACGGGCCCCGCATCGTATCCTGTCCCACCTGCGGCCGCACCCGCATCGACCTCATCGGCCTGGCCGGGCGGGTGGAAGAGGCCTTACAGGACTGTAAAAAGCCCATAACCGTGGCGGTGATGGGCTGTGTGGTCAACGGGCCGGGGGAGGCCCGGGAGGCCGACGTGGGCATCGCCGGGGGGGACGGCTGCGGCCTTGTCTTCCGCAAGGGGGAAAAGCCCCGGAAGGTGCCGGAGGAAAAGCTCCTGGAAGAGCTGTTAAAGGAAATCGAGACATTGTAACGGCCGCCGGCGGGGATGCTGCCGGCGGTTCCTGCGATAAAATCCATGGACTGGGAAAGGGAAAAACGGGTGGAAGAATGGCAACGGCATTGTTTGGAGATTTGTTTGGCGGCTTTGTAAGCGAAGAGACGGCCGCGGCGATGGGGGACGGGCAGGTCACCGCCTTCACGGTGGAGAAGGAGGGGCGGACCCTGTCGGCGGCCGTGGCCTTCCCCCACGGGGTGGAGAAGGAGCGGCTGGATACGGCGGCGGCGGAAATCCGGGGTGCGCTGCATCTTTTGTCCTGCAAACTGGAACCCAGCTTCCCGGCCGACAGCTTCACCACCGGTTACTGCGCCGGGCTGGTGGAGGAAATCCGGCTGCAGAACGCCGTGCTCAACGGCTTTTTCAACGGTGCGGATTATACATATGAGGACGGGCAGCTGACCATCACCCTAAAGTACGGCGGCCTCGCCTCCATCCAGTCCACCGACTTTGAGGCGCGGCTCAAGCGGGTGGTGAAAAAGCAATTTGGTTTGGACATCACCCTGGCCTTTGACGGGCAGCTGGACGAGGTGGAGATAAAGGCCCCGCCGCAGGCGCCTGCCGCCCCCCGGCCGGCTCCCGGAGCCCCAAAGGGGGCCGAAGCGCCGGCCTACGACGGCCCCAAGACAAAAAAACGCAGCCGCAAGCCGGCCGACGGCCTGCCCATATTCCTGGACAGCGCCCAGCCGGTCTGGGGCCGTCCCATCAAGGGCCGCCCCACCCCCATGAAGGATGTCAACCCGGATTTCGGGGACGTTATCGTATGGGGGGAGGTCTTTTCCAACGAAAAGACCCCCACCAAGGCCGGCAACAAGCACCGGGTGAACATCATCATCACCGACTACACCGGCTCTTTCCTCATCAAAATGTACGTGGAGAACGCCAAACTCCCGGCCCTGGACAGCCTGAAGCCGGGCACCTGCGTGCTGGTCAAGGGGGCCCTGGTCAACGACGAGTGGGAGAAGGACTATGTGCTGAATCCCCGGGATATTTCGGTGGTGGACAAGTATGTGCCCATGGACGAGGCTGCCGAAAAGCGGGTGGAACTCCACTGCCACACCAACATGTCGGCCATGGACGGGGTCAGCCCGGCCTCCCAGATTATCCGGCAGGCCTACGACTGGGGGCATAAGGCCATCGCCATCACCGACCACGGGGTGGTGCAGGCCTATCCCGAGGCCATGAACGAGGTCAAGGCCATCCGCAAGGCCGGCGGCGACTTCAAGGTTATCTACGGCTGCGAGGCCTATTTTGTCAACGACCTGGTGCCCGCCCTGGTGGGAGATAAATCCATGCCCATCAAGGGGGACTATGTGGTCTTCGACGTGGAGACCACCGGCCTTTCGGCCACAAACGACCGGCTGACCGAAATCGGCGCCGTCCGGTATGTAAACGGCGAAATCGGGGAGGTCTTCAATACCTTTGTCAATCCCGGTATGCCCATCCCGGCCAAAATCGTCGAGCTGACCGGCATCACCGACCAGATGGTGGCCGACGCGCCGGACGAGGCCCAGGCGGTCAAGAATTTCCTGGACTTCTGCGGCGACGCGGTGCTGGTGGCCCACAACGCCCCCTTTGACATCTCCTTTATCACCGCCGCCTGCGGCCGGTGCGGCTACGCCTTTGACCCCACCTATATCGACACGGTGGCCATGGCCCGCAGCCTGCTGCCCGACTGCAAGAACCACAAGCTGGACACAGTGGCCAAGGCTTTGAATCTGGGAAACTTCAACCACCACCGGGCGTCGGACGACGCGAATATCCTGGCGGCCATCTTCGACCGGCTGCTGGATATGACCATCGAGCGGGCGGACTGCGCCGACGTCCAGAACCTGAACGGCGCCCTGGCCGGCGGGGACATCAAGAAGCTGCCCCGCTACCATCAAATCCTGCTGGTCAAGGATATGGTGGGGCTGAAGAATCTATATAAAATCGTATCCGAGGCCCATCTGCACAATTTCTATAAATTCCCCCTGGTGCCCAAAAGCGTGCTGATGAAGCACCGGGAGGGGCTGCTGGTGGGCAGCGCCTGCGAGGCGGGGGAACTCTACCGGGCGGTGTCCGGCGGCCGGCCCTGGGGCGAGCTTTTAAAAATCGCCGACTTCTACGACTTTTTGGAAATCCAGCCTTTGGGCAACAACGAGTTTATGCTCCGGGAGGGCATGGTGCAGTCGGAAAAGCAGCTGATGGACTATAACCGCACCATCATCAAGCTGGGGGACAAGCTGGGCAAGATGACCGTGGCCACCGGCGACGTCCACTTCCTGCACCCGAAGGACGAGGCCCTGCGCCGCATCCTCATGGCCGGCCAGGGGTTTAAAGACGCCGACCAGCAGGCCCCCCTGTATTTAAAAACCACCGACCAGATGCTGGAGGAATTCAGCTACCTGGGCAAGGAGCGGGCCTTTGAAGTGGTGGTCCAGAACCCCAACAAAATCGCCGACATGATTTCGGGGGACGTGCTGCCCGTGCCCGAGGGCAACTATCCGCCCTCCATCGAAGGGGCGGATGAAATCCTCAGCTCCACCACCTGGAACCGGGCCAAGGAAATCTACGGCGACCCCCTGCCCGAAATCGTGGAAAAGCGGCTGGAGAAGGAACTGAACTCCATCATCAAGCACGGCTTCTCGGTCATGTACGTTACGGCCCAGAAGCTGGTGGCCGACTCGGAGGCCCACGGCTACCTGGTGGGCTCCCGTGGTTCGGTGGGCTCCTCCTTCGTGGCCACCATGGCGGGCATCTCGGAGGTCAACCCCATGGCCCCCCATTACGTCTGCCCCAAATGCAAATATTCCGAGTTTTTCGACGACGGCAGCGTGGGCTCCGGCTTCGACCTGCCCCCCAAGGACTGCCCCCAATGCGGCGCCCACATGAACCAGGACGGGCACGACATTCCCTTTGAAACCTTCCTGGGCTTCGACGGCGACAAGGTGCCTGATATCGACTTAAACTTCTCGGGCGAATATCAGACCTCGGCCCATAAATTCACCGAGACCCTTTTCGGCCCGGAAAACGTCTTCAAGGCCGGCACCATCGCCGCCGTGGCCGAGAAGACGGCCTACGGCTTTGTGAAAAAGTACACCGAGGAGCGGGGTATTATCATGAACAAGGCCGAGCGGGAGCGGCTGGCCTCGGCCCTGGACAAGGCCAAGGTCAAACGGACCACCGGCCAGCACCCCGGCGGCATGGTAGTCGTGCCCCGGGAATACGAGGTTTACGACTTCTGCCCCATCCAGCACCCGGCCGACGACCCCAATTCCGACGTGGTCACCACCCACTTCGATTTCCACTCCATCCACGATACCATCTTAAAGCTGGACATTCTGGGCCATGATGTGCCCACCATCTATAAGTATCTGGAGGAGTATACCGGCATCCCGGTGATGGAGGTGCCCATGAACGACCCGGCGGTGCGCAGCCTGTTTGTCTCCACCGAGGCCTTGGGGGTAAAGCCGGAGGACATCGACTCCTTGACCGGCACCTTCTCCCTGCCGGAGGTGGGCACCCACTTCGTGCGGCAGATGCTCATCGACACCCAGCCCAAGACTTTTTCCGACCTTTTGCAGGTGTCCGGCCTGTCCCACGGCACCGACGTCTGGCTGGGCAACGCCCAGGAGCTGATTAAATCGGGCACCTGCACCATCGCCGACGTTATCGGAACGCGGGATAACATCATGACCTATCTGCTTCACAAGGGCGTGCCCCCCAAGACGGCCTTCTCCATTATGGAGATTGTCCGTAAGGGCAAGGCCCCCAAGCTTTTAACCGACGAGCATAAGCAGACCATGCGGGATCACGGCGTGCCCGAATGGTACATTGATTCCTGTATGAAGATAAAGTACATGTTCCCCAAGGCCCACGCCGCCGCCTATATGATTTCCACTCTGCGGCTGGGGTGGTATAAGGTGCACAAGCCGGTGGAATACTACGCCGCCTACTTCACCGTCCGGGGAGAGGATGTGGACGCCAAGGCGGCCCTCCAGGGCCGGGCGGCGGTGCTCCAGCGGATGAACGAAATCAAGGCCAAGGGCCGGGAGGCCACGGCCAAGGAGAATAACACCTATTCCATTTTGCAGATTGTCAACGAAATGCTGGCCAGAGGGGTGGAACTGCTGCCCATCGATTTGTACAAGTCCAAGGCCACCAAGTATATTGTGGAGGACGGAAAAATCCGCCTGCCCTTCGGCTCCCTGTCCGGGGTGGGGGAGAACGCCGCCATCGCCCTGGAGGAGGCGGCCCAAAAGGGGGACTTTATCTCCAAGGACGAACTCCAGCTGGCCGCCGGGGTTTCCAAGACGGTCATCGAGGCTCTCAACGAGGTGGGCGCCCTGGATTTTCTGCCCGACTCCAACCAGATGAGCCTTTTTGGATAAGAAAGGTAAAAAGCAGGAAAGGGGGCGGACGCCATGCAATATGCCGAGGTTATCCCGGCGGTTTTCCGGGAACGGCCCAACCGGTTTATAGCCCGGGTGGACACGGCGGCCGGCCCCATGACGGTACACGTCAAAAACACCGGTCGGTGCCGGGAACTCCTCACGCCGGGAGCCCGGGTGTATATTGCCCTGGGGCATAATCCCGGCCGGCGGACGCCGGGGGATTTGATAGCCGTGCAGAAAGGTTCTTACCTTATCAATATGGACAGCCAGGCCCCCAACCGGGTGGCGGCCGAGGCCCTGGCCAAAGGGCTCCTGCTGCCGGGGATGGAGGCTCCCGCCTCCCTTATCCGGCCGGAGATGCCAAGCGGGGATTCCCGGCTGGATTTTTATATCCAGTGGTCGGACGGCCCGGGAGCTGCTTTACCCCCGCCGGTGGGGATTTCCCTGCCGGAAGGCTGCGGCCAGGGCTTTATCGAAGTCAAGGGGGTCACCCTGGAGCGGGAGGGGTCGGCCTTTTTCCCCGACGCGCCCACCCAACGGGGGGTTAAGCATATCCATCGGCTGGCCGAACTGGCCCGGGCCGGTTACGGGGCATATGTCCTGTTTGTGGTGCAGATGTCCCCGGCGGCTTATTTGGCCCCTAACGACGAGACCCATCCCGCCTTTGGGGAGGCCCTGCGGGAAGCCGTAGCGGTCGGCGTCCGCGTCGCGGCCTACGACTGCCGGGTGGAACCCGACAGCCTGGTGTTGGGGCGGCCGGTGGAAGTGCGGCTATAAAAATTATTTTTAGAAAAGAGGAATGCTATATGCGGGACTACAAAAAGGAACTGGAAAAACGGGTGGCCTGGATTCAGGCGCTGCTTGCGGAAAGCGGGGCTAAGGGGATTGTATACGGCAACAGCGGCGGGAAGGACAGCGCCCTGGCCGGCATCCTCTGCCGCAAGGCCTGCGACAACGTGCTTGGGATTATTATGCCCTGCGGCTCCAAGCAGAATTATAACAGCGACCGGGAGGACGCCCTGGCCGTGGCCAGGGCCTTTGACATCCCGGTGACCCAGGTGGATTTGACGGCCGCCAGGGACGCCCTGCTGGCGGCCCTGGGCGAGGCCGAGGGGGTGGACGCCATAGCGAATATGGCCAAGGCCAACATCAACCCCCGCCTGCGGATGGCCACGGTCTACGCGGTGGCCCAGACGCGAGGCGCTCTTGTCTGCGGTACGGGCAACAAGGACGAGGCCTACATGGGCTACTTTACCAAGTGGGGGGACGGCGCTTACGACTTCAACCCCATCGGCGATTTGACCGTCACGGAAATCTACGAATTCCTGCGGTATCTGGGCGCGCCGGCCAGCATCATTGAAAAGGCCCCGTCGGCCGGCCTGTTCGAGGGGCAGACCGACGAGAAGGAGATGGGGGTCACCTACGTCGCCATTGAAAAGTACATGCAGACGGGGGAGGGGACGCCGGAGGACGTGGCCAAAATCCAGCGGGCCCACGCCGCCACCGCCCACAAGCGGGCCCCCCAGAAGGTCTACGGCCGGGATTGAGCGCGCCGTTCTTCTGCCCGCCGCCGGCGGGAAATCCTGAAAGGGGCGTAAGGCCCTGCGGGAGGATGTCCTATCTATGCGTATACTGATGAAATTCCGGAAGAGCATCATGCTTGTCTGCAAGCTGTTTTTGCTCTTTGCCGTGGTCTGCGCCTTTATCGGCTGCTGGCAGAATTATTACGAGGAAGCGGTCTACGAATACCGGGGCAATTACCTGGTGGTATTCGCTTACGCCGTCATTTTCTTTCTCTTTGCCCACCTGTACAGCGGGTTTAAAATCGGCACCGTGCGGGTGCATGAGGCCATTTACAGCATGTTTTTGTCTTTGGTTATGGCCAATTTCATCATGTATATGGTTTTGTGCCTGATTGCCCGGCAGCTGTTGCCGCCGGGTCCCATAGCCTCCACCACGGTATTGCAGACTGTGCTGGCGGCCGGCGGCGTCATCGCTTCCAATTCCATCTATTTCAGTCTCTACCGGGTGCGGCATATCCTGGCTGTTTTCGGCACCGAAATGGCCGACTGGGATATCATCCAAAAAATGGCTAATATCAAGGAGCGGTACGTTATCGACCGGGGCATCTCCATCAGCCAGGGGCTGGAGGCGGTCAAGGCGGCCATCGACAAATACGAGGCCGTGCTCATCGGCGACCTGGAAAAGTCGGCCAAAAACGAGGTGCTCCGGTACACTTATGCCACCCGCAAGCGGATTTACCTGCTGCCCTCGGTCAACGATATTATCCTGAACAACTGTTACCAGAGCCATATTTTCGACACCCCGGTGCTGGTCTGCCGCAACGGCGGCCTGACCACCGAGCAGCAGATTATCAAGCGGGCCATGGATATTGTCCTGTCCCTGCTGATTCTGGTTATAACCAGTCCCATTATGCTGCTGACAGCCATGGGCATCAAGCTGTGCGACGGGGGGCCGGTCTTCTATAAGCAGAACCGGGTGACCCAGAATGGGCGAATATTCAACATCTATAAATTCCGCTCCATGGCTGTGGACGCCGAAAAGGACGGGGCAGCCCGGGCGGTGCAGGGGGACCGGCGGGTTACCAAAATCGGCCGCATCCTGCGGCCTCTGCGCATCGACGAGCTGCCCCAGCTTTTCAACGTGCTCAAGGGGGATATGTCCCTGGTGGGCCCCCGGCCCGAGCGCACCGAAAATGTCCATGCCTATGTGCAAATGTGCCCGGAATTCAACCTGCGCCACCGGGTCAAGGCGGGCATCACCGGATACGCCCAGATTTACGGGAAATACAACACCAGCCCTCTGGACAAGCTGAATATGGATTTGATTTATATTGAGCAGTATTCGGTGCTGCTGGATTTGAAGCTGCTGATTATGACCCTGAAAATCCCCTTTATGCGGGAGAGCAGCGAAGCTTTTAAAAAGGGGGAAGACCGCGTCTCCCGGACAGAAGAGGAGAAAACGCAATAGATATGGCAGCAGGCCCCCGGCGAACCAGCGCCGGGGGCCTGCTTATATCCTCATGTATTCCAACCGCCGGGTCAGCGGATAATATCTTCGAAGGCGGCGCCGATGAGTTCGGCCAGCTGGGTGGGCTTCACCTCGATTTGCAGCCCGATGCGGCCGGCGCTGACGCAGAAGGCGTCCAAATCCTCGGCCGCGGCGTGGATGACGGTGGGAAAGGTTTTTTTCATCCCCACCGGGCTGCAGCCGCCCCGAATGTAGCCGGTGGTTTTCAGCAAATCCTTCACCGGAATCATCTCCACCGCCTTTTCCCCGGCAGCCCTGGCGGCCTTCTTCAAATCCAGTTCCTCCGCCACGGGGATGACAAAGACGTGATGCCCTCCGGACTTCCCCTTGGTCACAAGGGTTTTGTATACCTTCTCCGGATCCTGCCCCAGCTTGGCCGCCACCGATACGCCGTCCACCGAATCCCCCGGCTCATAGGCGTGGAGCCGGTAGGGAATATGGTTTTTGTCCAGCGTGCGCACGGCGTTGGTCTTGAGTTCCGCCATTTGTACCGCCTGCCTTTCGTCTTCCCATTATAATCTGCGGCCGGCCGGGATGCAAGGGGGAAAACCCTGCTCGTTCCCGTTGCAAAGGCGGCGGGAAAATGTTACAATACATCCGTATGCTTTGAAAATGGAGGGAGCGTGTATCCTTGCGATACCTTGCCAAATACTTAAAACCCTACCGGCTGCAGTTTATCATCGGGCCGGCCTTTAAGCTGCTGGAGGCCGTTCTGGAACTCTTCATGCCCATTATGATGGCCCTCATCATCGACAAGGGCATCCCGGCCGGCGACACGGGGTATATCCTGGCCGTGGGCGGGCTGATGCTGCTGACCGCCTCGGTGGGCCTGGGCAGCGCGGTCATCTGTCAGTACAGCGCCTCGGTGGCCTCCCAGGGCTTCGGCACGGCCGTGCGCAACGCCCTTTTTAAAAAGGTGCTGTCCCTATCCTACGCCCAGGTGGACAAGTACGGGGTGCAGACCCTCTCCAACCGGATTACCAACGACGTGACCCAGCTGCAGACGGCCGTGGCCATGACCATCCGGCTGGTCATCCGGGCGCCCTTTATCTGCATCGGCAGCGTGGTGGCCACCCTGCTCATCGACTGGAAGCTGGGGCTGGTGGTGGTCTGCGCCCTGCCCCTTTTCGCCGCCGCCCTGTTTTTGGTCATGCGCAAGTCCTCCCCCATGTATACGAAGGTGCAGGAGGGGCTGGACGACATGAGCGATACCCTGCGGGAGAACCTGTCGGGGGTGCGGGTCATCCGGGCCTTCGCCCGGGAGGACGCCGAGAAGGAGCGGTTCGCCGGCCGCAACCGGGAACTGCTGGACCGCACCCTGGCCGTGGGCCGGGTTTCCACCCTTTTAAATCCGGTGACCAACCTGATTATGAACTTTTCCATCATCGCCATCATCTGGTTCGGCGGCATCCGGGTGGACGCCGGCGATTTGAGCCAGGGACAGATTCTGGCCTTTATCAGCTATGTGACCCAGATGCTGTCGGTGCTGATTGTGGTGGCCAATCTGGTGGTGCTCTTCACCCGGGCCTTCGCCTCTCTGCGGCGGGTCAGCGAGATTTTCGCCCTGGAGGACGACCCCTCCGAGAAGGAGGCCGGCGGCCCGGCCAACCGCATCCCCGCCCCGGCGGTGGAGTTTAAAGACGTATCCTTCGCCTATCCCGGCGGCGGGGAGGAGGCCCTGTCCCACATCTCCTTCACCCTGCCGGCCGGGGAGACCCTGGGGATTATCGGGGCCACGGGGGCGGGCAAATCCACCCTGGCGGCCCTCATAGGGCGGTTTTATACCCCCACTGCCGGCCAGGTGCTGGTGGAGGGCCGGCCGGTGGAGGACTACGGCGCCGCCGACCTGCGGGGGCGCATCGGCCTTGTGCCCCAGCGGGTGGAGCTTTTCGCCGGCACGGTGGCCGACAACCTGCGCCTGGGAGCCCCCGACGCGCCGGAAAACCTGCTGGAATCGGCGGCCAAAACCGCCCAGGCCTATGCTTTTATCGACCGGCTGCCCGAAGACTTCAACGCCCCGGTGCGCAAGGGGGGCGCCAATTTCTCGGGGGGCCAGCGGCAGCGGCTGGCCATCGCCCGGGCGCTGGTCAAGCAGCCGGCCGTCCTCATCCTGGACGACGCCGCCTCGGCCCTGGACTACGCCACCGACGCCGCCCTGCGGCAGGCCCTCCGGCGGGACTGTAAGGGCATGACCACCGTCATCATATCCCAGCGGGTCTGGGCGGTGCAGAACTGCCATCAAATCCTGGTGCTGGAGGACGGGGCCGTGGCCGGCCTTGGCAGCCATGCCCAGTTGATGGAAAGCTGCCCGGCCTACCGGGAAATCGCCCTGTCCCAGTCGGACGGAAAGGAGGTTTCCCATGCCTAAAAAGGAAAAGCTGCCGCCCCGCAAGGGGGCTTCGGCCCTGAGGACCCTGCTGCGGTACGCCGGCGGGCAGAAAAAAGGATTGGCCGTGGCGGCCGTCTGCGCCGTGCTGGCCTCGGGGATGGAAATTGTAGGCCCCTTCCTTACCGGCCGGGCCATCGACCACATCGTGGGGCCGGGACAGGTGGACTACGGGGCCATCCTCGGGTATCTTGTCGCCTTAGGCGTCCTGTATGTGTTCTTTTCGGTTTTTCAGTATCTGGTCAGCTACCTGTCCTACGCCTGCGCCCACCGGATGGTGCGGGCCATCCGGGCCGATGCGGACGACCGGCTTATGAAGCTGCCCCTGTCCTATTACGACCGCTCGGCCAGCGGCGACGTCATCAGCCGCTTTGTCAACGACGCCACGGCCATCGCCGACGGCCTGGTAGACGGCATCACCCAGCTGCTCACCGGCGCGGTGACCATTCTGGGCACCCTGGGCTTTATGCTCTACATCAGCCCGGTGGTGACCCTGGTGGTGCTGCTGGTGACCTCCATCACCTTTTTCGTGGCCCGGACGGTGACCCGGCTTTCCAATAAGCATTTCAAGGCCCAGCAGGCCCTGACCGGCGAGCTGGGAGGGCTTGTGGAGGAAATGGTGGGGGGCGTGCGGACGGTCAAGGCCTATTCCTATGAGGACCGGGCGGCCGACCGGTTTGCCGAAATCAACGGCCGGCTGTACACCGCCGGCCAGAAGGCCCAGTTTGCCAGCTCCCTCACCAACCCCACCACCCGGTTTGTCAACTACCTGGCCTACATCGCCGTGGGCGTGGTGGGCGGCGCGGTCAGCGGGCTGTCGGCCGGCAGCATCTCCAGCTTTATCATTTACTCCAACCAGTTCGCCCGGCCCTTTAACCAGCTGACCGCCATCGTAACCCAGATTATGGCGGCCTGGGCGGCCACCATCCGGGTGCTGGAGCTTATGGAGACGCCTCCCGAGTCCCCCGACGGGCCGGAGGCCCTGGAGGCCGCCAGCCTCACCGGGCGGGTGCGGTTTGCCGGCGTGGATTTTGCCTATCTGCCCCAGCGCCCCTTAATCGGGGATTTCAGCTTACAGGTGGAGCCCGGTATGCGGGTGGCCATCGTAGGACCTACCGGGGCGGGCAAGACTACCCTGGTCAACCTGATTATGCGCTTTTATGATGTGGACGCCGGGGCCATATTGGTGGACGGGGTGGATGCCGCCGGCGCCCCCTTCCGGGAGCGGGACATCCGGGAGATCACCCGTTCCAGCCTCCGCCGGCGCATCGGCATGGTGCTGCAGGATACCTGGCTGTTCGGGGGCACGGTGCGGGAGAATATCGCCTACGCCCGGCCGGACGCCACGAAGGAAGAGGTAGTGGCCGCCGCCAAGGCCGCCCATGCCCACAGCTTTATCAAGCGGCTGCCCCAGGGGTATGACACGGTGCTGGATACGGCGGGGGGGAGCCTGTCGGCCGGCCAGCGGCAGCTGCTGACCATCGCCCGGGCCATGCTCTCCGACCCGGACATCCTGGTGCTGGACGAGGCCACCTCCTCCATCGACACCCTGACCGAGCAGCGGGTCACCCGGGCCTTTGCCAAGCTGGCCCGGGGGCGCACCAGCTTTGTCATCGCCCACCGGCTGTCCACCATCCGGGACGCCGACCTCATCATCGTCATGAACGAGGGACATGTGGTGGAGCAGGGGAACCACCGGGAACTGCTGGAAAAGGACGGTTTCTACGCCCGGCTGTATCAAAGCCAGTTTGCCGCGGCGGAATAAACCGGATCCCGGCCGCATAGGGTAATAAAGGAAACAGAGGAATTTTTAAGCCGCCGGAGAAAAAGCCTTGCACTTTTTCCCCGGCTCCTTTATACTGAAATTGGATATATGGTGCTTTTTGACCTATAAAGGAAAAGAAAGGTGTGTTTTGTATGGATGAGAACAACCGCTTTGATGGTTCTTCCGGTTGGGAGCCCGTAGCCCCGCCGGATCCCACCGCCGGCGGAGCGGACAGGGCGCCGGAACAGCCGGCCGCACCGGCGGAACCTGCGGCCCCTGTAGAGCCGGCCGCACCGACCGTACCCCCGGCCCCACCGGAACCGGCTTCGCCCCAGCAGCCGATTTATGCATCCCGGCCTCAGCCGCCCATGTCCGGCGGTTCCAGCGCCGGGCAGCCGCCCTATACGCCCCAGCCGCCCGTAACCGGGCAGCAGCCTCCGGTCGGCGGTTACCAGGCCCCTGCAGGCGGGCAGACCGGCTTTAACGGGCAGGCGGGTTATAACGGCCAGCCCCATCCGAATTTCGGCCAGCAGCCCCCGGCGGTTGGGTATCAGCCTCCTGTAGGCGGCCAGACCCCGCCGCCCTATACGCCCCAGCCGCCTCAGCCGGGATACGTGCCCTATAATGTGCCGCCTATGCCCGAAAAAGCGCCGGGGGATGGTATGGCCATCGCCGCTTTGGTGCTGGGTATCATCGGCCTGGTTTGCTGCGGCGGCGGTATTGCGTCCATCTTGGGTATTGTATTCGGCTTTGTTTCCCGTTCCAAGGGAACCACCAAGGACGGAATGGCCTTGGCAGGTATTATTCTTGGCTTTGTTGGGCTGGTGGCAGGTATTATCATCACGATTGTATTTATTTCTACCGGTAAAGCTTTAGATGATATTTTCCGCGCCTCCTATTATTCTTATTATTATTAAAATTTATTGTTTGATTGGATCACATTTAGAAGGAAAGCCTCTCTTTGCCATAGGCATAAAGAGAGGCTTTCTACATGCTGCCGTCTACTATGCCGCAAATCCAGCCGAAAAAGGCAAAAAAAGAGTTGTAATAGGGCGGGATTTCTGCCATAATATAAGGTAAGATTTTCATGGCCGGCCGCCGGCCGGGCATACTTCCCAATATAAGGAGTGTTCCATCCCATGGAAAACTATGATAAACTGGCCGACCTGCTGCTGCCGGATGTGGACAAGTCCCCGGCGGACTACGAGGCCCTGTATCCCCCCCGCGGCCTGCCGGAGGGGGCCCGGGTGACCCGGATTGCCCCCAGCCCCACGGGCTACCTGCATCTGGGTGTGCTGTTCACGGCCATGTGCAACAAGCGGGTGGCCGCCACCACCGGCGGCGTATTCTACCTGCGCATTGAGGATACCGACAAAAAGCGGGAAGTGGAGGGCGGCATCGCCGACATTGTGGGCGGCCTTACCCGCTTCGGCGTCACCATCGACGAGGGCTTTGTGGAAGCCGGTCGGGAGGAGGGGGCCTATGGCCCCTACCAGCAGAGCAAGCGGGGTCCCATCTATCGCTGCTTTGCCAAGGAATTGATAAAGCAGGGCCTGGCCTATCCCTGCTTCTGCACCGAGGAGGAGCTGGCCGCCATCCGGGAGGAGCAGGAGGCGGGGAAAATCCGCACCGGCTACCACGGAAAATGGGCCCGCTGCCGGGATATGGCCTATGAAGAGGTCAAAAAACGGGTAGAGGCGGGGGAAAAGTTTGTCGTCCGCCTGCGCTCCCCGGGCAGCGAGGAAAACCGGGTGACCTTTGACGACGGTATCAAGGGGAAAATCCAGCTGCCCGAGAATGACGAGGACTTTGTCATCCTTAAGTCGGACGGCATCCCTACCTATCATTTTGCCCATGTGGTGGACGACCATCTCATGCGCACCACCCACGTCATCCGGGGGGACGAATGGATTTCCTCCACCCCCAAGCACCTGCAGCTTTTCCGGCTGCTGGGCTGGAAGCCGCCTAAATACGCCCACGTGGCTCCCATTATGAAGGAGGAAAACGGCGGCCGGCGGAAACTCTCCAAGCGCAAGGACCCGGAGGCCGCCGTGCGGTACTACATCGAGGCGGGCTATCCCCCTGAGGCGGTCATCGAGTATCTTATGACCGTGGCCAGCTCGGACTTTGAGGACTGGCGGCGGGCCAACAAGACGGCGGACTTGAACGCCTTCAAATTCAATCTCAAGAAAATGAGCGTATCCGGCGCTCTGTTCGATTTGAACAAGCTGCGGGATGTGAGCAAGAATTATATTTCCCTCATGGACGCCGACCGGGTGACGGGGGAAATCATCGGCTGGGCCAGGGACTTCGACCCGGCATTCTACGACCTGCTTGCGGCCGACCCGGCCTATACCAAGGCGATTTTCTCCATCGACCGGGACTGCCCCAAGCCCCGCAAGGACATCGCCAAGTGGGATGAGGCCAAGACTTACGCGGCCTACTTCTTCGACGGGCTTTACACCCCCTGCTTCGAACTGCCCGAAAACCTGTCCGCTGCCGACGCGGCGGCTGCCCTGACCGCCTACATGCCGGTGTACGACCCGGCCGACGGGCGGGAAGCCTGGTTCCAGAAGATAAAGGACATCTGTCCCGGCATCGGCTTTTCGCCGGAGGTCAAGGAATACAAAAAGAACCCGGCGGCCTATAAGGGCCACGCCGGCGACGTGAGCACGGTTATCCGCATTGCCGTCACCGGCCGGCGGAATACCCCCGATTTGTGCAGCATTATGCAGCTGCTGGGGAAAGAGCGCTGCATGGCGCGCATGGAGGCCGCAAAGGCGGCCTGGCAGGCATAAGATAAGCAATTTTACCATAGAGGAGCTGGAGAAATGGACGAGAAAAACACCGTCGCTGGGGCCGAAACCGAGGCCGCAGGGCCTTCCAATTTTATTCATGATTTCATCGATGAGGATTTAAAGGAAGGGGTCTACGACCACGTCCAGACCCGTTTCCCCCCCGAGCCCAACGGCTATCTGCACATCGGCCACGCAAAGGCCATCTGCATCGATTTCGGCACGGCTGAGAAGTACGGCGGCAGCTGCAACCTGCGGTTTGACGATACCAACCCGGTTAAGGAAGACACCGAGTATGTAGACGCCATTGAAGAGGACATCAAGTGGCTGGGCTTTCACTGGGACAATGTCTATTACGCGTCGGACTACTTCGATTTTCTCTACGAATGCGCCGTCAAGCTGATTGAAAAGGGTTTGGCCTATGTGGACGACCTGTCGGCCGAGGAGATGCGGGCCTACCGGGGCACCCTGACCGAGCCGGGG
The DNA here is from genome assembly GCA_904420585.1 of Candidatus Howiella intestinavium. Classification (GTDB taxonomy): domain Bacteria; phylum Bacillota; class Clostridia; order Oscillospirales; family Acutalibacteraceae; genus Howiella; species Howiella intestinavium. Next base: position 20,810 of record CAJFVX010000002.1, on the reverse strand, counting down.
AAGGAAAGTCCATGGCGGAATCGTTCGGTGGAGGAAAACCTGGATCTCTTCCGCCGGATGACGGCCGGGGAGTTCGAGGAGGGCCAGCATACCCTGCGGGCCAAAATCGATATGGCCTCCCCCAACATGAACATGCGGGATCCGGTTATCTACCGGGTCATGAAGGCCAGCCACCACCGGACGGGGGACAAGTGGTGCGTATACCCCATGTACGATTTCGCCCATCCCCTGTCGGACGCCAAGGAAGGGGTCACCCACTCCCTGTGCTCTCTGGAGTTTGAGAACCACCGGCCCTTGTACAACTGGTTCCTGGAGGTTCTGAACATCCCCCATCCTCCCCGGCAGATTGAATTTGCCCGCATGAACGTGGGATACACCCTGACCAGCAAGCGCAAGTGTTTAAAGCTGGTGAACGACGGCCTGGTAAGCGGCTGGGACGACCCCCGTATGGCCACCCTAGGCGGCATGCGCCGGCGGGGCTATCCCCCCGAGGCCATCCGGGCCTTCTGCGAGAAAATCGGCGTGTCCAAGGCCTACAGCGTCATCGACTACGCCCTGCTGGAATCCTGCGTACGGGACCACCTGAACCTGCATGCCGACCGGGCCATGGCTGTGCTGCGGCCTTTAAAGGTGATTATCGATAACTACCCTGCCGACAAGGTGGAGGAAATCGAGGTGGAAGTCAATCCCAACCAGCCCGAGAAGGGCAAGCGGAAGGTCAGCTTCTCCCGGGAGATCTACATCGAGCAGGACGACTTTATGCTGGAGCCCATCCCCAAGTACTTCCGGCTGGCCCCCGGCAGGGAAGTGCGGCTGAAGGGGGCCTATCTTGTGCAGTTTGCCTCGGCCGAGACGGACGCGCAGGGCAATGTCACGGCGGTGCACTGCACCTACGACCCCGAGAGCTTCGGCGGCAACGCCCCCGACGGCCGGAAGGTCAAGGGAACCCTCCACTGGGTTTCGGCCGCCCACGCCGTGGACGGGGAAGTGCGGCTGTACGACCGGCTGTTCAATGTGGACAATCCCTCGGATGAGGAGGGCGTGTCCAGCTTTGCCGACAACCTGAATCCCGAGTCCCTTGTGGTGCTGACCGGCTGTAAGCTGGAGCCGGCCGTGGCGGCGGCCAAGGCCGGGGATACCTTCCAGTTCATGCGGCAGGGCTACTTCTGCGCCGACCCCGATTCCACCCCCGAAAAGCCGGTTTTCAACCGGACGGTATCCTTAAAGGATTCCTTTAAGCCGAAAAAATAAGAACGGCCGGTATCGACCGGCGGCATAGAAAAGGCCTGTCTTCGGACAGGCCTTTTGCTTGGCGGCAAGATGAAAAGAAATACGCGGGGTAAACGCGTTTTCCGTAAGGGAAAATCGATGCGGCGCATGGCTGCTCCCTTGCCATGGGGCGGGGGACATGCTATGATAGAAACAAAAGTGTCCATCCCAAACAGGAGGAAGTATATGCGGAAAAACGATGTTATAGAACTGGCTATAACCGGCACCACCGCCGAGGGCAGCGGCGTGGGCCGGCATGAGGGCATGGCGGTATTTGTGCCCGGCGGGGCGGAAGGGGATCTATTGCGGGTCCGCATAGTCAAGGTGCTGAAAAATCTGGCTTACGGCCGCCTGGAGAAGATTCTGCGGCCCTCTCCCGACCGGGTGAAAATCGACTGTCCCGCCTTCCCCAGGTGCGGCGGCTGCGTTTTCCGTTATATCGGGTACGAGGCAGAAAAGCGGATAAAGCGGCAGCGGGTGGCCGACGCTCTCCGGCGCATCGGCGGCTTTTCCATCGAGCCCCGGGATTTGCTGTGTGCCCCCGATACCTCCGCCCCCCGGACAGGATACCGGAACAAGGCCCAGTATCCCGTAGGGGCCGTGGAGGGGGTCACTGGCACCAGGGCAGCCCGGCTGAACCCAGAGCATAGCCTCTCCATCGGATTTTACGCCCCCCGCAGCCATCGGATTGTGGACTGCCGGAACTGCCGGCTCCAGCCCCCGGAATTTACGGCGGCCTTGCCGGCCATTGAGCAATGGGCGGCCGAAACCGGCGTCAGCATCTATGACGAACGAACAGGGAAGGGGCTTCTGCGGCATATCTATCTGCGCAAGGCCTTTGCCACCGGGCAGGTCATGGCGGCCCTGGTCATCAACGGCGACGGCGTCCCCGCCCCCGACCGGCTGGTGGAGCTGCTCCGGCAGGCCGTGGGCGAAGCGTTGGTCAGCGTCCAGCTCAACCACAACCGGGAGGATACCAACGTGGTGCTGGGTAAAACCTGCACAGTGCTTTTCGGGGCGGATCATCTGGAAGATATCCTGTGCGGCCTGCGGTTTCGCATATCGCCCCTTTCCTTCTATCAGGTCAACCGGGACATGGCCGAAAAGCTGTATAAAAAAGCGGCGGAATACGCCGAACCGGAGGGGAAAATCCTGCTGGACATGTACTGCGGCGCCGGCACCATCGGCCTGTCCATGGCCGGGCAGGCGAAACAGGTCATCGGGGTGGAGGTGGTGTCGGCGGCGGTGGAGGATGCAGAGCGCAACGCCCGGTTAAACGGCATCTTCAATGCCCGTTTCCTCTGCGCCGACGCGGCGGAAGCCGCCCGGCAGCTGGCGGCCGAGGGCATCCGCCCTGATGTCATCCTGGTGGATCCGCCCCGGAAGGGATGTTCCCCCGACCTGCTGCAGCTTATCGGGGAAACCTTCCGGCCGGAAAGGGTGGTCTACGTCTCCTGTGACCCGGCAACTTTAGCCCGGGACTGCAAACAGCTTGCGGCTGTCGGCTACCGCCTTGTAGAGGCTACGCCTGCCGATCTTTTCCCCGGTACCGCCCATGTGGAGACAGTATGTCTTCTGCAAAGTGAATCCCTGTAACCATAGCAAAAAGGACACCGTTTAAAACGATGTCCTTTTTTGCTGGCCTTTTTAATCAAAACAGGTTGGTCACAAGCGGATATCCTTTTGGGCGGGGCCGTTTATCCACCGGCCCCGGTAGTCAAAGCGGGAGCCGTGGCAGGGGCAGTCCCAGCTCTTTTCATCCGGATTCCACTCCAGCTGGCATCCCAGATGCGGGCAGCGGATATCCACCGCATGGATTTTTCCATCCTCTGCTTTGTAGACGCCCGCTTTCTTTCCGTTCAGCAGGACGACGCCGCCCTGGCCGGCCGGCAGTTCCTCCGCCGTTATGGACGGTGTCTGTAAGACCTGCCTGGTCAGGCCTTTGACCGCCTGGCCGGTTTCGGTCATGATTCTCGGCACCCCCCGCGCCGGAAACCGGTCGGGGGAAAAGACCCGGGCGCAAGGGTTTTTCCTGCCGCAGATGGCGTCTCGCAGCAGCATGGCGGCTGCCATAGAGGTGCTCATTCCCCATTTCCCAAACCCGGTGGCTACATACCAGTAGGGTTTACCGGATGTATACCGCCCGATATAGGGGATGCGATCGGGTGTGACGCAGTCCTGGGCCGACCAGTGGGCCGTCTCCCTGGCGCCGGGGAACCACTCCCTCGCCTTTTGCCGCAGCGCGTCGTACCGGCCGCCGCCGGTATTCTCCCCCGTCCGGTGGCCGCTGCCGCCAAACAGGAGAATATCCCCCCACCTGCGCAGGGAATAGGCCGGCTGGTCGGCCCCCAGCCACATGCCTTCCATGGGCGGCGCATCCCGCAGGGCCAGCACATAAGAGCGTTCCTGGTGCATCCTGGCAAAATACAGGCCGGGAAAGTTGACGAAGGGAAAGTGGCAGGCAAAAATAATATACTGCGCCTTCACCTCTCCCCGATCGGTCTGGATGCGGTGGCCTTCCACTGCGCGGACAGGGGTTTCCTCGTAGACGGTCAAGCCCTCTGACAGGGCTTTTAAAAACCGCAGCGGGTGGAATTGGGCCTGGTTTTCAAATCGGACTGCACCGGCGGCCGGAGTGGGGAAGGGGATATCTTTCACAAAAGACGCCGGAAGCCCCAGTCTTGCGGCAGCCTGTACTTCCGCCTCCAGCTTTTCCCGGTGGTCGGAATAGACGCAGGAAAAGGTGTCGGTAAAATCGCAGGCGATATTGCGTTTTTGTATGATATCCCGGCAGGCTTCTATGGCCTTTTCGTTGGCCTCGGCGTACAGGGCTGCGTCTTCTTCCCCCAGGTCCAGGATGAGCTGGTGATACAAAAGCCCGTGCTGGCTTGTAAGCTTGGCGGTGGTGCCGCCGGTCTGCCCGCCAGCCATGCGGCCGGCCTCCAATACCACGACCTGCAACCCGGCTTCCCGCAGCAGATAGGCCGTCAGCAGGCCGGTCATACCCGCGCCGATTACCGCTGCTTCCGTCCTTTGGTTTCCCAGCAGGGGTTCCCGCTTCCCGATTTCACAGGACTGTGTCCAGACTGATTCCATAATTCCCTCCCGCGCCCGTTTGGCCTTTTGCATATACCTCTATCTTTTCCCCATTTATCTCCTTCTATCCGTCCATGTCAATACAAAATGTTAGGCTTCCGCGCAAATACCCCGCCTCCGGCCGATGGCAGCCTGCCTCCCGTCCCTTCAGAAGCCGGAGTTTGCTTTTGCTTCGGATTCCTCCCTGTCTATTTATTATAATGTTGTATTTTGAGAAGCTTGCTTTTGCTGTGGCATGGAGTGTTGGATATTCACATATAGTTATCTATCCTAAATATTTTCTATAACTACGGTTTGTTTCTGCAGCTGTGCTATACTTTTTAGCTTATACTGGGGTATATTCTTGAAAATATCATAGGAGGTTAATTTACTGCCCATATGCCGTAAATTTGTGACAATATTTGAAATCAAGTTAAAAAATCCTTGTACAGACGGCATAATTCATGTATAATTAATGCGGATTCCTCAACAGAGGATAAAAAGGAGGTTGATTTCATGCAATTCAAACGTGTCCTGGCGTCCTTCCTGTCAGCCGCCATGCTCTGCAGTGCGATGCCCGCCGCGCTGCCGGCCCTGGCTGCGGATGGGGAGAGCCTGGCAGACCAGATTGCGGCGGCCGCAGACGGCGCCACAGTGGCTCTGGATGGGAATTATACCGAAGCTATAACCATCCCGGAGGGCAAATCCATCGTACTGGATTTGAAGGGCCACACCCTGACTTCTGAGACTTCTTATGTCATCCGGAACAGCGGTGAGTTGACTATTACCGACTCGGCCGGCGGCGGCCGGATCGAGCGGACGGCCGAGGGCAACACCACCGGCGTCATCAACGAGGCTGCTGGTGTGCTCACGGTGGAGGGCGGCACCATCGATGTGACCACTACCCCCAGCGGCGAAGCGATAGGTATCGACAATATGGGCCGTATCGCGGAGATTTCGGGTGGCGACATCATCGCCCAGACTCCCGGTTCCACCTATGCTTTCGGCATCCGGAACAAGGAAAATGCCGTCATCGACCTGATTTCGGGCGGCTATCTCTACGGCGGTATCACCGCCTTTAACGCCAACAACAACAATGCCATGGCCATCCATAACATGGAAAACAGCACCATCCAATCCATCACCGGCGGCATCTTCGTGGGCGAGGTGCGCACGGGCGGCGGCGGCCATGGTATCCGTAACCGGGGCACGGTGGCCTCTGTCACCGGCGGCGCCTTCTGGGGTAATAACCCCGATAATGCCGTCAAGCTGGAAAAGGGTTCCTTCAATTATGGCATCGACTATCTCCTCTCCACCGAAAAGGACAGCGTCCGGACGGTTCTGCACAAGAGCAACCACTATGTGGCCCTGCGCAATGAGGATGAGGACCCCATCGCCGTCTACATCCTGGACGCGAATGGCAATATCGTGGACTCTTACGGCCATGTAGCCGAGAGCTACGAAATCTACCAGGACGACGAAACGGTGACCATTGATGAGGAAGACATCGCCGGCTATACCGGGAACACCACCCTGACCGTCCACACCAACGACGATCCGGTGTGGTACTTCCTGGGCTCTTCGGTGACCTACGGCAGCAACAACAACGGCAACAGCTACGCCGACTATCTGGAGGACGGGCATAATGTCACCGTGGTGAAGAAGGCCGTATCCGGCACCACCCTGGTGGATCAGAACAGCAACAGCTATGTATCCCGTATGCGGGATCAGATGAACAAAAACGCCCGTATCGACCAGCTCATCGTCCAGCTGTCCACCAACGACGCCTCCCAGAACAAGACGCTGGGCGTGCTCAGCGACAGCTTTGCGTCGGAGGATATGGATACCTCCACCATTATCGGCGCCATAGAGTACATCATCGCCTATGCCCGGGAAACCTGGGACTGCGACGTCATCTTCTGGACCAACCCTTACTATTCCAATGACAACTACCGGGCCATGTACAACGCTATTTTCGAAATCCAGAAAAAATGGGATATCGGCGTGCTGGATTACTATATCGACGGGAAGCCGGCGAACGGCACCATGAGCGACGATATCCATCCCAATGAGCAGGGCTACCGCAACATGACCCCCAAGGCCTGGGAGTACTTAAGCAGCTTTGACCGGGATACGGCCGTGGATCCCCAGTGGAAGGCCGACTACGAGAAATTCAACACCCTGGCCGACGCGGATGCCGGCCGCCTGGTCTACATTGACTTTGAGGACGGCACCGCCGGCGACTCTGAAGATCGCATCACCCCCATCGTGGGTTCGTCGGTCACGCTGAACGCCGAGGGCGCAAACGGCGGCAAGGGCGCCTCCATCGCCAATACCAAGTCCCGAGATTCCATGATTCTCTGGAAGCAGGATGAATACGACCCCTTCCTGTATGCCGACAAGGGTTCCACCATCTCCATGTGGATCAACGCCGACAGCATGGAGAACGACTCTGTGCTTTTCACTTCCGGCTTCTACGGCTACCGGTTCAACCTTGTCCGGAGCGGGAACGACCTGCTGGTCAGCGCACGCAGCTATGACGACAATACCAGCGAATTCCGGGTGGCCGGATTTGCCGACCTGATTGGCAAGGGCTGGGCCCACCTGGCCGTTACCTGCACCGCCGACGGCACTTACACGGTCTATTTTAACGGCAAGGCCGTCGGCAGCCAGCACCTGACCTATACCCCCTATGATATTTCCCGGGACGGTGCGGCTACCCCCAAGCGCAACAGCACCAATGAAAGCGACAATTACTATCCCTACTACTCCATTGGCGGCGCTACCTACTGGAGCACCCGGAACAATATGGTGGGCGAGATAGATGAGTTCGCCATCTACAACCGGGCGCTGACCGCCGCCGAAGTGGCGCGGCTGGCCGATCCCGATATTGCCGTGGATCAGGATAAGGTAGACAACGCCATCGCCCTTATCGATAAGCTGGCCGCCTATACCGATACCTTTGACGATGACCGGGCCGCTGCTGAAGCAGCCTACAACGGGCTGAACGAGGTGGAAAAGGCGGCTGTCACCAATGTCCAGCTGTTGGAGGATGCCGATATTACCAAGTACAACGGCCAGTTGGAAGCCAACGGCGGCCGGTATGTGGAAATCAATTTTGAGGACGGCACCGCCGGTGATATTGAAGACCGCATGGAGCCCATCGTGGGCAGCCAGGTCACCTTTGTGGATGACGGCAAGTACGGCAAAAAATCAGCCAAGTTCACCAACACCAAAACAGTAAATTCTATGATCCGCTGGGAGCAGGATGAATATGATCCCCTGCTCTATTCCAAGGATGGGGCGACTATTTCCCTGTGGGTAAATCTGGAGGACATGAAGAATGAATCCGTCCTCTTTAACTACGGCTTCTGGGGTTACCGCTTCATCCTTCAGGCGGATGGGGATAATAACCGCCTGCGCATTGGCGCGAGAAACTATGATACCACTACCAGTGAATTCAGCGTGAACGGCCTGGGCGACCTGATTGGCAGCGGCTGGGCCCTCATCACTGTCACTTGTGATGCAGACAAGGTGTATTCGGTCTACTTCAACGGCGAACTGGCAGGCCAGCAGCAGCTGCAGTTCTCTATCTATGACATCGCCGCCGAAGGAGCCGTTACCTCTAAGCGCAATACAAGCGATCCGAACAATCAGTATTATGGATATTATTCCATCGGCGGCGCTCCCTACTGGGCGGATAAGAATAACATTGTCGGCCTGGTAGATGACCTGGTCATTTTCAACCGGTCCCTGACGGCCGAAGAGGTTGTCGACCTGTATGAAGGCCGCGAACCCGAAATACCCGAGCCGCCGGTACCCCTGACGCCGGCTGAGGAGATCGACCAGCTTATCGACGCCATCGGCACGGTGGATTACTCGGTGGCCTGCGGCGAGCGGATCGAAGCGGCCCGTGCCGCCTATGACGCCGCTGCCGAAGACGTGCGGGCCGAGGTTACCGGCCTTGCCGACCTGGAGAAGGCCGAAGCGGATTACGCCGCCATCTTCCGGAATATCCGCAAGGTGAACAACGCCCTGGAGGTCACCTCCATCTCCGGCCCCGGCGACGGCAACGAGCGGTTTGACAAGATGTTCGACAGCAATATGGACACCAAGTTCGGCAATTCCAACCACACCCAGCCCATCATCTTCTCGGTAAACGAGCCGGTTACCGCCCAGTACTACTCCTTTACCACCGGTACCGACAGCGCCCAGTATACCGGCCGGAATCCCAAGGCCTGGACCCTCTTTGGATCCAACGACTACAGTTCCGCCCGGCCGGACGCTGCCACCTGGGAGGTTATCGATGCTGTGACCGACAACAACGACCTGCCCGACGCCAACTGCGTGGAGGTGCGGTTCGCCATTGATGACCCCAAGGAATACCAGTATTACAAGCTGGAGATTCCCAATCATCCCGGCGTCTGGATCCAGCTGACCGAAATCAATCTCTATGTGGAGGGCGACGCGGCCGACTATACCGCTGTAGATGAGGCTATTGCGTCCATTCCCGAAGACCTGTCGGTTTATACCGATGAGACGGTGGGAACCCTGAACGCCGCCGTGGAAGCGGTTGTCCGCGACCTGCCGGCCAGCCAGCAGGATGTGGTGGACGGCTATGCCGAGGCTATTGAGGACGCCATTGCAAAACTGGCTTACAAGCCTGCCGATTACACGGCTGTAGACGCGGCCATTGCCAAGGCCGAGGCCCTGGACGAAAGCCTCTATGCCAACTTCTCGGCTGTCACCGAAGCCGTGAACGCAGTGGAAGAGGGCAAGAACATCACCGAGCAGGAGACGGTGGACGGTTATGCCGAAGCCATCGAAGGCGCTTTGGCTGCCCTGGTCCTGCGGGGCGACATGGGCGGAGACGGGAAGGTCGACATCCAGGATGTCATGGCTGCCTGCAGGGTTCTGGCGCGTAAGAACACCAACGGCACCAAGCCTTCCGGTGACGAACTGCTCCCCGGCGATATAAACGGGGATGCGGATATAGATATCGAAGACATTATGGGTATCTGCCGAATCCTGGCCAGACAGGCAGCGGCAAAGTAAATTCCGCCTGCAGCAGGCCCCTGCATCCCAAAACAGGATGCAGGGGCCTGTATTTTTATGCATATTCTGTGTATGTTTGCGAATCCGGGGTCTCTCAAATCATTCTGCCGCAGAGAATCCGGCTGTCCGCAGCACCAATCCTATGCCCGCGTCAGGTTCAGTATTCTATCCCCCTGCGGGCGGCCGCGCCCTTTTTATAAGGGTGTTTGACCGACTGGATATGGCTGTAATAATCCGCCCGGTCTGCCAGCCGTTTAGCGGGGGAACGGCCGGTCAGGATCCATTCCAAGTCCCCTTTGGCCTCTATTTCTTCCAGCAGTTCCTCGTCCGTAAAAGCGCCTGCGGCCATGGCGTCCAGTCCCTCGTCCAGAACCACCATATCATAATCCGCCGCCGCGTCCACGGCCTTCCGGAAGCACTGCCGCTGTTTGGCAAGATAGGCTGCCCGCTCGGCCTCCTGCATTTGAAACAGGAATTTTTCTCCTGCGTCGGCCCACATGCATGGGAGCCCTAGCCGGCGGAGGCTTTCCAGTTCACCGGTGGGCATCCCCTTTAAAAATTGCACAAAGAGCACCCGAAGCCCCTGGCCGGCCGCCCGCACCGCCAAACCTACCGCCGCAGTGGTCTTGCCCTTGCCGTCCCCGGCGTAAATATGCAGCAAATGAATCCCTCCTTCCGGCTCAGTCCTCGGGCAGTTCCCAGCCGGCCGGCGGGATTTCCGAGAGCACCTCCACCATGCCGCTGCGCAGGTATACCGAGGGGGTGATCCGCACCGAATATCCCCGGCCGCTGCCGCACATCCACTGAAAAAAGGGAAGCTGGGGCAGGCCGCACACCGACAGGATGCGCATGATGACCCCGCCGTGCAGGACGGCGGCCGCCTGGGTGATCCCGTTTTCCATCATATGCCGAACCATCTGGGCAAAGCCGGCGCAGACCCGTTCGGTAAAGGCGTCGGTGGATTCGCCTCCCGGAGGCGCCGGCAGCCGCCCGGCCGTCCAGGCCCCATAATCGGGATCGGCCTCCAGCTCGGCCGCCGTTTTGCCCTCAAAGACGCCGAAATTGCACTCCCGCAGATCTTCCACCAGGACAGAGGCGGCCTCGGGATAGATAACCGCCAAACTCTGCCGGCAGCGAAGGAGGGGACTGGCATAACACACCTGCACCGGCGGATAAGCGCCGGCATCCCGCAGACGCTCCAGTTCATTTATACCCGCAGTAGATATCGGCAGGTCGGTTACGCCGATATATTGTCCTTTTTCATTGCCCTCTGTAAGGCCGTGACGAATCAGATGGATGGTATAGGTCTTCAATGCCGTTTCCTCCTGTGAATAATACGAATTATATATTCTGTCAATTGCAAAAAACGTATAAATATACTATAATAATTTCCAAAGCAAAAAGCAAGAGGGTGGTATGCGTGGATTGCAGCTTTCCGAAAAATCTGGCCTCCCTGCGGCGAGAGCGGGGGATCTCACAAAAGAAGGCGGCCGGGGATCTGCACATATCCCAGGCCCTGCTTTCCCACTATGAAAAGGGGATCCGGGAGCGCGGGCTGGACTTTCTCTGCCGCGCGGCGGACTACTACGGCGTCACGGCCGACTACCTGCTGGGGCGGTCGCAAAGCCGGACGGGCTATCAGGTACTGGAAAAGGCGGAGGAACTGGACGGACGCCGGGAACTCTGCCGGATCCTCTGGCTGCTCTATGAACTTATAGACCAGGCGGACGACGACCGCCTGCGCCAGCCGGCCGATGCCTATATGCGGCTGGCCCTGTATCGGATGGCCCGCCTGTTTCTGGAAGCCTGCGGCGGGCAGCCGGATGAATTGTTTACCCTCCCCCAGGCTGCTGCGGCTGCTGCGGCCGACGGACAGATGCAGCTGCAGGCGGCGCGGCTTTGCCGGCTTGCAGAGGCGGAGTCCGGCCGGCCGGCCCTTTATATATCGGCTGAACGGCTGCTTACCGACTATCCCAATATCAGCCCCATCCTCATGGGGCTGATTCAAAAGGTGGAAACGGCCCTGGGGCCCCAGCTGGAACCGGCGGCCGACTGACCGGTCCGTCCGGCCTGTCGCAGAAAGGTTCCGACCCGTGCCGGATAGGCTCCGTTATCCACAGCAGCAATCCATATGGGGAGGGTCAGTCTTGACCGAAATCATTCGCGGCCGGCTGCGGCATGCCGGCCCCTACTTTAAAACCTTCTTTAAATGGGCTTTTTTCGCCTGTGTCATCGGCGCGGCCGTAGGCGGGGTAGGCGTTCTGTTCTATTATGGCACCGATTGGGCCTTCCGTATGTTCCATGCATACGATTGGCTGATTCTGCTCCTGCCCGTTGCGGGGGCGGTTATTTATTATCTTTACAAACTTTGCGGCCAGGCGGGAGGGAAGGGGACCGACCTTGTGCTGCTGGCCGTGCGCTCCAATGAAAAAATATCGGCCAAGACCGCGCCCCTGATTTTCATCGGCACCATCCTGACCCATCTTTTCGGCGGGTCCTCCGGCCGGGAGGGGGCGGCCCTGCAGCTGGGGGGCAGCCTGTCGGCCTGGCTGGGCCGCCGGCTCCGGCTGGGGGATAAGGATGAGCGGTTGATTACCCTCTGCGGCATGAGCGCCGCCTTTGCGGCCATTTTCGGCACCCCCCTGACGGCGGTGATCTTTTCCATGGAGGTCATCAGCGTGGGGGTCATGTATTACGCGGCGGCCCTGCCCTGCGCCGTATCCGCCCTGGTGGCCTACGGCCTGGCTGTCCGCCTGGGGGTGCAGCCGCCGCACTTTGCCCTGTCCGGCGTTCCGGAAATCCTGCCTCTGCCCGCCCTGCAGGTGGCGGCCCTGGCCCTGCTCTGCGCCGGCGTCAGCATCCTCTTCTGTGTCGTCACCCACGGGGCGGCCCGGCTTTACGGGAAATACCTGCCCCAGCCTTTCCGCATTATCGCCGGCGGGCTGCTGGTTATGGGGTTTACCCTGCTGCTGGAAAGCCTGACCGGCCAGCGGGACTATAACGGCCCGGGCATGCAGGTCATCGCCGCCGCTTTGGAAGGGCAGGTCCGTCCGGAGGCCTTTCTCATGAAAATCCTCTTCACGGCCCTGACCCTGGGAGCCGGCTTCAAGGGCGGGGAAATTGTGCCGGCCTTTTTCACCGGCGCCACCTTTGGCTGTACCGCCGGCGGGCTGCTGGGTCTGGACCCTTCCTTTGGGGCGGGTATCGGCCTTACGGCGGTCTTCTGCGGCGTCACCAACTGCCCTGTGGCCTCCCTGTTCCTGAGCCTGGAGCTCTTCGGTGCCGACGGCATGCTGTATGCCCTGCTGGCCTGCGCCGTCAGCTATCTCTTCTCGGGGTATTACGGGCTGTACAGCGAACAGAAAATCCTCTACTCCAAGCTGTCCCCCGAGTATATCAACAAAAAGGCCGATTGATTTGTGCGGCCATAACACAAGCAGCGCCTCCGGCAGCCTGCAGGCTGCCGGAGGCGCTGCTGTTTTATGCAGACAGGCGTTATTCCACGCTCTTCATGGATTCCACCATGTCGATTTTCTTGATAACCCGGGTCATAAGCAGGTTGACCAGCAGGGCGAAGACGGCGGTCATGGCGGCGGCGATGAGATAGTTGAACCAGTTCACCGTCCGGGAGAACATGACCATATCCACTTCCACCGTGGTGACCACAAAGGCTTCCAGCAGGCGGCCTGCAACCAGGCCGGCCAAAATCCCCAGCAGGGTCAGGATGATGTTTTCCCGGTAGATGTACATGGCGGTTTCCCCGTCGTAAAAGCCCAGGACCTTCAGGGTGGCCAGTTCCCGCCGCCGCTCGTCGATGTTGATGGTGATGAGGCTGAAGAGTACGATAAAAGCTAGGGCCGCAGCCGACAGGATCAGCACCACAATAACCACATCCATGGAACTTATCATATCGCTGAAATTCTGCCGCAGGCCGGTATTGAAGGAGGTGGAGGTGACGCAATCCTGCTCCAGCAGCCGGGTGGAAAGGGCGTTTTCAGCGGCTTCCGACGTATCGGACAGCTGGCAGAGGATGGCGTTGTTCACCGGCTGCTGGCCGGTCAGCTGGGTGTAGAGGGCATCGGACATGTAGATATAGTGCATGGCGTAATTTTCGGTGATACCGGCTATCCGGCAGGTGTAGACCTGATTGTCGTCGTCCCGCAGGTCAATGGTATCGCCCGCCTGGACATCCAGCAGTATGCTGAGCTTTTCGGTGATAATCACGCCGGTATCATCCAGTGTCAGGGGGGTATGGCCCTTGCGGGTGCGCAGGTCTATAAAGTCGCCGAACCGCTCCATATCCCCGGGAACCAGCAGGGTGGCGCTTTTGAGCGCCTGCCCGTTTGTTGCGTCCACCGACTCCTGCAGGAAGGGGATATGCCCGGCGCCTTGGGCGGCAAGGATTTCGTCCACCGCTGCCCGGCCGGCCTCGTCGGCGTCGTCGTTCAGGCTGACCTGCATATCGTACTTTTGAATTTCATCGTACTGCAGGGAGATGATGGACTGGATGGAATCCCGCAGTCCGAAGCCGGTGAAGATGAGGGCGGTACAGCCGGCGATGCCCACCACCGTCATAAGCAGCCGCTTTTTATACCGGAAAATATTGCGGCAGGTGACCTTTTTGGAAAAATTGATGTGCTTCCAGATAAAGGGGATGCGCTCCAGCAGAATCCGCTTGCCCTCCTTGGGCGCCCGGGGACGCATGAGGGAGGCGGGGGTGCTGAACAACTCGGTTTGGCAGACCAGGAAGGCAGGCAGCACGGCGCAGACAAGGGCGCCGGCGGCGGCCCAGAAGGAATAGGCCGTATTATAAGGCATCACCAAATCCGGCAGGCGGTAGAGGATGCCGTAGGCGTCGAAAATAATCCAGGGGAAAAGCTTTTGGCCCACCACAATGCCCACCACAATGCCGATAACCGTGGACAGGCCGGCATAGAGCAGGTATTTGGCGGCGATGGTGAACCGGCCGTAGCCCAGGGCCTTGTACAATCCGATAAGGTCCCGGTCGTCCTCCACCATACGGGTCATGTTGGTCAGGCTCACCAGGGCGGCCACCAGGAAGAAAATCAGGGGAAAGACCAGGCCGATGGCCGCAATGCGGTCGGCGTCCTGGGCGTAGCCGGCAAAGCCCTCGTTCATATCCAAATCCAGGGAAATCCATTGGGGCTCCTCCAGGTCGTCCAGCTGGGCCTGGCCGTCGGCGATTTCCTGCCGGGCCTCCTCCAAATCCTGCCTGGCGCCGGGGGCCTCCTCGTCGTAGGCGGCCTGGGCCTCCTCCAGCTCGGCCCGGCTGTCCTCCAGGGTCCGGCGGGCGTCGTCCAGCTGGGCCTGGCCGTCGGCTTTGGCCGATTCCAGCTCCCGCAGACCGGCCTCGTATTCCGCCCGGCCGGCTTCCAGCTGCTGCCGGCCCTCCTCCAGGGCGGCCTCGCCTTCCTCCAGCTGCCGCCGGGTCTGCTCCAGGGTCTGCCGGCCCTGCTGATAGGCGGCTTCCCCGGCCTCCAGCTGGGTGCTGGCCTGCGTGTACGCCGCCTCCAAAGCCGCCAGCTGGGCCCGGAGTTCGGCGGCCTGCTGGCTGTCCCCGGGAAGCTGGGCCAGGGCGGCCTGCAGGGCTTCTATTTGGCCGGACAGGGTATCCAGAGCGGCCCGGCCGGCCTCCAACTCCTCGGCGGAGGCGTTGAGCTCGGCCTCGCCGGCCTCCAGCTGCCGCCGCCCTTCTTCCAGCTGTGCGGTCCGTTCCTCGATTTCCCTTTGGGAATCGTCCAGCAGCTGCGCCGATTCCTCCAGCTGTTCCTCAGCTGCGGCGATTTCTCTCTCATAGGCCGCCTGCTGTTCCTCCAGCTGCTGCCGGCCGTCCTCCCATTCCGCCCAGCCGTCTTCCAGCTGCCGGGCGCCGTCGTCCAGTTCGGTCTGTCCCTCTTCCAGCTGCTGCCGGGCGTCATCCAATTCGGCCTGGGCTTCCTCCCGCATGGACTGCAGACGGATGGGCCCCTGTTCGGCGGCGATATCCTCTATTGTATCGCAGAAAGCATCGATGCGGGTGTCGTATTCGTCCGTAAAGCGGGAAAGGCCTGCCGCCCCGGTATCCTGCAGCAGAACCTGGGTATAGACCGGCAGGCTAAAGTTTTCCTCCGGCAGGAGGGCGAAGCCGTCCAGGGAGCCGTCCCCCTTGCTGCTGGTGCCCCGCTGCAGGGATATGTAGGCCGTGGAGCGTGCCCCGCCCACGATGGTGTATTCCATCCGCGAAAGGGTGTCGGCCATATCCGGGTCGTCTTCCGTGTCGATGACCAGCCGGTCGCCGATTTGGAAGGTGCCGTTTTCCAGCAGCTCTTCATCCACCAGGCATTCGTCGGCAGCCGTGGGCAGCTGGCCCTCCATGAGGACGGGCTGCTCCAGCCCCTGGCCGGCCGCGGCCTCCTGGATGTCCAGGGAGCGGAAGTGCAGCAGCAGGCGGTTGTCGCCCCGCTGGACAAAGCCATCGGCCGTGTAGCCCGGCTGGATAACCGCCTCACCGCCCAGGCCCTGGCGCAGGGCCTCCACGTCCGCCTCGTCAAAGCCGGCGGTGGACAAAAGCTGTACATCGGGGGCGGCGTACTGGTCGAAATAGGTATCCACCGTCAGCCGCATGTCCGGGCTGGCCGCCCGCACACCCGAGAAAAAGGCCACCCCCAGCGCCACGATGAGCAGAATGGCGAAAAAGCGGCGGGGGGTTTTGCGAATCTGCCGGAAGTAGTCCCGGCAAAGGGCGCTTTTCATTACCACTCAATCCTTTCCACCGGCAGGGGATTCTCGTTGCGGATGATCTCTTTTACCTTGCCGTTCCGGATTTTAATGACCCGGTCGGCCACGGGAGTAATGGCCTGGTTGTGGGTGATGACCACCACGGTCATGCCGGTCTGGCGGCAGGTGCGATGGAGCAGCTCCAGCACCTGCCGGCCGGTGGCGTCGTCCAGGGCGCCGGTGGGCTCGTCGCAGAGCAGGAGCTTGGGGTTTTTGGCCAGGGCCCGGGCGATGGAGACCCGCTGCTGTTCGCCCCCCGAAAGCTGGGCGGGGAAGTTGTTCATCCGATCGCCCAGCCCCACATCCTCCAGCACCTGGCGGGGTTCCAGAGGCTCCCGGCAGATCTGTACCGCCAGTTCTACGTTTTCCAGGGCCGTCAGGTTCTGGACCAGGTTGTAGAACTGGAAGACAAAGCCGATGTCGTACCGCCGGTAGGAGGTCAGCTGCTTTGCGTTCATATCGCTGACGCAGACGCCGTCCACTACGATTTTGCCGCTGTCGCAGGTATCCATGCCGCCCAGCATGTTCAGCACGGTGGTTTTGCCTGCGCCGCTGGGGCCTACGACTACGGTAAATTCACCCTTTTCAATCTCAAAGGAGATGCCGTCCGACGCGTGGACGGTCACCTCGCCCATTTTATATTCCTTTACCACATCCTGAAAGCTTACATAAGCCATAAATCTGCGCCTCCAACATGTCTCCTAATTTTTTTTGTAACTTTTATCTATTCTTATTATAATTCTAAGCCCTCAAAGATTGATGGCGAATTTATGAACAAATCCGAGAATGTTGGGGGGAAAAGAAAAGAGGGCGACCGGGAGTATTTCCCGCCGCCCTCGTTGCAGCAATGTTCACCTTTAATGCAGAATTACCTCCCAGAAAGTACAGGTTCTTGTAAAGGAAAGCGTTACCTCAGCATAGGTAATATCATCCAAATCCACCTTTTCTATGATGGTATAACCATCTTTTAATAGGGAAGGGGTAACCCGCAAATCCCGTTGGGAATGCCCATGGGTATTGAGATAGCCGCAGTTTATTCTGACCGGATAGGTCGTATTCACCGCCATGTCTATCGTATCCCCATCCTCGTAAACGGTATCGCCCAACCTTATACTGGAATAGGGGCGGTATGCCATTCCCACGCCATAGAGGGAATAGAATTCCTCATCCAGATGGATGCGCAAATGAACAGTACCGTGGGAGGGGAAATCTGCCAGGACGGCATCCAGCTTGGCTTCATAGGTTATCTGCAGGCCGGCGGCGGCCAGAAAGACGGCAACCGCCATGAGCAGGGATACGCCATAAAAAGACTTAGAAACACTTTTTTTGCTTTTCCGATAAAAGAATACAATGAGAAGAACAGCAGCGGCGGCCCCGGCTATATAGGAAAGAACATGGTAAAACCCACGGCCAGGGGCAATCCTGATATACAGCAGCAAAAAAGTCACCAGACTGATATAGCAACAAATTTTTGTGATTTTCTGCAGTTTGCTTCCGGCCCTTTTTCTGACCAGCTGTGTATAATGATCCAAATCCCCGATATAATGATCGATAAATTCTTTTTCCGATTGCAGGTTTCTGATATTGCTCCCGCAATACGGGCAATACAGACTGTCATCCGATACCTGCTTCCCGCATCTGTTGCAGAACATGGCAATCCCCCTTAGAGCTTTGTCCTGCACACGGAACACTCTTTGCTGCCGGCCGGCAGCTTGGCGCCGCATATGTGGCAATAGTGTATGCCCTGAGGCTGAATATTTTCCCGCTGTGGCTGAGATTTGCGGGCAGTATGGAACAGTCTCTTATACAGCAAATAGGCACAAGAAATCAAAATCCCCAACCCCAAAATGCAGCCGATGATATAATGGACGCCTGGCCGGTCATGGCATAAAAAGTAAATGCCGCTGATAAGGCCAATCAAGCAAACAGAGCAGAGCAGCCCACTCAAAAAGAAGAATATATATTTTATAGAGAAGCTTTTTATGCTTGCACGACTTTCTTTGTAAAGTCTCTCAATCGTCTGATTCTGGGCTACGTATTGTTCCGGAGGTCCCGCCATCATTTGATGCTGAATGAGTAAAACATTGATTCTACGTTTCGATATAATAGTATAAACAAAAGCCAGCCAGATGAGAGAAGCGGAAACAAGCAATAAAAGGAGTGCGCTCCCAAAATGGTTGAACTGATGCTTGGAAAAAAGTGTATAGGTTCCATAGATATAATAAATGATTGCGCCTAGACCGCCTACAAAGCCTAAAGTTCCCAAAAGCATGGTCAAATAGGCGCCTGCACGGCTTTCTTCTGTTGCCGCCGGGCAATCGGGATATATCTGGTATTCGATTTTTGCCATAGGTATCCCCTTCCTTAAACAGCGCTGCCGCAATTGCTGCAAAACTGACTTTCCGGCCGCAGCTTAAACCCGCATTTCCTGCAATAACGCTGTTGGGCTGGGGTCTCCTCGGCTTGCTGGCCGTCGTTTTCTTGAAGCTGCTGGAGCAGGGTGGACGGTATGGGATTGGGCGTGACCATATAACAGTAGGAGTTCAGAGATTGCAGACAAGACGGCTGCCCCGTAAAACCGAAGGCGATGGCTTGGGTAGCCTGCAGGCGTATCTGTTCTTGCGCGATTTTTCGATCTATCTCTCCCTGCTTTTGCTCCGCAGTTTTTTGGAGGTCATCCATGCGCAAAGATAAAATTCTGATTTTATCAGACACCGCCCGCCTGGCCTTCAAATTGGTAAAGGGCAATTCGCTCTTTTCTTTTTCCAACTCCGCCTTTTCCTGGGTCAGCACATGTATCTGCATTTGTTCCGGAATGGATTCCTTTTGCCTTTTCAGCCCGGCTATAGCCGATAGGATCTGCAGGGTTTCTGCCGTCTTTTTTTGGACGGTTTCCGGATCCTGGCGTAGTTTTTCTATATCCGATTCGTATTTTGCCAAAATGTCCAAGGCCCAACGCCCTGCTGTATCTGGGTCGGAGAAATTATCGGAATTGATCACAATGGGAAAATGGGACGCATCCAGCTGCCCCAGCTGGTCAATGGAAACCGAAGGCAACTGCCAAAGCTCCCGCTGCCTGCAGAGGGGACAACTGGTACTGGTACCGCAGATTTCCGATTTGCAAAACAGCCCAATCTCCAGCATTTTTGTATCTTGATTTGGATTTATCGCCAGGGAAGATTTATTCCTCTGTGCACGCTGCAGCCGTCGTATTTCCACACCTAGGGCTTCGTCTGCGGTTTCGGTGGCAATGCGCTGGGCCTTTCCGCGTGAAACAGTGTAGGTCTTTTGCGCCTCGGCCTCTGCCGTAATGACAGATACAATCGGGTTGTGGCAGCAAGAGCAAATATATCCCATAAATACAGGCTGCCGCTTTGTCACAAAGATTCTCGAACTAGACATATTTTCCCCTCCTCTGCTTCCTATTTTACCATATGAATAAAAATAGTCAATAATCGCCAAAAGAAACGACCGCCCTATCCTGCGGATAAGGCGGTCTTCCTATTTATATCCTGTTTTACTTCGCCAGGTTGGCCTTCAGGGTGTTCAGCTGATTGCGCAGCTCGGCGGGGAGCTTGTCGCCGAACTTGGCGTAGAACTCCTCGATGCCCTCGGCCTCCTTGGTCCACAGATCCTTGTCCACTTCCAGGATGGACTTGAGGGTCTCGATGTCGAAGTCCAGACCCTCCAGGTCGATGTCCTCGGCCTTGGGAACGTAGCCGATGGGGGTCTCCACGGCGTCGGCCTTGCCTTCGCAACGGTCGAGAATCCAGTTGAGTACCCGCATGTTGTCGCCGAAGCCGGGCCAGATGAAGTTGCCTTCATCGTCCAGGCGGAACCAGTTGACGTTGAAGATCTTGGGGGCCTTGTCGCCCAGCTTCTGGCCCATTTCCAGCCAGTGGGCAAAGTAGTCGCCCATGTGGTAGCCGCAGAAGGGCAGCATGGCCATGGGGTCGCGGCGGACCACGCCTACGGCGCCGGTGGCGGCGGCGGTGGTCTCAGAGGCCATGATGGAGCCTACGAACACGCCGTTGTTCCAGTCGCGGGACTGGTACACCAGGGGAGTGGTCTGGGCCCGGCGGCCGCCGAAGATGATGGCGGAGATCGGAACACCCTCGCCCTTGTCAAACTCAGCGCTGATGCAGGGGCAGTTCTTGGCAGGGGCGGTAAAGCGGCTGTTGGGATGGGCGCCCTTCTTGTCGGAAGTCTTGCCGTTCCAGGGCTCGCCGGTCCAATCCAGAGCGTTCTCGGGCGGGTTCTTGTCCAGGCCCTCCCACCACACGGTGTTGTCGTCCAGGTTGTGGGCCACGTTGGTGAAGATAGTGCCCTTCTGGGTGGAGATCAGGGCGTTGGGGTTGGACTTCATGTTGGTGCCGGGGGCCACGCCGAAGAAACCGTTCTCGGGGTTGATGGCGTACAGGCGGCCATCGGGGCCCTGGCGCATCCAGGCGATGTCGTCGCCCACAGTCCAGACCTTATAGCCCTTGCTGCGGTAGCCCTCGGGCGGGATGAGCATGGCCAGGTTGGTCTTGCCGCAGGCGGAGGGGAAGGCGGCGGAGACGTACTTCACCTCGCCCTGGGGATTCTCAATGCCCAGGATGAGCATGTGCTCGGCCATCCAGCCCTCGTTCTTG
>CAJFVX010000001.1 GCA_904420585.1 Candidatus Howiella intestinavium | reverse complement strand
TCTTGGGCTCTTGGGCTCTTGGGCTCTTGGGCTCTTGGGCTCTTGGGCTCTTGGTTCTACCGTTTTCTCTTCCGGTGTCTATAATATAGCATGAATATAGAGCATTGTCAATAGGATTTTTGAAAAAAATCGAATTATTTTTATTCATAATATGTTAAAGAAATATCAGTTGACTAAGTCAAGAAAACAGGGTAAAATAAAAAGGTATTGTGCGGATAATAAAGGGGCTGGTAGTCTATACCCTGCCCCGGATGTGGAGGATTCTATGCAGGAAGAGTATAATCCCGATATCATCACCTTAAGCGATGACGAAGGGCATGAATTCAGTTTTGAAGTTCTGGATGCTGTGGAAACCGACCAGGGCCGGTATCTGGCCCTGCTGCCCGTCTATGAAAAACCGGAGGATATGGTGGAAGACAGCGGCGAACTGGTTGTCCTGAAGGTTTTTGAGGAAAACGGCGAGGAATACTACGAGGAAATCGAGGACGACGACGAATACGACACGGTAGCCGATATATTTGTGGACAGGCTGCAGGACGCTTTTGAGATCGAAGAGGAATAACTGCGGATAATCCTTGCGGCAGCGGGTATGCTTATGCTATAATAACGGCGGAAGATGTACTGCGTCTGGTTTATGGTAAAAGGCCGTGTTTCCCCTTTTGCGCAACTTCGGGCACATAATCCGGCTTTGGTGCAT
The DNA here is from genome assembly GCA_904420585.1 of Candidatus Howiella intestinavium. Taxonomy (GTDB): domain Bacteria; phylum Bacillota; class Clostridia; order Oscillospirales; family Acutalibacteraceae; genus Howiella; species Howiella intestinavium. Next base: position 19,537 of record CAJFVX010000001.1, on the reverse strand, counting down.
AAGATAAATAGTGCAGCCCCTTCCACACCGCAAAACCTGCCCTGTTCGTGTACGTTGGCTTTTATAACCCTACAACAATACTAAAAAGGGAGCTCGGCTCCTGCGGCGGATTGCAGACCTCCCGGCCCGGCTTTGACCGGCGCTGGAAGAAGGGAGCGTGAACCCGTGGGGCGGGCACCCACCTGCTGCACTGCAGGTTATCATCAGCTGCCTACGGCAGGGCGGGCTTTCTATTTTGCGTATAAAGATCCCGGCGGGTTACCCGTCGGGATTTTTTCTGTATTCACCGGACGATGCCTGTCCGCCGCTGGGAATGGCAGGCGGGAAAAGGGACATACTATGTTTTACATAAGCAATCGCCCGGAAAGGAAGGCGGCACTATGGCCGGCAAAGACAAAAAGTTCCTCATATCCTTCGGCGGCCTGGCCGTGGGACTCATCAACGGCATGCTGGGCGCCGGAGGCGGTATGCTGGCCGTCCCCCTGCTGCAAAGGGCGGAGTTAAGCCAGCAGGAAGCGCACGCCAGTTCCCTTGCCGTAATTTTCCCCCTCTCCCTCTTCAGCGCTGTTCTTTACCTGTCCGGCGGCCGCGTCACGCTGGCCGACGCAGCCGGTTATCTGCCGGGCGGCCTGGTGGGCGCTGTAGCCGGTGCGTTCCTGCTGCGCAAAATTCCCGACCGCTGGCTTCGCCGTATTTTCGCCCTGTTCATGATTTGGGCCGGCGTACGCCTGCTTCTGCCATGAACTGGGCGGCGTTTTTGGCCGGCCTGCTCTCCGGCATGGCCGGCGCCATGGGCCTGGGCGGGGGCGGGGTCCTTCTCATCTACCTCACGGTCTTCGCCGGCGTGGAGCAGCTGACCGCCCAGGGGATCAATCTGATCTTTTTTCTCCCCTGCGCCCTTGTGGCCATGCTGCTCTATTCCGGCAAAAAGATGATCCGCTGGAGAGTCGCTCTGCCCTGCGCCCTTTTCGGCCTGCTGGGCGCCTTTGCAGGCTCCTTTCTGGCGGGATATATAGGCGGCGAACTGCTGTCCCGTATTTTTGCCGGCGGCCTCATCCTTTTGGGATTGCACCAACTGTTCCAGCGGGATAAAAAGGACAAAGACCGGCCGCAGTGAACGGCCGGTCAGCACAATAAAGACGGAAACGCGCCCGGGCTGGCTTTCGGAGCCATGCCCCAGGCGCGTTTGATTTTTGCTTATGGAATTCTGCCCACAGCCCTACGAATCCGAAGACGCGTCCTGCGAGGAGAGGGCGCTTCCCGCCTCCTCCGACGAGGCGCCGGATTCGGTCTGGGATGAAACCGCAGCCCCGCCGCTTTGCAGGGAGGAGGTGCTCCCGGCGGGAGCTCCGGAGACATCCTCCCCCGTCTGCGGCACGCTTTCGGGTTCGCCCCCGGTGTCCGGCCGGCTGAGGGTCCCTGTCTGTACCCAGTTTGCCGCCGCCGCAATCACCGGGTCTTCGGTATCCGACAGCATATAATAGTATTTCTGCTGTTCCTCGGTCAGGTCAACTGCCAAATCCGGCGCCAGGCCCACATCGTTGAAGTTTTCCCCGCTGGGCGGATTAAAGGCCGCTATGGTAAACTTCACGCTGGAGCCGTCGCTCAAGGGATAGGTACGCTGCATAACGCCCTTCCCATAGGTCTGGGAACCTATGAGCACGCCCTTGTCGTAGTCCCGGATAGCCGCCGCGAACAATTCGGCCGCGCTGGCCGTATACCCGTTGGTCAGGACGGCCATAGGCAGGTCGATTTCCGATGCATCGGAGGTGTAGAGCACCTCGGTGGTGCCGTCTGCATAGGTGGCCGAAATAATATCTCCCTCGGGCAGCAGGTAATCCAGCATGGCGGCTGTGGCGTCCACAAGGCCGCCGCCGTTGTTGCGCACATCGAAAATCAGGCCGGTGGCGCCCTGGTCTATCATGCTCTGCACCGCCGTTTTAAACTGCTCGGTGGTGGCCTCGTCAAAGGTTGTAATCTGGATATATCCCACGGTACCTATCATATGGGCGTAAACGCTGGTGTGGGTGAATTCGGTCCGTTCGATGGAATAGGGGACCTCCACTGCCGCACCCGTTTCATCGGTGGTTTTGACCACCACGGTCACAAGGCTGCCCGCATCCCCCAGCAGCAGTTCCACAGCCTGGCTGTAGCCTATCTCGGCTACCGCCTGTCCGTCCACCCGGATGATTTCATCCCCGGGCCGGATGCCGGCCTGATTGGCAGGACCCTGGGCATCCACCCGGGCAACGTAGATGGTGCCGTTGTCCGGATGCTGCACTACGGTGACGCCGATGCCTATCTGCTGTCCCTCGTTCTCGGCCGCGTCCAGCTCACTGTCCTCCACCCCGCTGTAGTCGGCATAAGGGTCGCCCAGTCCGCTGATATAGCCCTGGGCCGCTCCGTCATACAGGGATTCCTTATCCACTTCCCCGTAATAATACTGCTGGATCTTCTCGTCGATTTCATAAAGCTTGTCAAAAAGGGCGCGCTGCTGGCTGAGCCCCGACAGCGTACCGCTGAACACCTGCTGGGACACCAGCATGGTTATGCAGACGGTCAGGGCTGCCGTGATGATCATCAGGGATACGGTCAAGCCCACCGGCACTTTTTTGTTCATCTTAAAATTCCTCCCATGGTTACAGGCTTTGCTTGCGGCAGGATGGGGTTTGCCGCCTAAAAAAGCAGGGGACGCGGCTGCCTCCCCTGCTCATGTAGATGGTTTATGAACCTTTAAAAGAACTGGGTGGGATCCACCGGTGTGCCGTCCACCCGCACCTCAAAGTGCAGATGGGGACCGGTAGACCGGCCGGTGTTGCCCACATAGCCGATGACCTCGCCCTGGGAAACCTGCTGTCCCGAACTGACTGCATAGGCTGACATATGGCCGTACAAGGTAATGAAACCGTTGCCGTGATCGACCATGACGTAGTTGCCATATCCGCCATTATTGTATCCGGCCACGATAACCGTGCCCGAATCGGCGGCTACAATAGGCTTGCCGTAAATGCCGCTGCTGGAAATATCGATGCCCTTGTGCTGCCGGCCCCAGCGCCATTTAAAGCCGGAGGTAATGCCGTAATACCCGGGACAGGGCCAGCAGAAGCCATCCCCCGTATAGTCCACGATGATACCCGTCTCCCCGGAAATCTCGCCGTCGTAGGAATCGCTGCTGGAAGCCGCCTTGATCTGCGCTTCTACATCGGCCACCGCTTTGTCATATTCGCGCTGGGCATCATCCTTATCCTCGCCTATCTGGGCCAGCAGGGCCTTGGACTCTGCCAAATCATCATTCAAAGAGGATTTCTGAGACGCCAACTCCTTTTTGACCGCCGTCCGTTCAGCCTTCTTGGCCTCGACTTCCGCCTTTTCTGCTTCTACTTCGCTGATGGTATTGGCGATTTCCTCCATCAGTTCATTGTCGTGCTCGGATATACTGCGGGACAATTCCGACTTCACCAAATAATCCGCAAAATCATCTGCTCCCAGCAGAACTTCCAAATCATTGGTGCCGCCTGACATATACATGGCCCGCAGCCGCTGCTTGAAGAGTTCCTTATTGTCTTCCAATTCGGCCGTTTTCTGGTCAATTTCGGCCTCTTTTGTTTCAATCTCGCTGTCCAGGCCAGCTATCTGCTGGGTGCAGAGAGCAATCTGCCGCTCGGTTTCTTCGATCCGGGCCTCCAATTCCTCTTGGATCTTTTGCTGCTCTTTTTCGTCCTCCTCCAGCGATTCGATTTTGTCTTTCAGATCGTCCACATCGCTCTGGCTGGCCGCGCTGACCGCCATGCCGCCCGAAACGGCCAGCAGCGCTCCGCACAAAAGAAGACTCAGAGCCGATTTGCGTATAGATTCTATAGCCAAAACCGTCCACTATCCTTTCTCTCAGCCGATGCTGTTATAATAATCCATGGGGTCGGTTAAACTGCCGTTTCTATGTACTTCAAAATGCAGGTGGGGACCGGTAGATGCGCCCGTGCTGCCAACATAGCCGATGACCTGCCCTTTTTCCACATACTGCCCGGAACTGACCACATAGCTGGACATATGGGCATACAAGGTCTCATAGCTGTTGCCGTCGTCCAAGGTGCCGTGGCCGACGATGACATAATTCCCGTAGCCCCCGGCATTGAAGCCCGCCAGGTACACGGTGCCGGATTCCACGGCCACAATGGGCTTGCCGTTGACGCCGCCCCCTGCGATATCCACGCCCTTATGGAACTTGCTGGTGCCGTAGATGGGATGGATGCGGTAGCCAAAGGGAGAGGTAATGGTATAGGAACCGCTCACCGGCCAGAGAAACAAACCACTGCTCATGCCGCCGGAATCAGAACTGCCCGAACTGCCGGAATCGGAGCTGTCGGTGCTGTCGGAACCGGAGCTGCCCGTATCCGAACTGCCGGCGTCAGAGCCGGAGGAGCCGCTTTCCTGCGCCTCCTGGGCCTTCCGCTCCTCTTCGGCACGCCGGGCCGCTTCCCGGGCTGCATTCAACTGTTTCTGCACGTCGTCCATAGCCGCTTCGGCCGATTCGCTGTCCTCGTTCAGCTCTTCCTGCTGATCACCCAAATCATCCAGCAGGACCTCGACTTCGGACATCTGATCCTTTAAATCCTTCTGCTTGGCAGCCAAAGTCTTTTTGGCCTCGGTGCGCTCTTCCTTCTTGGCCTCCACCGCCGTCACATCCGACTCGATTTCCGAAATGGCCGTGGCGATTTCCTCCATCAGGTCCTGATCCCGTTCCGAAACGCTGCGGGACAGCTCGGAGCGGCTGAGGTAGTCCGCAAAATTGTCCGCCCCCAGCAGGATTTCCAGGTCATTGGTGCCGCCCGACATATACATGGCCCGCACCCGCTGCTTAAAGGACGCCTTATTCTCCTCCAGCTGGATGTTTTTGGCCTCAATATCCGCCTCCAGCCGGCTTATCTCATCCGAAAGGCTTTCGATTTCCTGGTTGCAGATGGAAATCTGCTCCTGGGTGTTGGAAATCTGCCGCTGCAGCTGCTCCTTCAGCTGCTCTTTTTTGGTAATATCCTGCTCCAGTTCCTCAATGGCCTTGTCAATTTCATCCTTCTGATTCTCCAGATCGCTCAGCTGATCCTCCAGCTGGCTTTCAGAGGATGCGGCCGTGACTACATACCCCGCAGACTGCAGCCCCACGGCAGAGGCCAGCAGCAGACTGCACGCGATAACCGCTAACTTCCTACAACGCACGGAATTCGCTCCCTTCTTTGCGCAGGTACTTGCTGATCATAAAGATACTGCTGATTAAGCCGGTTAAAATTCCCATGCCGGCGAACACGCCGAAAAGCGGCCACGCGAACTGGCTGAAGGGAATCGGCTGTATAGCCAAGGCCGACTGCATGATGCCCATGGCGGCCTTGTATACCAAATAGACGACGCCGGTGGTTATACCCGCCGAAAGAATACCCAACACCACGCCTTCCACCACAAAGGGGAAACGGATAAAGGAATTGGTGGCGCCCACCGCCTTCATAATGCTGATTTCCAGCTTACGGCTGTACATGGTCACCCGGACGGTATTGGCTACGATGACCAGGGCAATGAGCAGCAGCAGGGCGATGACGCCGATGCCGGCGATGGTCAGGGCGTTGGTGATGGAGGAGATGGTCATGGCCAGATCCCGGCTTTCGTTGATGCTGGCCACGCCGGGGGAATTCTGAATCTGCTCCACCGTCGTATCAAATAAGGAGAGGTCGGACAGGGTGACCCTGGCCGCATCGGGCAGGGGGTTGTCATCCTCCAGCCACTGGAAATACTGCTGCTGGGCCTCGTCCATGGTGGCCATCTGCCGCTGAAGCCCCTCATCCTTGGGGATGAACTCAGCGGACGCCACATTGCTGATAGCCGCCAGCTGGTCACAGGCCTCCCGGGCCTCTTCCTCGCTTAAGCTGTCTTCAAAATAGGCCATAACCACATTCTGCTCTTCCAGCTGGCCCAGGGCCTTGTCCACATTTAAGGACAAAATAATGGCCACGCCCATCATCAGCATACAGGCGACCAGCACGCCGATAGAGGCTATGGACATAAGCCGGTTTACCCAGATATTCTTCAGGCCTTCTACGGTCAGGTAACGAACGCTTCTCAGTTTCATTGCAGCCCACCATCCTCATTGTCGGCCACAACGGTACCGTTTTCCAGCATGATGACCCGGCGGTTAAAGTCCCGCACCAGCTGATGCTCATGGGTCACCATGAGCACGGTGGTGCCCCGCCGGTTGATTTCGGTCAGAAGTTCGACGATCTCGTAGGACATATTGGGGTCCACATTGCCCGTAGGCTCGTCGGCAATCAGCAGGGAGGGACGGTTGACCAGCGCCCGGGCCAGGCCCACCCGCTGCTGCTCGCCGCCCGAAAGTTCGGCTGGCTTGGAACGGGCCTTGCCGCCCAGCCCCACCAGGTTCAGCACATAGGACACCCGCTTGCGGATCTCCCGCTTGGTGGCGCCCACCACATGCATGGCAAAGGCCACGTTCTCAAAGACGTCCATGGTGGGGATCAGGCGGAAATCCTGGAAGACAATGCCCATGGTCCGGCGGAGCATGGGAACCTCCCGCCGCTTCATATGGGAAAGGTGGTAGCCATTGACCACAATCTCCCCTGCGTTGGGCTTTTCCTCGTGGATAATCAGCTTCATAAAGGTGCTCTTGCCCGCGCCCGAAGCGCCGACGACAAAGACAAATTCACCGGGATAGATTTTGATATTCACATCCCGCAGGGCGTGGGTGCCCGTCGCATAGGTCTTGTAAACGCCCTGGAACTCTATCAGCGGCTGCGCCGCCGCAGGCGGCACGCCATCCGCATAATGCATATCGGTATATATGACGGTCACGGCCCTTTCTGTCTATGGAATGCAAAGCTTGTCCCGGCCGTCTGTATGCGTAGGGACACAATCGGCCGGGGCGGAATTTTCATTTGGAATTAGTACTTCACCGGGTTGGCCGTCAGGTACTTCTTGACCATCAAAGCAATCTTGAAGACGATGGCATGGTCAAATTCCCGCAGGTCCAGGCCGGTGATCTTCTTTATCTTCTCCAGCCGGTAGACCAGGGTATTCCGGTGGACGAACAGCTTCCGGGAAGTCTCGGAAACGTTCAGGTTGTTTTCAAAGAAGCGCTGGATGGTGAAGAGGGTCTCCTGATCCAGGCTCTCGATGGAACCCCGCTTGAAGACCTCCTTTAAGAAGGTTTCGCAAAGGGTGGTGGGAAGCTGGTAAATCAGGCGGGCGATGCCCAGATTGTCATAGCTGACGATGGTCTTCTCGGTATCGAAGACCTTGCCCACTTCCAGGGCCACCTGGGCCTCCTTAAAGGACTTGGCCAGATCCTTGAGCCCCTCCACTGTGGTGCCGATGCCCACCACCGCGTGGGTGTAGAACTCGCCGGTCAGGGTGTCCACAATGGAACGGGCCAGCTTTTCCAAATCCTTGGAATCGATATTGGCCTTGGTCTCCTTGACCAGGGCGATATCGGTTTCGTTGATGTTGATGACAAAATCCTTGTTCTTGTCCGGGAACAGGTTCTGCACAATGTCGTACACCGACACGTCGTTGCGGGTGGTCACCCGGATTAAAATCACCGTCCGGGTCACGTCGCTGTTGAACCGCAGCTCCCGGGCTTTCAGATAGATGTCCCCGGGCAGGATATTGTCCAGAATGATATTCTTGATAAAGTTGCCCCGGTCATACTTCTCATCATAATAATATTTGATGCTGCTCAGGGCAATGGCCAGCATGGCGGCGTACTTCCCCGCCTGGGCGTCGTTGCCCTCCACAAAAAGGATATACTCCGGATGCTGGGGGCTGCCGAAGGGCTTGTAGGTATACTGTCCGCGCACAAAGGTCTCTGTACCGGAGACCGCGGCCATGTTCATATCCTGCGTTTCCCCGATCCGGCCCAGTTCGCTGCAGGCAATGATGGTGTAGTTTTCATCCATTACGCCAATGGTGCGGTCAATAGCCTCCCGCATCTGATGGATAACGCCTTGAAACAGCCGATTCGACATAGTACTTCTTCCCCTCTTTACTTATGGAACAGGTCAGATTTTTGATCAGTTCCCATAATGATTCTATCAACACATATTCATTTTACACAAACTCGTCCTATAATGCAAGGCTTTCCACGAAAAAATCACAAAAAAGTTACAAATGATTACAAAGCCGGATTGCACCTGGTATCCGCCGGCTTTAGTTTTCATAATTCTGTCGTTTTTTCCATTATGGTAACCTTATTTAGTATAAGGGATAGAGGGCAGAATTGCAACCCTTGCGGGCGGTTTGGCAAAAGAATCCTGCCGGCTCTGTGTGCAAAACAAAACGCGCCCCCTTTGTGAGGAGCGCGTCATGAAAGCGGCAAACAGCCGCTTTCGGATAAGAGCTTCGGATTCTCATGGATTAGCGCAGAATGTTTAAGACTTCTTTGAATGCATCCGTGCTGCGAAGTTTATCAAACTCCGGGGACAGCAGCCATTTATCGCGCATGATCTCGCAAAGAGGTCTTGTGTCCGAGGTTTCAAAATCGATTTTCCTGGCAGTAATATCTCCGAGTAATACACTGGAAAAAAATCGCTCTTCAGGGCGTTTGTCAAATGATTTGGCCGCTGCTGCCCCGACTTTCAGATGTTCAACAGCTTCTGAAATATTATCGAGTCTTGCATATAGTTTTGCAATATCCACCTGCAGCCTGGCAGCGCCCCAGCCCTCCGGCGCGGCGGTGCTGTCATACACAATTTCTTCAAGTTCAAATATCTTTTTTATCGCAGCAGCGGACTGCGCATCCGAAATACAGCCGGAATCTGCCAATAACCATATAGAACTTCTCAATGCTTCATAGTTTTGCTTTATTCTGTTTCTCAAAAAAGGAAGCCTTTCATTGTCAGCCAAACTCCGCCATATATGATTTTCTTTACAGAATGCGGCCGGCGGCAGGGATTCATAGATAGTTCTGCCAATTTCCTTTCTTCCCATTTCACAGTGGTTGAAAGCAAGTCTGGCTGTGGCCTCCAGGCGAAGAGCCTGATCCGGACAGTATTTCATAATTCTTTCACCCAAAGCCGTGATTTCCGCATCGTACTTTTCCATGTTTTCTTTCCATTCGGGAATGTTGCCGTCATCATCTCCCGCAATAAACAATGCATACATCAATTTATTCAGCAATGCAAAGTTGTTCGGGTATTCTGCAACCCCCTCCCGCGCAATAGCAATGCAGTCATAAACTTTACCCTGGCTGATCGCCTGCTGAAAACGGGACAGATATTGTGCAGTTTTTTCCCGCTCGATGTTTTCGCTGACTCCGAGAAGTTTATCTGCGGTCACGCCGAAAAAGTCCGAAATCACGGGAAGCAATTCTATGTCCGGATAGCAAATGCCGGTTTCCCAGCGCGACACCGACTGATATGAAACGCCCAGAATATCCGCCAGTTCATCCTGTGTAATATCCTTTTCTTTTCTCAAACGTCTTATTGTATCACCAATATGCAGCTTCATATTATCTCTCCTTCATTACTGCCGAAAGCAGCACCTCTTTCTATTGACAGTATATCTTATTAAAAAACAGAATTTAACAACTCATTTGTAGAGAAAATCTCAATCATACAGGGAATGACTATTTCCTATCCGACCCGGTTCAACCATTCCGCCCGCTTTTCAGAGCTGTTTGCCAGGAAATATCTTTCTTCATTATTTTACATTTTCACCAGGTACGAGCAAATCAGCAATTCAAACAAAACTCGGTTTATCAGGTCCAGGGCATAAAAGGAGCCCCGCTTTTCGAATATTTCATCGAAAAACGGGGCTCGGTTATTGCCTTCGGCCTCCATTTTTGCCCTTGTTATTTTACCCATGAATTTTTACGCTGTTGAGCTGCCGGGCCGTGTAAAAGCAGCGGTGGTCGATAATTTCGCTGTGCCCAAGATCCATGGCGGCAATCGATTCCATCTCCCTGCCGCGCAGAGAAAAGTCAAAAATATTTCGGTTTTCCTCCATTCGCTCTTTATGGACGGTTTTTGGAATGGCGGGGATTCCCCGCTGCGCGTGCCAGCGGAGGATTACCTGGGCAGTGGTTTTCCCGTGCTTTTCCGCGATTTTTATCAGCGTCTTGTGTTGAAAGATATTCTTCTGCGCCTCCGACAGAGGGCCCCAGGCCTGCGGCATGACGCCATATGTTTCCATAACCTGCAGCGCTTCTCTCTGCTGATAAAAGGGATGGATTTCTATTTGGTTCACCATGGGCCTGATTTCCTGATTCATGCACAGATCCACCAGGCGTTCAGGGGAAAAGTTGCTGACTCCGATGGCCCGCACGGCTGATTCTGCATACAGCCCTTCCATCGCCCGCCAGGCGCCGTAATAATCGCCAAAGGGCTGATGGATCAAATATAAGTCGATATAGTCCAGCCCCAGATTCTTCAGGGAGGTTTCAAAGGCCTTGCGCGTACTGTCATATCCCGCGTCCTGTATCCACAGCTTGGTAGTGATAAACAGCTCCCGGCGTGCAATCCCGGATTTCTTCACAGCAGCGCCTACCGCCTGCTCGTTGCCATAAGCGGCCGCCGTATCAATCAGACGATAGCCGCAGGCCAGGGCGTCGCTCACACATTGTTCGCATTGCGCGCGGTCTGTAATTTGCAGGGTGCCATACCCGAGCATCGGCATTTCCACACCATTATAAAGCGTTACGCTTTGCATCGCAGGCTCTCCTTTCGGTGCAAAAGGCCGGCAGGCAAAACACCCGGCGGCCTTTTGTGTCTTTCTGCTCAAAAAGTTTCTCCTGCTGTTTTCTTAATAGACCAACGCCGTAAAGGAGAAGGCGACCAGCTTCCATTCATCTGCCGCCTTGCTATAGACCTCTGTCACCATAAAGTGATGGGTAGTCTCCTGTCCGTCAAGCAGCAGGCTGTAATCGCAGTCGGTGAGAACAATGCCGGTTGTCCCGAACACCTCCGCTGTTTTGCTGTGAAAGGTGATATCCGTGGGCTGGAAGGTTTTGCTGGTGTAAAACCCGATTTCCTTATCCAGTTTGCAGGTCGCGCCAATGTGGACAAAGTTGCAGTTGGGGTCGGCATACCGCCGCATCCCCGTCTCGTCCGCGTGCTCCATGGCGTTCCAGAACTGGTTGGAAGTCTCCAGAAGTTCTTGGTTCATCAGCCATACCCCTCCTTACGCATGGATTTTCATGCTGTGGAGCATCTTGACAAAACCGGGATCGCTGTGGTCCACGATCTCGCTGCGGCCGATGTCCAGCTTGGCAATCTGCGCCATGTCCTCATCGCTGAGCCGGAAATCCCAGATATTCATATTCTGCTCCATGCGCTCCTTGTGGACGGACTTGGGGATCACCACAACGCCCCGCTGCACATTCCAGCGCAGCGCTACCTGAGCGGCGGTCTTGCCGTACTTATTGCCGATGGCGGTCAAAACCGGATGGGTGAAAATACCGTGCTTGCCCTCGGCGAAGGGGCCCCATGCCTCCGGCACGACGCCGTATTCCTTCATCAGCGCCAGAGCGTTCTCCTGCTGGAAGAAGGGGTGCAGCTCCACCTGGTTGACGGCAGGCGTCACCTCCACCGTTTCGCACAGGTCAGCCAGCCGGTTGGGGTAGAAGTTGCACACGCCGATGGCTTTCAGCCTGCCTTCCCGGTAAGCTTCCTCCATGGCCCGGTACGCGCCGATATAGTCGCCCATGGGCTGGTGGAGCAGGTACAGGTCTATGTAGTCCAGGCCCAGGTTTTTCAAAGAGGTTTCGATAGCCTTCCTAGCCCCCTCGCAGCTGGCGTCCTGCACCCACAGCTTGGTGGTGATGAACAGCTCCTCCCGGGGTACGCCGCACTTCGCGACGGCTGCCCCCACAGCCTGCTCATTCATGTAGGCCGCCGCCGTATCAATGAGCCGGCAGCCGGTGGCGATAGCATCCAGCACCGCCTGCTCGCACTGGGCCGGGTCGGGCACCTGAAACACCCCGAAGCCCTCCAAGGGCATTTTGACGCCATTGTTTAAAGTGACAAATTCCATGATACCGCTTCCTTTCCGTATATTATGATGGTTTATGATAAACGGATGCAGCGAAATGCTTTTCCGTTAACGCAGCGAAAATACCTGTTCCAGCCACCGAGCGTAATCCTCCACCCAGCCGCCGTCGCCGCCAAAGCCGTGGGGCCAGCCCTGCAAGACGATCCGCTTGGTGACAATGCCCATGTCCTGCATCAGGCCGTACTGGGCCTCGAATTGCCGGTAAAAGGGATCCTCCGTCCCGTAGCAGTAAAAGGTAGGCGGGAGGTCCCCTTCCCGCAGTGCTTCCGCATCCATGGAGGCTACGCTGAGCCGCCCGTAAAAGGAATAGATCATGCCGCAGGCGGACGCATGGGCTGAAACCTCATCCAGTTCATCCGGGATGTAGTACGGGTCCAAGGCTGTGGGCAGGACATTCTCGTCATAATGGAGGAAAAACTCTCCGGCCTGGATCCCTCCGGCGGAATAGCCCATGACGGCGATATCATCGGGGTCAATTCCGTAAATGCCGGCGTTTTTGCGGATGAAGCGCACGGCCCGGGCCACGTCCAGGGCGCCTTCCTCCTGGGTGTAGGGGCGCAGGCGGTAGTCCACGATAAAGGTTTGATATCCCAGTTCCCGCAGGTGGGCGGCGGTAGGCAGGGTGTCGGTGTAATTGGCGCGCACCCGAAAGGCCCCGCCCGCCAGCAGCACCACAGCACCTTTTATCTGCGTACCCGCCCGCACCGGGATGGCGGTGAGATAGGGACGGAAACCCACAGGATCAAAATTGGTTCTGGTGACCTCCGTGCGGGCCGGGAAATTCCCTTTCTCCCACAGATAGAAGGCTTGGATTTTGGCGGGATCAGGAACCGCGTGCAAGACGGTCTCGCCGCCCTCCGGTTCCGGCAGGCGGCGACGCATACCGCTGTAATCCCAGTCGGTGTAACGCCCGCTGCCGTAATCATAGCTTGCCGGAAAATCGGACGGCGTGGCCAGCGTATCCTCGTGGGTGCCGTCCCGCACCTCGGATTCTTCCTGAAGTGCCGGGGATGCGGCGGATGTCTCCCGGTTGATTTGTGACGGCACAGTGCTTTCACCTGCCTGTGTGTTATTCGAAACTGTGCTGTTGGAACATCCGGAAAAAACCAGCAGGGTCAAGAGGAGGGCGGCTATCCGAAATCCATGTTTCCATTTTCTTTGTTTCATATTGTTTGCCGCCTTTCCAGCCGCTATTGGCTGAACAGCCATCCCATGACCGTTTCGTCGTGGGCAAAGGCCTGACCTCCGGCGTGCTGGTCGGTATATCCCCGCTGCGAAAAATATGCCTGGTCTTTCACATCGAGGACCAAAATCCCGTCGATCGCCTCTTCGGTCAGCCCCTGTTCCGCATAAAGGCCGTGGAGGGTCTGATATGCCTGCTTCAAGGAGTCGGAGCCGTAGTAACTGTCGTCCTCGCCGATGGCCAGATAAACCGGGGTTTGTGCCTGCGCCAAAACTTCCAGTTCGCCGTCCCAACGGGTGCTGGTGGCCAGGTAAGCCGCATACAGCTCCGGGCGCTTTCCCATCACCAGCGAACCGGTTTCCCCGCCGCCGGACATTCCGTGCAGATGCACCCTTTCCGGATCGATGTTGTAATGCGCAAGGAAATATTCCGTCAGGGCGATGGTCATATCGGCGGAAGTTTCGCCCCAGTCGTTCAGCTGTGTGGAAAGGACGATCATTTTATCCTTGTATTTCAAAGCCTCTGTGCCGAAATCTTCCGCCATATTGGCCCCAACGCCTTGGAAATACAGCCCTTCCCAGCCCGGCAGTGTGATAAACAGCGCATACGGTTCGCTGCCGTCGTAGGTCTCCGGAATATAGCTGCTGTAATGAATATCACCGTGTTCCGCCGTATGCAGAATATTGTCGTTGAGAAAGCCGCGCTGTATCTGCGTCCCCACCGCAATGTCCGGCGGCGCGGGTGGAGCTGTGCCCGTATTTATCTCTCCCTCCGATTCGAATGCAAGAGTTGTATCCGCATCCGCCGCGGATCCGTCCTGTGAAACAGAAGGAGGAGCGGCGCCGGTAACGCCGCAGGCGGTAAGACAGAATACCAAGGCCGAAAGCAGCAGGCCAAGCAAGCCCTTTTTCCTTTTCAGCACTCTCAGGTCACCTCGTTTTCTGTCACTATTGTAATCCGGCGCCGAAAAAAAGTACAATGCCGGTTGCGGAATGTGGTATAATTAAAATGCATAGCAAACAGAAAGGAGCGCCCCGGATGCTTGAACTATACCAACTGATTCAACTGCTGGCTGTTAAAGAAATTGTCCGCCCTGATCCAAAGAATCAGGACGGAACTGCTGCGGGAGAAAATACATCACCCATGAAAAGGAGCACCGGCAAGCGCGAAAAACGAAAGCGCAAAAAGAGCAGGAATACCGGGCTAAGAAAAAGGAACTCCCAATAAAATGAAAATTCCGAGTTCGCAACAGGACCATTTTCATTTTTGCATAGAAAAAGGCCGGAATTTGGATGTCTCATTTCTCCGTTCCAAATTCCGGCCTCTATTCATATAAAACGAGGGTAGAGGCATGGGACAGTCTAAATTAGCTGTTCCATATTCCTCTACCCTTTTCAGCGCTTTGGTTATCCCGCCCGCTTTTTTCTCTTGACCGTCAGCGCCATCACACCGCCGGATACGAACAGCACGGCGATCCACAGCGCGAGGCTGCTGTCTCCGGTCCGCGGACTTTCGGTCTTGCTGCCGCCGGGATTGGTCGGCTGCGACGGTTGGGCGGATTCATAGTCCGGATCCGCTGCACCGCAGACGGTGCATTTCCCGTCTTCAAAGTCATGCTCCAGCATGGGAATGGTTTTCCAGCTATGCAGATCGACGATGGCCCTGGTGCAGCCCTCATCCGCAAAGAACATGCCGCAGCTGCAGGTGTAATAAGCCTTGCTGCCGGCCTCGGTGCAGGTGGCGTCCTTGCCCTCCACCAGGGTGCCCTGATGGGTATGCCCAATCTGCGCTTCGGCCACATAGCCGCACACGGTACAATGCTTATCGGTCTGCTCTGTGGCGGCATCCACGTTCCAGCTGTGTTCCGCCCCTTCATCTCTTTCGCCGCAGACCTCACATACATGGTAATGCATCTGCGGATCCGCGTTTTCACCCAGATAGCTGTCGGACCACGCATGCGCCGTCATTTCGGTTTCACGCGTCTCCTCGGCCCCGCAGCGGGAACAGGTGCGTTTTTCTTGACCGGTTGCCGTACAGGTGGCTTCGGTCACCCTTTCCCACGCCCCGAAGCTGTGGCCAAGGGCCGGGATGACCTTCCAGGTGTCCACATCGGTGATCGCCCTGGTGCAGCCCTCGTCCGCAAAGGACATGCCGCAGTCGCAGGTGTAATAAGCCTTGCTGCCGGCCTGGGTGCAGGTGGCGTCCCTGCCTGCAACCGGAATGGGCGTATGGGTATGGGTTTTGGCCGTTACCTTAATGCAGGCCGCTTCCGTTTTGGCCGTGGCGGTCGGGTTGTACGCCGTGTCGTTGGTATTGGTTATCACGCAGTAGTAGTAATAGGTGCCCTCGGCGGATGTATCGGGCGTGAAGCTGGGACTGTTTGTACCCACCTGGATTCCGCCGGTGGTACTGCCGTCGGTGCTCTGGTACCACTGGTAGGAAAGGGTTCCGCCGTCGGTCACATCTGCCTTCACAGTCAGGGGAGCCGCCGGATCGCCCGCGAAGTATTGGGCGTTTTCCGGCTGGGCCGTAATGACGGGAGATTGGGCGTACACCGGCCGGCCGTTGTCAACCCAGTGGGCATAGAGAGTCTCGTCCCCCGAATAGATCCGATTGTCCACGGTGACATGGGTGCCGCCTTCTTTTTCCGTATACCAGCCGTCGAAGTCGTAGCCCATACGCTCAGGCACAGGCATATACAGGAGCAGCTGGTTCACGGTAGACATGGAAATTTCAGAAACGCTGCCGCCGTTGGGGGCAAAGGTGATGACGTACTCCCCGCTGGAAGGATCGATGACCGTGATACTCGCAGTCTGTGAATAGAGGGTCAGCGTCTTGCCGTCGGGGTAGGCGGCGGTGATTGCACAGAAGTAGTTGTATATGGACATGTAGTCTTCATCCGGTTCCATCTGTACAGCAGGCACAAAGCTGTTTTGGTCAGCGCCGGCCACGGCAGCGCCATCCTCGATATAGCCCTCGTACCACTGATAGGTGAGGCTGCAGCCTTCCGGGGCTTCCACCTCTACGGTCAGCGGCACGGCCGTATCGCCTTCCCTGTAGGTCGCGCTGGCCGGCTGGGCGGTGATAACGGGAGCCTCAGCATCCACAACGGTAATCTTGGCTCTGCCCGAGACGGTATGGGCCGTTTTGTTATTGGAGGCGTACTCGTTTGTGTTGGTCGCCACGCAGTAGTAATAGAAGGTTCCGGCCGCATCTGTGGGCGGCGTGAAGGTGCTTTGGGTAGCGCCGTCTATGGCTGTGCCGGCGCTGGTTTCGTCGGAGCTTACGTACCACTGGTAGGTCAGCAGGCCGCCGTCGTTTACAAATGCGGAATAAACCAGATCGTCCACCTGCGCGCCCTTGCCGTATGTGGCGTCGTTGAGGACCGCCCAGTTAAGCCACGGCGCCATGGCGTCTGCGACGCCTGTGGGCGCCACAACGGTCACCCGGGCGATATCGCTCCGCACAGAAGCCGTTTGGCTGCCGCTCACGTTTTTGTTGGTATTGGTCACCACGCAGTAGTAGTAGAAGCTGCCTGTCTCATCGGCCACGCCCATGAAGGTTTCCTCTGTGGCTCCTTCCACGGGCTGCGCTCCGGTGCCGTCCTCCTTGCAGCGGTACCACTGATAGGAAAGGGTGCCGCCGTCGGTGGGAGTCAATACCGTCATCGGCAGAAAGATTTCGGTGTTGATCATCTGGTCGTCCACATTGTCCGGCTGGTCGGCGATGACGGGCGTGATGGCGTCCGGGCTCCACCGGGCATAGAGGGTGGTGGCGTTCTCGAAAGCATCGTACTGCGTCATCTGCCTGCCGCCCTCCGGCTCGGTGTACCAGCCCATGAAGGCATAGCCTTCTTTTTCGGGGATCGGCAGGTATCCGTCAATCCCGATTTCGCCGGTGCTGGCACGGGTAATCGCCAGGGGAACCTTATCGGGATTCACGCTGCCGCCCTGGGCATTCAGCGTGACATACACCGTGCCGGTATAGACCGGGATGGCTTCTGTTTTGGTCGTGGCGGTCCAGTTGCCGGTAACAGAGGTGTTGGTGTTGGTCACCACACAGTAGTAGTAGACGATCCCCTCCTGCGAGGTGTCCGGCGCATATCGGTAATACTCGGCGTTCTCGATAAGGGTGCCGTTTTCGTTGCTGGCCGTGTCGCTTCGGTACCACTGATAGGAGAGGCGGCCGCCGTCCGGCGAATCAGCCTCGACATAAAGGCCGTTGCTGATATCGTTTACCTCGGTCTTGACAGATTTCGTTACCCAGGTGATCTCCGGCGCCTGCGCGTGGGTCAGCTCCCCGGTCGCCGCCCAGTGGGCGTAGAGGGTCGTGTCCTCCCGGAACACCGCATCGCTGTCGACCCGCTGGCCGCCTTCCTCCTGCGTATACCAGCCGATAAACTCATGCATTTCCCGCGTGGGGATATACTGGCCCAAGTCCGGCAGCCTTCCGTTTTTGGTGAACAGACCTTTGCCGGACACACCGCCGCCAAAAGTGCCTCGGTTGCCGTCGAGAAGGACGAGGGACTCTTCCTCCAGTATCTCCACCCTTACGCTGTCGGTATCGGTATACGCCGTCTTTTCTCCGGCAATCGTGGAGAGGGTGTTGGTCACCCGGCAATAGTAGTAGAAGATGCCGGCCGTATCGGTTGGCGGCGTAAATTGGGGGGCTGCGGCGCCGTTTACCGGCGTGCTGTTTTCCTGGCTGTCGGTATAGACATACCACTGATAGGAAAGGGTGCCGCCGTCCGATACGCTGCCGTTGACGTAGACCATGTCGGCCGTGTTGCCCTTGGTGTAGACATAGTCATCCTCCGCCGTCAGTTTGATCTCGGGATCCTGGGCTGTGAATTCGCCGTCCGTGGCGACCCACACGTCAATTTCCGTACTCTGTGACGGAACCTTCTCCCCTGCGGCCCTGACGGCGTCGGGCAGGGCGACCGTCACCGGATAGTGACCCGGTTGGGCGTCATCCTTCACCCTGTACCAGATGGTAATCACGGCCTCCTCTGAGGTGATGTCCGTCCGGGTGGTGTTGGACACGACGAACCGATAGGGGTCGGTGCTCCAGTCGTCGTGCATGGTAAAGCCTTCCTTGGGGAAGGCGCTGCCTGCGGAATAGCCGATCATCTCAAAGGGTGCGCCTTTATAATCCAGTTCCGCCATAAGGCCCCACACACCCGTGCTGCTGTCCAGGTTGTCAAGGCTGAGGGTTATGCCGAAGGTTTTGCCCGCCATGGTCTTGACGTCCTCGCCCGTAAGCCGCAGGCTGCCGTCGTCGACAGGCTCGGTCTCGTTATTGAGCGGAGAGGCCGCCTGGGTCGTCTGTGCAGAGACCGTCTGCGCAGAGAGCTGCACCGCCTGCGGAGAAGCCGCCTGCGCCGTCCTTGCAGACGAATTCATCATATCTATAGTGGGGTACAGCAGACCGCCCAGGCCATAACCTGTCGTGGTGCCGTAGTAGTCGGAGCCATCGGAGATTTCCAGGCACGCACTGACCAGGAGAGTGCCGCCGAACTTCAGGCCATCCGCAGGATTGACCAATTCATCGCGATCGAATGTACAGGTATACAGATATTTGCTATGTGTCATATACTGGCCGTCAAAAATCGGCATGGTATAGGTGGCGTAATCCGCGAAGTTCATATTTTCCTGCATGTACCGCAGCTTTATGGTCACCTGGTTATCCTCGGTAAAGGAGTAGCGGTCGAAATTTTTCGGCAGAGATACCGATACAGAATCATAGCCTCCCTGTAATACCGGTATGGAAAGAGGGGCTCCGTCCGTAGTGGGGAAGGGCGCCTTGTTGATACGGATATACCCCTCCAGGTAGAGGTCCACCGGCTTATAGTTCTCGTTCCCCGGCCAGACGATGCGCACGTCGTAAACGCCTGCATGCACCGGCCAGCCATCGCTGTATAAAAGGTAAGGATCCTCCACCTCGGTCCATTCTTCCGTGACGGCCGCGCCCTGTTCGCGGACCAGCACCTGCACATCCTGCGTATAAAATCCCTTGCGGTAAAAATCCGCGGAGCTGAAAATTTCCGGCATTTTAAGCAGAGCAGGATAGCGATTGTAATCTTTTTCATATGGCGTAAACAGGTCCGCCGTAACGCCAATCTCCAGCTTCTCGCCGATATGCGGGTAGAGATAGATATCCGTATCGCTTCGGATGATGGTATCCGCCGTGT
The DNA here is from genome assembly GCA_904420585.1 of Candidatus Howiella intestinavium. Classification (GTDB taxonomy): domain Bacteria; phylum Bacillota; class Clostridia; order Oscillospirales; family Acutalibacteraceae; genus Howiella; species Howiella intestinavium. The sequence goes on along the minus strand of CAJFVX010000001.1, from coordinate 122 downwards.
ACGGGTCGCCTGTATACTCGATGTTATCGAACCACCCCACCAGCCTCTGGGTGCTGGTCATGCCGGAGATTTTGGGCAGCTCTCCCAATTCGCTGCCGTTGAGCACAAGCCGCGTCTCCAGC